>NZ_CP127162.1:877500-1498500 GCF_030263935.1 Paenibacillus polygoni | reverse complement strand
TTCACGACTATATAGTTCGCTATAACATTGTAGTTTCTGCGTATGCTGATTTCGCTGTTTCACTTCTTCGGTTTCATGAAATATGCCGTCAATAAGCGGCCTGTAGCCTTCACTCATCTTGATTGCCAGCTGAAAACGATAGATATGCAATAGCTCATTCCAAGAACCGCCCTCATACCAAATATCGACCTGTTCTTCCCCCGTATTCATACTGCTCCAGCCAAGCTGCCACAAGTCTTCTTCTTCCCCTATCCATAACCGTGCATACTTTGCTTCGCTCTGCTCTGAAGTTACAGATAATTGATTCATAAATACAATATTCATCCTCTTCCCAGCCTTCTCTCAAAATCAGACAGTACAAAAGTAACACGCAAAAAAGCACCTCTCTCACATATCCATGTGAGAGAGGTGCTTCCTCATGTAACTCCGCGCTGTTCTGTTACCGAATACTATATCATAAATGTAAATAATTTCAAACTACTTTTTATAGTTCTTCTAATGCCAGCTTGGCAAGAGCGAGTGAACCGCAAATACCCGCATTGTCTCCGAGTTCCGGATACACGACATACTGATCGATGTGTTCGGTAATACTCGGATGTTGTACATATCCCCCTAAGAGTGTCTTCAATTGGCGTCTAATCTCAGGGAACAATTGCTCCTGTTTCATTACACCGCCGCCCATAATAATTTTTTGCGGTGAAAGTATAAGTACATAATTGACCAAAGCCTGAGCCAAATAATAAGCTTCCATCTCCCAAGCCGGATGATCGGCCGCCAGTTCCGCGCCAGCTTTTCCCCAGCGTTTAAGGATCGCAGGCCCGGCTGCCATCCCTTCAAGACAATCAGCATGAAATGGACAGAAGCCTTCAAAGGTATCATTCGGATGGCGTCTTACACTGATATGTCCCATTTCGGGATGTGATAGACCATGAACCAGTTGTCCTCCAACAACGGCTCCTGCGCCGATTCCCGTACCGACAGTGATGTAAATACAGCTGTCTAATCCCTTTGCAGCGCCCCAAGTATACTCACCAAGCGCAGCTCCATTTACATCTGTATCGAAATTCATAGGTACATCAAAGTGTTCTTTTAGCTTGCCAATCATATCATAACCGCCCCAAAACGGTTTAGGTGTTGTCGTAATATGTCCATAGGTAGGACTATTCTTAATGGGATCGATTGGTCCAAAGGAACCTACACCAAGTGCATCGAATTTCTTGTCTTCAAAATAAGCAATCACTTGGGCCATCGTTTCTTCAGGCGTTGTGGTCGGAAAACTAACCCTTTCAAAAATTTCACCCTCTTCATTACCGATCCCGCATACAAATTTTGTTCCACCAGCTTCAATAGCACCTAATACTCGCACATTAACACCCTTTCGTATGATTCTAGTTGAGTTGTTGCTTTTCCCATCTTTTTGTCAGTGTGGATTTCCAGCTCGCTGATAGAGAATCCACAGAAAGAAGCTTATGTACTGCATGAACATCATCTTTATTCTGATGCATAATGTAGTTTGCCTCCATTACACTTACACTGCTTACTGCACGTGAATAGAGAACAAGTTCACTTTCAGCAGAGACATATCCTTCTTCCAGCACTCGAAAATAGTACCCTGTAATTCCAGTGGTTTGAAACTTCAAAGGAAGCTCCTTATTGTTGTGTTTCACACCTAGTTTAAAACAAGGTTCGCGCGGCTGACTCACTTGTACTGTTGCTTCTCCAAGCTTCCATATATCACCGATATATGTGTCCTGCTCACTGCAGCCGGATACCGTAATATTCTCACCAAATGCACCTGGCTGTAAGTTTTGTCCCAAAAAAGCTTCATACGAAGGATAGGCAAGATAGTCAAATACACATACGGCCTTATCCACGCCTCCATGGTGTATCAGATCAGCCTGTTCATCACGGGCAAACCCTGTTTTGATAAATATATACGATCTGAAACAGGATGTTTATCGATGGCTGAATAAAACTCTTGCCTGCCGCTTTTCATCCGTTTCTTGGTTCCCACGTTCAGAGATACGATCCGATATAAAACTGACTCTATATCATTCAATGGTAACGCCTCCATTTTTTCTAGATACCAAGAAGTTAATTATCGCTTTATAAGGATAGGATCCGGCTTTATCTAATCATCCCCCGAAATCGGTTTTAGGTCAATGCCTAAATACACAAAAAAAGATACGGAAAAGAATCTTCCGTATCTCATTCTATCTTTAACTAATCGCAACCCCGATCAGTGAACACAAGCTTTTCATTTCAAGCTCTTCAAATTTCGCAATAACCTGATGATGGTCTAAACTTAGAACACAACTTTCCAGAGAACAAGCAACGGGAACTTCCAAATGGATCTCAGCCAATTTGCGAGATAGATGTAACATCTCCAAGTCATTCTCAATCTTCTTGCGAATAGAAGGACTAAGTTCATCCAGATGTTCAAGAATCCCTTCAATCGATTCATACTCTTGAACTAGCTTCATCGCTGTTTTTTCGCCAATTCCTCGAACGCCCGGGTAATTATCACTTGCATCCCCCATAAGCCCCTTCATATCAATGATTTGACGAGGACGCAGCCCCTTCTCCTCATATAGGGAATCAGGAGTATATACTTTATAATTACCATGCCCTTTTTTCATTATAATCACACTGGTACGATCATTTACAAGCTGAAGAAGATCGTGATCTCCAGACAGAATCATCACATTCATACCAAGATCTTCGCTATATAGACGACTTAACGTTCCAATACAATCGTCAGCTTCATAACCTGGAGCACTAATGTTTGGAATACCGAGACTCTCCATTACTTCTTGAATCATGGTAAACTGAGGAATTAAATCTTCCGGCGCTTCCGGACGATTCCCCTTATATGCCGCATAATGCTCGCCTCGGAAAGTTCCTCCACCTAAATCCCAGCAGCATACCACATGTGTCGGGTTAAATGTCTGAACTGCATCCCAAAAATACCGAATAAAGCCATAAACTGCATTTGTGGCCAGCCCGTCTTTTGTACGACGAATATACCCGCCAGCAGCTGTAGCAAAATACGCACGAAATAAGACGGCCATACCGTCGACGATCAATACCGATTGTTGTTCTTTTGTTTCATTACTCACTTATGATAACGCTCCTGTTCTATTCCATACCTATATTTATAATACCTGTATTATAGCACAGGCTGCACTAGGTTTGGGGATAAAACACTGGAAAGCATACCAAAGTCACGCTTCTAAAAAGGGGTGATCAGGTCAACCCCAAGTTTCTTGAAATTGTTCTTCTTTGAAACCAACGGTTACCTTGCTTCCGTCCGTCACAATCGGACGTTTAATCAGTCTGCCGTTAGAGGCCAACAGTTGTAACTGTTCTTCTCTGCTCATTCCTTTTAGCTGGTCCTTAAGATTCATTTCCTTATAGACTTCTCCACTTGTATTGAAAAACTTTTTCAGCTCTAGTCCGCTGTTTTCAACAAGGGATGCTAATTCCTCTACTGTAGGCGGCTCTTCAAAAATTGGAATTTGCGTTAGATCATGTCCAGCTGCCTCCAGCCATTTTACTGCTTTACGGCAAGTGCCGCATTTCGCATATTGATATACGGTGAGTTTACTCATATACTACGGTCCTCCTACATCGATAGCTCTATTGTTATGATCTTTGTTAATCTTGCGATTGTTCAAGTTGTGCTTTTAACTGTGCCATATCTGCTGGTAAATCCGCAGTAAATGTCACTCTTTCCCCCGAAAGCGGGTGTGTTAAAGAGAGCTTGCTGGCATGTAAAGCCTGTCTATTTATCCATGTATCCGTTAGCCGTGCCTGTTCACGGTTAAATTCAACATGTGTCAGCTGATCAGCACTATAAAAGGTATCTCCTATAAGCGGACAACCAATTGAACTCATATGCACCCTGATTTGGTGGGTTCGTCCACTCTCAAGCTTTATTTGCACCATGCTTCCATGTGGATAACGTTCCACGATATGATACAATGTGCGAGCTGGATAACCATCCGGTGTAACGATCCGGCGATGCGGCTCTAGTGGGTCTCGGTCAATAGGTCCGTCAATAATTCCTTCTGCAGGTTCAGGATAACCATGCACAATCGCTGTATAATACTTATCTACCGTTCCTTGTATCATTTGCTCGGAGATATGTTGATGCACGTATGGGTTCTTTGCAATACACAGCACTCCTGAGGTGTCTTGATCCAGCCTGTGGACAGGTCTAAAACGCACCTGTTCACCTTTTTCCTGCCAGTAATGTACCACTCCATTGGCAAGAGTGCCCGTATAGTGACCACTTGTTGGATGTACAATAAGTCCAGCAGGTTTATTCACAACGAGCAGATGCGCATCCTCATATAGGATATCAAAAGGAATCGGTTCCGGTAAAATATCTTCCGAAGTCTCTTTCTCCATTCGAAGTTCAATTCGATCTCCGCCCTTTACTTTCTCGCTGATATAGACACGCTGACCATTTAATTGAATTCCATATTCGGTCAGTTTCACTTTGGACATTAATTTGCGGGAAACTCCTAATCTGTTTTGCAAAACCGTTTTTAGAAGCATCCCTTCATCTTCTGGAAGAACAACATACACAATAGGATCATAGTAAGACATCATTTGCTTCGAAACACCTTTTTGCTGCGAAGATATTCAACATCGGGAACTTCAGCACGAACATTTGCCGTACGGGCGATTACAAAAAAGTAATCAGACAGACGATTCATATATAGTCTGACGCTAGGATTAATTTCAGTGTGAGACCCAAGCGTTACGACTCGGCGTTCTGCTCTCCGGCTTACGGTACGGCACACATGAAGTGCAGAAGATAAAGCACACCCTCCCGGAATAATAAAACGTTCGATTTGTGGATTTTCCGCTTGATGAAGATCGATCCACTGTTCTAAACGTTCTGCCATATCACCAGACACTTTATAATTTCCTTCTTCTAGTTTGACAAAAGCAAGATCTGATCCGCAATCAAATAATTCCTGCTGAATGGTCTCCAGTTCTTCTTTCAAGTCCTCATATTTTTCTTCGTTCGTTATGATACTGATGGCCTGACCGACAAAACTATTCAGTTCATCAATCGTGCCATAAGCCTCGACCCGGTCATCGTCTTTTGATACTCTTGCTCCAATTACCGAAGTCTGTCCTTTATCACCTGATTTAGTATAGATCTTCATTATATCCTCCACTTAATATCTGATTTTGTTCCTGCTGATCTCGCTTGCAATGCCCGAAGTGAGCTGAAACACTTGGTCGCTTCTGACTGCAATTATACGATTCATCTCAGCCATTGAAGAAATGAATTGTTTTTCCTCCTCAGAAGGATGAAAACTCCCCTGCATTTCGTTAGTAATAATCAGCAGTAATCCCTGATAAGATAAAATAACTTCCTTTAATTTCTCCAACCTTGCTATAATACGAGCTTGATCCGCACTATTCCAACAGTTTCTCCATTCACTCATCATCCAGCTGGTCAAACTATCAATAATAACAATTCGACGATCCGCACGGAACAAGTTAGATTCCCTGTTGATATGATCAAGTGTATCTGGAAGTGTCTGGTGTGAAGAGATATGTACTCTGCGCAGTTTGGACGGGGCTCTCATTTTTTCAGGCAAAGGTTTTGCATATTCATCTGTTATATAAATGCCTTCCCGTGCAAGTGTTGAGGCATAGGATAGTGCAAACTGAGTTTTACCGCTGCTTACTCCCCCTGTTACCATAATGAGCATCCCTCGGCCCCCCTCCTACTGGTATATCACTTTGTCCGTTCATTATAAATTAATTTAATTCCGTCATAAACTTAAGAACTTCTTTTGCTAATGCGATATCAGATGTAGAAACCGGGATGGTTGCGAACAAATTTTTTGCTGGATAGTTCAACTCTTGGAATATCTTCATTTCATCTAGTGGAATTCCAAACAAATGATCACCCATCACCATATCTTTAGACATATCTCCATTTTCATCAATCTCATATGTACCGCCCTTAAAAAAACCACGACTATAAGTTTCCGGGTTAAATGTATCTTCAAGTTCAATATGTGATCCTTGACTACCATATGCTTTCATGTCATTTTCGGGCATAATCATCAGATCATTCGCTTTTCCAACGTATTCAAGCAGAAGTTTTTGTTGATTATAGATCGGACTCGATATGACTTCTATCTTTATTCTGTCCCCATACTTTTCTTGTAACTTAGATTGAAGTTCTTCTTCAATACTGGCAATACTGCCTTGATCATCTGTCATAAAAATCCGGAACGCCGTATCTTCCTCTTTGCCGCATGCCGTAAGTAATACCATGAATAATAATGCAACTAGAGCCCATCTGCTTCTGTTAGCCACTTTAATGATTCCTCCTTTTTCCCTTATTTCACATCATATCACAATACTGCTTCACAAAAAAAGAAGACCCTCAAAAGGGTCTTCTCCTGTAAAATGAGCTCACGCTTTTATGCTTTCTTAGGATAGGTCTTCATATATTCATTGATCTTTAAATCAAGCAAACTGCTGATCTCGATCACTATGTCTGAAGTAAAAGACTTCTCT
Source organism: Paenibacillus polygoni (assembly GCF_030263935.1). NCBI lineage: Bacteria > Bacillati > Bacillota > Bacilli > Caryophanales > Paenibacillaceae > Paenibacillus > Paenibacillus polygoni. Next base: position 1,491,942 of record NZ_CP127162.1, on the reverse strand, counting down.
TCTAAAAAGATTCTTTCCATCTTGCTGCGCAGGATATGGATTTCATCTTCCAAGGAAAGATTGCGTGATGATGCTTTCTCCGAGTTTATAAGCCAAGAGGTGCTGCTATCGGTATCCACAGCATATTGACCTCGGTATGTCGGCAAATCATAATCGGCACAAAACAAGGTAAATCCCTCCCTAGAAATCTATATCCTTACAGATTATAGCATAAAAACGAATAAACCCAAGTACCAATTGTTACAATTTACGGAAATTGTTGAATTGTTTACATTTTGGCTTTATTTATACCAGCTGCAAAGGAAAAAATCAGATACTATTTTTATTTACCCACTTGTTCGAGTTTATAAACAAAATTTCCGATTCTTTCTAAAGCTTCGTTTAATTGAGCTAGAGAAGTTGCATAGGAACACCGTAAATAACCTTCTCCACCCGAACCAAAAACGCCGCCTGGAACCGTTGCAACTTTACCTTCCGTTAATAACCTGTGGGCAAACTCCTCTGAAGTAAGACCTGTTTTGCGTATACTTGGAAATGCATAGAATGCACCTTGAGGTTCATGACAATCAAGTCCAATGTCCCGAAATCCTTGAACAATTAATCGGCGCCGCTGATTGTAGGACTCGACCATTCGATCCTTTTCCTCAATCCCATTACGCAAAGCTTCCAAAGCAGCAACTTGCCCCATGGACGGAGCACACATTACTGTATATTGGTGAATTTTAAGCATGGCTGAAATCAGATCCGAATTTCCGCACATGTAACCAATTCTCCAACCTGTCATTGCAAAAGCTTTAGAGAACCCGCTTACCAGGATGGTTCTGTCTCTCATCCCAGGGATCGATGGAAAACTTACATGCTTTTGATTATAGGTAAGCTCTGCATAGATTTCATCTGAAATGACGATAAGATCATGCTTCTCTACGATCTCAGCAATGGGCAGCCAATCTTCATAAGTCATGGTAGCCCCTGTCGGATTGCTTGGATAACAGAGAATTAACACTTTGGATTTTGGCGTAATTTTTGCTTCAAGTGCTTCCGGAGTCAGCTTAAAATTGGTTTCTGCTACCGTTTCTACACCTACGGGAACGCCGCCGCCAAGCGCAATAATAGGCGAATAAGCTACATAACAAGGCTCAGGAACCAAAATTTCATCACCCGCCACGATCAGTGCACGTAATGCCAGGTCAATCGCTTCACTTCCACCTACCGTAACGAGAATTTCATCTTCAGGATCGTATGGAGTATGAAATCCTCGCTCAAGGTAATCACTGATCGCTTCTCGAAGTTCAATCATTCCGGCGTTTGACGTATAACTCGTAAATCCGCGTTCAAGCGAGTATACAGAAGCTTCACGCATATGCCATGGTGTAATAAAATCAGGCTCTCCTACGCCAAGAGAAATAATCCCTTTGTTAGGACCAACGAGGTCAAAAAACTTACGAATCCCTGACGGCGGTATTTGCTGAGCCCCTGGATTTAGATACGAGCTCATTGATTTTGAAGCGGGTTTATTATCTTTTTTATCTTGGTTAACTATCATCTCTCATACTTCCTTTTATGGCGAAATAGGGAGCCGTTTATCTTCTTGATGTGGCTCAAAAATGATGCCGTCTTGTTTATATTTTTTAAGAATAAAGTTTGTCTTGGTCGACAATACAGAATCAATCGTAGAAAGTCTTTCCGATACAAAATTAGCGACTTCACGTAAATTGCGTCCTTCAATCTCAACTAGGAGGTCATACGCTCCTGACATGAGGTACACTGATTTTACTTGTGGATACAAATAAATGCGCTCTGCAATTCCTTCAAAACCACGACCGCGTTCAGGACTAATTTGAACTTCAATCAAGGCGGTTACTTTCTCATCATCGACTTTTTCCCAGTTCACAACGGTCGCATACTTTACGATTACATTGTCTTTCTCCAGTTCCGATACCGCTTTCTTGATTTCTTCTTCTGAAGTCCCAAGTAAAGTAGCAAGGAGTGCTGGGGTTCTTCTCGCGTCTTCTTTTAACAAATTAAGTACTTTTAATTTCAAATCATTAAGTTCTATCATGCATTTCCCTCCAGAGAGTGTACATCTTCAGTAAGCGGGTCCGTGTTACGGGCCATGCAGTGCCTTTTCGTTAAGCAGATTAAATATAATATGACATGAAATGAATATTACTGCAAATAAAAAAAACAACACCTCATTGTTAGCGAGGTGCTGTTTTCCTATAAACATAGTTCCTACCGTACGTATGGGTTGGAGGAATATTCACTTGTATTTAATGGTGACCCATAAGACTGACCCATTGGTGAGCCGGGTACTGTATTGATATTTTTTTGTTGTACGAACTGTTCACATTCTTGTTTTGTTTGATTTGCTGTCTGTATTTGTTTATTAATATCCGATTGGAGTGCTTTCCCTGGAGCTGGATACAAATTATTTTGTTGCATAACGTTATAAAGTTCGCCCTGTAATTTCAAAGTACTGTTCGTTAGATCCGTAAACATTTGGCGAACAGTTGGACAGTTAGATTCGGTAGTTGCCGTACTGTATTCTCGTACCGTTCTTTTTAAATCGGCTAAGATGGTATACGCTAAATCTGCATCAGGCATAAATGAACCAGTGGAAGATGAATTCATCTTATTCTGCCTCCCTCTCAATATTTAAATGTAAAATGGTTTAGATATCTGCTAATTAGATGGTTGTGTGGGTGCGAGCGGCTGATGTTGCTGCAAAGCGCCAATAAGCTTATCCGCATGCTGTTTATGCATTTGAATATGCTGACTTAAAACTTGCTTCAGTGCTGGATTTTGAGTACTTGATGCGGTTGCTGCACACTGTTTGGTCAATAAATCCTCATTCGATAAACAATCCGCAATGTACTCGAGTTCCTTACCGGTGATCGGCTGCATTGATCCATTTTGCATCATTCTTACCTCCTTTTAGGTATGACTCTTCATTCTCGTTTGATAGCTTGCCCGTATTCAAGACCTTTATGTACTGCTAGATACGAACGAGCTTACGAAGAAACAGCCAACTAAGAACCGGAGAAAACCCGAGAATGACCATAAGCCATGTCATGGTTTTGCTTGAATCATGAATAGATAGGACTAGGATAAAGATAAGAACTCCTGCAATTCTCCCTGCGCTTAGACAAATTTCACGTAATACGACAAGTTCGACTCTTTTTGACACCATTTCCTCACTTGTGCCCATGAGATCAAATACAGAAGAGATCATCGGCAAAATATAAAACGGCATAAATAACGCTGATCCAATACCAACAATGAGTAAGGTGCTGTAATTAACAGCCCATAATAAAGGCAGTGTAAGCAAAGAAAGCAGCAAAGCCCCCACTAAGGAACCATAGTACCTGTGAGCTGGTTTATACCATTTTCCAACAAAATGATAACTGACTAGTGCCACTAAAGATGTATACAGATAGAATTGTCCTAATTTTACTTCTTGAGTTGTAGCGATATATACCAAGAGGTTTACTAAAAATGAAAACACGCCTTCTCTGATCCCTTGGAAAGCAAGAGCAGGTGCTGCATGACGCCACGGACTCGCTGTATTCTTTAGTTGGCGAAAAGGTTCTATCCAGTAGTAAGTCCCTTCTGTCTTTCTTTTTTTCAAAAAGAAGCTGACAATGACGCCTACTCCATAAACAACCATCGAAATCATAAAAATGATTCTGTAACCTTGATTTGCCTTCGATAGCGAAATGACAAGACCCGATGCCCAGGGACCCACGATCCCAACAAGTGAACCAATAAGCCCGACCCATCCATTAAATAAGTCACGGTTATCTCGACTCGTCACTTCAAAATAAACCACATTAAAGGAGATCCAGAACAAACCAAGCGAAGTTCCGAGTAACAACCCTAAAGGCCAAATATACGATACGGCCTGCTGATCAAGCCAGAGTACAAGGAGATAGAATACAGCAGATAATAAAATGCCGACCCTGATGACATTCATTTTGTTATGTTCTTTCACCCACTTTCCAGCCAGCCAAAAAGTAAGGACAAGCGCGATCTGCTGACTGATGGTAAACCAGCCAATCATGGTGAAATCTTGCCGGCTTTTCCATAGAAACACATTAATAAAGGTGCCCGATAAGGCACTCGCAAGAACAAATAGACCATTCACAAATAGAAGCAGCTTGGATTGCCCGTCAAGCATCGCTTTTTTCATTTCGTTTCCCTCCTTACGCTCTGCTTCCTATAGGAAGCAGGACTACCATAAGTAACAAAACTAATATGTCCTCTCTTCACAGAAAACTTGTCCCTATTTATCAATTTCGTAAAATTGGAAACAAAAAAAAAGGAACACATACCTTGAAGAAGCGGCATGTATTCCCGTGTATTACATATTTTTTATTTACTTTGACTTAAGCGTTTCACCATACGCAGTCGATCCTCGGAGGCTAGACTTTGTGTTGTATGAAAACAGGAAGGACAAACATAGATATTCAAACCAAATGGTGCTTCGAGCGGAGGCATCACGGATTGAATTTTTGTGAAGCTGTCTCTTGTTACCGTCTGTACACCGGTATGAAGCAAAAATTCTCGGCAGTTTGGACATTCAGGTGCTTCCTCTTGTAAATCGAGAATAGACTGCACAGCATCAGAATATTTAGCCAAATCAACCCCGGAATCTTCATATTGATCAAGCACTCTGGCAGTAGGAAGAAGTGTATCTGTTTCGTCCTCCCAAAGCTGATCATAATCTTCTTCGGTTACTTCCGCAGCTGCTCTTTCTTGTAAAAGTTCCTCTTCCTCTGTGAGCGTCACGTTCACCGTACGATATCCTTCAAGATTCACTTTAGGAAGATCTTCTTTTTGGTTACCCGTTTGTAACGCATCTGCAGTGGTGTCAGGTTCTTCTTGGTCTGGTATGGCTGATAGAGGATTATTGCAATAAGGGCACTCTTCTTCTGGACCCAGTTCCTCATCCCATACGATTTCTGTTTGACACCATGGACATACTGTTGTTTCCATTTCATTCATCCTTTCATACTCTCCCATTTCATCTTAGCCCATTACCCGTTCATCATATACACGATTCCTGCTGCAAAAAAAATGATGGCAGCAGCAAACAAAATCCGGGTTAAATTTTTCATGAGATCCTCCTGTACTTATAGAACCTTCTTATTTCAGTTCAACAACGGTCACACCGGAACCGCCTTCTCCATAATTTCCAAGACGATAGCTTTTGACATTTTTGTGTTTTCTTAAATAATCCTGAATTCCTGTACGGAGTACTCCTGTTCCTTTACCGTGAATTAAGTACACTTGTCCTAAGTTAGATAAAAATGCTTCGTCAATAAAACGATCTGCTTCAATCAGTGCTTCTTCAAGATTCGCTCCACGCAAATCAAGTTCAGAACGCACATTATCATCACGAGTCCGTTTCACCGCGGTAACATGGCGCTGGACCTGAGTCGATGCTTTTTGCGATGTTTCAATTAGTTCCAGATCGGAGACAGCTATTTTCATCTTCATAATGCCTATTTGAACAAGTGCCTCTTTGTCAGACAATTCAACCACATGACCTTTTTGATTCAAACTGCTGACCTTCACTTCATCACCAAGACCAATTTTTTTGGTCTCCGCTGCCTTCTTCACTTTTTTCTTGCGTTCTGCCGGCTCCGCTTCTTCGAGCCCTTTACGTGCAGCAATCAACTTATGCTCTTTGACAGAAGCACCTTCTTCAAGTGCCATTTTTCTAAGATCATGAATGATTTTTTCGGATTCTTGACGTGCTTTGGCTACGATATCGCGAGCTTCTTGTTCCGCCTTCGTTAACCATTTCTCACGTTGTTCTTCCAGTTTTTTAATTTCATGTTCATGCTGACTTCGAAGCTGCTCCAGTTCTGCACGAATTTGCTGAGCTTTATCATGTTCCTGCTCGGCTTTAAGCCGGTTATCTTCAAGGGATGCGATCATATTCTCAACACGCTGATCTTCCTCTTTCACTTCACCGCGTGCATAGTCGAGAATGTCCGATTGCAGACCTAAACGTTCAGCGATCGCAAAGGCATTACTACGGCCAGGTACACCAATTAATAGGCGGTACGTCGGACTTAGTGACGCGACATCAAACTCCATGCTCGCATTAATAATTCCTTTTCGTTCGTATGCATATGCTTTTAGTTCACTATAATGAGTTGTTGCAATCATACGACAACCTGTAGAGTGAATATGCTCAAGAATAGAGATCGCAAGCGCAGAACCTTCAGCAGGATCTGTCCCTGCGCCCAGCTCATCCAAAAGAACCAAACTTTTCGGTGTCATCTGGGATAGAATGCGAATGATATTCGTCATATGGCTTGAAAACGTACTGAGACTTTGTTCAATACTTTGCTCGTCACCGATATCAGCATAGATCGCATCAAAAACACATAGCTGACTTCCATCTTCAGCAGGCACAAATAACCCTGACATCGCCATAAGACTGAGGAGACCAACCGTTTTAAGGGTAACCGTCTTCCCTCCTGTATTCGGTCCTGTCACAATGATCGAACTATATGAATTTCCAAGTTCAAGATCCGTCGGTACCACTTTATCCAGTGGGATTAAAGGATGACGCCCTTTTTTGATCTTCATAAACCCGCGATCATTCATGATTGGCAGTGTCGCTTTCATTTCACGGGCAACCCGACCCTTCGCAAAAATGAAATCAAGGGTTCCCAACAATTCGACATCATCAATGAGCCACTCGGATTGTTCGCCTACAAGAGCAGTCAATTTCTGCAAAATAACTTCTATTTCGCGTTCTTCTGCTAAACGTGTCTCTCTCAGCTTGTTGTTCATCGCAACGATGGATTCCGGTTCTATAAACAAAGTAGCCCCCGATCCTGATTGGTCATGAACAATACCACCGAAGTGGGCGCGATACTCCGCTTTTACAGGGATAACAAACCGATCCCCGCGAATCGTAATCAGCTGATCTTGTAACATTTTAGAAACCGTAGATGAACGAATCATGGAGTCAAGTTTTTCTCTAATCCGTGATTCACCTGACCGAAGTTCTCTTCGGATTTGTGATAATGCGGAACTCGCAGAATCCAGCACCTCTGCTGTTTCGCTGATACAAGATTTAATGGCATCTTCCAGCGGTTTTTGTTCTGAAATCTGTTCGCTTAAAAATGACAACTTGCTGATCTCAATCTCATCTTCCATGCTGTGAAGGATTCGTTTAATCCTGCGTGCCGTATGAACCGTATTATGAACTGCAAGCAACTCATGAGGGCTGAGTGTTCCTCCGATTCGAGCTCTTTTCACAGCCGATGTAATATCGGTCACTCCCGTAAAAGAAGGAATCCCTTTTAAACGATCTACAGCCACAGCTTGGTCTGTTCCGGTAAGCAAAGATTTCACTTCTTCAAGATCAGATACAGGCATTAAACTTTCCGCTTTATGTTTACCTATCTCGGTTTGTGTGTATAGAGATATTGTATTTAAAATTTTACGATATTCTAACGTATGCAAAATTTTCGAATCCAATGTGACAACTCCTCTCAGGCTCTATATTTCATTATACCGAATGAGCAGGACTTGCGCCATTTGAGAAATCAAATCTACACATAATTTGTGTCGATTTGCTACATAATAGGTTCTGCATACCCAAGAATACATCAAAATCTTAGGAGGTTATATGATATGTCAATTTTAGGGGCAATTGTTCGTTTTATTGTGGCAGCAATTGTATTGTTGCTGGTAAGTTGGATCGTTCCTGGTTTCTCTGTACACGGTTTTGGCAGTGCACTACTGTTAGCACTGGTCATCGCACTACTCGGATGGGTGGTCGAAAGTATTTTCGGCAAGAGAGTATCTCCCTTTGGTCGGGGGATCGTGGGATTCCTAGTTAGTGCGCTTGTCATCTGGTTATCCCAATATATTGTTAACGATGTATCCGCAAGTATTCTCGGTGCTCTTCTAGCAGCCCTTGTGATTGGGATCATTGATATTTTTGTCCCAACTCCATTCGATGCAGCCAAAAAACATTAATCAATGGAACATAACAGCAAAAAGGTCTTCTTCTTCATGAAGGAGACCTTTTTGCTGTTTTTATTGTTCGATAATTCAAAAATATGACGTAATTGGAACGTTCACCCCGAGAAGAACTACGGTATCATAAAGATGTATGTACCTAAAATATTTTTATGGGAGGTTCTCACTCTTGAAAAAAGCAATCGTACTACTTCTCAGTGCAATGTTACTATTCGTACTTGCTGCATGCGGTCAAGACTCGAAATCGGGTTCAGACAGCGGAATTACGGAACCAGATGTGGCAGCAAGTGAAGAAATTACTATTAAAGCAACAAATTACGAATTTGATCAACCTGAATACCGTATAAAAAAAGGAGTTCCCGTTCGTATTGTTTTTGAAAACGTAGAAGGGAACCATGGAATTATTGTACCAGGACTCGGCGTGCAGCTCGACACGAAAGAGAGTTCTACTGTGATTACCCCGAAAGAGACTGGCGAATTTGAAGTTGCCTGTTCTATTTTCTGCGGTAAAGGTCACTCCTCAATGATATCTAAAATTATTGTGGAAGAATAGCAATACAAAAGACCCTCGCGCAAGGCTGACTAGCCTGGCACGAGGGTCTTTTACAATGAATTATACAATGCTTCTTCTAGTGAATAAAAGCTGCATTAGTTTTGATCCTGCTCAATCAGTTCAATCCATTCATTATACTCCGTTTGGAGTTTAGCATACTCTTCTTGCAGTTTACGGTATTCACTCGCCAAATCTTCTGATTTATCTTGATGCATTTCACGTTCAACTTCTAGGAGCCTCAACTGGTGTGCGGTTATTTCATAACGCTCCATAATTTCCTGAAGTTCGGTTTCAAGTGCTTTTTTATCGCTTTCGAGTGAAGAAGAACGAGAGATCGCTTCATTTTTCTCATAGGATAATTCAAGCAATCTATCATTACCAGCTGCAATTTGTTTCTGCCAGCTCTTCACTTCTTCCTCTAGATGCTTGCGATTTGCTTCCCAATCAGCTTGTTGGTTCATGAGATACTGATATTCGCGCTGAAGTTCCTTATTCTCTTGATCCATTCGCTCCTGCTGATTTGTCCATTCCTGTTCTTTCTCAGCCCAATCTCTAAGTTGACTGCGAAGTTGTTTCTGTTCCTCTTCCAATTGTTTGCGTTCCTGCTGAAGCTTGGACTCCGCTTCTGTAAGCTCTTCACATCTTAATTGCCATTCAATCGCTTCTTCTTCAGCTTTATTGAGCAGAGACTGCGTATTATTCACTTCTTCTTTGGTATCTTTCAGTTCAGCTTCACGAATATTTAGATCTTTACGAAGCCGCTGCAACTCTTGTTCGTATTGCTCTGACATTTGAAGATGCTGCTGAGCCTCTTCTACAGAAGATTCAAATTGATCATTCAGTTCAGCATACTTACCGTCAAGAACAGACAACTGTTCTCTAAGATGATCGGCCTGCTGTTGCGCTTTTTGTGCTTCCTCTTGAGCGCTATTCAGCTTCTGCTGTAATTCGCGATGACGCGCTTCTGCAGACTCCAATTGCTCTGCACTTTCTAAGACGTCATTCTCCAGCTGACTAATCTCCTGTTTTCTTTGTTCCGCAATGATTCTCCAATTTTTTTCACTTTCCGTAAGTGTTGCAATTTCACTTTGTAATTTACGGGTTGCCGCATGAGCTTGTTCGAGTACTTTTTGCAATCGGCGCTGTTCCTCTTCCGCTTTGACTCCCGCTTGTTTCATTTTATTCAATTCCTGCTGGCTAGTCGCTTGTTGCTCCTGCAATTTACGGATGAGCGCAGTACTCGCTGTTTCCCTTTCAGCTGCTTGTTGTACTTTTTGTTTCAGCTCTTCTATTCTTTCCTGTGCTTTCGAACGATCTTGTTCAGCTGCATGAAGCTTTCTCTGCAGAGCAACACTGTTTTCTTTGGTTTCCGTAATCTGTTGTTCAAGTTCCTGTATTCGGCGCGTATGTTTTGAAATGTTCTCTTCCGCAGCAACATTCAAAGATTCAAGTTTCTGGATTCGAGCCTTCTCCTCTTCTAATACAGCCGTCAATTGTTTGCGCCCTTCTTCTTCTTCAGATAGTACCCTCATCGCTTCTTCAAGCTGTAAACTCGCTTCTTTTCGCTCGTTTTCGAGACTCTCCTGCAATTGAGCCAATTCTTGAAGAAGTTTCTGCTCTTTCTTATCATGATCAGCCATCATTTGCTGTTTCGTGTTATTCAGTTCTGTTTTGTACAGTTCATACGCTTCTGTCTCGGCTTTCTCTGCTTCTTCCAACGCAAGGCGCTCAGCCTCTTGCACTTTAGCTTCCATTTCCTTCTTCAATTCTTGAAGCTGTTCTTCTGATCTTTCGCGTTCTGCTTCCAGATCATCATTTGCTTGTTGAAGACGATGTTCCAGCTGTTCTGTACGCTCTAGCGCATCTGCTTTAAGTGATGAAATTACATTTGCATGCTTTTCTTCGGTCTCCGTGAGCATTTCCATAACTTCATTAATACTCTTCTCTGCTTCTGCCTGAGCCTCTGCTTTGATGGATTCGATATCAAGCGCATGCTGTTCTTGCCATTGTTCAAGCTTCGATTGCAGCTGTGCTTCTGCAAGGCGAATCTGTTCGTCAGCTGCGGTGCGAGCTTCACGAATTTCGGTGTCAGCCAGTTCCTGCATGGTTTGTAATTCTTCTGCAGCTTGCTGTTTATAATCTTGCAGCGCTTGATCTGCAGCCGCACGTTCCTGTTCCTTACGTTCCAATTTCTTCTCAAGGTCTTTTTTCAATTGTTGCCAATTGTTCTCAAGTTCCTGCTGTTTACGCTGGTGTTGCTCCGTAAGGTTTTTAAGTTTAATTTGAAGTTCTTTATCCCAATTTTGTTTATCTGTTTGGAGCTGTTTCTCCCAATGTTCTTTGTTTGCCTTAAGTTGTTTTTCCCAATTCTGTTGATCGGTCTGGAATTTAGTTTCAAGTGTTTTACGTTCTTGAACCACTTTATTTAGTTCAGCCGAACGCTGACTCAGGAGTACATTCAGCTCTTTCACTTTTGCGTCTGCTTCTTCTTGAAGTTTCCTTTGCTTTTGATCTGCTTCTTCTTGAAGTTTCTTCTGCTTTTGCTCTGCTTCAGCCAGCACTTCCTTACGCCGAGCCTCAAGCGCTGCCGTATGCTCTTTTTGTTTGTCCGATAATTGTTGCTGCCACTTTTTATCGTTCTGCTGCATACGAGTAGAGAGTTCCGTATTATTTTGCTTCGCCTGTTTTAATTCTCCCTCCCGAAGTGAAACCTTCGCAAGAGCTTCTTCAAGCTGAGCTTTGAGTGCTTTTTGTTCTTCGGCACGAACACTCTCAAGCTGAGCCAGTGCTTGCTGAGCAGATTGCTTTTCTTTCTCCATCTCTTTCGCAGCCGTTTCAAACTGCTCTAATTTTTCTTTTTGTTGTTCATAAGTCGTTTTGAGTTTATCCAGCTCAGTAACAAGCTGAGTACGTTCACCAGTGACCATCTTCAGTTCATTCTTTACTTGCTGAACCTGAAGAGACTCTTCTGCCATATGTACTGCAGTGAGTACTGCAAGTCTTGGAGTATCCAGTCTGGCATGATTTTTAGAAATGGTGTTCATTCTTTCATCGACCATACTGGCCACTTGTTTCATATATTCGGCACTGCTGCCGACCAATTTATAAGTAGTTCCGTAGATCTCTACGGTAACGCGTGTACGATCAGGTGTAGTCACAGTTGTGCCCTCCTTCAAGTCTGTATGTTGATTCTTAGATGATGTAACCCTATTTATTAGGTTATAAGTGTAAGTATAAAGATCCCTAAACAAAAAGTCACATCGAAGCCTTTATCTTTAAGGATTCGATGTGACTTAGAGCAATTCCTTCAATTAATTCCTCAAAAAATAAAGGAGAAACATAGAAACTTACACGTCAAGCTCGTCATATCCTTATTTTCGGAGTTCGGCTCCAAAACGAGTAGAAAGATCTTCTACTACTTTACTATGAACGGCTGTAATTTCTTCTTCTGTCAGCGTATGTTCATGGTGACGGTATGTCAGGGCAAGAGCAACACTTTTCTTACCAAGACCTAGTTTTTCTCCAGTAAAGATATCGAACACCTGAACTGATTGTAACAGTTCTCCTGCCGAATCGCGAATCGATGCAAGCATTGCTCCTGCTTCAACATTCTCCTCAACGACAACTGCAATATCACGTTCAACAGCAGGGAAACGAGGAAGCTCCCGATACACAAGTGCAGGTCTAGCATATTCATAGATTGCTTCAAGCGATAATTCGGCAACATACGTATCCGCCAGATCATAGCTGTTTTGAATTTCAGGATGAACCTGCCCCAATGTTCCGATCAGGATCGCATCTTTACCTTCTACATTTAGATAAATAGAGGCTGAACGTCCCGGATGGAAGTCCTTCGGTTCATTTGCAACATAGGACACGTTTTTATCAAGACCAAGGTAAGCAAAAATAGTCTCAATAGCTCCCTTAAGATCAAAGAAGTCTACTTTTTGTACAGACGTATTCCACTGTTTTTCTACACGATTCCCACTAAGAAGCAGGGATAGTGCAGGAATTTCACGCGGCTGTTTTGTCAAGCTTTCTTCTTCTGTATAGAACACATTTCCGATCTCGAAAAGTGCCAGACTGTCCTGTTTACGATTTCGGTTGTATTCTGCTGCGGAAAGCATCTGCGGCAAAATGCTAGTTCTCAGCACACTTTGCTCTTCACTCATCGGCATAGCCAGTTTAACAGAGTGACTGCCTTTGGTAAGTTCCGAGAACAATGAACCGCGCACCGGATTTACGAAAGAGTAACTGATCACTTCATGATAACCGCCATTTGAAAGAAGAGCGCGAAGCGCACGGCGAATCGTTTGTTCCTTCGTGAAGGAACCTGGTGTAGTTGGACCTTCAATTACGGTTGTTGGAATAAGGTCATATCCATATAACCTTGCTACTTCTTCAATCAAATCTACATCACGGGTAATATCACCGCGGCGGGTAGGAACAGTTACTTTAATTTCATCACCAGATGATACCTCATATGCAAAATGAAGACGATCGAAGATCGCTTTAATCTCTTCTGTTGTGAGCAGGGTTCCCAGATATTGATTCACTTTATCAGTAGATAAAGAAATCACAAGCTCTTCTGTTTGAGCGGGTGCAGATTCTACAACCCCTGGATGTACCGTACCCGCTGCATACTGAGCGATCAGAGATGCTGCGCGGTTCAGTGCTGGAATGACGGAGTTCGGATCTACATTTTTCTCAAAACGAAGACTAGATTCCGAGCGAAGCCCAAGATCACGAGATGTTTTACGAACCGTTGTTCCATCAAATTTAGCAGATTCGAGCAACAGGTTAACCGTACTACTTGTTACTTCGGAGTTTTCTCCGCCCATCACCCCTGCGATTGCAACCGGTTTTTCACCATCGGTAATAAGAAGCATCGTTTCTTTCAACTTGCGTTCTTGTCCGTCAAGGGTCACCATTGTTTCGCCTTCAGCTGCCGTACGTACAACAATGTTACCGTGAGCAAGGCTATCTGCATCGAATGCATGTAAAGGCTGTCCATATTCAAGCATGACATAGTTCGTAATATCCACAATATTATTAATTGGACGAATACCCGCTGCCATAAGACGATTTTGCATCCACAGTGGAGAAGGAGCAATCTGTACTCCGGTAATATAGCGAGCAGCGTAGTGAGTGCAGAGCTCAGGCGCATTCACCGTTACTGAGATATGCTCCGCTGCTGGGGAACCCGATTCTGTCAATTGTTCTTCCGGTTTTGGCAAAGTAATTTCTCTGCCTAAAATCGCGCTCACTTCGTAAGCTGCACCAATCATTGATAATGCGTCAGAACGGTTTGGTGTCAAATCAAGTTCGAGCACTTGATCATTAAGACCGAGTACTTGTTCGATCGGCGTACCTGGTTCAAGATCGGAAGGCAGAACAAGAATGCCTTCTTGTTGTTCTTTTGGCAGCAATTTATCATTCAGTCCCAGCTCTTTCGCAGAACAAATCATCCCTTGGGATAATACCCCGCGCAGTTTTGCTTTTTTGATATCAAGACCGCCGGGAAGTTTGGCTCCGATCATAGCTACCGGTACTTTTTGACCTGCATCTACATTTTTCGCGCCGCATACAATTTGAAGTTCTTCTTCAAGACCTGCATCGACTTTACAAATATTAAGTTTATCCGCATCCGGATGTTTTTCTTTACTCTTCACGTAACCGACTACAACTTTCGTAATTCCTTGGTTACGGTTTTCCACTGCATCAATTTCAATCCCCGCTCTTGTAATACGCTCAGCCAGATCTTCCGGAGCTACATTTTCAAGAGATATATAATCAGACAACCACTCTGTAGATACTCTCACGGACGTTCACTTCCTTCTATAAAAATAGGTTTACCTTGTTATTTGTAATTACGAATAATCTATAATCTTGCAAATTGCTTCAAGAATGACATATCGCTGTTATAAAAATGACGGATATCATCCACACCATATTTCAGCATGGCTATACGCTCAACACCCATACCAAATGCAAAACCGCTGTATTCAGCCGGATCGTATCCGCCCATCTCCAGCACTTTTGGATGTACCATTCCTGCTCCAAGAATCTCAATCCAACCTGTTTGTTTGCAAAGTCTGCATCCTTCACCGCCGCATTTAATGCAAGTAACGTCAACTTCTACACTCGGCTCTGTAAACGGGAAGAAACTTGGACGAAGTCTGATCTCGGTATGAGCACCAAACATTTCACGAACAAATTGCAAAAGGGTACCTTTCAGGTCACTCATTCGGATGTTTTTGCCTACAACGATTCCCTCTACCTGATGGAACTGGAAGGAATGAGTCGCGTCGTCATCATCTCGGCGATATACTTTTCCTGGTACGATTACTTTTACCGGGGATTCACCTTGCATTGCTTGCATGGTACGAACCTGCACGGGAGAAGTATGTGTTCTCATGAGGATGTCATCTGTAATATAGAACGAATCCTGCATATCACGAGCTGGGTGGTTCTTCGGCAAGTTAAGTGCTTCAAAGTTAAAATAATCCGTTTCCACTTCTGGTCCTTCTGCTACTTTGTAACCAAGCCCAACGAAGATATCTTCAAGGTCCTGAATTACTTTTGTTAACGGATGAAGACCTCCCTCAGGCATACGGCGTCCTGGCAAGGAAATATCAATTTTTTCTTTAGAAAGACGTCTTGCTGTTTCTTCTTTTTGGAAAGCATCTTGTTTTTCCTGAATAACAGACTCAATCGCACCGCGTACTTCATTCGCCACTTGCCCGATAACCGGACGTTCCTCTGCACTCAGGGCACCCATACCGCGTAAAATCTCAGTGAGTGCTCCTTTTTTACCTAAATATTTCACACGTATTTCACTTAGCGCCTTATCATCGGCTACGTTTGCAAGCTCAGCGAGAGCTTCAACTTGCAGTGCTTCCAATCTTTCTTTCATGTTGCGGTTACTCCCTTCGTAACTCTTTAGATTTTGACCAATAAAAAAGGCCTTTTCTCCCCCAAAAAAGGGACGAAAAGACCGTGGTACCACCCTTGTTAGATTCATGTACGACTAAAATAAATCTACGGTTTTATAATAAAACCGAGCTAGTCTGTACGAATTCAATCTCACTTTAGCACGTTTGTAACGGTCGTGAACCGGTATCCTCTACTGACCATGAAATAAGGCATTTACATAGACACCCTATCTGCTGTTCAAGGAACTGCTCCGGAGCGAACTTCGACAGCCTGATTTCGTAGAAACGCTCTCAATCTAAGCGGCGCTTCCTCCCTGTACAAAAGCACTGTGTACTCTTCTCCATCCATGCATTTTGCTCATAAAAATCTCATATATAGATGAAACTAAAGGCCGTCACAAATCTTTGCTTCATTCCGTTAGTTTTTCTACATTGTTTGCTACATTATTATACGCAAATGACAAGTCCCAATCAAGTCCTCGCCTCAAAAATAGGCACTACTTCTTCTCATATGCATCAAGCTGTGCACGTATTTGGCGGATTTCCTCTAGAACAGACTCTCCCATGTAGTAAGACTCTACATCCGCAGGCTGACCGTTACGATGATTTGAAACGACTGATCCTGTCAGTAATTCATGCAAACGGTGCTGCAAATGCATACGCCGATTATCTTCCTCACGCTCTGCCGGAGCTTTATTTTTGCGGTCCAGATGGTCTTCATACTCTTCCACAGTTCCATCATATATATCGAGCCGACCTTGTTCATCCCCGCTTAGCTCAATCAGCTGATTAGCAATCTTTCTAACAAGCGTACGGTCATGGGATACAAATACCAGAGATCCTTCGTAACGAAGCAGAGCCGTCTCCATCACTTCGCGCGTATCAATATCTAAATAGTTAGTCGGTTCGTCCAGAACAAGTAAGTTTGCTCCGCTGAAATATAGACGAATAAATGCCGCTCTGCATTTTTCCCCCATACTCAGATCACCTATCTTCTTAAACGCATCATCTTTTGAGAATAAAAAATTACCGAGTACAGTACGAGCTTCGGTCTGCGTCATATAGGGATTAACGAGTAAACTGTCCAGTAATGTCATTTCTGTATGAAGACCTTCCAGCTCCTGAGAGAAATAGCCGATCTTCGTCTTCGGATGAAGAACTACATTTCCCTTTTGCGGGGTCAAACTACCCGTGATCAGCTTAAGCAGTGTTGTTTTTCCTGCTCCGTTCGGACCCCGAAGGACTAATCGCTTCCCGCGTTGGACCGAAAAAGTAGCTCCTGTGATGACAGGTTTTCCACTTTCTTCGTATCGATATTCTACATCCTGAAGCTGAACAAAAGTGCGGGCTTCGAACTCACCATCCTTGAGTTCCATACTGACTTTCGGTTCCAAACGCGGTCGTTCCACACGCTCTCCTTCTAATCGTTCCAGCTGTTTCTGCTTGGCATGATATCTTGATATGTTTTTATTCGCTCTCGCCTTGTAATAGCTTGCAGCTGCTCTCGTTTCAGTCACATTACCTGCATTATTGTGAGATTTTACGAACCACTCCTGATATTTACGAATGGATTCTTCTAATGCTTTTTTTGCAAGTTCTTGTTTGCGATACTTCGTTTCCTGCTCTTTGCCCTCACGCTTCTTCTGCTTCTTATAATCTTCATATCCTCCGGGATATTTACGAACACCGTCTTTGCTGAGTTCACAGATCGATGTCGCTGCATGATCTAAGAATGTCCGGTCGTGTGAGACAAATATGAGGGTGCCCTCATAAGATAAAATCCAGTTTTCAAGCCAAATCAAACTTTCTTGATCCAGATGATTGGTTGGCTCATCCAGAATAAGAAGACGCGGTTTTCTGGTTAATAAAGCGGCTAGACGCAGTCTAGTCTTTTGCCCACCACTGAGTGATACATAAGGACGGTTCCATAACTCTGCTCCAATCCCAAGGTGCGTCATCATTTTTTCAAGTTCTATTTCTCTAGCATAGCCGCCGTGTACTTCATATTGTTCCGTAATCTGTTCATACTGCTCCATGAATTCTGAGATCTTATCTTGATCGCCTGATGCAAGGTTTGCCTCCGCTTTCTGCAATTTCAGTTTCAAGCTTCCCCAAGCCCCGCTTTCCTTATAGGCAACTTCTTGTACTGATTCCACCGCATCTGCTTTGAAATCTTGCCGCATAAATCCAATCTCTTCCTGTTCTAAGTGAATGGTAAGCGTCCCCTCTGATGCCTGTTCGCTTCCCGTCAAAATGTGCAGTAAGGTCGTTTTACCACATCCATTACGGCCAAATATAGCAATTCGCTCATGCTCGTTCACTTCCATATTTACATGTTCAAACAGCTGTCTACCGTTCCATTCTTTACTTATTTCATGCATATGAATTAGTGTCGTCATATGAATATCTCCCTCTTTCTCTTCGCGCAAGCTAAAACACTGCAAGCAAGCAGCCTGCAGCGAAGACGAGAGCCTATAGAAATGAATGCACCTAAAGATGGGTGGTAGGTAAAATAAGTCCAGGTCTAAATGTGCTACCTTACTCTGCCATAGTTAATGAACAGAACTTATTCAAGGTACAAAAAGCACAAAAAAACCACACCATTCCCATGACTGAATGTAGGCACACTTATCCTAGGGTCGTCAGCCGCAAACAGCTAACCTGCTTCACCATCGGTTTGCAGTTATCCGTAGGATTTCATGTGCTTTACTTCATGGGACGTGTGGTTACCTCTCATTCATCTTTAATTGTTAGTTAGTATAGCACAGCATCATTTATTTCTAAACATGTAATTTTTTGCGCTTCATAAATTTTGTTCGCGAAACCACTCTAGAAAAGCATCTGCGACTTCTTTTCCCGCAATGCCGTTTGGATGCGGGTCAAATTCATTACTCATAAATCTAGGCTGAATCCGGTGTTCCTGTGGTGCAGGGCAGGATAAAACTTTGGCAATATCAAACACTGCATCCGTTCCTTCGGGTTGACACGTCCGAATCGTTTCATTGACAGTTCGCCACACTTTCTCTCTATCCTCTGTAAAATTAAACGGCGGCACCGTAAATAAGACCACCCGCACACCCCTTCGCTCGGGATTTTGCTTTATTTTTCGGATAATAAATGATAAGTCCGCAAGCAATTCATCTGTGCTTCGATTTCCAATATCCATATCATTCACCCCGAGGACAATGGCCACGATACTGCCCTGTTTGGATTTAGCAAGCCACGGGCCGTCCGTTGCTGCATCATAGGCTCTTGCCCATCCGGAACCGATATTCCAAATACTATATTCAGGACCAAGACCATCAGCTATGCGAGAAACCCAGTACTCATAGCCGTCCTGCCCTGTTCTTACTCCCTGCGTTATGGAATCTCCCAAGAAAACAATCTCTTCCTTCCGTTGTCTTTTATATCCTATAAAAGCAGGCAGAACTAGCCGATTCTCAGAAGCTGTAAAGAGCGCACCTTCTTCATCTGCCTTATTCCCCTCTGCTTCAAAAGCAGATACAAGCAGCCCCTCCGTATTATATGGAAATGATTTTCCTGCTGGAGCTGAAATTGTCCATGAGAACACTAAATCATGTCCTGCCGGAACATCTATATGTACTGAATCACTCCAGAACTTCTCTGCAGGAGTGACTTCTTTACTCACTTCTCCATCAAATGTCACCTTTTCTGCGCTGCCAGGTATAATACTGCCATCTCGTTTATGCCCACTGACCGCTACATAAGCGCTTTCAATAACCCACACACCGCCAGGCATACTTCCTTTTGCCGTGTTCCCTACATCCCAAGTCGAGTCTACCGCATTACTATGCCAAAACTTTAAATCAAGCTGACCTGTTTCTCTCAGTCTTAGGTATGTCCGGTAGGTACGTGTAGAGGCTGTTTCCTGCTCCAAGATGAAATTAGTTGCCGTAGAAACGGCTGTTGCCGATCCATATTCACCTTCCATTTCCCGCTCATTCCTCCTCATTATGTAAAATAAAACGATCGTAAATCTATTATACTAAAGCTTTGGTTATAATTGATTATGAATTAGGTTCTTGGAAAACAAAAAAAGCCCCTTGCCTTAGGCAAGAGACTCTTACTATGAAGCGGGTGATGGGAATCGAACCCACGCTATCAGCTTGGAAGGCTGAAGTTCTACCATTGAACTACACCCGCACAGTGACGATCGGGACGACACGATTTGAACATGCGACCCCCTGGTCCCAAACCAGGTGCTCTACCAAGCTGAGCTACGTCCCGTCAAATGAATGAGCGCCATTCATTAGTGACAAGAAATAATATATCATAACTCTGCTTTCTCTGCAACCCTAAGTTTATAACTACAATGTATTTTTCTCAGTCACAGCACATGCAGTTCAGGCAAACAAAAAATAAATGCATGTGCTGAGCATCCCTTGAGAATCATTTTAGGCGATAGCTTTTAAAAACCGAGATTCGAAATCAATCGATGCAAGCGGTCTGCTGAAGAAATAACCTTGCGCATCATTACAGTGCTGTTCTTGTAAAAATAAAAGCTGGTCTTCGTTCTCTACCCCTTCCGCAGTCACTTTGAGCTGAAGATGCTTTGCCATAGAGGTAATCGTGGATACGATTGCTTTATTGTTCCGATCTACCATCAGCTCCCGCACAAAGGACTGATCGATTTTAAGACGATCGATAGGCAGATTTTTCAGATAATGAAGTGAACTGTATCCTGTACCAAAATCGTCAATACTGATCTGCACTCCAAGCTTTTTAATACGTTCGAGTACTCTCATGCCTTGCGTCATATCAAACATCGTACTTTCTGTTATTTCAAGTTCTAAGTATACAGGGTCAAGGCCTGTGTCCTGCAACACACGCTCAATTCGTTCTGCAAGCTGTACTTCCTGAAATTGTTGGATCGATAAATTCACGGATATCGTCAAAGGTTTGTATCCTTGATTTTGCCACATTCGGTTCTGATGACACGCTTCTTTAAGCACCCATTCTCCGAGCGGGACAATAAGTCCGCATTCTTCAGCAATCGGGATAAAATCGATGGGTGATATACGTCCTCTCACCGGATGGTTCCACCGAACAAGCGCTTCAACTCCAACCACTTCACCGGTAGCGAGATTCATCTGCGGCTGATACTCAAGATAGAATTCATTACGTTCTAGGCCTTTGCGTATATCGTGTTCCATCTGTAAGCTCTCTTGAGCTTCTCTCTTCATAGATAAGGTATATCTATTGAAATCTTGTCCTTCATTCTTGGCAAAATATAAAGCTGTATTTGCATTACGAAGAAGTTCGTCCGGCTTAGCACCATCATAAGGATATATACTAACTCCTGCCGAAGGGGTAATGTATAGTTCTCGTTCATTTATAAAAATAGGATCTTTTACACGCTCTAAAATTTCATAAACCCGATTATGTAACATTTCTACGCTTTCTATTCCGGTCAAAACGATTGCATATCGATCTCCTCCAAGAGAAAACACTTCTTTTCCCCCTTGATCGTTAAGCAAGCGTTCCCCTGTCTGTTTCAACAGCTGGTCCCCGAGTATATAACCAAGGGAATCATTAATGATCTTAAATCGACTAATGTTAATAACAAGCAAACCTAACAGTGCCCCATCAGCCTCTAATTTTTCTAGACATTCACTCACATAGTGAAGCAAAGATCTCCGGTTACCAAGCCCAGTGGTCTCATCATAATGAGCCATGTAGTCTAATTTTTTTCTTGTTACTTTTTGTTCTTCTAACGGACTCTTAATATAGACGTTATAATAAATATTTTGAAAAATAATATACGAAATCAATTGAAACAACATCGAAAAGGTAAAGTATACATCCTGAACATAAGTAACTTGAAGTATAAAGCTTTGGCTTATAATACAAAAACAAACGCCCAGGATCAGCCGGAAATTAATTTCCTTACTGCGCTTCTTTCGTGAGAAAATAATACCGGCTAACGCGAACACAAAAAATAAAAGAAGCGATGCATGCATAACATAATGAGTTGAATTGATCGACTGTGCCCACGGATCAGAACGGCTAAGAACAGATTCTGTTATGCCGTTATTGTATAGAACCAACATAAGAAAACTGATATACAGGGTCCCCATCGTAATACTTACCCATCTTGGGAATGGCTTTTGCTTTGCAGGCAGCTTAAATCCGAGAAACAACATACACACCACACAGATTAAGCGAGCCATAAAAATAATGACAAGTACATCTATGGAATCCACCAACAGTTTATAGCCGATCTTTATTTCCCCATAATAAAGAAACAGCAAAAGTTCAAGCAGTCCTCCCGCAAAGAAGACGTAAGAAAAGTATTGACCATTCCTGGTTCGATCCCCTTTTGCCTGCATTCTGCTCTGGTTATAAGCAGATAAACAAATAATCATCGAAACTAATGAAATTCCAAGACCTAATAGATGAAAAAATTCTTGATTTACGATTGATGATAATGAACCTGGTATCCAAGGAGTCAGCAAACATAAGAACAAACCCGCTGTCACCATTTTGATGGATTTGTAATATCCACTTTTTAAGTTCATAACATTTTCCATGCCTCCATTCATCTATATCTAAAACCAACTTACTTTTGCTCAATATTCATTCTAATTTGACACATTTCAACAATTCCCTTCCACTTTCCTGGACTATAATACCATTTTTTAAGCAGATCGTGTATCTTTTTTTGTGAACAACGATGCATATCAACGTAATTTATAGTTCTAAAGACTCATAACAAAACGATTAAACACAAAGAAAAACGCTCTATGTGAATCCACATAGAGCGCCTGGTTATAAGCTAATTTTTTTTGCGAATTGGTTATCTATTCAAAATTAACTTCGGGTGTAGTGAGCTTGTCGTAAAAATCTACGACCTGATCTTTGCTTTCCGAAGCTCGAAGAGCCATTGCTGAACGAGGATGTTCATCAAGATGTCCTGTGACCATATAAGGCAGAAGGTAACCCCATTCTTCCTTTTCCCGTAAAGGCACAAGCCAGTTCTCCAGCACGTTTAGAACCGGACGCAATTTGTACTTGGTTCCCTTCAAATGAGCAATAAGCAGTTCTGTCGGACAATTGCCGGCTGCACGTCCCATTCCGTATACAGATGCATCAAGAAGTTCTACACCAAGTTCTGAGGCAATCAGTGTATTTGAGAAAGCTAGCTGCATATTGTTATGTGTATGTACACCAAGTCGTTTATTAGGAAGATGCTTTTTGAATTTTTCAACGAGGTATTTCATATCGTTATGATCCAGGCTGCCGTATGAGTCTACGATGTAGACTACATCTACAACACTCTCATTAATCATTTCAAAAGCTTCTAAGAGTTCATTCTCCATCACGTTAGAAAGAGCCATGATATTCAGCGTTGTCTCGTAACCGCGGTCATGGAATGTCTGTGCAAGCTCTAGACCTTTGTCCACATCCTTGATATAACAAGCAACACGAATTAAATCCAGCATACTTTCGCTGCGAGGTAAAATATCAGCTTCGTCTACTCTGCCAATATCAACTAAAGCAGATAATTTCGTAGTTCCTTTTTGCGGGATCACTTTACGCAGAAAATCATCATTCAAAAAGCGCCATGGTCCTGCTTTATCTGCTCCTTTTAGCAACTTGGGAGAGTTTTTATAACCAATCTCCATGTACTCTACCCCTGCTTCATTCAGCCCTTCATAAAGTCCTTGGACAAACTCAACGCTGAAATCCCAATTGTTTACGAGACCGCCGTCTCGAATCGTGCAATCTACAATTTTGCTTGTGTTCGTCAATGTCTTCATGCATAAGCTCCTTTGGCATCTTTATCTATTTCTACCATGATACTTGAACGTAGAAGGAAAAGTAAAGAGAAGGTTTACCTACTCATTTGACTTCCATTGCCTATCTATTTGTTGAATCACTTCTTCACTTACATTTTTCTTTCCATACCTAACTTCGTTATATAAGGGGAATAGTTCATCTGAAACTGCTCCCAACTCATCCTTATGTCTTTTATTTGTTCTTTCTATCTTAGCTGTCGTCTTTATCTTATCGAGCTCTTGTTTTACTTCAAAAGGGGTTAGATGAGCTGGGATCTCAAGTCCCTGTCCTTTGACCCGGAGAACATACTCTCGATAATAATACCGAATGCGCTCCTTAGGATCGCTCGGCACGGACTCTCTTTGAAAGAAGCGAAGCCAGCTCTTCTTGTTCTTCGGCTTTTCTTCAATCGTTTCAATGATATCAATATATGCCGTTTTAGGCGGGATGACCGGCACTGAATTCTTTTTACGATGTTCTAAATACTCAGTGAATTTCACAAATAATTTCCAAGCCTTATAGAATATAAAACATAGCAATGCGACAGCTGCTAAGAAAACAATTGCTCTCAGTAAAAATTCCCAAATCGGTGATGGTTCTTTCGGAATTCTCTCCTCATTTGGCAGAAAGGGAGGAGGAGACTCCGTTACACCCGTGGAATTGGGGATATTCTGCTGCTGCGTCTCACCGCTGAATAGATTTCTCACCCAGGCAGTAAACCAACTCCATACAGAGGCAGCAACTTCAGATAAACGCTGAAAGCCTCCGACAAGTAAAACGATCATAAGAAAGAGTAAGGTACGTAATTGATTAATCTTCGTAAAACTTCTTACAAGCGGCCTTTGCCCCTTGAAATCAAGCGTAACCTTCCGCATTTCCTGGGTATGGCGATCCCAAAGCAGTAATATAAAACTAGCCAGTCCGCTTACATAAACCCCCGCACTGTATGGCGTAAGCGAAGAATATCTTCCCACAAAAAAACTGAGTACTACCAATGATACGAGACCAACGACCCGATATTTTTCCGATATAAAAATCGTATGCTTGATATGCTTCTGCAAGTAAAATCCCCGACAGCCTATAGTTCCGCCAAGAACGACACCTGCTATGATGAAGGGTAAACGATTCTCCGTAGATCCTGCCATAAAAGCCGCAGTGGTAATTACCATTCCACCAAGTACTGCTGTAGCAACAGCAAATGCTGAACTCTTCATAGATAGCACCCTGCCGCTCAATACCCCGACACTGATCGTAACAAAACCAATACAGAGCACATACATAGGAGAAACTCCCAGAACATAGACAGATAAAATAACAATAAGAGCATAGCCATAGATTAATTCGGCAGCGCCTTGTACTATAGCCTGAACAGGAAAAGTAAAGGTTTGTTGCTTATCCATTGCCCCCCTCCTTATCCTCTATGAACAGAACGGTAATCCGGTTACCAGCGGTTCGCAGTCTTGCTAACTGGGTTTCCATCGCTTGTGACACATAGGCGGTAACCAGTAAATAATCGAGCTTCCGTTCCTCATCTTCTTGCCGGTCAGCTTCATCCCGCAGCATTTGTTCCATTGGCATAAGGCACTTTAATTGAACCTCAGCCATAGCCTGCATAATATATTCGGCATGAACAGAGCCATAGTCTGTATCAATCCAAATAGCTGTATCTCCCTGTTCCGAATAAGCATTGTGTGCAAACCCTGCCTTCAGTCCTCTGCTGGCAGCATAACTAACTGCTGTGGATGCATAAGACAAGCCTCGCTCCGCAAGTTCCGGTCTAGTCACTACACTCCACATCTCCTCCGATTCCTGTATATTAAATAGAATCATCGTCTGTGGGTCAGAACTGAAGCCCTGTTTAAATACTTGAAGATCACCTGTCCTTGCGGTAGCACTCCAGTGAATACGATTCATTGGATCACTTTCCCCATAAGGACGAACCCCTACGATTAAAAAAGGATCTTCCACGATCCACCTGGATACTTCCAGCTCTCCTTGCCATACTTCGAAGTTTGACGGCATTTCATGATCGGAGAGGATTTCCGGATATACAGTCAAAGCAATGGATACGGGCAATTTTTGACTTGTAGAGTAGATATTAAAGAGATCTCCTCCCGTCATCGTGACCGTCTCCATCTGATAAACACCTCGTTTCTGACATACCACGAAGTGTCTTCTTGAGATTTTAGTGAAGGGTCTCATCGTAAACACGCTTTGATGATTTTGATAAATATTTCCTTTACTGATCCCCATTTCTTCTCCGGTTTGAAAAGAAAAGGAAGCAGGCATCATCGCTTCTAGACGCAGCCAAGGAATAGGCAGTCTTTTTTCATTAGCAATCTTTTCCGTCATAACTAACTGATCACCTGCATAACAGCGATCTTTTTCAAATTCTCTCGAATACGTAACGCGCCTAAGTACAGGAAGTCCAAATATCGCTTGCTCCACCATAATTAGCAAAAGACCGACAACAATAAACCATAAGAGATCCATCAGCTAGCCTATGCTGCTTTCTGAAGCCATGTTTTCACTCGGGACTGGGATTTGTTCAATGATACTTTGAAGCAGGGCTGCCGCCTTCCCTTCCTGTTGTCTTGATCTTTGGTGGAGCACAAGTCGATGAGATAAAACAGGCAGAGCGAGCGCTTTGATATCGTCAGGCAGGACGTAGTCCCTATTTCTTATGGCAGCCCTGGCTTGGGCAGCTCTAACCAGTGCCTGTGTTCCTCTCGGGCTTACACCAAGGGCAATATCAGGATGACGTCTTGTAGCCTCTGCTATTGCAATCATATACTGGAGGAGATCTTGCTCGACTTGTACGGACTTAAAGGATTGCTGGGCTGAAATCATATCCTCCTGTGTGATCACAGGGGTTATAGGAGACTGAAAACCGCCTTCTATCGTCCGTTTTAAGATTTCAATGCCTTCGGCTTGGGAAGGGTAACCCAAATTCATTTTTAACATGAATCGATCCATTTGCGCTTCTGGCAGCGGAAAAGTTCCTTGGTTATCAACTGGATTCTGCGTTGCTATGACAATAAAAGGTTTGGATAGTACATGAGTTTGTCCATCCACACTTATTTGCCTCTCCTCCATACACTCTAGCAAACTGGATTGTGTTCTCGGCGTTGCTCTATTAATCTCATCCGCTAATACGATATTTGCAAATAAGGGGCCTGGCCTAAATTCAAACTGTCCCTCTTTCTGGTTGTAGAAATGAATTCCCGTCAAATCCGACGGTAATAAATCGGGAGTAAACTGAATCCGCCGAAATGAACATTCCATCGAAGCAGCTACCGTTTTAGCGAGCATCGTCTTACCTGTCCCGGGAACATCTTCCAATAAGATATGACCTGAAGCGATGAGTGCGGTCAGCAATAAATCTACCGATTCTTCTTTGCCGATCATGTACTTTGCTATATTTGTTCTCAGTTCTTGTGCCATGTTCGCAATTGCCTTGATTTCAGCCTCGACCACAGAAAGACCACCTTTATACTTATAATGAGGAAACGTTTTCATATATGTGTTTTTATTTTATCACAATGACAGAAAACATGCATTTTATGTAAAAAAAGAAGGTATACCCCTGGTTTCTCCCAGGCATATACCTATCTACCATTCTAATCCTATTCTTGTTCCTCACTTGTGATCCACTCTACAATGGTCCGGACCATGACACCTGTGGCTCCTTTCGGATTTACGCCTCGCTCTTTCGAAAGAAATGCAGTTCCAGCGATATCCAGATGAATCCAAGGGATCCCGTCAGCAAAGGTCCCTATAAACAAACCAGCCGTACTTGAAGCTGCATTTCTTCCTGTGCTGTTCCGTAAGTCAGCCACATCACTTCTCAGCATCTCTTGGAATTCGGGATACGCAGGAAGCGGCCATACTCTTTCACCGGTTCGTCTAGAAGCTGAAATAAACCGACTCAAAAACGTCTCATCATTCGTTACCGCACCAGTGGCAACATCTCCAAGTGCTGATAATACAGCCCCTGTTAACGTTGCTACATCAATAAGACGAGTTGCACCTAATTCCTTCGCGTAGGTCATACCGTCAGCAAGTACAACTCTTCCTTCTGCATCTGTATTCAGAATTTCAACGGTTCTGCCGCTAAGTGTGGTAATGACATCACCTGGTTTGAATGCACTGCCAGAAGGCATATTCTCAGCGGTCGGAATAACGATTAGTACGTTTAGTTTCGGACGAAGAATGCATAAGGTCTCAAGTGCGCCGAGCACGGTAGCTGCACCGCCCATATCACTGATCATTTCTTCCATACCGACACGAGGTTTGAGCGAAATACCGCCTGTGTCAAAGGTAATTCCTTTTCCTACAAGTCCCACAATGTCGCCATCCCATGTTTCTTTTCCTTGATACTTAATGACGATCATTTTGGGCGGATGGATGCTGCCTTTTCCTACAGCGAGAATTCCGCCCATCCCTTTTTTCTCGAGTTCTTTTTCATCTAAAATGGAATACTCTAGTCCATGTTTCTCAGCTAGTTGTTTGGAGGCTATGGCAAGATCTTCAGGAACGAGCATATTCCCTGGAAGATTGGTTAAATCTCTGGCATAATTGGTTCCTGCCGCAAAAGCTTGACCCCGCTCGATCCCTTTCTCCCATTCTTTTTGAAAATCAGGATCTGTGACTTTTTCTTGATGGAAAGTTAATTTACTTGGTCCTATATAAGCTTTTTGTTTCTGTTTATAGTTTTTTCTTTGGTATACTCCTAAAATAAAACCTTCCGTTAACGCGTGCGCTACTTTAGAAACATCAAGTGTATCGGAATAGGACACCAGTGACGAAGGCATAGCAAATACCACTTCATCTGCACTCACCTGCAGTGAAGCTTTGGCTGCTTTTGCAGCGAGATTACGGAGCTCATCCACGCTCATGGGATGCTCCCCTGTTCCTGCTAAAACGAGTGTAGCAGCTGCACTCCCCTGCTTTACAGGGATGGTGAACAGTTGATTCTCGGAACCATTAAAAAGTCCTCTTTCTTTTACGGAAGTAATCGCTTGCTTCCATGATTCCGGAAAATGTCCTGTAATCCACTCGGCTTCTGATACCATACATATGACGGCATGTGCCTCAATTGATTCTACAGGAGCTGCCGTTTTCCATGTGATCTCTAATGTGTTGTACATCAATCTCTTCATCTCCCAATCGGTATATCGTTCTGAATAAAGCAACGAAAGGTATTTAGAATTCAATTCATTCATACACGTGTTCCATACTACTCATATATACCCTTCGTCACATGTACAAAAACAAAACAGGCCGGAAGCGGGTCAAGCTCCAGGCCTGCTTTAATGATGAAGTGAAAATTCGTAAAAAACAATCTACACGAGAGGCAAAGAAATGTTAAACGTGGTCCCTTCTCCTAATTTGCTATGTACATCTATAGTCCCGCCATGGTTCTTGATGATGCGATAGCTGACAGAAAGTCCAAGTCCCGTCCCTGTCTCTTTTGTTGTAAAAAACGGATCAAATAATCGAACTAGTGTGTTGTTGTCCATCCCATGACCATTATCTTTTATAGAAATGATTACATGGCTTTGCTCCTCATGCGTAGCAATCTGAATGATGCCAGAATAGTCTTCTCCTACAGGGTCCATAGCGTCCATCGCATTTTTCACTATGTTCAGCATGACTTGTTTAATCTGTTTAATATCTATGGAGACATAAAGCGGAGTCAGATCATTATTCAGCTGGATCTCACAGCCATTCATTAAACCTTCACTCTCCGTAAGAAGAACAATTTCTTTAAGTAAAGACTGGATAGGAATGACCGTCTTCTGAGGTGCAGATGGTTTTGAGGAATTCAAGAATTCATAAATAATATCGTTAGCTCGGTCAATTTCTGTCAAAATAATTTTCGCATATTCATCCTTACCCAGCTGCAGCAAATGAGGACGAAGCAGTTGAATGAACCCCCGAATCGCGGTAAGCGGGTTTCGAATTTCGTGTGCAATGGAAGCGGATATTTGGCCGAGCATCGCAAGCTTGTCATTCTGATACGCGGTCTGTTCAATTTGTTTAAAATCTGATACATCTTTTACACTCAGCAGAAAATTCCCATCCATCTGATCCCCATAGGTCATTGTAATGAGCCAATGTTTTCCATACTCATCCAGCAGTTCATGATAGCGCTTACGATGGAAGATGGTCTCTCGATATATCCTAAGAATTTTCTTCTTTTTGAAC
This sequence comes from Paenibacillus polygoni, assembly GCF_030263935.1. Lineage (NCBI taxonomy): Bacteria > Bacillati > Bacillota > Bacilli > Caryophanales > Paenibacillaceae > Paenibacillus > Paenibacillus polygoni. The sequence goes on along the minus strand of NZ_CP127162.1, from coordinate 1,462,434 downwards.
CGGCTGATATAAGGATGTTGAACTAATTGAAGGACGTTACATCCTAGTAACTGTTGCCTTGGAAGCTCCAGCAATTTTGCCATCTGTACATTGATAAAAGTTAGAAAACCTTCGCTATCAAACAGCATAATTCCACTGTCCAAATGTTCCAAAATGTTCTCATAATTACTATTATCAAGATGCCTTAGTGGAAAAGCCTCATTGGCAGAAATCAAAGTGTCCTGAAACTCACTGATCATACTCAGGTTCCCCCTTTTTACTTAAATGGAACTTGCCGATCGGACTAGCAATGGTCGCAGAACAGTAAGACCGTCTACCTTGAAGTATGTGATCTTCCAATCAGAAGGGCATTAGATTTGCCTATCATAAGACTTTCGCTGATCTATTTTCCGTTACGGAATAGCGATAATGTGAGCCAATGTTTATAAATTAGCTGATTCCGCTTTGAAAGAAGTCTATTTTATCATAGACAAGGTTACCAATCCTAGTCAATCAGAGATACTGTCGAATAAACAGAAATAATTGAGATAAATCCTTTTCGTTCAGGTATAAAGGATGACTTCTCCATAAAAAAAACCTTTGCCCTAGGGCAAAGGTCGTCTTTGCAAACATACTATGGTTGTCTTCCCGGTTGATTGTGCTTCAGCTTTGAGCGTTTTTTACTCATGACAGCAAGCCTGCGCTTTAATTCGCTCTCCCACTTCTCGTCTTTTATATTTTTGGCTATGGACAACAAGTCAAGAGACGTATCGATTTGTCTTTGGACGACTTCGAGCGGATCTTCATTCTCACGGTTTACACAGTTCTCATAAATCGTATCTTCGTCTTCCATTACATAATCTTGAAAGTCAATCTCAGAGGCACCGTCACCATGTGCATATTCAGCTAAAATTTCATATTCATTTTCTACTTTGTAATGGACTTCTACCCGATGACATACTGGACAAAAGAGCAGGGGAACATTGTGGACCTGCGTACGGTAATGTTTTAATGTTCCCTTCGTTCCAATCATACTTGCTCCACAACAAAAACTCATTTGTTCACCCTCCTTGTAGAAACGCACCGGATGCATTATTTACATTATGTTCAATAGCGTATTCTTTTACCCTATTCGTTATGACAGTTCGTTTTCCTCTTTATAATAAAAAAGATTCCATACCCCTTATAACACCTTTTTCCCAGTTCTTAAACGCATTTTTTGTAAAAAAAAGGCACCCGCGTTATTTGGTGAAAAAAGCCCTCACAACATAAGAAATGCTGTAAGGGCTTGTCTATTATTTTTGAAAAATGCGGAAATTTATAGGTTACTGATCGGCTTAGGAAAAAGAAAATGTATTAAGATCCTTAGCCCATTCTACGAATAATATATAGATCCTATCACTCGTTTAACTCAAAGTCAAATGGGCAGTACATGAAAAGGATCGAGAGCAGCTACTCTCTTCTCCGTAAATATATACGGAATCTAAAGAATATCTACTCTCTATCGTGTTACTTATTTAATAGAAGAAACTAGTGTCGATTTCTCCATATTCTTCACGATTAAATCTCCCATCGCTGAAGTACTGATTGCTTGGCTCTTATCTACTGCGATATCGCTTGTACGATGACCTTCATCCAGCACTTTAGCTACTGCTTTTTCAATGGCATCTGCTGCATCTTCATATCCAAAAGTCATTCGGAACATTAAAGCGACAGATAGGATCGTTGCAATAGGGTTTGCTGCTCCCTGTCCCGCAATATCAGGAGCGGAACCATGAACTGGTTCATACAACCCGAAGCTGCCTTCTCCCAAAGATGCAGAAGATAACATCCCGATCGAACCCGTCAACATGGCTGCTTCATCACTTAGGATATCTCCAAACATATTCTCGGTTACAATGACATCAAAGCTCGCTGGTCTCCGTAAAAGCTGCATTGCACAGTTATCAACAAGTACATGTTCTACTTCTACATCAGGATAGTCAGGAGCTACACGGTTTACCACTTCACGCCATAGTCTCGATGTTTCCAGTACATTAGCTTTGTCTACTGAAGCAAGTCTCTTTTTCCGTTTTTGTGCAATTTCAAAAGCCTGTCTAACAATGCGTTCCACTTCTGTTACGTTGTAAACACAGGTATCAACTGCTTCTTCCCCATGCTCTCCTTGTCTGCGAAGTTTGTCACCGAAATAGATCCCGCCGGTCAGTTCTCTTACGACCATTAAGTCCGTTCCTTCTAGAACTTCTGGTTTCAAGGTAGATGCATCTTTCAAACAATCAAATACAACAGCCGGGCGTAAATTAGAGAATAAACCAAGTGCCTTGCGAATTCCCAGTAATCCTGTCTCTGGTCTAAGTTCTTTAGGGTTATTATCCCACTGCGGACCACCCACTGCTCCAAGCAGAACTGCATCTGCATTCTGACATACTTCGAGCGTTTCTTCCGGAAGCGGTGTTCCTTTTTGATCAATAGCAATCCCGCCGAATAAGGCATGGCTCGTTTCAAACGTATAACCGAACAGCTCCTCTGTCCGTTTTAATACTTTCTCTGCTTCCGCAACAACCTCAGGGCCGATCCCATCACCTGAAATGACTGCTATTTTCTTCACATCTGACATGAACAACACGCTCCTTTTTTATGTAAAATCATAAATTTCAATTTTCTCGACGTTGTAAACTTCTTATATATCTTTGTACCATAGATATGGTGGATTTGACCAAGATATAGAATCTATTGCTTTAATAGGTTTAGACTATAACCGCTGCATTCAATTTCCTAATTCATTCAAAGGATTGTAAGTAAATCAGTTGATTGAACTTGAATTAACCGTTTACAATAACATAGAAAGGTAAATTTGGTTCCTATGAGGAAGGATGAGTGGACTATGCAGTACAGTTACCTGGGTAAGTCTGGTTTAAAAGTAAGTAAACTATGTCTTGGTACAATGAACTTTGGTCCCGAAACAGATGAAAAAGAGGCATTCCGAATTATGGATGCCGCTCTTGATGCAGGAATCAATTTTTTTGATACAGCAAATGTATACGGTTGGGGTGAACATTCCGGCTTAACTGAAAAAATTATCGGCAGATGGTTCAAACAAGGTGGAGGCCGCCGTGAAAGAGTGGTACTCGCTACAAAAGTCTATGGTTCCATGCAGGATCAGTCGGATGGCCCTAACGATGACGCAGGTTTATCTGCCTATAAAATTCGTCGTCACTTGGAAGGATCATTACAGCGTCTACAAACGGATCATATTGAACTTTACCAAATGCACCACGTCGATCCCGTCATTTCATGGGAGGAACTTTGGGGAGCGTTCGAAGTCAGCATTGCACAGGGGAAAATCGGCTATGTTGGCTCTAGTAATTTTGCAGGCTGGCAAATTGCGGTTGCCCAAAGTGCTGCCAAACAGCGGCATTTCCTCGGACTTATCTCAGAACAGCATAAATACAGCCTCAATTGCCGGCTACCAGAACTTGAAGTCCTTCCTGCAGCTCAACATTTAGGACTTGGGATTATTCCTTGGAGTCCGCTGGATGGTGGATTGCTTGGCCGGAATGCCCTAAAAAAACTCGAAGGGACTCGTACCGGTAATAATGCAGCTTACATCGATCAGCACCGGGAGCAGTTGGAAGAGTTTGCTGCACTCTGCCGTGAACTTGGTGAACCTCAAGATAACGTTGCTCTTGCTTGGCTGCTGGCAAATCCTGCAGTAACTGCTCCGATTATCGGACCTCGAACCATGGAGCAATTTGAAAGTACACTGGATGCACTAGATGTAAACCTTGATGAATCCACGATGAAACGCCTAGATGAAATTTTCCCAGGACCTGGCGGACATGCACCTAATGCATATGCTTGGTAGACCTATATAAACAGTTAATTGTGTTATTTTCATCATTCAATAAAAGGATACATTTGTAACTTAGATTCATTTGATTTTTAAATAAATATAAAAGTACCCGAAAAGCCCTTTCTAGGAATCTTTACTCATCTGAGAAAAGTTCCAAAAAGGGCTTTTTTATCGAATCATTATGATTTTATAAATTTACATTAATGCGCTCTGTATATGTTTTACGTTTTTCAACAAGATGGTTGAGAGCATCTACATAAGCACGGGCGCTGGCTCCAAGGATGTCGGTACTCACTCCGCGTCCTTGCACCGTCATCTTATCCTGTTTTAGGACGACATGTACTTCACCCAAGGCGTCTTTACCGTGAGTAACGGACTTAATAGAATAATCAGCAAGGATCACATCTTCTCCACTTGCTTTATCAATCGCATTATAGATCGCATCTACCGAGCCATTTCCTTCAGCTTCTGATGTCACATACTTCCCGTCTTCCAAGCAAAGGCTGATTCTAGCGGAGGGAACAGAGGCATTTCCATAAGTGACATACATCTCTTGAAGTTTGAATACTTCGGGACTATCGACTAATTTTTCTTCTAAGAGCGCAATTAGATCGTCGTCCGTCACTTCTTTTTTCTTATCTGCAAGATCTTTAAACTGTGCAAAAGCTCGGTTTACTTCATCTTCTTCAAGGATAAACCCAAGCTCAACCAATTTCTCACGGAAAGCATGCCGACCTGAATGTTTACCAAGTACAAGTTTGCTCTCTTTCAGTCCAATGGTTTCTGGTGTCATGATTTCATAGGTTGTTTTTTCTTTGAGCATACCGTCTTGATGAATACCTGACTCATGAGCAAATGCATTAGCACCGACGATCGCCTTATTACCAGGGACGACCATCCCCGTTAATCTGCTGACGAGCCGACTGGTCCGAGCAATCTCAGATAACTCAAGTGTTGTTTTTGCCCCAAATAATTCTTGTCTTGTCTCTAAAGCCATCGCTATTTCTTCAATAGCTGTATTTCCGGCACGTTCCCCAATTCCATTAACCGTACCTTCAATTTGATCTGCCCCATTCATAATCGCAGCCAGTGTATTGGCAGTCGCCATTCCCAAATCATTATGACAATGAGCGCTGAGTTGCACCTTCTCAATATCCGGTACTTGCGTTTTTAATATTCTGAACAGATTACCATATTCTTCAGGATATAAATAACCTACCGTATCCGGAATATTTACAACGGCTGCTCCCTCTTGGACTGCCATCGAAGTCACTTCAACTAAAAAGTCGTGTTCTGTACGGCCGGCATCTTCAAGTGAAAATTCGATTTTGGAAAAATAACGTTTCGCATACCGAATGGCAGATCTTGCTGTATCAAGCACCTGTGCTTTGTCCATGCGAAGTTTATGCTGACGATGTATTGGCGAAGTAGCTAGAAACAGGTGGATACACGGATCTTGTGCTCCTTGAAGCGCTTCCCGAACAGCTTCAATATCCTGTTCTCTAGAACGTGAAAGTCCAATAACCGTTGAGTTTTTTACCGCTCTAGCAATGGCATTTACGGCAGCGAGGTCGCCCGGGGAGGCAGCCGGAAAACCAGCCTCCATCCGGTCCACTCCTAATTTTTCAAGCTGATAAGCGATCTCCAGTTTCTCCCGCGTGTTCAGATTGACGCCAGGAGATTGCTCTCCGTCACGCAGTGTAGTATCAAAGATATGAATTTTGCGCACACTCAGCACCTCCAAAAAATGTTATGTTTAACCTCCTATAGCGGCTCACGCATAATCGCACGGCCGCTTAGGAAGAAATATTTTAAATCATTATTTTTCGGGTAAGATCAATTCTTATTTATGAGTCCAGTGCATCATTTCACGCAATTGACTACCAACGACTTCAATCGGGTGATTTGCTTCATTACGGCGAGTAGCTGTCAAGAATGCACGACCTGATTGGTTCTCGAGAATAAAGTCACGAGCAAATTTACCTTGTTGGATGTCAGTCAGAACTGCTTTCATAGCTGCTTTTGTATCTTCTGTTACAACACGAGGACCTGTAACATAGTCACCATACTCAGCTGTGTTGCTGATCGAATCACGCATGCTTGCAAGTCCGCCTTCATACATCAAATCCACGATCAGTTTAAGTTCGTGCAGACATTCGAAGTATGCCATTTCTGGTGCATAACCTGCTTCTGTTAGTGTTTCAAATCCTGCTTTTACGAGTGCACTTACACCACCGCACAATACTGCTTGTTCACCGAACAAATCAGTTTCGGTTTCTTCACGGAAAGAAGTTTCGATAACTCCCGCACGAGTACAGCCAATTCCTTTTGCATAAGCAAGACCAATTTCTTTCGCTTTACCTGTTGCATCTTGTTCGATTGCGATCAAACCAGGTACCCCAAAACCTTCTACATATGTACGACGAACCATATGTCCTGGAGATTTAGGAGCCACAAGCAATACATCGCTATCTTTAGGAGCAACGATTTGACCAAAATGAACGTTAAAACCGTGAGAGAACATGATGGTAGCGCCTTTTTTCAAGTTAGGCTCAATTTCGTTTTTGTATACGGAAGCTTGTGTTTCATCCGGCATCAAAATTTGAATAACATCAGCACGGCTTGTTGCCTCTGCTACGGAAAGTACTTCAAAACCATCATTTTGAGCCGTTTGGAATGATTTACCTTCACGCAGACCAATTACTACATTTAGTCCACTGTCACGTAAGTTTTGTGCCTGAGCGTGTCCCTGACTACCATATCCGATTACGGCGATGGTTTTACCTTTCAATACACCTAGTTCTGCATCCTGTTCATAGTACGTTGTAACTGCCATTGTTAAAGTCCTCCTTTGTATTGTAAAGAAACCCTGCATGAATGAGCGGGTGTTTCAAGGGACTATTCTCCTAAACTGCTTATCATCGTCTTAGTTATGAAGTAGCAGTAATCCCCTCAAACCCCCGCCCATTCTTCAGGACTGTGATTTCCTGTCGCGGTGAATGACTAAATTATAATTTTAAAAAAGAGAATGAATGACAATTCCATGAATTAACTATTCATCCTAATAATTTTTTATACATTGCCTCTAATCATTGCGGTAACTCCGGTTCTGGATAATTCACGGATTCCGTAAGGCTTCAGAAGCTCAATCATTGCATCAATCTTATCTGTATCCCCTACAACTTGTACCATCAATGAGGTGTTTCCGATATCCACGACTGAAGCGCGGAAAGTCTCAACGAGTCCCATTACTTCTGGTCGTTCTGAAGGATCTGCTTTTACTTTTATCAACGCTAGTTCGCGTCCTACCATTGGATTTGAACTAAGATTGACTACCTTAATTACATCAATTAATTTGTAAAGTTGCTTCTCAATTTGCTCGAGTAATTTGTCGTCTCCAAGTGTTACAATGACCATTCGAGATAAACCTGCTTCTTCCGATTGACCTACTGTAATACTTTCGATGTTAAATCCACGGCGACCGAACAGACCTGATACCCGTTGAAGTACTCCTGGCTGATCGTTTACCAGCACGGCAATCGTATGTCTATTCATGATTTATGCATCTCCCATCAGCATTTGATCAATTGTCGAACCCTGCATTACCATCGGATATACATTTTCGTCCTTATTAACTACAAATTCGACAAGTACAGGACCATCCGTATTCATTGCTTCTTCCCAAACTTGCTGAGCTTCCTCTTTGTTTGTTGCACGCAAGCCTTTTACTCCGTATGCTTCGGCCAATTTTACAAAATCAGGACTACCGGCTAAATCAATATGGCTATATCGATTTTCATAAATTAATTCCTGCCACTGTCTAACCATTCCAAGTACCTGATTGTTAATGACTACAATCTTAACCGGAATTTTGTTTATCGCGCAGATGGCAAGTTCTTGAGAACACATTTGCATTCCGCCATCTCCATTGATGGAAATAACCAGTCGATCTGGATGAGCCATTTGTGCACCAATCGCAGAAGGGAAACCAAATCCCATGGTACCAAGCCCGCCAGAAGTAACCCATGAACGCGGTTGATTAAATTTGTAATATTGCGCAGCCCACATCTGATGTTGACCTACATCTGTTGTAACAATGGCGCTGCCATTTGTGGTCTCATTCAACATTTCAATAACCCACTGTGGTTTTAAGACTTCATCTGAATCTTTGTAATGATAGAGACGATCGCCTTTCCATTCTTTGATCTGTTCCCGCCATGCATCTGCCTTATCGGCACGAGCTGCATCTTGATTAAGAATTTCTAATACGGTTTTTACGTCACCCACAATTGGAATATCGGCAGCGACGTTTTTGCCAATCTCAGCTGGGTCAATATCGATGTGAACAATTTTTGCTTTAGGTGCAAAACCATCCAGCTTACCAGTAACCCGGTCATCAAATCTTGCACCGATACAGATTAGGAGATCTGCTTGTTGGATAGCTTGATTTGCTGTATAGGTTCCGTGCATACCCGGCATCCCCATCCACAATTCATGACCGCTTGGGAAGCCTCCCAGTCCAAGAAGTGTAGTTGTAATCGGAATTTCCGTTTGCTTAACAAATTCATACAGTGCTTCATGTCCTCCCGAATATACAACCCCGCCACCAGCTAGAATCACTGGACGTTCTGCTTCTTGAATGGCTTGTTGCAGTTTATCAAGCTGAATCCGGTTTGGAATTACTTTCGGATTGTAAGCTCTCATCTGCACTGGTTCGGTATGCGGTTTAAAAAGGGTCTTCGCTGAAGAAATATCTTTAGGGATATCAATGAGTACCGGCCCTTTTCTACCTGTGTTTGCAATATGGAATGCTTCGTGAATGACGCGAGGCAAATCTTCAACATCACGTACCAGATAACTATGTTTCGTGATTGGCATGGTGATCCCCGTAATATCAGCTTCTTGGAATGCATCGGTACCAATCAGGGTTGAAGCGACATTTCCTGTGATGACAACAAGAGGTACGGAATCCATATACGCTGTTGCAATTCCGGTAACAAGGTTCGTAGCGCCCGGACCTGAAGTAGCAATACACACCCCAACTTTTCCACTTACTCGTGCATAACCATCAGCCGCATGAATAGCTCCTTGTTCATGGCGTGTAAGAAGATGATTGAAATCTTCGAATCCATGCATCGCATCATAAATATAAAGTACTGCACCGCCTGGATAACCAAACACACATTCAACACCTTCAAGAAGCAAGCTTCGTAGCAAGATATCCGAACCGGTAATGACTTCCGGCTTCATCCATTTTTCTCGTAGTTGATCTGTTGACCGCATTTCAGAATTATGTGCATTCACTCTAAGATCTCCCCCTTCTAAAAAACTACATTGAACTTGCAAACTAGAAAATAAAAAAACCTCTCATCTCAAGCGGACACAATATGTGCCTCGCAAGGGACGAAAGGTTGTTTCTTCCGTGGTACCACCCAGTTTTGTCGGATTCCTCACAGAATCTGACCTTAGCAAGTAGAAGAATAGTAAGGGAAATAACCCCACCCCATCTTCTTACCTAGTCTGTAACGTAGACTTTACGATTTTCCCTAATAAGCAAATGCCTTTCAGGAAAACAGCTCCGAGGTGAGCTCGTATATAAGGGATTATGGTGGAGCTTGCAGCATATTCCGTCCACTCTCTGAGCATAAGCGCCCTTACAACTTCGTCCTCATCATTGCCGATGAACTATAGCGGTTAAATGTTAGGAACATTATATGATTCATTTATGGAAATAGTCAACACTTTATTTTTCAAAAGTATTACAGTTTTTGGACAAACCTTGCTGTAACAACTGTTTTGCCCTGGAAAACAGCACCTGTTGTCCCGTCTATACATATACTATTTCAACAAAAACTTGCTCAACAAGGAGGTATTTTCCATGATTCGAAATCGAAGACCTAAACAAGATGACTCTGCTATCATGGACCTCATTAAAACCCAATTGGTCCCTCTTTCTCACATGAGCAAGCAGGACATCGATCAAGTCATAAAAGAAATCCCCTTCAGATTATCAAGGGGAATTTCTTTGGTATCCTCTTCGACATACGATTCAGATTTATTTGGCTTCATTCACTTTATGATGCATGGGGATCTGCTTTATATCGACATGATGGCTGTCTCGCCAAAACAGCAGAGGAAGAATCACGGTAGAGAATTGTTACTCAAAGCAGAACAATTTGGAATCTCACGAGGGTGTAAAAAATCAAAAGTGATGGTAGACGAAGGCAACCATAAAGGAGTGCTTTTCTATAAGAAATCGGGTTACGAATTGATTCGTTATATGGACATTGGCCGTTGTTATGAGATGGGAAAGAATTTAGAAATTTATTGAAATGAATGAAAAGAGTGACTTTCAGGAATCAGGTATGATGCAATGGATTTTCTAGTAGAAAAATTTATTTTTAAATCCATATCCGCCTCCAAAACCTGGGCCTGGGCCCGGTCCTGGACCTGGTCCATATCCATAACCTCCGCCTGGTTTGCCACCGTAGCCATAACCGCCGCCAGGATATCCGCCGCCCTGGTAGCCTCCTCCATTATACCCGCCTTGGTAACCGCCACCGCCATATGGACCGCCAAAGCCGCCCCCTGCAAAAGGTAATGTTCCAATTGCGAGAAGATCAAATAATACCAAAGGAAGAATGGCCCGGGTAGCTGCCTCTTTTCCACCCACTGGTTCGAGTATAAGTTTATTACCCGATACAGATACCAGCTTGCCTGCAACCTGTGTTCCATCTTTCCGAAGTGCTACAATTTCCTGTCCAATCCATTTTTTCGCTTCATTAGCGCTCACAGATTTACTCATCTTTCTCCCTCCTTCTGAGTAGAATTCACTATTATTTTATTCATAGATCAGAGATTTGCCTGTTCCTATGTCCTGCATGTACAAAAAAACCCGAAGGTGCACACATAAATGCGAACACCTTCGGGTTATCTGTCCATTTTCTAATATTATCGTTTGCCTGGATCGTATGGTTGACCGAGTGCAGCAGGAGCAGAAGAGCGACCTACGGCAGCGACCAATACGACAATGGTAAGTACATACGGCAACATGAAAATAATTTCCTGGGGAATAGCCTGAGACCATTCGAATATTTGAATATAGTTACGAACGGCTTGAGACAATCCGAAGAACAAGGCAGCACCAAATGCACCAATCGGATTCCACTTACCAAAGATCATCGCAGCAATTGCAATGTATCCTTGTCCGGAAATGGTATTGTGTGAGAATACTCCTGTTGTAGTAAGAGTCAGTGTTGCACCACCAATCGCTGCTAGTGCTCCACTAATCATAACTGCAACATATCTATATTTCGTTACGTTAATTCCCATTGTATCTGCGGCACTAGGGTGCTCCCCGACTGAACGAAGACGCAGTCCATAAGGCGTTTTATACAGGAAGTAGTAAGCAATAATAACGAACAATATAGCCAAGAACGTAGTCGGATAATGATTAATAAATACACTTCCAAAGAACGGAATTTCAGCTAACTTAATACCGAACAAAGTTGGATCCCATTTTTCAAAACCTAAAATAAGCGGAGTTTCCCCCGAACCATCAAAGAGTAACTTAACCATATATAGGGTACTTCCTGCCGCCAGGAAGTTAATAACGATACCACTGATAATTTGGTCTGCTTTAAATGTAATCGAAGCTACTGCGTGAATAAGAGATACAATCAGTCCAAATACGGCAGCAGCAATAAGACCGATCACCGCTGCGGCTCCTCCCGACATGCCTGCATCTTGTGCATAGTGAGCCGTAACACCTGCTGCAAAAGCTCCGAAAATCATAAAACCTTCGATCCCGAGATTTGTTACCCCGGAACGCTCGGAAAAAATACCGCCTAGCGCAGCAAAAACAAGCGCAGTTGCGAAAACGAGTGTAGTATTAATCAGTTGTCCAGAAAGGGTTATGAAGTCCATGTTTACAACACCTTCTCTTTCTTGCGCTTGGAGTTAAAGGGTTTAAGCACCCAGCGCACAATCCCTTGTGCAGCTATAAAGAAGATGATCGAACCGATTACGATTCGGATCAATTCCGGTGGAACATCCGCAGCAAAGCTCATTCCGGAAGAACCATAGGTTAATCCGCCAAATAAAATGGCTCCTAGTACAACACCAAGTGGATGATTCATACCAATCAGAGCAACGGCAATTCCGTCAAATCCGATACCTGGAGAACCTTGGAACACCGTTTGATATCCAAATACCCCTAGTACTTGGAACGCACCGCCAAGACCAGCAAATATCCCACTGATAAACATCGCTTTTACTACATTTCGGTTTACTCTCATCCCGGCATATTGTGCGGCATGATGGTTGAAACCAACGGCACGCAGCTCAAAACCTTGCTTCGTCTTCCACATGAAAATATAGAAAAACAAGGCTGCGACAAGAGCAATTAACGTTCCCCAGTGAACACGTGAATTGTTCATCAGTTCAGACAACCAGCCGATCGCGATCGACGCACTAGGCTGAATTTGCTCTGAGCGATTCTCACCAGGCATAAGTAAGAACTGTCTGACTACAAGATTAGCCATATAAAGAGCAATCCAGTTCATCATAATACTGGTGATAACTTCGTTAACTCCGCGTGTCGCTTTAAGAAAACCCGCTACAGAAGCCCAAAGTCCACCTGCAATCGCCCCAGCAATGAGAGCAAGCGGTGCATGAATGATTAAGGGTAAACTAGTAAATTTAATTCCGATAAACGTAGCTGCGGTCATACCTACGATATACTGACCTTCAGCCCCGATATTAAACAAACCTGCTCGTGAAGCAAAAGCGAAAGCGAGACCCGTCATTAGGAGCGGAGTCATCTCACGAATTGCCTCACCAAAGTTATAGGTACTTCCAAAAACTTTATCAATCAGTGCACCATAAGCGGTAATAGGATTATATCCACCAATCAGCATAACGAATGCACCCAAGAATAGACCCATAATAATAGCGACTACAGGATAGATAAATGAGTCCTTCGTAAACCATTTTAATACATTATTCACCCGCTGCACCTCTCTTCTTCATGCTGCCTGCCATCATAAGTCCGAGTTCTTGATCATTTGTTTCCTCTGGCAGGACTTCACCTACGATATGTCCTTCATAGATAACAGCGATCCGGTCTGATACATTCATAATTTCATCTAGTTCAAAAGAAATAAGAAGAACAGCTTTCCCTTGATCGCGCTGAGCAATGAGTTGTTTTTGTACAAATTCAATTGCACCAACGTCAAGTCCGCGTGTCGGCTGTGCAGCGATAAGCAGGTCCGGATTTTTATTCACTTCTCTCGCAATAATCGCTTTCTGCTGATTACCACCAGAGAGTGCACGAGATTTCGTATCAATGCTTGGTGTTCTAACATCAAATGCTTCTACCAATTTCACCGTATGCTTATCGATCTCTTTAAAATCCAAGAAACCTTTCTTTGAAAATGGTTCTTTGTAGTAAGATTCGAGTACCATATTTTCACTTACAGAGAAGTCAAGTACCAAACCATGTTTATGACGATCCTCCGGTATATGGCCTACACCTGACTCTGAAATTTTACGAGGAGTTTGATTCTTAATCTCTTTGCCGTTGAGCTTGATACTTCCTGAATCAACTTTACGCAGTCCAGTAATAGCCTCGATCAGTTCACTTTGACCATTACCGTCTACCCCGGCAATTCCGACAATTTCGCCAGCTCGCACTTTCAGATTCAATTGATCAAGAACAGCGATGTGATCTTGATTCTTGGATGTAAGATTTTGAATATCCAGAACTACTTCTTTAGGCTCGGCCTGTTTCTTATCTACCTTGAAAGTCACTTCTCGTCCTACCATTTTAGCTGCTAGATCATTTGGAGAAGTTTCAGAAGTTTTAACCGTATCAATTACTTTCCCGCGGCGGATAATGGTAACCTTATCTGATATCTCCATAATTTCTTTCAGTTTATGAGTAATCAAAATAATGGACTTTCCTTCAGCAACGAGCTTCTTCATAATCACAAGCAATTCCGTAATTTCCTGTGGTGTTAGCACTGCTGTTGGTTCGTCAAAGATGAGAATCTCTGCTCCTCGATACAGTGTTTTAAGAATTTCAACACGTTGCTGCATACCTACAGATATATCTTCAATCTTGGCGTTTGGATTTACTTGTAATCCATACATCTCTGATAAACGTGTAACCTCTGCTACTGCCTTTTTATAGTTAATACCCAGCCCTTTTCTTGGTTCAGAACCCAGTATAATATTCTCAGCTACAGTAAAAGGTTGCACCAGCTTAAAATGCTGATGGACCATTCCAATTCCCAGTTCAATTGCTTTGTTTGGACTATCAATTAATACAGGCTTGCCGTTAACTTCGATGCTGCCTTCATCAGGCTGATACAATCCAAATACAATATTCATCAACGTTGATTTACCCGCACCATTCTCCCCTAGCAGCGCATGGATTTCACCCTTGTGCAGCTGCAAACTTATGGAATCATTGGCGACAATACCTGGGAAGCGTTTTGTAATTTGCTTTAACTCTACAACAGGAGTTGCTGCACCCATGAGATCACCCTTATATAGAATTTATTAGTAATTATGGCCCTAGACGTGAGAACAAGGCTAGTTCTAATAACCAGCCTTGTCATTATGCTTATTTACATCGTATCTACTTTTACGTAAGAAACAGTAAAACTTGAACTACTCAGTTGTACTACTTAGTTATACTACTCAGTTGGAACAACAATTTCGCCGCTGATGATTTTTTCTTTATACTCGTCAACGAGTTTCAGAACATCTTCAGGAACGTTAGCTGTTGAAGTCTCAGCAATACCTACAGCGTTGTCGGCAAGGTCAAGCTCTTCAATTCCACCCTCGAAAGTACCGTTTACTAACTCAAGTGATACTTTTTTTACTGCTTCGTCTACTTTTTTGATCATGGACGTCAGTGTGATTTCATCACCAAACTCGATAGATTGGTCTTTATCTACACCGATTACCCACACATCTTGGCCGGATTTTTTACGGGAGAGACCTTCGTTAAACACCCCAGTACCTGTAGCACCAGCAGCGTGGAAAATAATATCTACTCCATCGTTGTAAAGTGTTGCTGCTGCCGTTTTTCCTTCGTCCGGTTTATCAAAGTTACCAGTGTACGTAGGAATAAACTTAGCATCAGGATTTACAGCTTTAACACCTTCTCTAAAACCAACTTCGAATCTCTTGATAAGCGGACTATTCATACCGCCGACAAAACCAACTTTATTTGTTTTTGTCATTTTACCAGCGATCACACCTACGAGGAAAGAACCTTGTTCTTCTGCAAAAGTAACAGATTTCACATTTGGTGCATCAACAACGCTGTCAATAATCGCTAGATTTGATTCTGGGTTTTGTTCAGCTACCGTTTTAATTGCATCGGCCAGTTGGAAGCCAATTCCCCAAGTAAGATTATAATTGTTTTGTACGAACTCGTTTAGGTTTGTGTTATAGTCACTATCCGATTTACTCTGCAAATATTTAACTTTTGCGCCTGATTCCGCTTCTACAGCTTGCAGAGCTTCCCAAGCAGATTGGTTAAAGGATTTGTCGTTTACACCGCCGACATCCGTTACCATACCGATTTGTACGTCAGATTTTGCTGCTCCTTCGTTACCATCGCTACCTTGCGAGTTACTGCCACTGTTGTCATTACCGCAACCGGCAAGTGCAACTGATGCTGCAAGGATCATACTTAGAGACAAACTCAATACTTTCTTCATCTTGGAATTGTTCCCCCTTAAAATATTGCCTTCTTGATTCTTTCGTTCGCTCATCTACCTGCCACAATTCATTTTGAATCTAAATCGAGGCGTTTGTAGTTTAACCGAATGAGAAGTTCAAGTAGGACTGTCCTACTAGGTGTGATTATACAATCATCCTTTTTTAAAATCCAGCAGTTTCATCACTTAATTTTAAGTTTTTATAGGAAAAAAGTAATGTAAGCGTTTTTACTTTCGTGATTTAACACGTTAATGTAACTTACATGTGACTTTCCTTGCCATATAAGTATCTTTATCATCCCTTTTACTTCCTTAAGTCCCAATTATTATTTGCACTATTTTAGGTATTATACAAAGAGAATGATTTAGCACATTATGTCAGAAGACCTAGTTCATTTATGTAAATGAACTTAAAGATGTCCATAAAAAAGCCGCCTATAACGGCGGCAACATATTATTAAATTATGCGTTCACTTTTTCTTTAGCTACAACAGCCAAAGAGTTGAATGCATTGATATCGTTCACTGCAAGATCAGCGAGCATTTTACGGTTCATGTCTACTCCAGCGAGTTTCAAACCGTGCATGAATTTGCTGTAAGACAATCCGTTCATGCGAGCTGCTGCATTGATACGAACGATCCACAATTTACGGAAGTTACGTTTTGTAGTACGACGGTCACGGTATGCATATACCATGGATTTCATTACTTGTTCATTAGCAGTTTTAAAGATACGGTGTTTAGAACCAAAATAACCTTTAGCAAGTTTCAATACTTTTTTATGACGACGACGAACAACGAATCCGCCCTTTACTCTTGCCATATTAGAAGACCTCCCAGAAAATATATATGTTTAGTAGTTATACTGCTTACATGCAGTTGTTGGCATTACGCGACTATTTAAGGTTAGCTAAACCTTGTTTCAAACGTTTAACATCTCCAGGTGCCATTACAGGGCTACCAGCAAGAACGCGTTTTGTACGTTTGGATTTGTGGGAAAGCAAGTGATTTCTGTATGCTTTGTAACGTTTCACTTTACCAGTACCTGTAATTTTGAAACGACCCTTCAGACTGCTGTGAGTTTTCATTTTAGGCATTTTGTATTTCCTCCTCCAAGTTTAACTGGCTCAAGCTTTAGGAGCCAAAATCATAATCATGCTTCGACCTTCAAGTTTTGGTTGGCGTTCGATGCTGCTGATCTCAGCAACTTCTGCTTTAACGCGTTCCAAAATCTTTTGACCGATATCCGCATGGGCAATCTCACGTCCGCGGAAGCGGACGGAGCACTTCACTTTGTCGCCGTCCTTCAAGAACTTAACTACATTGCGAAGTTTTGTTTGGTAGTCGTGTTCCTCAATGTTAGAACGGAACCATACTTCCTTAATGTCCACAATCTTTTGATTCTTGCGTGCTTCTTTTTCTTTCTTTTGTTGCTCATAACGGAACTTACCGTAGTCCATAATACGACATACCGGCGGTTTCGCTTGCGGTGCTACATTCACCAAGTCTAAGTTGAGATCTGCAGCCATCTGCAATGCTTCGCGAATTGGTGTTATTCCAATTTGCTCCCCTTCAGCTCCAACCAAACGAACTTCCTTCGACCGAATTTCATCGTTAATCATGTGTTCTTTACTAATAACTGTCCACCTCCATGTCGTTATCGATACCCATTCGAAAAAAATAGGGATGCCGGTAGGCTACCGACATCCCTGAACAATCGTCAATTCTTCATGAAAAATCAAGTTTCATAAATCATTGGGATCGTACCCGTCAGCTTCAGCCGATCAGGTGAGAAGTCGTACCTTCTTCTTATGATTCCGTAAACAATCACTTGATTAATATAACATAGCTTATCAAAACCGTCAAGCATAAAATCTATATTTTTTTATCCCTGTTTGCTTTGTACTTCTTCCAAGCGAACAACACGTGTATGCTTCGTGTGGCTCCACTGTTTGTTATTCTGTGTAAAGAACGCGTACAGCGTAATTGGATACCAGGATAATAGGTAGATCGGGAACAAGATAAGTGAGGTATACACCTTCTTGATTTTCACCTTCTCCAGTGCAAGAGACGCTAGGAACGTCACAACGTTTGCCAAAATCGCAGTAAATCCTACCCATAATGGCAAGTATCCGTAAATATTGATGATATTCGGACCTTTAAACAACGTAATATCGATCAAGCTGACCGCCGTCATCAGAAACGTCAGTAATACGACATACACGTTCGCACTATATACAGCAAGGTCAAATTTAACCAAGCTGCCCTGTTTGATACTCTTCCAAATCAGCGGGAAGAAATATCTTCTTGCTACCGTGAAGTGACCTTGCATCCAGCGTAGACGTTGTCTTGCAGATGCTTTGAACGTAAGTGGCTTCTCATCGAACACCTTCGCGTCATAGTTGAATACAGGATACACATCACGTTCAACAGCACGCATCGTAAACTCAAGATCTTCTACCAGGGATGTAGCTCCCCAGCCCATTTCTTTAAGGAGTTTACTTTCAAAACACATACCCGTACCACCTAAAAAGTTAGCCATATTCAGGTTATGACGGGACAACTGCCACAAACGGTTAATATACCAGTAAGAAATACCGTAAGCAGCTGTAATCCAGGAGTCTTCCGGATTCTTAGTATCGATATATCCTTGGATAACGCGAGCTCCGCGATTTAAATCATTATTCATTTCTTGAAGGAAATTTGTAGCTGCCAAATTATCTGCGTCAAACATAACGATTGCATCATATTGTTTTGGCATGCTCCATAGTTCTTTGAGCATCCATTCAATCGCATAACCTTTACCGCGTTGTTCTGGGTTCACTCTGACACAAGCATTCATTCCATGTTCTCTAACAATTTCAGCTGTATTATCTGTACAGTTGTCACAGATTACAAACACATCGTACAACTCTTTTGGATAATCAAGCTTCTTCATATTCTCAAGCAATGCTCCAATAACTTCTGCCTCATTGTGAGCAGCAACCAATACAGCAAATGACTTGTTCGGCGGAAACTGTTGTTTCTTTTTCTTTTTAATCAGACCGAACAGAGAAAAACTAAACTGATACACAGCAAGAAACGCCAAGATCACTTGGAACGTCACAAATATCGCATTAAACATTTGTTCTCTGCTACCCCCTCTTTAATATGAGCTTCTCTTTTTTTACGCACATCTTTTTTTTTGTAGTACATGACCCGTTTTTTGTTTCTTTTCTATATCTTCACCACTATTCTTAACTGCCTACTCGATTTTGTATGCTTTCTGAAGTTTTGTCAAAATCCTCAAATGACAGCATCTCGGCAATAAAGCGTTCTTTTGGGCTGATTTCGCTAAAAGAACTACTTCAAGCCTTCATTCAAAGCAGTTAAGTCTTATTTTCATCCATTTACGCGTTTTTTATTTGATCTTTTCCTTCTTCATTTTTATTTATTTCTAAATGCAGGAATAAGATCTAAATATTAAACGCAAAAAGCAGGAAAAAGGTTTAAACAAACCTTTAAACTTTTTAAACCAGAATCAGTGGCTTGAATCATTTTATATTTTTTTCTTGAGTAAAGTCAAAAGCACTGTTTTTTTACAGGGTGTAAATGGGTTATTATTGAAAGGGATAACATTTAAAAATGTGATAAACTAGGATTAATACTTATTGTGGACGCAATTGATGCAGGGGGATGTTATATGAGCCGTTTTTTCGTAAGACTACAAGCATTCGAACAAAAAATTTTTATGTGGATTAACGGACGTCTTCATAACCGTTTCCTGAATTTTTGGCTTTACTACTTAACTCATTTGGGTGGGGCAACGTTTACGATTGCAGCTTCTCTTCTCATAGCTACACTCGCACCTCAGCCATGGAAACAAGCTGGTTATATGGCTTGTGCCGCCTTAGCGATTAGTCATATCCCTGTTGCAGCAGCAAAGAAGCTGTATCCTAGGATTAGACCTTATCTAGCGCTGCCTGGTACAAATACGTTTCGTAATCCCTTATCTGATCATTCTTTCCCGTCCGGTCATACCACCGCGATTTTTTCTGTCACGGTTCCTTTTATGATGATCGTACCCAGTGTAACCTCCGTCCTACTGCCATTAGCAAGCATTGTTGGTTTCTCAAGAATTTATCTTGGATTACATTATCCTTCTGACGTACTCGCTGGAGCAGTAATTGGGACTTCCGTTGCACTCGGAACGGTTGCATTTTGGCCATAATGTTTAGTATCTTTGAATGACAGAAAACAAAGAGCAAGGAACAGGTGAGCTGAGAGTGACCAAAAAAAGAGTGTTGTTATTATCTGAAGGTTTCGGAGCCGGACATACTCAAGCAGCATACGCACTCTCGAGCAGTTTAAGGAGACTCTCATCTGATGTGCAGACGAAAGTGCTTGAATTAGGGAGTTTTCTCAACCCGCATGTTGCTCCCCTCATTATAAATGCTTACAAAAGAACGATTACAAAACAACCCAAGCTTGTTGCACTTATGTATCGAAAACAGTATAAAAAACCAATTAATCGTTTCGCAACGCTCGCATTACACAGGCTGTTTTACACCCATACTAGAAGCATTGTAAGACAGCTTAAACCTGATATCATTGTTTGCACTCATCCAATACCAAGTGCTGTCATCGCTCGTCTTAAGCGCCTTGGAGTTGAGGTTCCGTTATGTACGGTTATTACGGACTACGACGTTCATGGAACATGGATCAGCCCAGAAGTTGATCGTTATCTCGTTTCAACCACGGAAGTCCAGCTCAAGCTTATAAACCGCGGTGTTCCAAAAAGTAAAATTCAGGTAACCGGCATTCCGGTCCATCCTAATTTTTGGGAACATCCAAGCCGTGAAGAGATCCGTCTCAAATTTGAGCTGAAAGATATGCCTACGGTTCTAGTTATGGATGGCGGCTGGGGTCTGATGACCGATGAAATTGTCAATGAGTACCTTGCTCAGTGGCAACAACAGGTTCAATTAATCTACGTGCTGGGGAATAACGACAAAGCGAGAGCCCATATGGAGCAAAATCCTCTTTATCAAAAACCCAACATCCATATCATGGGATTCACGAGAGAAATCGACAAGCTAATGGAAGTATCCGATGTTCTAGTGACGAAACCTGGCGGAATGACTTGTTCAGAAGGACTCGCTAAAGGAATTCCAATGCTGTTTCATAACCCCTTACCGGGTCAGGAAGAAGAAAATTGTCTGTATTTCACAGAACAAGGACTTGGTGAACCCATCACTTCTTTAGAAGTTGTCGAGAAATGGATGAACCGTCTTCTTAGTGAGTATGAGACCATTGTCGAAACAAGAGAGCGTCATTTAAAAGAGATTGAAAAATTCCACCCGATGCAGAGTGCAAAAAGCATCATTGAAATGGTAGAAACAAGAAAGGTGCCTTTCTAAAAAGGCACCTTTCTTATTTTCCACTATTCAAATCTTATGAGGACAGGCAAGTAAATATTCCCATTTTTTAATTTTGTTCTGGGTCTTGTTTGCCTGTACTTTCTGTTAAACGATACTTCTTCAGACGCGAAGCATTATATTCAGCAAGGGCTTGTTCTCCGATAATAACCTCTACGCGGTGAATGTTCATTCCTTTGCCCATAAATTTCTGTTCATATTCGGTCATTACATGCTCTTCATTGATTCCATCCCGGTGCAAGTTAAGAGAGATATTCGTCATTTGAAGACCATAATCAGCAAATGAGTTAAGTGAAAACTCAAATAGAGTCTCCGAGTCCGTCTTGAAGTGAATCTGCCCCAAACTATTCAGCACCTCTTTGTACTTATCAAGAAAACGCGGATGAGTCAGTCTTCTTCTTGCATGTTTGGATTTAGGCCACGGATCACTAAAGTTTAAGTAAATCCGTTCCACTTCCCCTTTTTCAAAGACATCAAGAATATCTTCAATGTTTGCGAGTGCCAATTTAAGGTTTGGCGGAGTTTCGACACCTTCTGGCTCCCAAGCTGATCTAGCCTTATCACTTGCACGACGAACAAGTTCATCATACATATCGATTCCGATATAGTTGACTTCCTTGTTGCGATAACTCATCTGACTGATAAACTGTCCTTTACCCATACCGAATTCCACGTGAATTGGTCTATCGTTTCCAAACAATTCTGACCATTTCCCTTTATAATCAGCAGGATTCAGAATAACAAGATCTTTTTGTTCTTCTAAATTTTCGCGAATCCCTTTTCTGCCCCTTAAACGCATAATTCTCCTCCGTTATATAAAAAATTCATCGGCATTAATTGTGCCTAAATATCAGTGAAAAGTAAAGATAAAAGAAAAAGGAATTACACACTGTACCCAATAGGCACGGCATATAATTCCTTTTTCATTTATTTGGAATTGGGGTCCAACTACTTTAACAGTTCATAGTCTACCTTATCTTGGGTAGAAAAATCAAATGTCTTTTCGAAGGCTCTGCGTATTTTTTTCTTAGCAATTGTTTCTACTTGCGGGTTGTTATTGAACCTTACTCCCGTAAGTGCTAGTGCTTCATCCGCTGTAAGCTCAACCGTTACTTTGTGCTGTCCTGCTTTTATTATCGAATTCATGTTATCACCTCATTATTAGTATGGCCGAGACGAGCAAAATGTATGAATTCTAGCGAAATTTGTAAGCAATAATATTAAGGTCTGACCTAGTTATAATATAACATTACTGTGTAAGGTTTACAATAGGAAAGCGCTTATTTTTTTAATTTTGTCTGTGATCTTTTTCTGTATTATTTGGGAGATGAATTCCCTTTTTGTAAAGCTTTTTGATACAATGGTAAAGGTTATCGTTAACTCATTTTCAACTTTATCTTTTTATATTTATATACAGAAAGAACTTAGTCAAAAGGAGCAGCACTACAATGAATTTACCAACTTCCTCCCCACTACTCTGGGGAGATAAACGATTCCACACATGGAACTATGAAATGCGGGAGCAGTTTGACAATAAGGTATTTAAAGTCATGCTTGACGCTGGTTTTACTTGTCCGAACCGAGACGGCTCGATCGCCAAAGGCGGCTGTACGTTCTGCAGCGCGAGAGGGTCTGGCGATTTTGCGGGATCAAGACGAAACGATTTGGTAACGCAGTTTAATACGATCCGCGATCGCCAGCATCAAAAGTGGCCGAATGCAAAATACATTGGTTATTTCCAGGCGTATACAAACACTTATGCTCCTGTTGAAGAACTGCGAGAATATTTTGAAGTGATTTTAAAACAGCCGGGAGTCGTTGGCTTATCGATCGCGACACGTCCCGACTGTTTACCAGATGACGTGGTTGAGTATCTTGCTGAACTCAATGAACGGACCTACCTATGGATTGAAATGGGTCTGCAGACGATCCATGATTCAACTTCACAGTTAATTAACCGGGCACATGATACAAAATGCTATATTGAAGCTGTTGAAAAGTTAAGAAAACACAATATCCGTGTATGTACACACATTATTCACGGACTTCCTCAAGAGACCCATGAAATGATGCTTGAGACAACAAGAGCAGTAGCAAACATGGGTGTACAAGGAATCAAGATTCATCTTCTTCATCTTATGCGCAAGACACCGATGGTAAAACAATACGAAGCAGGTCTTCTTCGTTTTCTGGAGCAAGATGAATATATAAAACTTATTGTAGATTCACTGGAGATTTTGCCGCCGGACATGATTGTTCACCGCCTAACCGGGGATGCTCCAAGAGATCTTTTAATTGGTCCCATGTGGTCCCTTAAAAAGTGGGAAGTATTAAATGGTATTGACGCCGAGCTAAAAGCTCGTAATACTTGGCAAGGGAAATACTGGAGGGGATATTAATTTATGGGTTTTCGATCCATTCTTAGTTGTGCACATCTTTGGACAGCGGAGAGGCTGCGTCCTGGAGACACAGCTATTGATGCTACAGTAGGGACAGGAGCAGACACTTTATTTTTGGCACGGACCGTTGGATCTAAGGGGCACGTCTTTGGCTTTGATATCCAAGAACAAGCAATTGACCTTGCAAAAAATAGATTTGCGGGTGCCGCTGATCAAGATAAATTTGCTCCCGTTACCTTTTTTAGACAAAATCATGGGGATATGAGAAATTATATCCCTTCCCATTTCCATGGTCATATCGGGGCCATCATGTTCAATCTTGGATATCTGCCGGCGGATCAAGCTGATCCTTCTGTTATT
Organism: Paenibacillus polygoni; assembly: GCF_030263935.1. Classification (NCBI taxonomy): domain Bacteria; kingdom Bacillati; phylum Bacillota; class Bacilli; order Caryophanales; family Paenibacillaceae; genus Paenibacillus; species Paenibacillus polygoni. Next base: position 1,438,692 of record NZ_CP127162.1, on the reverse strand, counting down.
ACGCTTACTGCAACTACGATTTCTGCTTTGGAAGTATCCCTTGATTTACTTCGACCCAAAGGAATCCTGACTGTCGTATTGTATCCCGGACACAAAGGCGGCGATGAAGAAGCACATGCAGTTAGTGAATGGGCTGCAAAACTTCCTATAGCTATTGGTCAAGCAGTTACATACAGACAGTTGCAGAGAGCTACTTCCCCTTATCTCATCGCTATTGAGAAAAAGTAACAGAATCTAATATGGGTAGAAGAAAGACTAAATTCATATCATAAGGAGAGAATAATCATGCATAAGCCTTACCCGTTGCAATTTCAGCCCGAGTTTAAGGAAAGAGTATGGGGCGGTCGTGCTTTAGAACAATTTGGTCTTACGATACCTGATGGACATATTGGGGAAGGTTGGATGATTGCTGATCATCCCAATGGAACAACAAAAGTGCTTAACGGGGAACTCGCTGGTCTTGGACTTGACGAAATAAGAGAAACATACGGACGGGATTGGCTTGGTAACAAGGGAGTTTCCGAACAAGGAGGCCGCTTCCCTCTACTCATTAAGTTGCTTGATTGTAATGATGATCTATCCATACAGGTTCATCCTACCGATGATTACGCGGGACTTCCAAAAGGAGAACTCGGCAAAACAGAAATGTGGTATGTGCTTGATGCCAAACCGGATGCAAAAATTATATATGGATTAAAAGAAAATGTTACTCACGATCAGCTTCGTGATGCGCTAGAAAACGGTACGGTAATGGATACCCTGCAGGAAGTCCCCGTAGAAGCAGGAGACTCCTTCTTTATCCCAGCAGGTACGGTTCATGCCTTATGTGCCGGCGTGTTAGTTGCTGAAATTCAGCAAAACTCTGACACAACCTACCGTATTTTTGATTACAACCGACCTGGTCTTGACGGCAAACCTCGTGAACTTCATATCGAAGATTCTTTAAACGTAACCGTGTTCAAAAATACAGGAGCTACTTCAATGAAAACAAATCAGGCTGTTCCTGGTGAATGGCTTACTCTTGCTTCCTGCCCTTATTTTGTCGTTGAAAAAGGAATGGTAAATCGTTCTTGGAACCTGTCGACTAGTGAAGATAGTTTTACGATCCTCGTTGTCTGTGAAGGCAGCGGTCAATTATTCTGGAATGATACGGAAGTACTTGATCTAAAAGCGGGACAGTGTTATTTACTGCCTTCTAGCCTGGGAAATTACCAACTTGATGGAAATACAACGGTTTTACGCTCTTATCTCCCCTAATTTATTATTTTCATTATTTTACCGACATTCTCTCTGGAAGGAGGACTCACCATGCAGGAATATACGTTTCAAATGCTGGACAGCGATGAGGTCAATGTCTTTGTGTATCGGTGGGCTCCGGAAGAGGAAATGCCTATCAAAGGAATTGTCCAGGTTGCACACGGGATGTCCGAAACAGCGAAACGCTATAAAGAACTGGCTGAATGCTTAACTAATCACGGGTTCATCATTTATGCCAATGATCATCGTGGTCATGGTAAGACAGCCTTTGATCAAGGGATGTTAGGAGACGGCGGACCAGATGCTTTTAAATGGATGGTCAAAGATATGGGCGAACTAGGAAAATTCATACAACAGGAGCATCCTGGCTTACCTATTTTTCTACTAGGACACAGTATGGGTTCCTTCCTTACCCAAAAGGTAATGTATACAGGTCCTGATCTGTATGCAGGCTATATTCTAACCGGTTCCAACGGAAAAAGGAGTTTACTGAAGTTCGGTCAACTCCTTGCTCAACTCCAAAGTCTTATTCAGGGAAAACAACGTCGAAGTTTTCTTCTCAATGCCGTCGTGTTCGGTGGATTTAACCGATCATTCCGTCCTGCTGCTACTCCTTTTGACTGGTTATCAAGAGATGAGCAAGAAGTAAGGAAGTTTATAGATGATCCTTTATGCGGCTCACTATGCACTGCCCGCTTTTACCAAGGTTTTTTCGAACTGCTTATGGAGATTCACCTTCCACATCATTTAGCTGATATACCTAAAGATAAACCTGTCTACATCTTCTCAGGAGGAAATGATCCTGTGGGTATGTATGGCAAAGGTGTACTGAACCTAGTGGAAATGTATAAAGAACTAGGGATAAGAGATTTGGAATACCGAATTTACCCAGAAGGCAGGCATGAAATGCTGCATGAAATTAACCGCAAAGAAGTAGAAGAACATGTGGCCGATTGGCTCCTTCGTCATGTTACTCCTTCTCCTTCTCCTTCTCCTTCGGTATGATCTATAATCACACCAAAAAACCTTTCTTGAAATTGAACTCATCATTCAATGACAAGAGAGGTTTTTTGTCGTTATCTTACTTCTACCAATTCATACGCCCTCGAAGGGAAGTAATATGAGCAGTATGGTGTAGGCTATGCCACGAATATAGACGTACACACTCTCCAATGGTTAAGGTTTTCTGGGTACCAGGGTGATAAAATGTACGCTGATAATCTTCTAAAGACAGAGAATGAAGCAGTGAAGTCCAGCGTGCATGAAGCCCTTCTAGGATCTGTAAGGAAGGTGCTACCGGCATTAAGCTTGCGTCAATCATTTCTGCCCATAATGTCTCTTCGTAAGGTGTAATGGTGGGGTTCCGCTCAGTTAGAGCAAGTCTACATCTAATATAACTATTCATATGGCTGTCTGCCACATGATGCACAACTTGCTTAACCGACCATCCATCCGGGCGATAAGGAGTATTTAACTGTTCATCAGATAAACCGGCTACCGCTTCTTTCAGCTTCTGAGGTAACTCTACCAAGTTTTCAATCCATTCTTTGAGGTTATCCTCCGTTACGGGCATGTCTTCCTCTTGCCCAATAGGATATTGTAACTCTGCGATACTCAGCATTTTCCATTTCCCCCTGCTAAAAGTAATATAAAAAGAAGAACAAATCGCCACATAAGATGCGCGTATCTGTTCTTCTTATTATTCAATATTCCGCTTTCTTATCCTTCAAGCAGCAGTGATTCTGGATCCTCTAACAATTCCTTCACCGTTACCAAGAAGCGAACTGCTTCACTGCCGTCAATAATACGGTGGTCATAAGATAGAGCAATATACATCATTGGGCGATTCTCCATACGTTCATCATCAATAGCTACAGGGCGGACCTGAATCTTATGCATACCCAAGATTCCCACTTGCGGAGCATTCAAGATCGGAGTAGATAAGAGTGAGCCAAATACTCCGCCGTTTGTGATGGTAAATGTTCCGCCTTGCAGTTCATTTAGAGACAAGGTATTCGAACGCGCTTTAGATGCAAGTTCTCCAATGTTGCGCTCAATCTCAGCAAAGCTCAGACGATCAGCATCGCGGACAACCGGAACAACAAGTCCTTCTTTAGCAGATACAGCTATACCGATATCATAATATTTTTTAAGAATAATATCGTCGCCGTCAATCTCCGCGTTAACTGTTGGGAATTGTTTAAGCGCCCCTACAACTGCTTTCGTAAAGAATGACATAAAGCCAAGACCTACATCATGTTTTTCTTTGAATTTATCTTTACGACGTTTACGAACGTCCAAGATGGCAGTCATATCAACTTCATTAAATGTAGTTAGCATAGCCGCAGTTTGTTGTGCCTCCACAAGACGCTTCGCAATGGTTGCGCGGCGGCGAGACATTCTCTGACGTTCTACTGGCTTAGTGAAGCTTGCTTGCTCTTTTGGAGCAGAAGGAGCACTTGCTGGCTTACTAGGTGCTGCAGCAGGGGCTGCTTGCACCGAACCATGAGTTTTCACATCTTCTTGGTAGATACGTCCAATAGGATCGCGGCTCTGTACTTGATCAAGATCGATACCACGTTCACGGGCAAGCTTGCGTGCAGATGGAGAAGCTTTAGGGCTTCCACTCTCAGCAGCATCCTCCTTTTGCTTGCTTTGTTCAGGAGCTGGTTCTGGTGACGCTGCAGGAGCCGGAGCTTCCGGAGCCGGCGCTGAAGCTGCTGCAGATTCCTTGGCGCCTGCGCCTGCTTCAAGCAGCGCAATCGCCTCCCCAATTTGCACCGTATCTCCTTCTTGATGCAAGATGCTGGTGATTACACCGCTCTCTTCCGCACTAATCTCGATATTTACTTTATCAGTTTCAACTTCTAGAAGTACATCCCCTTGATTTACAGAGTCTCCTTCTTTAACGACCCATCTGGATATTGTCCCTTCCGTGATGGATTCCCCCATAGCCGGTACTTTAATTTCGCTCACAGCAAGCTACCTCCCCAGTGGTATGTTTTTCTTCGAATTTTGTTTCAATACTTTAGCGATAATTTGTTGTTGTTCTTGAATATGAACGTGCTGGAATCCAGTAGCCGGGCTTGAATGCTCGGTGCGTCCCGCATACTCTACTTTAACACCTTCTGGTGCAAGACCGCGCAGTTTAGGTTCCATATAGTTCCAGGCTCCCATATTTTTAGGTTCTTCCTGAGTCCATACGAGTTCTTTCAGATTGCGGAATCTAGCCAGTATCCGTTTAATCTCCTGTTCAGGGAATGGATACAGCTGTTCTACACGGATAATATGAAGCCAAGACCAGTCTTTATCCTTATCTTTATCAATCGCCTCTTCTAAATCAATAGCTATCTTGCCGCTGCATAACAATACCCGTTCCACTCCCTCTGACTGTATACCAAGGTTAGGTTGTTCGAGTACTGCCTGGAAACTGCCTTCGCTAAGCAGCTTAGCTGGCGATGCTACTCTAGGATTACGAATCAGGCTCTTCGGTGACATGAGTACGAGCGGCCTTGCATCTTCGGTTTCCGTCAAGGCAGCTTGGCGACGAAGTAAGTGGAAGTACTGCGCACTGCTTGAGAGATTGGCAACAATCCAGTTATCATCCGCACTCATCTGCAAAAAACGCTCCAATCTTGCACTTGTATGTTCAGGCCCCTGTCCTTCACTTGCGTGAGGTAAAAGCATAACCAAACTCGAATTCTGAGACCATTTTGAACGGCCAGAAGATATAAACTGATCAAAGACAACTTGAGCACAGTTAGCAAAATCACCGAATTGCGCTTCCCAGATGACAAGCGTCTCTGGAGAGAAAACATTATATCCATACTCAAATCCAAGAACAGATTCTTCTGATAAAGGACTGTTATGAAGAGCAAATGACGCTTTAGCTTGCGGCAAACGATGCAGCATGTTGTACTCTTTGCCTGTCTCCGTATCATGTAGAACCAGGTTACGATGGGCAAAGGTTGCACGCTGTGCATCTTGACCCGTCATTCGAATCGGTTTACCATCCGCAAGGATGGAAGCAAAGGCCAATGTTTCAGCGAGACTCCAGTCTACCTTTTCTCCCTCATCCAGAGCATTTTGACGACGTTGTAAAATTCTCTGCAACTTCGGATACACCTTGAATCCTTCCGGCCATTTCAGTAATTCTGAATTGATCTCACGAAGTTTTTCTAACGGTACCCCTGTCGGCATATTTGTCATGCGTTCTGGTCGATCCAGACGTTTGCTGCCCGCATCCACTTTATTATGGACTTCTTCATGACTTACCGTTCCTTGTTTTACTTCCTCGTAAGCCTGTTTCAGAACACGCTGCGCTTCTGTACGATACTCAGCCAGAAGATCGGATGAAATTCCCTTTTGGCTAAGATACTCAGCGTACAATTCAGTAACCAGCGCATGCTTTTTCACTTTTGCATACACAGTAGGTTGTGTCGTTTCCGGATCATCGGTCTCATTATGACCATAACGGCGATAACCAATCAGATCTATTAAAAAGTCTTTCTTATAGCGGTTTCGGTACGCTGATGCAAGTCTCATCGCAGCAACACATGCTTCCGGATGATCCGCATTAACGTGGACAATCGGAATTTCATAACCTTTTGCCAAATCGCTAGAATAAAGCGTAGACCGTGAGTCATCGCTGTTCGTTGTAAAACCTACTCGATTATTTACGATAACATGAAGTGTTCCGCCATTCTGGTAGCCCTTCAGTGCTTTAAAGTTCAAAGTTTCAGCTACGATCCCCTCACCAGGGAAAGCAGCGTCACCATGCATTAGAATCGTTGCGGCTTTAGACACGTCTTGTTTAGGATAACCTGACTCGCTTCGATCTTCTTGCGCAGCACGAGCGAAACCTTGAACGACAGGGTTCACGTACTCGAGGTGGCTCGGATTATTTGCAAGAGTGATTTTAGCCTGAATGTTATCCGCTTTTTTAAGCGTGCGTGTAGCACCTAAATGATACTTTACGTCACCCGTCCATCCATAGTTCACACCGGAAGATGATTCCGAAGGAACAAGATCCTTGTTGATCGCTTGATGGAACTTGGAGAAGATTTTGCCGTAAGGCTTACCAAGAATATGAGCAAGTACATTAAGTCTACCCCTATGAGCCATCCCCATTAGAATATGACTTGAACCTGCATCCATCATCGTATCAATAAAAGTATCAAGCATAGGGACAAGCATGTCATTGCCTTCAATAGAAAACCATTTTTGTCCAACAAATGTCTTGTGCAAAAATTGTTCAAACTGTTCAACTTCTACCAAACGTTTTAAGAGTGTTTTTCGTTCTTCTTCCTTAAGTTCCTCTTGTAATTTGCCCGACTCGATATATTCATTAAGCCACTTTCGTTCTTCTTCGTCCTGAATATGCGTGAACTCAAAAGCGATCGGCCCAGTATATAATTCATTTAGACGCGTAACAGCGTCAAAAGCTGTTTTGGTAGTCTGATCTGCATTCTCCCAAACAATAGAGGCCGGCAATGATCTTAAATCCTGCTCGCTAAGACCGAAATGTCCAGGAGATAGAAGATCTGTATCTGTATTTTCGCTGATTCCAAGAGGATCAATATCCGCTTTTAAATGACCGAATCTTCGTATATTTTGTACCAGTTCACCTATTGTAACCGCTTTCCTTAAAAGGTGGATATCAGCTACACCGGAAGCAACCGTACTCCCAGTCTCATTATTACTTGTTATTTCCTCTACAGGAGGAGGTCCCCATTGCTCAAAAAGTAAACGGTATTCAGCATCTACCGAATCCGGATTTACTATATAAATATCATATTGTTCTTGAACATAACCCATATTAGGTCCGTAATAAGCTTTCCAAGGGCTTTGCATATTGCCATCTTCGTTAGCCATAAATGTTCCCTCCGTCAATTATTTTGGATTGTTCCAGGACGGAATACCATATAAAAATCTGATTAATTAAAAACATATTATAAATCGTGAATATGAAGAGAATATGAATTAACTTCACTAATGAATCGCTCTTTGGTCATCCTCATCTTTCATTACATTACTACATATTCGATGAATTACGGGCACTCACAATAAAAAGGTGAGTTTCTTTATTTCATATAGTAGATGTAAACTGATGCTCATGTTAGCCCAAGGCGGTCACCTCATTTAATTATTCTACCGATCCGAAAGGATGGTTGTGGTTCCTAATTCTATTCTATAAAGATTTGAAGCGAAGAGCATTTCCAATTTTAAAGGTAATTGATGCATTAATTAGATGAATCATTATTTACGTTTCAATACACCAATTATAGATTCTACCAAATAACGAGTAAGAAGACAAAAGTCTTGGGAATCTCCCCTTTTAAAAAGGTAGTTACTATCTCTATAGTACCCCACTTTTCACGTTTTGAATGGATTTTATACTTTTTAGTCAACTGTTGATATTGAGCTAATGCTTTTACATTGGTGAGTCTCTTCCTCTGCGGAGTAGAATTATATTCTTGTTAACAAGAATAAATATAAAAACACTGGTTTCATTGCGGCATATTGTGGTAACCATAAGGCAAGAGTAATTTCATTAATCAATGGATTTGGTAAAGGAGGAATGATGCTTGGAACGTACAATTAAAATCGGAATCATTGGAAGCGGAGGTATTGCAAGAGCTCATGCAAATGCCTATAAACAACTTGACTATGTAGAGGTTGTAGCCGTTGCGGACATTATTCCAGGCAAAGCATCCTTATTCATAGAACAAACAAATCTGCCTATGGCAAAAGCCTTTGACGATCATGGGCATCTGCTGGAACTGGATCTCGACGGTGTCAGCATCTGTACACCGAACTTCTCCCATTACAATATTACTATTGATGCACTGAACGCCGGAAAACATGTCATGGTAGAGAAACCGATGTCAGTAACGCTCGATCAAGCGATTGAAATGGTAGAGGTCTCTAAACGCACGGGAAAGATGCTTACTGTTGGATTTCAACCCAGATATGATCCAAATATGCAGTCCATTCGCAGCTTGATTCAAGATGGACAGCTGGGAAAGGTATATTATGTCGAAGCAGGCGGCGGCCGCAGGCGCGGTATGCCTGGGGGGACATTCATCAGAAAAGATCTTGCCGGCGCAGGAGCTATGGCGGATATTGGCTGCTATTCTCTAGATATGGTCCTCCATGCGCTAGGTTATCCAAAACCGCTTACGGTATCTGCCTATACCTCCAATTATTTTGGCACGAATCCCAAATATCACCCAGAAGCAAATATGTTTAACGTAGAAGACTTTGGTGCGGCGATGGTTCGTTTAGAAGGCGATATTTTGCTAAGCTACAAAATCTCCTGGGCTATGCATATGGATACACTCGGACCCACGATGTTTCTTGGTACGGATGCCGGTTTAAAAGTTACTCCTGCAGGAAGCGGTCCTTGGAGCGGAGGCTGGGAAGGCCGAATCGGCAGCATGACGCTGTATCACGACATTGCTGGTCATCATACAGAAAGTCCTCTTCCTATTCAACATCATCAGCTCAATTTATTTCATGCAAAAATATTTGACTACGCTAATGCCATTCAAAAACGGTTACCAGCTCCCATACCGGGTGAGCAAATTTTATATAATCAGGCGATTATTGACGGAGTTCTCCGTTCTTCAGCGGCAAGAAAAGAAGTGACGATTGAAATTCCTGATTTATAGCACTTCAATAAAAAATTACAGCAATAAGAAAAACAAAAAGCCATCTATCCTTATTGAGGATTACGATGGCTTATTTCTCATCATTTAATTTTCTCACTGTTTCAACTCTTTAACCTGTTCTTCGAGACGTCTTATTCTTTTGATCAAACTATAAATAATAGGAGTATAAGCTGCACAAGTAATAACTAAAATCTCAATAACCATAGGCTACACCTCCTTGGATAGACGCAGCATATCTACACAAGGTATACCATTTTCGATAATAGGGTCAGGATAGTGTTTAATAAAAAAATCACGGTCAATTCCCGTAATTCGGAACCCTTCTCTTTGATACAAACCGAGCTGATCCAGACTTGAATTGCCAGTACCGATCTCAATAGTCAAGGCTCCCTGATCCTTTGCATGATCCATTGCATAGCGCAGTAATGCTCTTCCTATACCCTTACCTTGATACTCCTCTTTCACTGCCAAATTTACAATCTCATACGTGTGCGGCCTGGTATGCAGCAGCACCACAATTCCTATGACGGCTCTATGAGATACGGCAACGCTTATTTGTCCGCGGGGTAGGTACTCGTCTATCACATCTTTCGATGGATCAGCGAGGAGTAGTAGGTCATAAGGTATGGGGTCTTCCTTCTCCATTGACCGGATCGTGTATTCCATATCTGTTCCCCCTTGATGCATGGGAAATGCGAAAATGCTTTTATAGTTCACTATTTACAAGCTAACCTTCACGAAATGCTCTACTTTTGGAAAAGGATCATAGTAGTGATGCAAGATTTCTTTCCACTGCTGATATTCTTTCGAACCTCGAAATCCAATCGTGTGATCCTCCAGTGTTTCCCATTGAACTAACAGGAGATACTGATGATCTGCTTCCATGCATTTGTACAATTCGTGATGAATATACCCTGTCATGCTTGATATGATCGTAGATGCCTTAGCAAAATCTTGTTCAAAAGCAGATTCATTCCCTTTCGTTACATACAGCATGGCACTTTCCAGAATCATCGCACATCGTCCTCGCTATAATGATTTAGTCATATCTTCAAGTTGTTTCATATGATGGCGATCGTGCCAAATAAAATCTTCAACATAACTTTGTACCGTAAAAGGTCCGCCATCCAGTCCCTTATATTCTTTCGTCCAATCCTCAGCAGGCAGCTCATGAAGCGCACGGATAATCTGCTCACGGTAGTGGAGTGTTTCTTGCACTAACTCTTCTATACTGATCGTATGTGCATGTTCACGCGCCGCCTCATTAAATATATCGAAATCCAGATGCTGAATTTGCAGCTGTTTCTCTTCTCCCGAAATGATCAGAGATATCGCACCTTCCCAAAAATAACGATCCCAGCGCATCATATGACTAATCAGCTCACGTACCGTCCATTTCCCAGCTGCAACCGGTGTATCCCACAGCGTATTCTTCTCTATACTCCACTTGCGGAACCAGTCATGCCATTCGTGAAAAGACACAATCAAGGAATTTTTTTGCAGTGTATTCACTTCGTCTTCATCCCCTCGCAGAAATAGATTGGAATAGATATCAATTCTAGTTTCATTCGTCAGGATAGAAGAAATCCCCTGCTTTTCCACAAAATAAAACTTATCTCAACCGTGAATTTTCAATGATTTTGATGATTTCTGAAATCGCATCTTGTCGATTATAATCCCGCATCTTCGCTCTTATCTTTTCTTTATTCTCACCTAGCAAACGAATGGATTCAAGCAAGGTATCTTCCGCTAGATCTTCTTCCCATAAGATATGAGCATAACCAGATTTTTCAAAGGATTTAGCATTCAAAAGCTGATCTCCACGGCTTACCTTCTCAGATAATGGAATCAACAGCATCGGTTTATGTAAGGTTAAAAATTCAAAGATTGCATTTGAACCTGCTCTTGAAATCACCATATCTGCTAAAGCAAGCACATCTGGTAGCTCATCCTGAAGATATTCAAATGCCTTGTAACCTTGTACCGAACCCATCTCTAGGTCCACTTGACCTTTCCCGCAGAGATGTACAATCTGATATTTCCCAGTAAGCTCGGTCACTATAGCCCGCAACGTATCATTCATCTTCTTCGCACCGAGGCTGCCACCCATAAATAACAGTACCGGCTTCTCTTGCACAAAACCAAGCCAATTTCTGGCCCGCTCCTTGTCGCCTTGCCGTAATTCTTCTCTAACAACAGCTCCTATATGAATTGCCTTATTTCCTTTTAGGTGTTTTGCCGCTTCTTCAAAAGTGGTACATACCTTCGTAGCAAAAGGCAGGGCAATTCGGTTAGCGAGACCCGGGGTAAGATCCGATTCATGAATAACAACGGGGATTTTACGCATCCATGCAGCCATAACAACGGGAACAGAGACAAATCCGCCTTTCGAAAATACAATAGAAGGTTTCACATCTCCAAGGTACTGGTAAGCTTCCCCCACCCCTTTTAGCACTCTAAAAGGATCTTTCAAATTCTTAACACTAAGGTACCTGCGTAGTTTCCCTGTCGCTATTGCTTTATAACTCACCTCTTCTAGAGATTGAATAAGTTCTTTTTCGATACCATCTTTAGAACCTATATAATGTACTTTTTCACCCTTTTGCAGAAAATAAGGAATAAGTGCCAAATTCACCGTTACGTGTCCGGCAGATCCTCCCCCGGTAAAAACGATCGCTTTTTGTTCCATTTATACACTCCACTCCTGTCTCATTGCGTTCATACCTACTTTATTAGATAATAATCATTATTAATTGCTATGCTATATATTGTGTTGGAGGAAACTAAATAATGAATAAAAATACGACAAATCATGATCATCCGCTTCATCGTATGATTAACCGCAGAGAAACACGTTCTGTGAAATGGGATGGAATGGAGTCCCTTTTTGGGGTAAAAGAAGCCATTCCCCTCTGGGTTGCAGACATGGACTTTACAGCACCAGAGCCGGTCCTGCGGGCAGTACGTGATGTAGCAGATCATGGAATACTCGGCTACGCTACACCTAATGCTTCATTTCAGCAATCCATTGCTGACTGGATGCAAAAACGCCATGGCTGGAATGTAAGCCCCGAGTGGCTTGTTTATACACCAGGTATCGTCCCTGCCCTTAATATGGCAGTAGAAGCCTTTACTGAGCCTGGGGATCATATTATTATACAGCCTCCTGTTTACGGACCTTTTCACAAGTTAGCATCTAACCATGGACGAGAACTGGTGTTAAACCCTCTCCTTCAGGATGAGCTCCATTATAAGATGGATCTCGCTCATTTGGAACAAGTTGCAAAACATGAAAAAGCTAAAATGCTCGTATTATGCAGCCCTCATAATCCAATTGGACGCGTATGGACCAAAGAAGAGCTAGAAAACGTAATGGAGATTGCTGCAAAGCATGACCTAATTGTTATCTCCGATGAGATTCACGCAGATCTCGTATTTAAAGAAGGACTGCATACCCCTTACGCTATGATATCTGAAGAAGCTAAAATGCATTCTATCATCTGTACTGCCGCAAGCAAAACATTCAATATCGCTGGTTTACATACGTCAAATGTCGTCATCGCTAATGAAGAACTGCGCGACAAGTTTAAGAAAATCATTGAAAAAAATGCACTCTCTTCAATGAACATTTTCGGTATTGCGGCAACGGAAGCTGCATACCGCGAAGGTGAACCTTGGCTTACAGAGACACTGGAGTACATTCATGAAAATATGGTATATGTAACCGAATTTATTCATACACATCTACCGGAATTGAAAGTCGAACTGCCGGAATCAACCTATTTGCTGTGGATCGATTTTCGTAATCTACAAATACCTCATAAAGAACTCTATCAATTTCTGCTTCATGAAGCCGGTCTCGTCTTTAGCAGCGGCACCGACTTTGGTGAACATGGAGAAGGATTTATGCGCATGAATGTAGCATGTTCAAGGCACTTGCTGGAAGAAGCCATGAATAAGCTTAAAATTGCTTTACAGTCTCGATAAGCGATCAGCATGTACTCCATAATGCAGGGTGGGAAACCGTCTAACGGCGAGTTCCCACTCTTTTTTGTTTGTTTTTCTTTATTTCGGACATTTTGTTTCTTTTTATTTTTGTGCTGAATATATCATTTTTTACGACCATTACAAGAACTATCATCCTAAAATGTTAAGAAATAGACCTATAAAACACTGTTAATTAAAGATTCCACTTTAATAATGAATGAATTTAAATAAACGGCAATCTAAATCAAATAATATATATTAAAAATAAATATTGACAATGAAAGCGCTTATTCGGTAGTATTTTGTTTACAACACAGATGTTCACAGATATTTTGATATTGTTTATTTCCGATTCATTATATGTACCTTAGGGGGAGGAATCAGAACCATGGGAATGAATAATCCCTTGGCTGTGAAACAGACGGTTCAAAGTAAAGGAGCCATGCATTTTTTCAAGAGAGAATGGCGCCGTAATAAGTACATTTATTTAATGCTTGTACCTGTTTTAGCTTATTACCTGATCTTTTGTTATGGACCCATGTATGGGATCCTCCTATCATTCCAAAGCAGTTACAGCCCGGCAAAAGGAATTATGGGCGGAAACTGGATTGGTTTTGATAACTTCACCATGTTCTTCGAGAGCTATAATTTCTGGAGACTTATGAGTAACACCCTAATCCTTAGCTTGTTAAGTCTCGTTATCGGATTTCCCGCGCCGATCATTCTTGCACTACTGTTAAATGAGGTGCGTAACCGATATTTTAAAAGCGCCGTACAAACGGTCAGCTACCTGCCTCACTTTATTTCGGTCGTCGTTGTTGTAGGTATGCTAAAAACCTTTTCGTCGTTAGACGGTGGACTATTTAATATAATCCGAGGATTCTTCGGTTTTGAGGCGATGATGTTTTTTACTGATAAAGACATGTTTCGTCCGATGTATATTCTCTCTAATGTGTGGCAAGGCGCAGGATGGGCCTCCATTCTATTCCTCGCAGCACTCGCCGGCATTAACTCAGAGCAATATGAAGCTGCAAGGATGGACGGCGCAGGCAGATGGAATCAATTATTACATATAACATTGCCAGGGATCATGCCAACAGTTATCATCCTGCTTATCTTGCGGATGGGCAGTATTATGAACGCAGATTTCCAGAAGATTTTACTGATGCAAACCGCTGCTACGTATGAGACATCCGATGTTATTTCTACTTTTGTATATAGACAAGGGATGCTACTTGGCGATCAGGCATACTCTACCGCAATTGGTTTGTTCAACTCCGTCATTAATTTCGCCTTACTGCTTGGTGCCAATTACATTAGCAGAAAAGCAAATGAAACCAGTCTGTGGTAGAGAGGTGAACCCAACATGAAAAAATCCTTTGGCGAAAATGTATTTGACGTTATCAATATTTTTCTGCTGCTTCTCGTAATGTTACTCTGTGCTTATCCTATGCTCTACATATTTAACTCTTCTATATCTGATCCGCAGCAGCTTCTAGCAAGCCGATCGCTTATGCTGCTCCCGGAAGGATTCTCCATAGAAGCTTACACAAAAGTATTTCAGAATCCCAAGATTTACAGTGGTTATATGAACACATTATTTTATGTTATCGTAGGAACTGCACTTAACCTCTTGATGACGACACTCGCTGCGTATGCTCTTTCAAGACCTGATTTATACGGACGCAGCTTTTTCATGAAACTAATTACCTTCACTATGTTTTTTGGCGGCGGGATGATTCCTACCTTCTTGCTCATTCAGAATTTAGGTCTGCTGGATACGAGACTTGCCATGATTCTGCCGACAGCCATCAGTACATTTAACTTTATCATTATGAGAACGAATTTTATGAGTATCCCGCTCCCCTTGATCGAGTCTGCTAAAATCGATGGGGCTCATGACTTTCGAATTTTGTTTCAGATCGTTGTTCCTCTATCCAAGCCGATCATCGCCGTAATGACTCTTTATTACGCTGTGGATCATTGGAATGATTTTATGGGTCCTCTCTTGTACTTGAGATCTCAGGATCTATATCCGATTCAAATCATTCTTCGCGATATTTTGCTTAGTAACAGTACCGAAGCGATGGGTTCAGCGAATGACACCGGGTTTGCGATCGGAGAAAACATCAAGTATGCTACCATCATTGTTTCCACACTCCCAATTTTGCTGATCTATCCTTTTATCCAACGTTATTTTGTTCAAGGTGCACTGATTGGAGCCATTAAAGAATAGAGCAAAGTACTTGCATCATCTTTACATGATACGTGGTGCAAGTAACAGCTTTATCCTATAGATTGTTAAGGAGGGTTTATATGAAGAGGGTCATGTCTATCATGCTTGGTTTGGTAATGACAACAGGGCTTCTTGCAGGATGTAGTGGAACTAAAGAGGCAGAGGGCCCTAAGCCAGCAGAGGGCGAGCAAGCGATTACTGAAATTTCTCTTCCGATTGTAGATGAACCAATGACAATCAATTATTGGAGAGCAAATGACGGTAAAATCGCTTCAGGCAACGGATTCAGCGATGTGAAAGCTTACCAAGAGAAAGAAAAACGCACCGGGATTAAGGTGAATTTCACACATCCTCCACTCGGCCAACAAAAAGATCAATTCAATCTTTTAGTTACGGGAAATCAGCTTCCTGACATTATTTATTACAACTGGGCTGATGTATCAGGCGGACCGGAGAAACTGCTAGCGGATGGACGTATTATAAAACTTAATGAGTATATCGACCTTTATGCTCCAAATCTAAAGAAAATCATTGCGGAAGATGAAGAAGTTCGGAAACAAATTTCACTCGATGACGGTGCGATCTTTATGTTCCCTTATCTGCGTACAGATTCTGTAAAGCTTAATGGAACAACGGGTATGATTCTGCGTCAAGATTGGCTTGATAAGCTAAACCTGAAAGCGCCTACAAATATTGACGAGTGGTACACCGTATTAAAAGCATTTAGAGAGCAAGATCCTAATGGCAACGGCAAGAAAGATGAACTTCCTTTTACCGCTAACTGGGGTCCAGGTAACATGAGTAAATTAAATGATTTTGCACCAGCCTTTGGCGTCCTTGCAGGTTTTCAGTTGAATGGAGAAACCATTGAATATGGTCCGATTCAACCAGGTTACAAAGAATTCTTAACTACCATGAGAAAGTGGTATGAAGAAGGTCTGATCGATCCAGAAGTCATGACCAATGACGGAAAAGCTTTTGATTACAAAATTACGAATAACCAAGCCGGCTCTTACTACGGCGGTGTATTTAGCGGTATGGCAAAATACCTTAATATGATGGCTGAAAAAGATCCTAACTTTAACCTTGTTGGTGCTCCTTGGGCGAAAGATCAGAATGGTGTATCTAGAAGTACTTTCCGTTTTGATACCAAAGTATTAAGTTATGGTGAAGCCATCACTACTTCTGCGGACAAAGACAAACTGAAAGCCATTGTCCAGTGGATGGATTATAACTACAGTCCGGAAGGACATGATCTCTTTAACTTCGGTATCGAGAATGAAAGTTACACTCGTAAAGGTGACGCTATCGAATTTACAGATACGATTCTTAAAAACCCGGATGGACTGACTTATGACCAAGCACTTGCTAGTTATGCACTTTCTATTATGGATGGACCAATGAACCAAGATACGCGTTATCTTGATGCACTGATGACCTTTGATCAGCAAAAAGAAGCAAATAATGCATGGATGCAAGCAGATTACTCCATGGCTCTTCCTAACCTGCGTAAAACAGAAGATGAAGCAAGAAAAGAAGCCCAAATCATGGGTCAGGTTAACACCTATGTTGATGAAATGGTTACGAAATTCATTCTAGGCGATGAACCTCTTAGCAATTACGAAACCTTTGTTGAGACCATTAAAGGAATGGGTATTGAAGAAGTAATTAAGATCCATCAAGACGCTTACACAAGATACAAAGCACGTTAATTTCAAAAGTAAGAGAGTGAGCAAAAGGGTGAAATGGTCATAGCCCCGTCAAGTAGACATTAAAAAAAGAGGATTTTCCATTTACGCGGCGACTTTTTCCCGGAATTCGATTGGGGAGAGGTCGCCGAGTTTGTTTTGGAAACGTTCCTTATTGTAAAATGAAATATACTCCGTAATTTGGCTTCTTGCTTGTTCCAGATTATTAGGCTTTTCCAAATACAGCTTTTCCGTCTTTAAGTGGGAAAAGAACGACTCGATACAAGCATTGTCATAGCAGTTTCCACGTCGGGAATGACTCCCTGTCAACTGCTTCTCTTCAAGCAACTTAGCATAGCTTTTCGAGGTATACTGAAACCCTTGGTCCGAATGGAGCAAAGAGGGTCCATCTTTTAGTTGCTGCACAGTGTCCATAACGAGTTTTAGGTCATTGCGCTCGGAGAGTTCCCAGGCTACTATTTCGTTGTTATATAAATCCATTACAGCCGAGAGATAAGCAAATTCATGCCCAATCCGGACATATGTAATATCTGTCACAAGCTTCTGCACAGGAGCAGTCGCAGAGAATTCCCGATTTAAGACATTAGGGAACAAGGCCGATGGTTTGCGGCCACAAAACGGACGTTTCTTGCGAATAACAGAACGAATCTGAAGTTCTCTCATTAAGCGACGGACCTTCTTGTGATTCACAACGAAGCCTTCTTTTCCTAAAGCAGTACGCATTCGCTTGTAACCGAAATACGGACGAATTCGATGAATGCTCAAGATGTGTGCCTTTAGATCTGCATCACGATTTGCTCGTTTCTCTCGATGAACTAAATTCTTCTTCCATTTATAGTAGCCTGCACGTGATATTTCAGCGATTCTACATAGCCAAACTACGGGAGCCACTTTGCTTATTTCTCGAATGGACTGGCACCGGGCTTCGAAATCCAGCTTCCCTCCCCGTGCAAGTTTGGATTTAGCTTTTTTAGATATTCTACCTGCGCTTTCAGATATGCATTTTCTTCTTCCGCACTACTAAAATGCTTCTTCGCCCAACGTCCCCGGTAATCCTCAAACCCCTCACCATTTTGGCATTTACGAACCCATGTGATAATCTGGCTCTCACTTTTGATTCCAAACTTCTCCATGATTCGACTGTACGTCCACCCTTCTTCTACTCGCAAACGGACAGCCTCTTTCTTCGTTTCTTCACTATATCGATTAAAAGTTTGACCTTTCTTCGCTGACATAACAAAAATCCCCTCCGGTTTTCCAGTGTTTGAGTTCATTGTAACATGTTCTCTTTTTTCACTGTCTACCATGAGGGGATAATACCAAAAACCCCTTCGCTCACTCTCTTTTTTTATTTTATAATGAAACCGTTTCTTCTTTGGCTGACGTAAAAAAACGAATATATTCTTCTACTAGCTGTGATGTTAATTCAGCTGATTTTCTAGGATTCGATGTTTCCAGACCGTGCCCTGCTTCCAGCACCTGATGGACCTTCAGTTCAGAACATGAAGCGAGCTTTGCTCTGCTTTCTTCGCTGAATAAAGAATCCTTAGCTCCGTAGATCACCATACCTTTCGAATGCTGCATATACGTAAGTGTACTATCCAGCGGTGTTAGGTACAGGTGGCGGATGGAGTAATCTGTGAGATGTTTAGCCGTGTAACCGGCAAGCAAGGTTCCCAAACTTTTACTGACAAAGATGAGCTGCTCATACCCCTCACTTCCGCGTCTAACCATCTGTAATATCTCTTCTTCAAGGATGGAACGTTGTTCTCTCTCCAGTGCTACACGAGCACTTTGAAAGCCGTACTCCAAAATCAGGGCATCCATGCCCTGAGAGGTAGCGCTTTGAACAGCGTAGTACAGAACAGGCAGTTCACAAGAATAATTTTGCCCGGGGAAGAAAACCACGAGCGTATTGGAACCTTGTGTAATGTGTCTTAATCGAACGTCATGTCCCCAAAAAGATTCTTCATAGATCAAATGATGTTCCAAGAACTGCACCTCTCCTCCTTGTGTAATCTATACCATTATATATGATATCAGGAAAATATAGTGATTTAATTGGATAGATAAGAAAGTAAAAAGCACCATCTCAGTCTCCAGCCACAAGTTCGTAACTTGTAACCTTCCATTACTGAAGATGGTGCCTCAACCGTTTAAGATTATAACTTAATACGATTCAAAACCCTGCACAGACCTTTAGCGGTCTACTTCGCAGACCCCATATTAATCAAACTAACATCAGACAATGTGATAATGGTATTACCGTCTTCTGCACCCGAAATATTACCCATATCAAGTGAAATTCTAGTATTTCCATAGCCATTTTCTTCCGTATTAAATGTAAAGGTAAAAAGTTGTTCCTCGGTAGTCAAATCCACCTTATCCCCAAAGAATCCATGCCATTCATAGTTGGATGCTGCATCGACCCATCCGATGCCTACGTTCATTTTTCTAGGCTTATCCGTTTTCGCCTTAAACGTAAGTTTGTACTTGGAATTTGGCTGAATACCAAACCCTTCGTTAATAACCTGACGGTCCCAAGCGTTCTGCCCAACCGTTCCAATTTTGGCTTGAAGCTTCTGATCACCAGCACTTATCTCAAGCTCCTTGGCATCCCCATTCACATAAGTAAACCATCCATCGGTTCCTTTGGAAAAGTCGCCGTTTGAAATCAGGTTTACGTTAACAGGCTGTCCACCCTGATCGGCACTTGGGTTTACCTCAATTAACGATACATTATGGATGGATACAGTATGATCCCCGATTGATGACGGATAACCCAACCCAAATGCAAGTACAGCTGCGGGGTCCGAAAAATCATTCATCGTAAATGTATAAGCATATTGTTGCTTACTCTCAGTTAACTCGATTTTTTCTTCCATATATTTTGTATAATCGCCTTCATTTTGTGAGACGACGGCTTGTACCGATTTCGGACTGGATGCAGATGCCTCAAATGAGAGCCGGTATGTCTTTCCTTCATCCAGCTTTATCTGTCGTTGTTGCAGTAACACCTCCCACCAATCCTTACTTGTGCCAAGTAACTGAATCAACACTCCTCCGCCATCGGCATCAGAAGTTACTAGTTTTTCAGGAGTCTTTTCCCAATTCCCCTCAGCTAATGCAAGCTTCCCATTTTTCACCTTATTCTGCGAAATATCTACCCAGCGGGTGTTATAATCCTTACCTTCAAAGTCTACATAATATTGTTTGCCCGCTTTTAAAGAAACAGCTGGAAAGTACACTGTATTGTATTTCTGCCAACTGCCCGTGTCCCCAAGAGCGTACACAGACTGTAGAACCGTAGAGCCCTCTTCATCCTTGACGCTGAAACGGACACTCGAATCATCTTTTGCACTAGCCATTCGGGCAGATAATACATACTCGTCATCAGCAGCTACATTAATCTTGTACTGAAGAAGATCCCCTTCTTCCATGTGACTGATATGCTGACCGCCTTCATCGGAATTTTCAAGTTGCAGGCCCTGCATGGACCAGGCTTCCGTTGCAGGTATATGTGCGTAGCCATCAACAGAAATAGGATTTCCACGTTTTGTTAGACGGACATTGTCCACATAGACGGTACCTGTAGAGCTGCCGAATAACAGTCTAAACGTGGAAGTTGCGTCTGGCTCAATATCACCAATACTAATCTCCCCGGTATACGTCTTCAAATCCTGACTAAGCTGAATACTCTGACTCTGACTCTGACTCTGATGACTTTGTTTGGAATCTGCTCCACTGCTAATCAGATCAATGTTCATCGTGCGAGGCTTATCTGCTTTGGCTTCAAAAGAATAACCATAAGTGGTATTCGCCTCCAGCTTCAAATTCCCTTGATTCACCGCAACCTGCTCAGACTCTCCATTCGTTTTCTTCACATCTACAACCAGTTGACGTTCCATGATCGGGAATTTCAAGAAGTTGTTCACGCTGATATCAGCTACCGCATTTTCAGCAATATAGCTTGCCCAGAATCCAAGACGGTTCTTGCCTTGATCAAATGTTCCATTAAAGATGTAATTGCCATCAGGCAGCGGCTTCCGCTCTACAGTCAGCGGATCTGCTTCTCCTACCTCGCTTAGCTTAACATTAGAGATCAGAACAGTATCATTTTCCAATCCTAAATTAAATTCAAATCTGGCATTATTGTCTGTTCCATCTCGCATGTCAAATGTATAATCGTATGTTTTCCACTCTGTCGTGATCGCAAATGGGTGATCTCCCGAGTAATTCGTCCAACTTTTTTCAAATTGGGTCACCTTAGAAGAGATCGTACGATCAGCAGACGCCTTCGCGTCGAACTCTATCTTGTATTTTTTATTTTTCTTCACGTAGATCGGCATCTGTGTGAGCTGAACTGAATAGTTTTGAGTTCCCTCTTTGTCAATCGTCACCTGCACTGCTTTTCCTTTATCCTTATCTTCTACAACCTCAACATTTCCTGATCCGCCTTCGTTCGTAATGAACTGCCACTTCTGCGGAACACCGTTTGTTTCAGTACCATCCAGGAATTGATCATTGTAGATCTGGTTGCCATTCTCTTGTGGTTCACGCTGTGCTTCAGGTTCAATTGGATTCGTTGTGACATCAGGCCATTCGTCTAATTTGTCATAAGAATATACACGAACAAAATCAACGTTCATCGCTTCTGAAGTAAAGTCATCATTAGGTGAACCCGGCCAATCTCCTCCAACTGCCAAATTCAGAATCAGGTAGAATGGACGGTCAAAAGGAGCAGGAAACGTGTAGTATTCCGGCTGACCTGCAGCCTTTGTCTGCCAATTAGTCACTTCATGATGCAACTTGCCATCAACATAAAACCGTATCATTCCCGGGAGCCATTCCACTTGAAAATCATGATAATCATCAGCGAATGATTCTCCATCCGGAAGTGTGATGCTTCCCTGATCGTGTCCATGAGACCCGTCAGATTTCACACTGTCATAATGCAAGGTACTGTATATTTTGTTGTGGCTCTCTTCGCCGCCAATGAGCTCCATTATGTCGATTTCTCCAGAGGCAGGCCATCCTCCATAGTGGGCTTCATCTGTCGGCATCATCCAAAAAGCGGGCCACATGCCTTGTTCTTTAGGGAGCTTCGCACGTACAACAACTTTACCGTAGGTGAAGTCGCCTTTTCCCATGGAGATGAGTTTACCGGAAGTGAATTTTTGACCGCTCTTCTCTTCGCGTTTTGCTTCAATTTGAAGAACGCTTCGATCCTCATCTTTTACAATGCGGGTATTATTCGGACTATAGTATTGCAACTCATTGTTATAGACTAGACCCGTGTCCTGTACGGTCCACTTGGTATCATCAATAACAGATCCGTTAAATTCATCATTCCAGACAAGCTTCCAGTCTTCATTAGGAATTGTCGTTGATGGAATAGGCTTCTCATCTGACGGGCTATCTGGTACGGATGGTGTTTGTCCACCCGGAGAAGATGGATTTGAAGTGCTCGAATCGGTTGTTGAGTTACCAGGCTGGGAGGGAACAGGCTGTGTCGATTCTCCTTTAATAGAAGTAACAAAGCCTGGTTTTACTGTTTCGCCATTAACAACCACATTTGCTGCATCGACTTTCAGTTTGTTAATTTTCCCTTTAGAAATAATCTGTGTCTGATCTGCTTTTGTGAGCACCGTTAATGAATCGACTGTGCTATCTGAGGAGAGTTCCACACTAGCTTTCTGCATAACGGTTATTTCTTGTACGTTACTGCCTTCTTTAATTTTTACACTTACAGGCTCTCCGCTTTTGTCAATCACGATCCGATTCAGCTTGGAGTCGCTGATGTCTATGGAATGACTGCCGCCGCCTTTAACAATGACACTTCCTGTAACCGTTACTCCTTGAAGAACAATGGACCCATCTCCAATTCCTTCTGTAAGCAGTAAGTTTCCTTTTACGACTGTGTTTTTGAGTGTAATATCAGAAGACCGAACAATCAGATTTCCCTTTACGCTGGATTCATAAGTTCCTGGAGAGGTTTTAATATCCGCAATCATCGCAGCTAGGAGACCTGCCGTCTCTGCACGTGTGATAGGAGATTTGGGATTCAGCTTACCCTGATAACCTTTCATGATTTGGTTATTTGTTAGATAGGTAAGCGCTTTCGTAGCATAGCTGGAAACATCCTTTGCATCATAAAACTTCGATAGTTCCTTTTCCTCTTCCACTCCGCTCGAAAGCTGAAAAGCACGATCCACCATTACGGCAGCATCCTCACGAGTTATCGGCTCTTTAGGAGACAGATGATCCACATCGGTTCCTTTGATAATTCCTGATCCGTTTGCTCTCGTCAATGCATCATAATACCAATCCCCTGCGGTAACGTCTGCAAATGAATGAGACTCTGTGCTGCCTGTAAATCCAAACACACGATCAAGTATCATAACAAACTCAGCTCGGTTAATCTCATGATTTGGCTTGAATGTACCATCCGCATAACCTTGTAATAAAGCCATATCTTGCATACGAAGTACTGCAGACTGAGACCAATGACTGCCCAGGTCTTTGTAGGGAACAGAAGCTTGCAGGCTTTTCGCCTGCAAGTCTCCTTTCACCTGATGATCTACACCCTCTGCCCCAGAAAATGTTGGGAAAAAGAGTGAAGCTGTTAAACATCCCGTAACAATACATGCCAATCCTTTTTTCATCCTATATCCTCCATTAACTAAGTTTTCATTGCTTAGCCTTTAACCGCTCCAATGACGATTCCTTTCACAAAAAAGCGTTGCAAAAACGGATATACAAGCAAGATCGGCAGCGCACCGATAAAGATTTGTGCTGCACGTACAGTACGCTGGGAGATATTCTCCAGCATTGATGGGTCTACATTGATTTTACTGAGATCTTGCTGAACAATGATGGTTTGCAGCAAGGATGCAAGTGGATAATCTTTAATGTCAGACATATAGATCATGCCGTCGAACCAAGAATTCCACTGAGCTACCATTGTGAACAACGAAAGAGTAGCGATCGCTGGAAGAGACAGTGGAACATATACTAAAAAGAGTGTTTTGATATGTCCTGCTCCATCCAAATAAGCGGCTTCCTCCAGTTCTTTTGGTAATCCGCGGAAAAAGTTCATCATGAGGATAACATTCCACACGGACAAGGCTCCTGGCAAAATAAGTGCCCAGATTGTATTCATCAAACCAAGCTTTTGTACAAGAATATAGCTTGGAATAAGTCCGCCGCTGAATAGAATGGTGAATACAAAAAACCAAGTGTACCATGAGCGTCCTTTGAAACTCGTATCTTCCTTCGACAAAGGAAATGCTGTAATCAGCATGATGACGATACCAATGATAGTTGCTAATACAGTTCGATTAACAGATACCCAAAGAGAATTGATAAAGTTTGAATTTCCGAATGTTTTCACATAGGCGTCCGTTGTAAAACCAATCGGCCAGAATGTGACCATATTGGAGGAAGCCGGCGCCATACTGCTGAATGAAACGGCTAATATGTGAATGATTGGCAGAATGCAGAGCAACGATAAAATACCAAGGAACGTGTAGTTAGCTATGCTGAATATTCGATATCCTTTTGTTTTGTAATACAAGCTCGGTTTCTCCTCTCTAAAAAACTCTATAATTGGCTAGTTTATAAGCTAATCTGTAAGATATAACGATCAAAATGGTAGCTACCACAGATTTGAATAATCCTACCGCGGTCGCAAAACTCATCTTCCCGTTCAAGATCCCCAGTCGATAAACAAAGGTATCTATAATATCTCCTTTGTCATACACAAGCGGATTGTACAGGTTGAATACTTGGTCAAATCCGGCATTTAGAATGTTACCGATGGAAAGCGTTAAAAGCACAATTGTGATTGGTATTAGTGCTGGAACGGTAATGTGCAGCGTCTGCTTAAACCGGTTAGCTCCGTCCACTTCAGCTGCTTCATAAAGTGCGGGGTTAATCCCTGCTAGAGAGGCAAGAAAGACGATCGTTCCAAAACCAAATTCTTTCCAGACATCACTGACGATCAGCGTTACCCGGAACCACGTACCATCTCCAAGGAAAAAGATCGGTTCCCCTCCAAGTGCTACGATTAGCTGGTTCACAATTCCTCCTTGCGGAGACAAGATATCAAGCAAAATCCCGCCGAGGATAACCCAGGAGAGAAAATGCGGCAGATAAACCAGAGTTTGGCTCACTCTTTTAAAGCCTACTAGTCGTACTTCATTTAGTAAAATGGCAAACAACAAAGGAGCGATCAGCCCTGCCACGATTTTGAAAAGTGCAATAAAGAGTGTATTCCAGATGACTTGTCCAACATCAGGATATAAAAACAGATATCTGAAGTTGTCCCAACCTACCCATTCAGATCCTGAGAATCCAAGGTATGGTTTGTAATCTTGAAAAGCGATTACAATACCGCCCATTGGTATGTACTGAAACACCAGCGCGAGTAATACGGCTGGAATGAGCATCATATGCAATGGCCAGTTCCGCTGAAAATTCCAGCGCTGTCTCACCCTGGTAGAACGCTGTTTATGCGTTGTTTTTAAAGTATGTTCCTTCACCCCTGCATCCCCCATGTTCTAATATTTATGTTTTACAAGTTAACCCAAACTTGTATAGTAAAATTATAACAATGGGATTTTGCGATCTATATCCTAATATTGCAAGAATGATATGAATATTTTAATGAGATAAGGAGGCAGAGCTTTGCTGAACCGTTTAAATGTTTTTACTAAAATTGCGTTGTTAGTTGTCATTCTGCTTATTCTAGTATTGTTTTTATATACCTATTCGAATAGAGAAAGTGTAAGAGTCATAGAATATGAGATTCAGAACAACACTAAGAATCAGCTGTCAACTTTTGCAGATTCTGTAGAGTCCAACATTTATCAGTTGTCCCTTTACGGAATGTCGATTGGACAAGATTCCAGTATTCAGGAGTATCAACGTCCAGACTACAAAGACATTCCTTATGAGCGTGCCAAAGCGGGCATTGCAATTCTAGAGAAGATGAACCTGTATAATGCAGCAAGCAAATGGCATTCAACCATTACCTTGTACTTTCCACGTATGAAAAAAGTGATATCAACCGACGATGACGCTTACATACCTTATGAAGAGAATCAATTCACAGAACCACTCTCACAGTACTGGACCTATGATGACAATCATTTTGTCTGGCATACTACGGTACCGACGACAGCAATAAGCAATCCTAGTAAGGCCAAATTGATTACTAAAATTAGTTTTCCGATTCATCATCTTAAATTGCTGCTTGATCAAAATAAGTTAAATAACAAAGGCGACCCTTTTATGTTTCATCCTGACTTCGGCTTAATTAGCAACAGTACTGAAAAAAGCACCATGAAATCCGTCCTGCCTTCACTGCAAAGTGCAAAACTCGAAGCTAAGGGCGGGTTCAGAACTACACTGGATGGTACGGAATACTACGTATCCTATATTCAGTCCAAGAGTCTCGGCTGGTACTATGTGGACTATGTGCCTATGCAGCAAATCTTAAAGCCGATTACGATCAGCCGGAATCTGTTCTATGCCTCTATCGCTGTCTTAATCGTGATGAGTATCCTGGTTCTGTATACGCTATTCCGCAGTGTTCAGGTCCCTCTCCTTCAACTGGTGAAAGGAACAAACCGCTTGTCCGCCGGTGACTTTTCCGTGCGACTGAATCACACCGCACATAACGAGTTCAGTCTATTATTTGCCAGGTTTAACATCATGGCGCAGCGCATTCAGGAACTAATCGAAAATGTGTACGAGGAGAAACTGAGAAGACGCGAAGCGACTCTGAAACAGCTGCAATCCCAGATCAATCCACATTTCCTCTATAACTGTTTGTTCTATATCAAAAATATGGCGAGGATGAAAAATGAGAAGGCCGTGGTAGCCATGGCTCTAAATCTGGGAGAATACTACCGGTACATAACAAGATCAGAAAATGACATGGCAACCATACGAGAAGAATTAGCCATGGTGAAAAATTATCTTGAGATTCAGTCACTTAGACTTGAACGCATGCATTTTACAATCGACGTTTCCCATGCTATTTTAGATAAAACGGTACCCAGGTTGACCCTTCAGCCTATTATTGAGAACGCTGTCATTCATGGACTCGAGCCGAGAGCAGAGAATGGGGAAATCAGAATATACGGGGACTGCAAAGATGATGTATACATGCTTACCGTGGAAGACAGCGGACTTGGCATGTCAGACAAACAACTTGAGCAAATGAAATATGATCTTCTTAAACCGCTGGATGAAAATATGGGCTGCGGCACATGGAATGTTCATCAGCGTTTATCTTTTCTTTACGGTGAAGGAGCAGGTCTAACCTATAATCATTCTTCACTAGGCGGGGTTAAAGTTGATATCATATGGCACGACAATACTAACAAGTAGGTGAACTACCCATGCTGCAAATTTTATTAGTGGATGATGAACGTTCAGTGGTCGAGACGCTGGCGGAAACCATTCCTTGGGAAAGCTGTGGAATTGGCACTGTCCACGAGGCATTATCTGGAAAATTAGCGCTTGAAATTATGGAAAATCATGATATTGATATTGTGATCAGTGATATTCGTATGCCTGAGATATCTGGCATTGCACTGATTACGGAGATCCATAAGAGATGGCCCCATGTACAAACGATTCTGCTGTCAGGCCATGCTGATTTTGAATATGCAAAGCAGGCAATGGCTCAAGAAAGTTTTGATTATCTGCTCAAACCTGTAAGTGACGAAGACCTGATTGAATCAGTTCAGCGTCTCGTTAGTCGAATTCAGATGAAATGGGAAACCGCAGCATCTTATCAAAGAGCACTCAACGCGTTTCAGGATAATTTGCCGCTATTGCAATCTACGATGCTCCAGGAGCTGTTGACTGGCAAAACCTATGATCAAAAGACGCTGACAGATAAACTTGAGCTACTGGAACTTCCCTATACTATAGGAGAAGATTTAGCAATGTTGATTATTCGTATGGAAGAACATTTTTCCGAGATGGGAAACAGCGATATTGCACTCATGGAATATGCCATCTGTAATATCATTAATGAAGTTGTTCAAGACCATTTTCATATCTGGCATACCCGAGATGTTCATGATTATATCGTTGTACTGGTGAGTGTAAAGGACTCTAGCAAGTTGTTCTCCAATAAACACGAGACGCCTCAGACGATGCTGGAACATTATGCTGCCCAGATTCAAACGAATGTTCAGGCTTACTTAAAGGGAGCGATATCGATCTCCGTTTCCCATTGGGGAGAGTTTCCAAATGAGATCGGTGAAATCTATGAGCGAGCCGTTATATCTATGCGTAAGCGGATGGGACAAGTCCAAGGCTTGTTCGTAACCGCTTCCGACGAAAAAGATGTGCCCTCTCTATATACGATCAGGTCGCTTTATAAACCGCCGACTTTAATAAGTCTGCTTGAAGCCGGACGTTTCCAAGATGCTGAACTGAAGATCGAGCAGATCTTTGAGGATTTGCTGCATTCAAACGAATATCACGATATCGCAGAGTCAACGATTGAAGTGTACTACGCTTTAGCCGGAGCGTTTACTTATATCATACATAAAAATGGGAAACAGCTCTCTTCCATTCTACCAGCAGAGTCCTATCGTTACTTTCAAGCCCCTAGCTATTCGACGACAAAACAATTAATGGACTGGTCGATCCGAACACTTCATTACATCCGTGATGACGCTGAACAAGAGCTGAAGGACAATCACAGTACCATCGTTCGCAGTGTACAAAGTTTTGTCGATCTTCATCTGGCTTCCGATGTGTCTCTGCCAGCGATTGCTGACCATGTACATCTGCATCCTGTCTATTTGTCCAAAGTCTATAAATCAGAGACGGGAGAAGCACTTACAGCCTATGTCTACCGATTAAGAATGGAGAAGGCAGCGTATTATTTACGAACTTCAACAGCCAAAATATTTGAAATTTCAGAGCTCGTCGGTTACAACAATACTGCCTACTTCATTCGTGTATTTAAGAAGTTTTATGACGTTACTCCACAGGAATATCGGGAAAGTCTGCCCGTTTAAAGAAGAACCAAGATTAGATTTAAGCCGTTACTTCTATGTTATCTAACATGCGAAAAGGCATTGCCGGAGTTTTTCCGACAATGCCTTTTTTTGCGATGTTCATTTTTTGCTCAAAATTTGCAGTTTATGTGTACTCTACCTTCCCTGCAATTCTTACTTTCCGCTAACGGACTCGTACCATTCGTTTACTTCTTTTGTCATCTGATCTCCACCTGAAGACTTCCATTTCTCTACAAAGGAATCAAATGCATCAATTGAAGTTTTGCCATAGATGATTTGAGAGAATGTATCTTTCTCCATCTTCGTGAGAATATCGTTATTCATCTGCATTGTCATCGTCGGCGCACCAGTAAACATTTGTTTAAGAGAGATATCCTTTTGATCCAGAACAAGTTTTGCTGCATCCAGCATTGCTGTTGGAACACTTGCATCTAACTTTTTCTCAAATGGCGTTGATGGCGTCTCACCATTTGCCAGCTTCGCCAGCGTATTCATGCTAAGACTTGGAATCCGTGCACCATCGAATGCCAGTGTATATTTCTCAGGAGCATAACCTTCAGTCAGACTTGGATCGATTGACGGTTTGCCGTCAACCAAAACATAATCGTATCCTTCAGCAAATCCATATTCGAATTCTCCGCCTGCTTGTGGGTTAGCAAAATTCTCAAACAAATAATTTTGATAAGTGAAAAATGCTTCCGGATTCTTCATATTCTTATTAATCAGGACAACACCATTTTCATTCGGTGTACCACGTCTGCCTGCTTGGCCATCAGGACCAGTAGGAATAGGATATGCTTTAAATTCAGCATCTGGATCGTTTTTCTTCACATCTTCCAGCGGCCAAGTTGGCATCCAGTGAGGACCAACCACAATTCCTGCCTTGCCGGCAGTAAACTCTTCAGCAGCCTTCGTCTCGTCATATACGCCTGCTTCCTCTGGGATATATCCTTTGCTCATCCAATTTTGTAATGTAGCAAGTGCCTGTTTTGCTCCAGGTGTCACTGAACCGTATTCAAGTTTTCCATCTTCTGTAAGGTTCCATTGGTTTGGCATCGTGCCATATGCTCCAAAGACCCAACCAGCGTCAGACATCCAGGTATTGACCCAGTTCTTGAATCCAATAGTCAAACCATAAGTGTCTTTTCTGCCATTTCCGTCCGGATCTTGATTTGTAAACGCATCCATAACAACTTCAAGATCTTCTAATGTCTCCGGTCCTTTCAGATTAAGCTTTTTAAGCCAATCTTCTCGAATCCACATCACTGGGTCACCATTATAGGAATAATCCAGAATCGGGATACCAATGCGTTTACCGTCTTGCATATACGGATACCAAACGGTAGGATCTTCGTTAATAGCATCTTTCCATGTATCGTTCGCATATTTATCAAATAATTCGCCTGCATCAACAAACATTCCGGATTCAATCAACTCACGCACCAAATTAAATTCACCACGATAGGAGATAATATCCGGCATTTCTGCATTAGAAGCAAGAGAT
The DNA here is from genome assembly GCF_030263935.1 of Paenibacillus polygoni. NCBI lineage: Bacteria > Bacillati > Bacillota > Bacilli > Caryophanales > Paenibacillaceae > Paenibacillus > Paenibacillus polygoni. Next base: position 1,408,276 of record NZ_CP127162.1, on the reverse strand, counting down.
AGACGAAGCTTCGTCTCAAATGCATTATTGGTAGATGGAGAAACCCATTCATTTTTCAGCTCAATGCCGAGCTTTTCTTTCGCCCATTTGGTATGAACATTGTTATCTTGATCCTCGCCTGACTTAAATGTAACGTCTGGACCCCACGGCCGTAGATAGCTTATTGTCACCGGCGGATCGTATTTCCCATCCTTAAGCTCCAAAGGTGCAGATGGAGTGCTTGATTCAGCTTCCTTGTCCCCTCCATTACCGCATCCACTCAGTACCGCAGATAGGGCTAGCATCCCTACCATTACCATACTGCCTAATCTTCTTCTCTTTTTATTTGTGTCCAACATTGCTTCCCCCAGTCTATGTAATGTTGCTTACCGTTTAATCATAATGAATAATAGATACATATGCCCATACTAATATTGCAACATTTATTGCATTAATTTAGGATATTTGAAATTGAATGTATATATTGGATAAATGATATTTGAGTAAAAATCTATTATCTAGAAGTATATTTCGTTACAAATTTATCGTTTAAAATGTTTAATGAGTTATAAATTGTATCCGGTTATAAAAAATCAAAAGCAGCCAGTGACGGCTGCTTTTATCTTCTAGTTACTTGTATATCGAACCCAGTCATATTCTGCGGTCAATGGATTGGCACCGTTATAAGAACCTAACCATTCATCAACCCCTGCCCCATTCCAAATATTCATCATAATTTTTCCAGGTGTTTTGGGGATATTGGTGGTTGCTGTATGTTTTAATACTCCATCCACATACCATTTGATATATCCTGGCTGCCAGTCGAAAGCATACGTATGGAATCCTTGTGATGCATCAAATCCTAGATTGATAATCTTCTCATGATTACCAACCCCATTCGTATAGTAATTAAACTGTACTTTTGTAGTATCTTTACCTAAGAATTCAATGTCAATCTCATCCCATTGTGTTCCATGAGCAGGTCCGGTATAAGTAAAGAAGGAGGAGACGACCCCAGGGTTCTTAGCGGGTTTCATACTCACTTCATAAAGTCCGTAACTGTGACTATCCTTGGAACGATACTCACCGCAATCAAACTTGTTTTGAGCCGAACTAGTTAAACTAAGCTTAAGTTTACCGTCACTTGTAAAATTAACATTGTTTGCTCGCCAAGTGCAGTTAAACATACCACCGTTTGAGTATCCATCTGCCTTTTCCCATGTGTTTGAGTTGAAATAGCTTAATGGTTCATAGAAAACATAACTTGCAAAAGCACTCACTGAGGAAAATAAAGAAATCATCATAACCACCACCAACGTGTACCAAGTCTTCTTTTTCATTCACACACCTCCTGAGTAATTTCAAACATGTACAAAGCCGGGGCAAGTGATCTATTAAAGTTTGGTAGATCAATTTCACCTTAATACAACTTTTAAAGCGCTTACATGTTTGTTGTTTCCATTTTATATGGATTTCAATGTGTTAAAAATAATAAATTCTTAAGATTAGGTATTCATTTCTGAATATATCGACCTAAAAAAGAGCTCCTTTCCTTCGCTTACGATAATGGAATTTATATTACTAAAACAAAAAAAGCCGCGATTTCGCGACTTCTTATGCGTGTAGAGATCTCTTCTTCTCTAATCTCTACACCGTGGATATTTATGATGGATCCTTCATTCTCATAATGATAATTTATAAGTTCAAATACTCTTTAACACCATCAACAATGCCCTGGGCTACACGGTTCTGGAAATCTTCTTTGAACATAGCAGCTTCCTCCGTTTTGTTAGAAAGGAAACCGATCTCCAGGAGTGCAGCCGGCATTTTTGTATTTCTTAATACGGATAAATTTTTTGATTTCACTTTACGGTCTTTAAAACCCGTTGCACTGACCAAATGTTTATGAACGATCGTAGCTAAGGCTTTATCTTGATTCTTGTAATAAAACGTTTCTGTCCCGCTTGCAGATGAACCGGCAGAGTTGGCATGAATGGAGATGAACACATCCGCTCCGAGGTCATTTGCTACCTTGGCACGACCTGTTAAAGAAACAAATGTATCATCATCTCTGGTAAGAATGACATCAACGCCCGATTCTTTTTTAAGTAACGCTTCTACCTTCAAGATCAGACTGAGGTTTAAGTCTTTCTCTAATTTGCCTGTAGCTCCGACTGCACCAGAATCATGATCTCCATGACCTGCATCTAGAACAATGACTTTATTACCGTTATTTCCGCCAGGGTTCTCCGTGTTCGGCGGTATAACAGGGGTTGTCCCCGAATTGTCGGTACTTGGTGTAGAGGATGTATCTGAATTTAAATCAATGACAAGCAGGCTTGTCCCTTCTTGCGTCACATGGTACCCAGAAGACTGCGTTAAATCGATAACAATGCGTACGGTAGAAGGTTTATCACTAAACAGTGAGTATCTAATTTTAGATACGAGCGGGTAATCCGTAACTTCTAAAGTACCTGCTCCCTGCTGATTCAGATCTTGCCCAAACGTTGAACTGAAATGAGAGTTAGGCAGATCAATGACAATTCGATCAGGTCCAGTCATCGTGAATACTTTTGGTGTAACTGTACCGCTTGTTGCAATCAGCAGATGATTATCGCTGAAGCTGAGTCCGCTGATTTCAGCAAGACCACTAGGATTTATTACCGTACTGCTATCCCCTTCGCTGGGAGCTGTAGGTGAACCTGCTGGGGGCTGACTGCCTGCACCGGATCCACTCTCATCTTCCAGATATACTGTCTTTGTCGTATTGTTCCATTTCACTTTCATTCCGAACTGCTCGCCTATAAAACGCAGCGGAACCAAAGTCGTTCCCTTTCTAAGAACGGGCGCATTATCCAGCTTTACGGACTCATTATCAACCGTAGCATTCTTATTATTTACGACCATTTTTATGGTAGAGCCATTTTGTTCTATCGTAACGGTGCCTGTTTTTTGTTCCCACTTTACGCCATAGCCAAGTTCCTCTGCTACCATACGGATTGGAATCATGACAGATTTATTAATAATCTCGACTTTCGTATCTCCCGTCGTTCCAAGCTGTTTATCATTAAGATAAATCTTAGCTTGTCCACTGTCTGCATGACTGAGCCCAGGAATCACCCATAACCCTACAAACAACAACATGAATAGAACAATTTTCTTCAAACCTTCACACATCCTTTTGGTCGTCTAGTAAACTCGCCGGCATCCAACATTTTTTTACATTCACTACTATAATGAACGCAGAAATCGGCTAATAGTTGCGTCAATCATGACCTTTTCTTTTCCGATCTGTCATAAAAATGAAACCGAAAATCCCTTATATATATCGGTTTTTTCACTCTTTTTCTAAATACCGCATTTGTTCTATGTTTCGGACCCATTAGGAGGCCTTTGTCTCATATCGTCTGAATAATAGATATCCAATAGAACCACCGATTACGTTCAATAATAGATCATCAATATCTCCGGTCCCCACTCGTAGCAAAGTCTGCATACACTCAAGCAAAAGGATTAAAGAACTAAAGATTAGAATGAACCTTCCATAGGACCAAGGACGAGACAGCGATGCAGGAATAAGAAAACCAAGCGGGATAAAAACGGCAATGTTTCCAATCAGGTTTATGGCGGAATCAATGATATGATCTAGACTCAGATTCCTCACATAAGCTGATATCGTATGTAGTGGGATTAGATTATAGCGATAGTTATCATGAACATAGCGATGAAACCCGGCAAACATAAAATATAGAAGCATTACGGAATATAGAAAAAGAATCACCCGAAATAAAGTTTGTTGCTTCAACTCTTATATTCCCTTCTTTCTACATCAGGCCGCTCAGCGGCGTAAGACTGCTCCAAGTCGATCTCGTGTAACCAAGCTGCAATCCTGCTCGCTGCATATTCCGAAAACTCGAAGACAAATACGAGGCTTGTCCAACGATCAGATTACAACCTTCCTGAACTGCATCTCTCATTCTCCGCTCTATTAACAGGGTTTGAATCCCTCTATTTCGGTAGGCCGGCAAAGTAGTTGCAAAGGTCAATGAAGCGGTATTTCCTTGCATATAGGCTATCGCAGCGCCTACAGGTTCGTTATTATCATAAGCGACATAATACTTCCAGCCTTTTCTTCCATGAAGAATCCGGTTGTTATCTGCAATATGCGGTATCCCTGAAATCGGTAATCCTGTTCCTAGACAGTGAACCGTAGCATAATCATCAAATTGATGCGAGCTAATTTCTACAATTTGAATATTTTCTATGTCGTTTGTCTTTTTTTCTAATGAAGAGTTAGTCTCTTTCTTACATTCTGTATATAACGTGGCATGAAAGGAGGACTGGAAAAATCCATGTGCGGTCAGAGATCTAAATAGTGTAGGCTCTGCTCTAAGAGGAGTAATCTCTATTTGCGGATTTCGATCCCTGGAGCGATAAAACATCATTATTTCAGGCAAATAGGACTCTTCCGCTGAGCTGATTCCCTTCACTGTATTAAACTGGGGCCAAGGCATCTCCCTGCTATAAAAAGCGACAGCTTCTCCAAAATACTGAATCTCAATGCCCATTGGATTCCCCGGCCGTTCTTCCATGGCCTTCATACGATCGATCATGTATTCGATTTCAGAACGTTCAAGTCGCTCGGCAGTGCTTACTTCGAGTACTTTACCTTGCATAATCTGACACCTCCCCCGTCTTTTTGCTTTATTCGCCTTTTATCTATCATAGTCCAATCCCTATATTTTGCCAATTATTTCCGCCTATTTTTATACAGGAAATTATTCCAGTATCTTTTTGTCCCTCTTTTCTTATATTACAGAGGTAAATATGACATGAATGAGGTACAGAAAAAATGGGCGATAATAAAAACAATAAGAAACAGGCATCTGAGACAAAAGGAAATCTATCTTGGTGGCAACTTTCTCTGCTTGGTGTTGCCGGTACCATCGGAACGGGGTATTTTTTAGGTTCTGCTCTTGCAATTAAGGTGGGTGGTCCATCCGTTATATTTACTTTTGTACTGGCTGCTCTTGGTACATATTGTGTATTTAATGCACTCGCCGGTATGACAGCTGCTGAACCAGAGCAAGGATCTTTCCGATCCTATGCGAAGAAGGCCTATGGAAAATGGGCTGGATTTAGCAGTGGATGGGGGTATTTTTCTTCAGAATTACTCATTATGGGAAGTCAGCTCACTGCCTTGTCCCTATTTACGAGATTTTGGTTTCCGGCTATCCCAATGTGGGTATTCGCGTCGGTATATGCACTCCTTGGTCTCCTGATCATCGTAATTGGTACGAAGTTGTTTGATCCGCTGCAGACGACAGCAGCCATTATCAAACTTTCTGCTATTCTTATGTTCATTGGTCTTGGAGCTGCCGGTTTATTCGGCTGGTTATCCGGCGGAATAAAACCTCATGCCCCGCTTCGTCTCACTGAGATTTTCCCAACCGGCATTACAGGTACATGGGCAGCATTACTCTTCTCTTTTTATGCCTTTGGCGGAGTCGAAGTCATGGGGCTTATGGCACTTCGCTTGAAGAAGCCAGAAGAAGCTCCAAAGTCCGGTCGGATTATGATAACGGTACTTGCCGTAATCTATGTAAGTTCCTTGATTCTTGTTCTTACCTTAGCGCCTTGGCAGAGTTATGGAACAAAAAAGAGTCCATTTATCCAGGCACTCGCCACTTATGAACTTCCTTTTATTCCTCACCTATTTAATGGTGTGCTGATTGTTGCTGGTTTCTCGACGATGGTTGCATCCTTATATGCGGTAACGACGATGCTGGTTACCCTTGCTCAAGACAAAGACGCCCCTTCTCTTTTCGGCAGAAAAGTGAAGGAACGTTTTCCTATTTATGCGTATGGATTTAATGCTGTGCTTCTCGGTATTTCGATCCTAACAGCGCTGCTGTTGCCTGATACTATCTATGAATCAATTACCACTGCTGCAGGACTCATGCTCCTGTACAATTGGTCCTTCATTCTAATTACATCAGGCAAACTGCTTAAGTTGACCCCTTTTGGACAAGTCAAAAGGTATGGAGGACTTACTCTCATTCTACTCGCTGTAACGGGAACACTCTTTCATAAGACGGGTAGACCCGGCTTTTGGATTAGCTTTCTGTTTATCGCATGCATTGGTCTCTTAACCCTGTTTATGCAGAAAAAAGTATGGACTGCGGATAAGCCTAAACGAACCAAACCGAATCGCAAATTGATCCAAAGCTTAAAATCGAACAAATATCGCTTCCCGGGAAGAGTTAAAAAAATAAAGCCTTGACAGCTTGATCACCAAAATATAACCCAAATCCTAATAAGGATAGACCCGAAACGACCGAAATGGTCTTTAAAAGTGCGGGACTTAAATAACGGCGGAAGAAACTGGACATGGTGGCAACGGCCAGGTCCCACACAAAAATACCAAGTATGATGGCAGAACTAAAAATTACTACATGCATTACGCTTCCAGAGCTTGTCTCTTTCGCCAAAACGGAACCATAAATGCCAAGCCAGAATAGAATGGACATCGGATTAAAAAGCGATAACCAAAATCCAGACATCACCGATTTACCCAAAGGTTCTTTATGGTCAATCTCCGTTTCTTTAATCTGACCGGTGCTAAGAATACTTTCTATTCCTGTGTAGGAAAGCACAAAAAAACCAAACAACCATAAAAACGTTTGAATAAAGGGAGCCTCTAGTAAATGGACAACTCCCAAATACACTAAGAGCATGTACAATAAGTCAGCAAGCACTGCGCCCAGTCCAAAAAACCAGGAATGAAAAAATCCACGTCTGATTCCAATGTTAAGCTGGGCAGCATTGAGCGGACCAATCGGCGCAGCTATCGAAACTCCGAGCAGTATGTAACCTAAAAAAGCACTTGTAATCATACAGCCTCCTCCTTCTTGAATAAAAAGACAACCTATTGTTCATCTTATTCAAGAAGGAAGGCATGTACGACAACTAAGTGAATGAGAGAAAAATTAAAATAATAACTTAGGTAACTTAATCACGCACAACTCTATGTTTCAGATAATATTTTAGACCTGCTCGGTCCACGTTACTAAACTGCAGCGGATTCTGATCGATCATCGTACGAAGACTTTGCAGCGTTTTCCATGTAGCTCCCTTTGTCTCGTCTCCTTGTTCCAACAGTTTCCCTTCTGCCTTACAGATAAAATACATACCAATGGAATCAATCGGACCCTTAAGAGTTTGGTATGCACAAAAAGGTTCCACACATTCGACCTCAAAATCAGGATTGATCCCTACCGTATCTATCCTTTTTGAAGCGCCTTCAATCCGAGTAATCGTAAGACCTGTTTCTTCCTGGACTTCTCTAATTAACGCTTTGTGTATAGATTCGAATAGTTCAATTCTCCCGCCTGGGAGTTCAAGTGCTTCCTCTCCCGGCTTGTTACGGGTTTGAATGACGAGCTCGGTTCCTTGTTTTCCTTCTCTTTCAATAAAAGCTCTTGCATTAACATAGAACATGAACATCCTCCTCACAGGAAACTCCCAATCCTCTTTCCGATCTTGAGTTCAATAATACCATATATATCCTTTTTTAAGCGGATTGGTTCCCCTTATTATGCAATTTTCATGTAATTTTTTTAGGTTAAAAATAAAGGCTGCCAGCATAGAAAAAAGGATGGTCCCATGGATCATCCTCTTCTCACACCGCTCTGTCCTATGTAGACCAAAACTCACTACAATAATCCGGCATACTCCAAGCCTTTACGAATTCCGCTCTCATCCACTGAACTGGTCACATGATTAGCATATGATTTCACTTCTTCATTGGCATTTCCCATTGCGATCCCCAGCCCGACATAAGACAACATTTCTACATCATTCAGTCCATCGCCAAAAGCAACTACTTCGTCTTTGGATAATCCCAAAACTTTGAGTACCGCCTCAATACCTTTGGCCTTAGAACCACTCGCAGGAATTACATCCACAGCATAAGGATGCCATCTAACAAACTGAAGATCTAGAAAACCTGCTTCCTCTGAGGTATAGATATGTTCTTCGTGTTCTTGACAATACAGCAGCGCCTGATAAATCGGTTCTTCTTTCCAGTAAGAAGTACGATAACCCGGTACCTCGACACGAAGAGTCTCAAAAGATGTCTTTATAAAATCGTGCTGCTTCGTGTTAGAAAAGCTCGCCTCCGCACCTTGCATCACAACAGGATGGTTGTGGCTGAGTGCTGTATTTTCCAGTCTCTCCATTGTTAATTTGGAAATAGGAGCTTTATAAACAGGTTGTCCTTTATACACCACATAGGATCCGTTCAGGCTGACAAAGGAGTCCAGACCAAGCTCTGTTAAATATTCAGTAATATAGTAAGGTGCTCTTCCTGTCGCTATGAAAACATCTATTCCACGAGCTTTCAGCTGATTCACTGCTTCAACTGCATCTGCAGGAATAACCTTCTCATCATTCACCAACGTACCATCTATATCAAAAAATACAGCTTTATAATTAGTCATTCTTAAGTTCCCTCCATGATTGTATATGTTATGATTTCTCTATTTATTTACGTCCATAATCTGCTTTTATTTCTCCCCACAACTTCGTTTGCCATTTCACAATTTTATTCTGGTACGTATGTGTTCTGAGCCATTCTTCAGCCCGCTCAACTAAATCCCAAACCTGACGGGTTGAGGCATCTTTTTTCAATGTAGTAGCTGCTTTCTTCTGTCTAACCCATTTCATCGCATTTACTGAGTCACTATAAATGGTCTTGTTACTTCCTTTTTCTTGAAGATAGGCCAGCGCATGAACAATGGCAAGAAACTCGCCGATATTATTTGTACCATTCGGTATGGGACCTACACTGAACAACACTTCTCCTGTCTTCGTATCCACACCTTTGTATTCCATTGGGCCGGGATTCCCCCTAGTTCCTACATCAACCGAGATACTATTGTAGTCAACAGGTTCTATAGGTGCAGCATCAGCAGTTCCATACGTACGCTTGCTAGAACTCCCTGCAGATTTTTGAGCTCCTCCTTGCCCCCAATATCCTTTCCAGCCAGCCGTATAGGCTTTCTCGGCCTCTGATTTGGATTCAAATGCCTTGTATTTAGCGCCATTCACTCCGTTAACCTGCTGCTGGCATGCAGGCCAACTTGTATAAATACCCGGGCTTTTCCCTTCCCAAACTACATAATATTTTTGCTTAGCCATGTCCCCTGGTTCCCTCCATACTTACCTTTTCACATTACTTTCTACAATACCTTTTCAGACGAAAAGATGCAAAGTCATCTGTTATTTTAAGACATAAAAAAACCTGAGTACGAACTCAGGTTTTCATGAGATCCATCCTATTTTTTCATTTGTAAGACTTAGCATATGTATGCTCCCTGCTCAAACTCATAAAGAACAGAGATATTTTCGATGAATACTAGCTCACGATATGCTTGACACCCTTTCCAATTTCCAGCACATGAAGCTCGGGAACGACAAATTCCGGAACAACATGGTGCTGCCGAAGAACATCAAGATCAATCCATTTATACCTATATTCTTTATTTGTACCTGTAAATTCACCATCTTGATTGAAGATCGGATGTGGGTATGGAAGTTCCAGAACGAAGAACATTCCCGTCTCATGAATCCGCATATTGGGCCCCAATGGTAGATCGACAATATTCTCAATCATCCATACTTGCTGCTCTTGAATTACAGGCACACCAAGCTGTTCATATATCATCTTAGCGATTGTATACTCAGGTGTATCATCTGCTTCTACACTTCCGCCTGGTAAAAACCAATACGGCTGGTTTTGTTCTCTTTGCAGAAGAACTTTGCCATTCTGAATAATTATTCCTCCTGTAGTTGTGTGATACTCGATGGATTCATGGTTGTAGGATATCATCATCACTATTCCTCCTTCAGTACAGTCCGCTTACTCATTTTGGTTTTATTGCGTATACTCACTTCTTACAATGAATGGTTGATCAGGAATAGCTTGCCCCAATCCAGCTCTTACCATGTTCTCAAATGAAGCACAGAATCATAACCTACCCGATGTTCGCCTTTTGCTTTTAATGACACCATTTGGTCAAAAAATTAACAATGGATAATCTCTGCTTTCTGAGCTGCCGTAACTCCGATCTGACGGGCATCCGTTAAGAAGATATTTTCCATATTTCTCACAGGAAACTTCCGTTCATCCTTCCTATTTCACAGCGGATTTTATCCGCTTTACTAACTCACATTTTCTATTCAGAATTCAGATAAAACAACGTTCAGTACTATAATAACAAGCTTTAAGAGGAAATAGTTTGATTTTCCAAAAAAATATTTATGAATTTCAATTTTACTGCTGACTTGCTAATTTTTACTCCTAATTCGTAGTTTATATGGAATAAAAAAGAAGTTATGCAGGCCGCACAACTTCTTAATACCCTTATATTGTAAATGCATACGTTTTGTTTATAAACACTGAAATAGTTCGGTTTTTCTAACATTTACTTTCACTGTATAATCGGTTGTAGTTGGATTTCCATGTATTATTCCAATTCCTTTAACCTTCTCTCCACCATGACAAATACAAGGAGATGAACAGTCAAAAAAACGCCTACCAAAATACCAAGTCCCTGGATACCTTGAACAAATTTAGCAACGATCAATCCAATGATTATAAAAAAAATCCCAACATAAATCATCCACATCGCACTATAACGATTCGCTTCTTCCCACATTCGTTGATTCTGAGTTGACCGATGGGTTCGATATCCAAACAAGCTGTTTATTCGCTTTGGAGGCTTCCATTTCATTATCACACCGATGATAACGAAGAGGATCCCTACAAAACTGAACACGACCAGATTATCCAAATCCATGGCTGCCTCCTTCTAATACAACAATACAATCACCTTCAGACTTCTTGCAGTATAGAGCGCCCGCTTGACCGGTCTCCGCTTGTCCATGTCCATTCTTCATGGAGGCGTATTTTTCCGTTCTCAAGTAATTCGGGAGTAGAAGTGCATATCCCTGTCATGATCTCATTCTTTTCATTAACATGATGATAACGCATATCTAAAGCCCCGTCGTCCCCCATTGTTGCAATCAGATGGCCTGCTATAATACCGCCTCCTGCATAATTAGCCCACACGAGGTTTCCGTCCTGAAAATAATGAAAAAGTGTCTCTCGATTGACCTCCCCATTGCCGGAATTCTCCCATGACGTAAAGATTCGCCCATTGTAATCTATCTTGTTCATCACTGTCAGCCTCCCTATCCTACTTAAAAAATTGTTGACGTCATCCCTGTCCTACAGGATTCATATGAATATCCCGGGAACATATCAAAATATCTCCGCGCCGTGTCCATCCAAGACCCGTCCAGAATGATTGGCCACTCTCATTGGAACCCATCACCATAATATGAGCTCTCTCGATCCCTGCGTCTCGAAGCCGGTCCAGACAAGACTGTACAAGGATTTTAGCAATCCCTTGTCCCCGGTATTCTGGCTTGACTGCCAAATGGTATAGATAGCCTCTTCTTCCGTCATGGCCTGCCAACAGAGTCCCTATGATATCTTCATTCTGAACAGCTACATAACTGAATCCTTCATTACGTTCCAAATAACTTTCTATGGCTTCCCTGGAATCTGCATTGCTGATGCTCATGCCTTCCGTTCTTCTCCATAAAGCAATACACTGCTCATAATCGCGGACATCCATCTTACGGTATTCCAAGGTTCGTTACCTCCTGCCACTCATTTAGGTTATGCTCTTTTCTATATTAATGTTTCTTCCTTAACATGCACCATCTCATTTATTGCTACCGGGAACAGTGGTTCACTTAAGGATAGAATTGCTTTCGCGTACGCTTGGATCTCCTGCTGGGCATCATGCATAAGCCGCTGATTCAAAAAATGACATACCGATTGCAGCGAAGCTGTCCAGTACCAGCGAATATACATCCCGTAAGATGGGAGAAAAAGCCTTGCTTGTTCAGCACATACCCCTGATTCCAGGGCTGCTTCATATTTTTTTATACCCAGTTCTACATACTCCAGTAACTCTGCACTTAGTTTCGCACCCTGCTCTCCTGGAAGCACGTCTCCGCTCCCTTGTTTTGAATGCGCGGGTGCTCCTCTCCACTCCTGATGATTTGGAATATAGAATTCAGGTTCTTCTGTTATGTATCTGCGACTCGACTCATTCCACGCATCAAGGCTATCACCTGTACCTTCCATATGACTTGAGCCGACTATGTATTTCCACCACTGTCTAGCGACCATTAAGGGTGCGTAAATTTCATATTGAAGCATTACGTGACGAAAAGGAGAAGTATGACCTTCTCTTGCTAGGAACCGTATCAGTTTCATGTCTCTCTCCGTGAGTTCTACTGACTCTTTGGCATAAGATACTCTTGCCGCATTCACTATGGTCAGATCCGACCCCATATGATTCACTAGACGAACATACCCCTGATCAAGCACTTTTTCAAAAGACATATCAGCTGCACCCCTTTATTCTAATCCCATTATTTTACTGTATTTCCCAAAAATATGTCTAGCAGTTTCGTATCTCGATCTACTTGGTATCTATAAAAAATGCTCCTTTTGTATATACAAAAGAAGCATCTCTTCAACCTTAGTCTATTTTCAGAACTTTCTCATCGTCCACTATTGTTAGATGGTAATGATATCGTGATGACGATAAGGATAATCCATTTGCTTACGAATATTGTGCACCTCTTCTTCTTTAAGAAACAGGCTTACAATATAGAGGCCCAAATCAATGGATGTGGCTACACCGCCGCCGGTAAATATATTGCCGTCTCGAACAAGGCGACATTTCACCACTTCCGCACAATAAGGGACTAGCAAATCATAATGCATTGGATGGGTGGTCGCTCTCTTATCTTGAAGAAAACCTGCTGCACCAAGCAATAACGAGCCTGTGCATACAGAAATTTTAAATTTAACTTTCTCTGCACTCTTCAGCCACTGGGTAAAATCATGATCGTATTGAAGCTTTCTCGTCCCGATCCCTCCGGGAACAAACAGCATATCATAAGAAGAAAGATCTGGTTTCACCTTAGTAACCTTCATTGTCATTCCAAGTTCATCCGTTACTTCCTCTTGCATTCCGCATATGTCCCATGTCGTATTTTTCGTTTCAGGAAAATACGCAAGTCTTGTAATTACATCATAAAATCCAGCAAAATCCAGAAACGTAATTCCGTCAAAGACAACAAAAGCAATTTTCATAGGAAGTTCCTCTTTTCTATAGAAATGAATTTCAATTAAGCTACTCTCTACTATAGAGTAACACAGTATCTTTTCATGTAAGAAAAGCACCTTCCTCAGAAAGGAAGATGCTTTCATTATCATTTATCATTCTACATTCTTCATTCATTACCTAAGCCATTTCGGTTCAAAAGGATAGGGACAGGTAGCGCTGGCTACCTTGGCTTTCAAAGGAATGAGACATCCACAGTATTTGCAAGTGGTTCCGTATTTGAATCCATCACATGTACGGCAGATTGCTAAACGCTCTTTGTACAGTTCCTGAGCAGCCTGCTCTGACATTCCTTGCTCAGATGTAACAGTAGACTGTTCCATAACGGCAAGTTGTGATTCGCTGACATGCACACTTGCCGTACAACCTTTGCATTCGTTATCAGCTCTTGTTGTCATCCTCTTCCCTTAGCCTTTCTTTGGCACAATCTTAATTACTGCTACGGAAGCAGCAGGCAGTGTGAAACTAACGTTTCCTTTCTCTGCTGTGATTCCTTGAAGTTCTTTCGGTGCAACCTGAGCCGGGTTATCAAACGAGTTATGTGCATCGAGCTTATCAGATGAAACCAGCACTTGGCCGCTTACCACAGCGTCTTCAATCCCTTGCAGATCAAGTTCTACATTCAAGGAATCTGCATGGCTGAGATTACAAGCAGATACATGAATATGCCCTTCATGATCTACAGAAGAAGATAGGCTGAGCTGCGGAATTTCTTCGTCACCCATTTTATAAGATGGACTTACATATTGAGACTCAAGCAAATGTGCATCCTGGTGAACTTTATACATATCAAACACATGATATGTCGGTGTCAGTACCATATTAGCACCTTCCGTTAGAATCATTGCTTGAAGGACATTCACGATCTGTGCAATATTCGTCATCGTTACACGATCGGAATGTTCATGGAATAAGTTCAGGTTAATTCCCGCTACGAGCGCATCGCGAACTGTATTTTGTTGATATAAGAATCCTGGATTTGTTCCTGGCTCTACTTCAAACCAAGTTCCCCATTCATCAATGATCAGTCCTACTTTTTTGTCTGGATCATATTTATCCATAATAGCCGAATGTTTTACAATCAGCTCTTCCATGTATAGAGTAGCTTTCAGTGTTGTAAACCATTCTTCACTTGTGAATCCAGTAGCACTGCCTTTCTTCTCCCATATACCCGTACCTGTCGTGTAATAGTGAAGACTAAGTCCATTCATGAGATGATGAGCTTCCCGCATAAGAACTTCTGTCCAGTGATAGTCTGCTGTATTAGGTCCGCAAGCAATTTTATATACCGGCTCAGCACTGTAATTACGCACATAAGTGGAATATCTGCGATACAGATCAGCGTAATATTCAGGACGCATGTTCCCGCCGCAGCCCCAGCTTTCATTACCTACTCCAAAATACTTCACGTTCCACGGTTCTTCTTGACCGTTCTGTGCACGAAGACTTGCCATTGGCGACTGTCCGCCGTTATTCATGTATTCTACCCATTGCTGCATTTCATACACTGTACCGCTGCCGACATTACCACAAATATAAGGTTCTGCCCCAATCAGTTCACAGAGTCTCATAAATTCATGCGTACCAAAGTGGTTATTCTCTTCTACTCCGCCCCAGTGGGTGTTAAGCATACGCGGACGATTCTCACGAGGACCAATTCCATCTTCCCAGTGGTACTCGTCAGCAAAACAGCCGCCTGGCCAGCGCAGTACAGGTACTTTTAGTTGTTTCAATGCTTCTATTACATCATTTCGGATGCCGTCCGTATTTGGAATGGGCGAATCTTCCCCCACCCATATTCCTTCATAAACACAACGTCCTAAATGTTCAGAAAATTGACCATAGATATTTTTGTTGATTTGGCTTTTTCGTGTCTCCGTATGTACAAGAACTTTTACCATAATAATAACCTCCACCTTATTGAAATGAATGGTTCTGTGCGTGTTCCCTATTTTTAATGAATTAATTAAAATATAAATCCTGCTTGCTATCTTCTTTCTATCAATTACATAATAAACCTAACTAGTAAACTCTGTAAACGCTTTTTTATTCTAAATATAAAATAATATTAAAGTTAATCCAATGGAAAACAGTACGTTTGGAACATATAATTCTTGCATCTTAGTCCTGTCAGGAATGATTTGACAATTTTTCCGTCGTGCCTTTAAGTTAAAAACAAGCTTACTTGAATTCACTCCATACATATCTGTAGTTGCTGTAATGAATTACAATATTGATTCACTTATTAAAACTTTGTCCCTCTATCTCACTTACGAAAGGTGTCCTTATTTCAATGAAGAAACTACTTCCTTTTCTCAAACCCTACTGGGCAGCGAGCTTACTCGCTCCTCTGCTTATGATGCTCGAAGTTTCTATGGATTTGCTTCAGCCCAGGCTCATGGCAAGTATCATAGATGAAGGGATAACAAAAAATAACCTTGGTCATATTCAGGAAACCGGGCTCTTTATGATCGTTGTCGCGCTGATTGGTCTAGTAGGCGGAGCCGGCTGTACGATTTTTTCGAGCATAGCTGCACAGCATTTTGGAAAAGATCTACGAATTCGATTATTCGAACAGATCCAATCCTTTTCTTTTCGCAATTTGGATGAACGAAAAACCGGCTCGCTCATTACTCGTTTAACGAATGATGTGGTACAGCTGCAAGCTTTTGTTCAGATGATTCTAAGAATCTTTGTCCGTACGCCGCTGATGCTGATCGGAAGCTTAGTGATGGCCATTATGCTGAGCCCTAATCTAGCGTTCATCTTAGTCGTTTCCGTGCCTGTACTTTTCTTCATTCTCTATCTCTTAACTAAACGGTCTTTTCCTTTATTTACGAAAATGCAAAGCAAGCTCGATCAGGTAAACACTGTTCTTCAAGAAAACTTGTCGGGTGTTCGTGTCATCAAAGCTTTTGTCCGCAGTGATTATGAAGAGCAGCGATTCAACAAAACAAATGACGATTATACCCAGGCAGCAATTCGGGCTAACCGGCTGATGGCACTCAGTATGCCGCTGATGACGCTTGTACTGAATACCAGTATCGTAGCAGTGCTCTGGTTCGGAGGATTGCAGTATTATCAAGGAAGTCTTGAAATAGGTAAACTCATCGCTTTTATTAACTATGTCACCCAGCTCCTAATGTCAATGCTGATGCTAAGTAACATGCTAGTTTTTGTATCGAGAGCGAAAGTATCTGCAGATCGGGTAAATGAAGTGCTGAATACATATTCTGAGCTTGAAAACCCGGTTCATCCAAAACGTGCGTCAAGTGATCATGAAGGATCTATTGAGTTTTCTAATGTTAGCTTCTCTTACCATAACCGAGAGGACGACCTCGTCCTCACTGATATCAGTTTCAAAGCAGAACCGGGTCAAATGGTAGCGATCCTTGGAGCGACGGGTGCTGGGAAAACGACTCTTGTCCATCTCATTCCAAGACTTTACGAAGTATACAGCGGTGAAATACGGGTGGGGGGTGTCCCCGTACAGGACTATGATCTGGAGGAACTAAGAAGCAAGGTTGCCGTAGTAATGCAGCAAGCAATTCTGTTTAGCGGAACAATTCGGGATAATATCCGCTACGGCAATCCTTCAGCCAGTGACGAACAAATCAGGGCCGCTGCAAAGGCAGCCGAAGCAGCTCCTTTTATTGAACGGTTGGAACTAGGGTATGACACGGTTCTTGGACAAAAAGGGGTAAATCTGTCTGGCGGGCAAAAACAACGAATTTCCCTTGCGAGAGCACTTGTTACGGATCCTTCGATACTTATACTGGACGACAGTACGAGTGCGGTTGATCTCAAGACAGAAGCTAACATACTAAAAGCGATGGAACAACAAAAAAGCAACATCACTAAGATTATCATCGCACAGCGTATTTCTTCTGTAACAAAAGCAGATCTGATTCTTGTTCTAAACGATGGAAAGATCGCAGCTCAAGGAACGCATGAACAACTTTTGAAAACAAGTTCCGTTTACCAAGATATCTACCGTTCACAGCGCAAGGAGGATATATCCTATGTCTAATCAAATGCGTTCCCGAGTTCCTGTGCATCAAATGCCAAAGGTAAGAGCAAAACATACGGGTCCTACGATAAAACGGCTTTGGAATTACTTAAACAAACAGCGCGCCGCACTGCTCATGGTTTATATTTTCACTGTGCTTAGCTCACTTACTGCTCTACTAGGTCCCTACCTTGTTGGGGTAACAATTGATAATTATATTATCCCGAGAGACTATATGGGACTGATTCAAATCTGCTTGATCATGCTCGCTATTCATTTGTTCGGTTCGGTGGTCACCTGGGTGCAGGCCTATATTATGACCGCCCTCTCTCAAAATACGGTGCTTCATCTGAGAAAAGATCTCTTTTCAAAGTATCAGAAATTGCCGATTTCATTCTTTGATAAGCGCAGCACTGGAGAACTGATGAGCCGTGCAACAAATGACATAGAGAATGTATCAAGTACGCTTAATCAAAGTGTTACTCAACTGCTGAATAGTATCGTGACACTCATCGGTTCCCTTGTAATTATGATAATTTTGGATATACCGCTTACTTTAGTAGCACTGATTAGTATCCCGCTCGCTCTTGTCGTAACCCGAAATATTGCTAAATACACAAAGAGATATTTCAAGGAACAACAGCAGCATCTGGGTGATCTCAATGGAATGATTGAAGAAACGATCAGCGGGCAAAAAGTGGTGAAATTATACCGTCAGGAAGAAAAAGAAACTCTGCGCTTCAGGGAAATTAGCGAACGGCTTAATCAGGTTGGAATTAAGGCGCAAATGATGTCTGGGATGATGGGACCGTTCATGAATGTCGTTAACAACCTCAGTTTTGCCCTGATTGCGGCTGTGGGAGGCTGGCTCGTATTCCAGGGTCAAACCCAGGTCGGCGTTGTCGTTAGTTTCCTCAGTTACTCTCGTCAATTTGGACGCCCCATCTCTGAACTTGCAAATCAGTACAACCTGATTCAATCTGCTGTCGCCGGTGCAGAGAGAGTATTTGAGATTATGGATATGAAGACGGAGCATGAAGGCGAACATGGAAAACCGATTACGAATATACAAGGTGCAGTACGTTTCGATGATGTGTCTTTTCACTATCATCCGGATAAACTTATTTTGCAAAACATAAGCTTTACTGCACATCCAGGTGAAAAGGTGGCTCTTGTTGGACCCACGGGAGCAGGTAAAACATCGGTCGTAAATCTGTTAACCCGTTTCTACGATATTGTGGATGGAGCAATTACGATTGATGATGTGGACATTCGCCAAATCGACAAAGATCATCTCCGCAGGCTGATGGGGATGGTACTTCAAGATGCCCATGTTTTCTCAGGGACGATTCGGGAAAATATCCGCTTTGGTAAACTGGATGCAACGGATGAGGAAATAGAACAAGCGGCTGTACTCGCGAATGCAGACACATTTATTAAACGACTCCCTCAGGGATATGACACGATGCTTAGTACGGAAGGCAGCAACCTGAGTCATGGACAGCGGCAGCTGTTAACCATCGCGAGAGCCATCCTGGCCGATCCGGATATTCTTATACTGGATGAGGCCACAAGCAGTGTAGATACAAGAACCGAAATGCATATTCAGGAGGCAATGAAGGTACTTATGCAAGGGAGAACGAGCTTCGTTATCGCCCACCGGCTAAGTACGATTCAAGATGCAGATACCATTCTTTACCTTGAGCAGGGTCGTCTTGTAGAACAAGGAACACATGAGGAATTATTAGCAGCAAAAGGCCCTTATTATGAGCTGTACCAAAGTCAGTTTCAACGAGTTGTATCCTAATAGATGATTACTGATGCAAGTTTAAACTCCGAGGTCTTGTGGTAAATAGAGTTTTTGACTGAAAACTTAACTTGAATTACCCAAGACTAAAGAGGTGCCATATCATTTTGGATTCAAACAAGCAATCAATACCCAAAACAAGAACTTACATCGCACAGCATCTAAAAAAAGCTTTTCGTATCAATAAAGTCCCGGTTCCTTGGGGACCGGCTGTTATTGCGGGGCTTAGCACCGGCATTCCTCTGCTAACTGGTATCATCTTACATGAACCTGGGCTTGGAATGCTGGCAACCATGGGTGCTTTTGTGAATGTATATATGAGGGATGAAACTGCAAGACAGCGCTTTGTGAAACTGAGCTGCATTCTGTTAGGGCTTGCTTTCAGTATTATGCTGGGCACCCTTGCCGCTCCTTCGTTACTGGCAAGTGCAGCTGCCATTAGTTTCATTGGTGCAGCAGCTACTTTTTTGTGTGGAATATCAGGCGTTCTGCTTCCTGCAGGATATATGTTTGTTCTCGTATGCGGTATGGCAATCAGCCTACCCGCAGATCCTGGTTTATTCGCCTATCGGGGACTGATTGTGCTTCTTGGCGGTATTCCTGCACTCCTACTATGTATGATCCCTCTAGCGTTTCATCGATATGGGCCAGAAAAAAGGATGCTCTCTACCCTGTACCAAAAACTCGCAACGATGCTTGAGTCTTTGAATACGAGCGACTATCCGCTTCTTCGCTTGGAGACGGGAGAACTTCTTCAGCAAACGAAAAAGAAAATTTATAAAAGTATGATTTCTCGGAGAAAGGAAAATCGCTCCCTTCAGCAAATCTACGAGATTACAACGGCGGCGGATCAGCTGTTTTGGGCTCTTGTTTCTACCGAAGATCAACAAATATCGGTTCCTGCTGCCTATCCACGTATGCTGAGAACGATAGCCCGTACCTTACCTAAACGATCTTCCACTTTGACTGTGGATTGGCAAGTTCTCGGCAATATAAAAGAAGATGATGATTTTCATCCTGCCTTACAGGAAGCATTTGTTTACCTGATGGGTGCGACCGAGAACCCTTCTTCCAAACTTGAGGTGTCCACCCGTTCACTAAAAGAAGCCATTAGCACCAGGTGGAGTATTCGAGGCCTGTATCACTACACAACGATTTTCTCTGCCTCAATGAAAATGGGGCTGCTCGTTCTTGTTGCTTATGGAGTAGCGATTATGATCCAGGCACCGCATCCTTCATGGGTTCCCATAGGATGCGCTTCTGTCCTGATCGCTGCTACAGCAACGGCCAGTATTTATCGTGGAATTCAGCTTATGATTGGTACCTGCATAGGAGGATTACTCGCGTCCTTGCTGCTATTCTTAGAATCCACAAGCATTGTGATCGTACTGAGTGTTGCTATCATGCAATTCATTATTAAAACGCTGGCTGTCAAGAATTATGCCCTTGCTGCGGTATTTATCACACCCATCTCTCTTCTGCTCGTATCACTGGCACATCCGGTAGATTCACCGATTGCCTTTGTAAATGTAAGAATTATAGATATTTTGCTGGGTTGTTCTCTTGGTTTAGCCGGGATGCTTGTATTATCACCTCATTCTGCTTCAAAAAGGCTGGATCGGACTTTTGCTGCCGCTTTGGATGCCCAAGCCAAGCTGCTAAAGACTTATGCTAAAAAACACCATAACCAAGAAATAAAAATCTTGTCCAATATCGTACTTCGGTCGCTAAAAAGAACCAGTACCTTATATGATCAAGCTTTTAATGAAATTACCCATCGTCCATATCATGTGGAAGAAGACTTTCCTATCCTGATTCGGGTTCAAAAAGTGGGTTATCTTACGATTGATGCAATTAGGAATGAGCAATTAAAAGAGAAGAAAGAGGAACTACTTGCATGCAGCGAACTGCTGACAGCTATGTCTGCTTATTTTAAAACAACCCCTATCTCTTATAAAGGAAGAATAAAATGGAATCAAAACCTTGACGTTTCTTCCTTCCTAGATGACAAATCTATCCCGCTCTTCACAGCAGTTACGGATCTATATCAGGAGATATTGTCAGCAGAGACGAATACGAGTTCAGCCCCTTGATGTAAACCTATTGATACAAAAAATAATCCCACATCCTCCTTCCAGGATCGTGGGATTATTTACTTGTTAACTTTAGATTTCAACAGCGATACCAAAATGATCTGACACCACAGGGCTTTCGGTTCCATTCAGTACGACTTTTGAAGATTGGACAGGGATTTTCTGATTGGAAAAGACATAATCGATTCGCAGTTTCTGCTTATTATCTTCCCATCCTGCAATTGCCTTAACCACCGTGAATCCGTCATCTTTCTGAGCTGCAAGCTCATAACAATCATGCCATCCACTCTCTGTCACCAGGGAATAACCTTCGCCTTCAATGTGAGCTGCATTGTTGAAATCTCCCATAATAAAGGCAGGCAGAGAACCAACATACTTGTCCAGCACAGCAAGCGAATATTTCCACTGAGGTTTGAATGGTTCCTCTTCATCATGCCACCAGTTATAATGGCCATTCACGAACCAGGTATCCTTACCGGAGTTTTCCGTTTTGATTCCCAGCAGTTTGCGTGTACGGAAATTAGTATAATCCCGCATATTCGATACGTAAGCACCGAACGCTTCTTTAATCGGTGTCTTGGACAGAATAGCTAGTCCTTCGTCGTATTTAGCAAAGCCGACATGGACAGGTATATAGGTCCAGTAATACTCAGTTTGAAGCTGTTTACGAAGGACATAAGCGTAATTATCTGCTCTAACAATCGTATTCTCTTCCGCTTCGAAGAAATAGTTCATTTCCGAAGCAGGAAGTGCTTCTTCCTGCATGGATTGATTGACTTCCTGAAGTGCAATCACATCAAAATCATGCTCGTTTATAAAATGAGCAAGCTGCTCTATTTTCTCAAGCTGATTTTCTTCGATCCATGAATGTGTGTTCAGTGTTAATATTCTCAAAATTTCATCACCCTAGTCTGTCTTGAATATCGGATTTCAGTACATCTGCTTTCGGTCCATAGATCGCTTGAATTCCATTATCTTTCTTGATCAGCCCGAGTGCTCCAAGTTTCTTCCATTCTTCTTCATTACCCACAGCATCCACGTTATTCACTGTAATCCGCAGACGAGTCATACATGCATCTACATCGACAATATTTTGTGGTCCGCCGAGAATAGTAATGATTTTAGAAGGAAGATCTTCCTCTCCTGCATCCGCAGCTACGGTTTGAGAAGCAGGTGCAGAACCAGCATCCTCATCTGCTTTATCAGACTCCTCATCTGTATAGTTCCCAAGTCTGCCTGGTGTAGCCAATTTAAATTTGCCAATCATAAAGTAAGAAATAAAGTACGATGCTCCAAAGAATACAGCAGTTGTAATAACAAAGTTAATAATATCTGCGACAAGCCCGGCATTAATTGATAACGGGATCCGTGTTAATAATTCGATCATACCGAAGGAATGAAGACGCAGATGAATTAAATCTGCCATACCAAAAGCAAGACCCGTAATGACTGCGTATACACCGTACAATAATGGTGCAGCAAACATAAACATAAACTCAAGCGGCTCAGTTACCCCTGTCAAAAATACAGCCAAACCTGCGGACAGGAACATTGATTTATATTTGGAACGTTTATCTTTATCTACACGGCGATACATAGCAAGCGCAATACCCATCAAAATACCGGCTCCTGCGATCATTTGTCCTACTTTAAAACGTGCAGGAGTAACTGTGGAAATAAGCTGCTGATATGCTGCTGGATCTGTTCCTTTCAAGTTAGCAAGGTCACTTGCCCATGCAAGCCAGAGTGGATCTTGTCCAGCTACTGTTCCGCCCGCATTCGCCCCAGTTAATACGGTATAGATGCCTCCAAGCTCTGTGTAGTTAACTGGAATTGTTAACATATGATGCAGACCGAAAGGTAAAAGTACTCTTTCTAGCGTACCATATAAGAACGGTGCCATAAACGGTGCTGTATCTCCCGAAGCAGCAAGCCATTTACCAAAGCCATTAATTCCTGTTTGTACAAAAGGCCATACGGCAGACATCACAACGGCAATAATAGCAGACCATAGAATGACTACGAAAGGTACAAAACGTTTACCGTTAAAGAAAGCTAATGCTTCCGGCAGTTTACGATAATTATAATATTTATTAAAGACGACAGCTCCGAGGAAACCAGAGATGATACCGACAAAAACACCCATGTTCAGTGCTGGTGCTCCTAGTACGGAAGTAAAGTAGCCCGATACTAGAATTTCCTGACCGAATAAAGTCGTTGTCGTTGCTCCCTCTTGTGTGAGCATGTCACTGCTTACGCCAAGAATCGTTCCTGTCGTAATATTAATTAAGATAAAAGCGATTAGTGCAGCAAAAGCTCCCCCTGCACGCTCTTTCGCCCAAGAACCACCAATAGCAACTGCAAATAGTATGTGAAGATTGTTGATAATTCCCCAACCGAGATTTTCCATAACCCCGCCTGCGGTCACTAGGAATGAAAGATCTCCCCCGAACATGGCGATTACTTTACCCAGTGAAATCATAATACCGGCTGCTGGCATAACCGCAACAACTACAAGGAGTGCTTTACCAAACTTTTGCCAGAACTCAAAAGACAATAATTTTTTCATAATGAGTACCTCATGTTCCTATTATTTCGCAACCTTCGCTTCATCCATTATGATTCCCCATTTAGCATAATTGGAATTGATATCGCATACAGAAATCCCTTACATAAAACGATTACAAAGTTAAAATACAGAAACTAATTTTCAGCCGTTTTTCTTAAGCGTTTACACTTTTGCTGTTTTAAATTTGACAGGGATTCAATTGATGGATTTGCAACATGGTGCAATTCTGTGCAATCGGTTGCAAGAACATTATAAATAATATCGCTTTCATTTTGCAACCCTTTTTTTAAAATGTGATGTAAACCCTTAGTTCAGACGTTGTTCATTTGCCAAGGGGTGTGTATGATATAACAAAGGAATATAGTAAAGGAGCGTTGATTTATGGCAGTAACTATTAAAGATATTGCAAAGCGTGCGAATGTGGCTACCTCCACTGTATCTCGTGTTATACAGGACAGTCCCAAGATCAGCGAAGCAACAAAGGCCAGAGTACGAAAAGAAATGAAAGCGCTTGGATACGAACCTAATTTCTCCGCACAAAGCTTGGCGAACAAGATGACGCAATCGATCGGAATCATCATGCCAGATGCAGATGTTGCTATTTTTCAAAATCCATTCTTTCTAGAAAGTATTCGAGGAATCAGTGAGCTTGCAAATGAGAAAAATTTTACGATGGCCATTGTCACAGCAAGAACCGATGAAGAACTGCTTGATCGTGTCAAAATGATGACAAGAGCCAACCGGGTGGATGGCTTCATTATCCTCTACTCTAAATCAGAAGACCCGGTAGTTGATTATCTCCATAACGAGAAAATTCCTTATACCGTCATTGGTAAACCGCAGCAATATGTAAATGAAACCACTCATGTAGATAATGACAACTTCCAAGCGGGTAAAGACGTAACCCAATACCTTATAGAGCTTGGTCATAAGTACATCGCTTATGTGGGAGCAGATGTAAGCCGCACGGTTCATAAAGAAAGGGTGCGCGGATACCGAGAAGCATTGCATGATGCCGTCCTCTATGCCGATGATTCCTATATTCTGGACTCTAGTTTTACTAATGCAGATTTAGATTCACTCTTTACGCTGCCTACCCGGCCAACTGCCATTATCGTCGGCGACGATATGTATGCTCTCCCTCTGCAAACGATGCTGAGTCAGATGGGCTTTTCTCTGCCAGAGGATTGCTCTCTAGTAAGTTTTAATAATCTTCGTATTGCTGAGATGTTGAATCCCCCGCTTACCTCGGTCGACATCGATATTTTTACATTGGGATATCAAGCAGCAAAAAGTCTCATTGAGAAAATTTTAGATCCCAAAGAAATGACGAAACATATCCTTGTCCCCCACCGAATTGTCGAGCGTGCTTCTTCTCAGCGCAAAACAATGGAGAATACTACG
The DNA here is from genome assembly GCF_030263935.1 of Paenibacillus polygoni. Lineage (NCBI taxonomy): Bacteria > Bacillati > Bacillota > Bacilli > Caryophanales > Paenibacillaceae > Paenibacillus > Paenibacillus polygoni. Next base: position 1,383,141 of record NZ_CP127162.1, on the reverse strand, counting down.
GCCTAAAGGATTGCAAAATTTCCTTACGCCACCCAAAAAGAATGATCACGCATTTGATCAGCATCAAGCTGCTTTTCATAAAGTATCCTGAGAAGTCGAATACGAGATTGTTCTTTTTTTGGGTTGACAGGGCAAACGGTTGCACTATATACTGAAAACGCAATCAAATGATAGCACTTTCACGATGCAACATCGTACGTTTATAAAAGCAAATGACCAAGGTTATTCATAAGATACTAGATATGGATTTTGACAATATAGGAAAGGCTTTCAAAGTACGATGAGGTATCAAAGTTTACCCGTGATTAACTAACACAGGAGTTGTGGAGACTCACACTCTTCAAGGAGGATTATCATGTCATACAAACGTATTTTTGACACTCATGCCTGGAAACTCACTACAAATACCCTTCATAAGGAAGATCTGCGCCTTCAAGAAAGTATGACTTCCATTGGTAACGGATACATGGGAATGCGAGGAAATTTTGAAGAAACGTATTCCGGAGATCACCATCAAGGTACCTATATTTCTGGGGTTTGGTATCCTGACAAAACAAAAGTTGGCTGGTGGAAAAACGGCTATCCTGAATATTTCGGCAAGGTTATCAATGCTATGAATTTCATTGGAATTCGTGTCCTAATTAATGGTCACGAAATCGACACTTATCAAGACAGTGTCACTGACTTCTACCAAGAACTTGATATGAAAGAAGGGATTCTACGTCGTTCCTTCACCGTAAATGAACAGGTGCGCATTGAAACAGAACGTTTTCTCAGTGCCTCCTTCCTTGAACTATGTCTCATTAAATATAACGTAACCAATCTGACAGATGAGAATATCAAGGTCACTCTGATTCCGTACTTGGACGGAAATACGAAAAATGAAGACGCTAACTATGAAGAAACATTCTGGGTGGAAGCAGATCGCAAAATCGGCGAACCTTACATCAGTCTTTCGGCTATGACGAAAGAAAATGCTTTTGACATCGAGCGCTTCACCATTAATGCAACAATGGGCATTGTAACTGAACATGCTTTATCGATGACAACAGAAGAAGCAGGTCTCTATGCAGCGGCTCATTATGAATATGAAATCCCTTCCGGCGCTTCTGCAGAAATTCAGAAATTTGTCGTGGTGACCACTTCACGTGATATGGAGAAAGAAGAGCTGATCCCTACAGCGGAACGTCTGATGGCAGATGCGATGAACAAAGGATACAACTTGCTTCAAGAAGAACATATCGAGGAGTGGGCTCGGCGCTGGGAGAAAGCGGATATTACTATTGAAGGTGATGTTGAAGCACAGCAAGGAATTCGCTTTAATATCTTCCAGTTATTCTCGACTTACTATGGACATGATGAGCGCCTGAATATTGGTCCTAAAGGCTTTACAGGTGAAAAATATGGCGGTGCAACTTACTGGGATACCGAAGCTTACGCGGTTCCAATGTATCTCGCGCTTGCTGACAAGCGTGTAACTGAAAACTTGCTGCGCTATCGCTTCAATCAACTGGAAGGTGCGAAACATAATGCACGTCAGCAAGGTCTAAAAGGTGCGCTCTACCCGATGGTTACCTTTACAGGGGTGGAATGTCATAACGAATGGGAAATTACGTTTGAAGAGATTCACCGTAATGGAGCGATTGCTTACGCCATCTATAACTATACGAACTATACAGGTGACAAAACGTATCTTCAACATGAAGGTATTGAAGTACTGACCGAAATCAGCAGATTCTGGGCTGACCGAGTTCATTTTTCAAAACGTCACAATAAATATATGATTCATGGGGTAACCGGACCTAATGAATATGAGAATAACGTAAACAACAACTGGTACACCAACACCATGGCAACTTGGGTTCTGAAATATACGATGGAATGTCTAGCAGATATCGACGAACAGAGAAAAGAACAGCTAAATATTTCTGCTGAGGAACTCGCTCACTGGCAGGATATTGTGGACCGTATGTACTTCCCTTACGACGAGGAGCTGGGTGTTCATGTACAGCATGATACCTTCCTTGATAAGGATCTGCGTCCTGTATCCTCCTTGGATAAAGCGGATCTTCCGCTCAATCAGAAATGGTCATGGGATAAAATCTTGCGTTCTCCATTCATTAAACAAGCGGATGTTCTGCAAGGAATTTATTTCTTCAGCGATGAGTTCACAATGGAAGAAAAGAAACGGAACTTTGACTTCTATGAGCCAATGACCGTTCATGAATCTTCCCTCTCCCCTTCCATTCATGCCGTACTTGCTGCTGAACTGAAGATGGAAGAAAAAGCAGTAGAAATGTACAAACGTACGGCAAGACTTGATCTTGATAACTATAATAACGACACGGAAGATGGTCTGCATATTACTTCCATGACAGGCAGCTGGCTTGCTATTGTGCAAGGATTTGCTGGTATGCGTACGCATGGAGAGACGCTGCGCTTCTCGCCATTCCTGCCAAAAGATTGGTCTAGCTACAGCTTCCACATCAATTATCGTGAGCGCCTGATTAATGTAAATGTAGATCAGAACGAAGTGAAGATTACGCTTGTTTCCGGTGCACCGCTGACGATGGAACTTTATGATAAAGAAGTGCTCATTACAGATGAAGAGCCACTCATTACAAAAACCACTTCCTAAGTGAATCTGAAAGGTGGAGAAAGAATGAAAGCCGTTATTTTCGACCTCGACGGGGTTATTACTGATACAGCAGAATATCATTATCTAGCATGGAAAAGTCTAGCTGATGAGTTGAACCTTCCTTTTGATAAGGAATTTAACGAGAAATTAAAAGGGGTCAGCCGGATGGAATCCCTAGAACTCATCCTGTCCCTAGGTGACACTGCTTACTCCGATGAAGAGAAAAAAGCACTTGCTGAAAAGAAAAACGATCTCTATAAAGAAATGATCGCAAAAGTCACACCTGCTGACTTGCTTCCAGGAATTGAAGCACTCCTAAAAGAATTACAAGAAGCTGGCATTGGCACAGCCCTTGCCTCTGCAAGTAAGAATGCACCGTTTATTCTGGATCGTCTCGGAGTTACTCATTATTTCAATCATGTGGTTGATGTGAACTTGATTAAACAAGGAAAACCAGATCCGGAAATCTTCTTAACGGGTGCCGCTAAACTTGGTGTTCTGCCTGAAGAATGTGTCGGCATTGAAGATGCAGAAGCAGGAATCGAATCTATTCTCTCCGCTGGTATGTATGCGGTTGGCGTAGGTACCCCTGCTCAAATGCAAAAAGCGGACCTCATCGTTTCCTCGACAGCAGAATTGTCTCTTTCCTTGCTGAAAGAAAATTTTAAGCAAAAAACAAAGTAATAGGTTGTAGATAAATAAAAGACGCGAGTGGAATGATCGTTCTATGCGATCCGTTCCACTCGCGTCTTTTTTTTTATTATGCTGGCGATGTTCCTGAATTCATATTAGGTTGGTATATGGTGCATGGATAGTTATTCTTCCAAGTGACGAACAGGGATGCTGTAGAGAACATATTGACCTGTCCACATTTCACTGTCCACGATTGCAGTTGCTTCCTTCTCGGAAGTTACTCCACTTTCTTTGCCAAAGAAATAGCTTGCTCCCTCCTGAATTTGATACGTCCATCCTTTAGACTTCATGAAAGAAATAACGGCCTCTGCGCCATCACCTTGGTTGCCCTTAAATCCGTACCACCCTTTACCATCCTCTTCTGTCAAATAGATCAGTTCTTTGGAAGACGGTTCTAATGCTTGAACCGCTTCTTTCTTGCTTATTGCAGAGAAAGGGGCTGCGGGATAATATGTTTTACTTGAATAAGCAAAAGGCAGGAGAACGATAATCAACAGAAACGGCAGAAGAAGTAGAACTCTAGTAAAAGCCTTGCGTTTTTTTACGTTCATCAGCAATCTTCCTCTCTATTGTTCATATGGAATGGATATCTATAAAAGAAGGATACCCCATTGCTTCAATTTTCTCGTCAGCCCATGATTCTACCTCTAACAGGCTCTCATAGGGATCTCCTTCTAAATCCATCAGCATGGCAAAAGCAGGTTCTGTTTTATACCCTTTTCGTTTGAGTGAACGAACTTGCTTCCTAAAATCTTCATTATAAAGACGAAGTATACGGTCTTCGATCACCATATGACGATAGGCGTTCTGCTTAGTGACCGGAATGGGCTGTCCAAATACCTCAACCTCAAACTGCTCAAGCTGGAAGTTGGCCTTCATTCTTCTGATTCCGTTCACTATTTTATTCGTCAAAATAAAGTCCTGGAAGTCTCCAAATTCACTTCGTAAAAGTCGTTCAAATGCCGAAAAATCATGCACCTCACAAATAATATCGAGATCACTACCTGCAATATCGATATCGATCGGAATCGTTCCTGTAAGGATAGGAGTGTATGGAGATAAAATCTCCATCACATGGTGTTTCTGCAGTGCCCGGTATGCTGCTTGTTGTACTTCGTTTCCACTAAGTAGATAGGTCAAATCTTCGTACCGAATATGATTCACTTTTGTCTTTCTCCCTACAATTTTGTTATGGTTCGCTTTTGTGTTTCGTTACGCTTTTCATCCCATAGAGCATAAATTTCAAAGGTTCCGTCTTCAAAAAAATACCTCAGTCTTTCTCTAAACCAATCTTGCATCGGATAGTGTGCCAGTTCATCAAGCGGGATCCACCGAAGTTCTCCTTCGGGAGGGTTGTCCAACAGCTCTCCCTCAAATATATCCGTAATATAATTAAATACCATATACCGATATTTCTCGTTCACATCAACAAACTCATCAAGACCTTTGTATATTAAATTGCTTACTGTAAGACCCGTTTCTTCCTTTACTTCGCGTATGGCCCCTTCGGTTAAGCACTCGGGAAAGTCCACTTTCCCTCCTGCAGCAATCCATCCTGGAAATCCGTTTTCACTTGGACGGTTCATTAATAAGATTCGATCTCCGTCACGTACTACGCACATCGTGTACAGTTTCACTTCAATATCATTTGATCCGTTGGTCATTTTATTATTTCTCCTTGTGAAGAGTAAATTATATGTACTCTCTATGATTCTAGCATCTTCTTTAACTGCTTATTACGGTATTCCAGGAAATTCTTCATATATGATTGTAAAATGAAACGTTTCGCAAGCCTTCCTACCCATCCATAAGGAGCTTCAAAATAAAGCGTGTCCCTAAGCCGTGTTGAACTTGGACCAAGGACTTCAAACTCGTGAATGTGTGTCATTCTGTGGAACGCGCCTTGCTGCATTTGATCTGTAAACATGTAGGGCGGCTCAAAAGCTACCACTTTAGATGTAAGCTGCTGACGAACTAAAAAGTGAGTTGCCTCAAAGGTTACCATCTCACCGTACCCGATCAGCTGTCCATCTATACCTCCAGGGGATGAAATGACCTTCTCGTGAGTATGTTTCCATACCGTTCGGGTATGCAGATCCAAATCTCTCGCTGCATCAAAACAGCAACGTATCGGCCTATCAATCGTGATCTCGCTCTGAATACTAATCAGAGGTCATTCCCCCTTATTGAATGAAGCCACTTGTTTATTTTGTATATCTCTCATTGTTTTCAAAAAAACTTTTCACGAGATCTGAATCGCCATGTTCCTTATATACTACTTTCAATGCAGCGGTCCAACTGTTTTTAATAGAAGGATAATTTCCACTGATCATCCGCTCTTGATCTAAGTTATTTTCCAATGTCAAAAAGATCTCTTTCAGTTCTTTCACAGCTTCCACTTTAGCCGCATCATCATCCGAGAGAGCTATATATTTCAGTTTGTAGGAGATATACGTTAAAAATCCTGTGATATCATTTGCACCTATGGGCTGGTCGTATGTGTAATTCCAATGGGTATTTGCAAGTGTGTATTCAGCGAGCTCAGCTCTATCCAAATTCTTAACCACATCTAGAAGCCCGCTCTCAAACTGAGTCATGGTGATCCTGCCTCGATCCAGTTCGTTCAGCAGCCGATTTAGTTTACTGTAATTACTCATACCCTTGGTTACTAATTCGTGATTCATTAATGACAGCACATACCTGTGTGTATTTTGATACTGGGCATACTTTTTCTTCGCTTGTACCGTTCCAAAAATCAGTAAAATGGAGGTAAGAATCAAAATAAGGTTCTTCCATTTATTATTCATCGTGTAGTCATGCTCCTCTCTAAGATGTAATGTATTAGAATATATCTATTCTACATGATTATTAACGTTAGCAGTAGGTGCCTTGTTTCATAGAATTTTTATCAGAAAAAAAGCCGCCCTCAGCAATAGGCTAAGCGGCGACTATGTATGTCTTCATTCTATATAAGTTAGAGTACTACAGCTCTTGGTCTATCCGATTGTTTGGATTCTTATGTTTACCGATGTAAATATCAAGCGCAGCAATCCCTCTCCGCGCCAGTTTCACGAATAATACAAAACAATAAATACCTAATCCTAGACAAACGACATACCAGATAATTAAAAATATGGGTATAATACTGAAAACACCGATTCCTTGATCCATGAGCATACACTCCTCCTCTAATATAAAATAAAAAAGGACTTGCCTCTTTCCCTCAAGTCCTGAGTAAACAACTTATTCCTAATTGTACCATTATTATGTAAAATTTTATATGTTTATAACTAATTAAATCCTCTTGAAGCGTAATTACTTCTCTCCATCATGAATACTTCCTTGATCAATAGCCTCAAACATCTTGGAGTAAGCAGACTGAATATTTCTTTTACTCCGTCTGTCATTATAGACTCCAAACTGCCAGTATCCCATTTCATTTCCTTGCTGCGGAACGAGTGCAGTTGCATAGCTAAGATCAACCGATGTATCTGGTGCATCTTCATAACTAAGCTCTTCATAGAAGAAAGGAACGTAACTCCGCTCGGATTGTAGAAAGAACACGGGGATCTCTAATTCCTTATATACTTTTGCAAACTCTGGTGCAGCAGCCTTTGATAAAAATTCTTTACTAATAAAAATAGCATCCAAATGGCTGCTTTCTTCCTTCATCTGCTCAAGATTTATTTTATGAAAAGAAACCTGCTTCTCGCGTACCACGGGTGCTTCACCTACCATACCAATGTGGAGCTCCCTCCCATCATAAGGCTTGTTATGGCTTGAATTCGAAGTGTTAAGACTATAAGATACAATCACATACGCAAGTAGAGCGAAAAGGATAAATATTCCTGCTACTTTCATCGTCGATTTCAAGTATTGTTGCCTCCTTTCCTAAAACTTCCATATTTCTTCTTGCACATCTTTCCTAATCATCGCAAACTGAATCTGGTCCACAAATTCTCCTTTGATCTGAAACTTTTCTCGAAGTATGCCTTCCTCCTTCATCCCGACTTTTTTCATAATCCGGGCTGAACTTAAGTTATCTATGTTACATCTTCCTTCAATTCGATTTATATTCATATGACTAAACCCATATTTAATCACTTCCTTTATTGCTTCCGTAGTGATACCCTTTCCCCAATATCTACTAGAAATTGCATATCCGATTTCTGCACAGCTGTGTATTTCGTCCAAATGAATAAATCCAATTCTTCCTATTAATCTTTGTTCCGGCTTATAAATAACAGCCCAACGATAGGCTATTTTCTCTATAAATGATTTCTGTACTTTCTCTAAGAACACTCGGGTGTCCTCGGTAGATTCATGCCGATTCCATAATGTCCGTTCCGATACGAACGGGTCTGAAGCAAAATGATAGTATTCTTCCAGGTCATCCATATCTAATCTTCTAAGTATTATTCGTTCCGTTTCAAATATCGGCTCTTCTGTGAACAGTACCTCTGTATTCATTGTAACGATCCTCCTCTATCTGTTAATTCCAATGTCACTATTAAACCCTATACTTTTCCTACGCCTGACAACACTATTACTGTCGGATAACCAATAACTTTGCCCTCATGGGTTTGATAATTAAGTCCCTTGATTCCCTCTTCCATCTCCTCTGCTGTCTGCTCGTTTACATAATTAAATTTATCTTGCTCTACTTTAGTAATAAGCCATTTTTCGTTGTATTTCTCCAATGTATACTTCTTAGTAGTTGCGGAGAACGGTTGATCTTTCAACTCTTTATTTTCAATCGTGTATATATTAACTTGATTAGACTGTTCCCCTTCATACACATCCGATATGCGCACCGTTGCACTAAGTTTTTCCATACCAATTCCATGAATTAAATTAAGCATATGTTCTTTATGTTTGTCGTACTCCTCTTGAGGCATATTCACCAAATCATCTCGGGTGTATGTAGCACTATCATATCCAAATATAATCTCACTACGGATAGATGCCCAGTATTCTTCACTTACAATTTCATTTATAGCGTTATGATATTGTTTATAGGATTTGTTAAAGTAAATAAGATCAAATTCACTCTCTTCCACTGTCTTCACATGTTCCACGATCTGCTGTTTCTCCGAACTTCTCATCAAAGAATTAGAGGTACACGCCACTAAAATGGTAGCAGACAATAGAAGCAATCCAAACAAAAAACTTATAGATTTCATTCAAATCCCCTTTTCGTTTTATCCGGCAAAGCACGGTTCTACTATCCTTTGTTTTCTCTGCTCTTCCATTTAGATTTTCAAGCTAAGCAGCCTACCAATATTTTCACTTGTACGCTCGACATTACGAGGACCATCGGCAAGCAGTTTTTCAATCTCTTGAGCACCAGGAACAATACCAAAAATCGCATTGATCCCTTCTTCATAGAGAACCTCCACGCCTTCTCCAATATAACCAGCAAGTGCAATAACAGGGATTCCTTTTTCTTTTGCAACTTTGGCCACGCCGTAAGGTGTCTTACCGAATTTGGTCTGAAAGTCCATTCCGCCCTCTCCTGTGAAGCAGTAATCAGCCCCAGCAAGTTTCTCGCGCAGCCCCGTGTATTGAATAATAATATCAATGCCTCTTTGAAGTGTGGATTTTGTGAAAATGAGTAATCCTGCACCCAGCCCGCCTGCTGCACCCGCGCCAGGAACATTACGGATATCTTTGTTCAGCACAGTCTTCACTACCTCCGCATAATGAGCTAGATTGTTATCTAACTGAAGGACCATTTCAGGGGTAGCCCCTTTTTGTGGACCAAAAACATGCGACGCACCATTCTCACCGCACAGTGGATTGGTTACATCACAGGCAACGACAATTTCCACCTCCTGAAGTCTGGGATCAAGTTCTGCCACATCAATCGTATGTAGCCGACCAAGATTACCGCCTCCGCGAGAAAGAGTTTTTCCTTTCTGATCAAGGAATTTAGCTCCGAGCGCTTCCGCCATACCTGTTCCGCCGTCATTGGTTGCACTGCCGCCGATACCCATTATAATTTTCTTTATACCTTGATCTAGACATTCACGGATTAGTTCTCCTGTTCCATAGGTGGTCGTAATCATGGGATTTTTCGTATCTTTCGTTACATAGTGGATCCCGCTTGCTGAAGCCATTTCAATGGCAGCGGTTGTGCCGTCTCCCATAATTCCGAATTTTGCAGTTACTTGGTTTCCTAGAGGACCTGTCACTTCTTTTTCGAACATTCTTCCGCCTGTGGCATCTACCAGAGATTGGACTGTCCCTTCGCCTCCATCTGCCATAGGTACATGCAGATAATTCGCTTCTGGAAAGGATTTTCGCAGTCCCTTTTCTATAGCAATACATACTTCTTTAGCTGTCATACTTTCTTTAAATGAATCCGGTGCAAGCACAAATGTTTGTTTTGCCAACTAAATCACCTCAACCTGTATTATAGGAAGATCCATGCATGAGCGTTGGTGCAGTTCCCATATTAAGGATTGCTTCTTCATCAGAGACCATAACTCCTCTATTCGTTCACATTGAAGCTGCACAATAAGAAAAATGGATTGCTCAATAAAAAAACCGATAAGTAATAGGTGAAAACCTATCACTTACCGGTCACTTTATATAAGAAAGGACATCTCCTACCCGATCATTCTAAGCTGCTCTTTTATTCTTATTGTAGATATCAAAAGCTACCGCTAACAAGAGAACAAGTCCCTTAATCCCTTGCTGCCAGTCTATACCAAGGCCAATCAATGACATCCCGTTGTTCAGTACACCCATAACGAGACCGCCAATAATTGCACCATACACCGTTCCGATCCCGCCGGAAGCAGATGCTCCGCCAATAAAGGCAGCTGCGATGGCATCAAGCTCAAAGTTTGTTCCCGCTCTTGGAATAGCTGCGTTTAATCTTGCCGTAAAGATTAAGCCAGAGATAGCTGCAAGAACGCCCATATTAACGAATACCCAGAAGGTTACTTTTTTTGTTTTTACCCCAGAGAGACCTGCGGCTTTCTCGTTTCCTCCAATCGCATAGATATGACGTCCCATAACAGTCCTGTTCATGATAAAAGAGTATCCAACAATTAGCACTGCTAGCAAGATCAGAATGTTTGGTATACCTGCATAACTAGCAAGCGCAAAAGAGAATATGTTAATGACGGCAGCAATCACAACTAATTTAGCAATAAATAGAGAACTTGAAATCGTCTCGAACTGATACTTCTGCTGATTTCTGCGATTTTTCACTTCACTCATCACGTATAGAATCGTTACCACAATTCCGGCGAGCAGCGCTACCAAGTTTGTCTCCATATTACCGAAGTCTGGAATAAATCCGGCACTGATCTTTTGAAATCCTTCAGGCAAAGGAGAAATGGATTGACCTTCGAGGACAATCATCGTCATTCCCCGGAACAGTAACATCCCTGCTAAGGTCACAATAAAGGCCGGAATTCTAACATAAGCAATCCAAAACCCCTGCCATGCCCCTATAAGCGCACCCAGTAATAAAGAGAGAATGACAGCAATGACAGGATGAAGGTTCATGTCCACCATCATGATTGCAGCACATGCTCCAACAAGAGCCGCGACTGACCCGACTGATAAATCAATGTGTCCGGTAATGATGACCAGCACCATTCCGATCGCTAGTACAAGAATATAACTATTTTGCAATATAAGATTGGTAATGTTGATCGGTTCGAATAACAATCCTCCGCTGAGCAGTCCAAACAAGATCATGATCAAAATTAGTGCAATAATCATGCCATACTGGCGAATGTTATTTTTAAACAGCTTTATTAATGTCCCCATCTTAAGCCCCTCCTGTTCCCTTGCTCGGTGTCTTGGTCATATATTTCATCAAAACTTCCTGATTCGCTTCACTCCGGTTCACTTCCCCGGTAATTCTTCCCGCGTTCATTACATAAATCCGATCACAGATACCGAGGATCTCAGGCAGCTCTGAGGAAATGACAACGACAGCTTTCCCTTCGCTGGCAAGTTCTTGAATGATCGTATAGATCTCAAATTTAGCACCTACATCAATTCCGCGTGTCGGTTCATCTAGAATCAGAATGTCAGGCTCGGAATAAATCCATTTGCTAAGTACAACCTTCTGCTGATTTCCACCGCTCAAATTCTGAACTTCCTGCTGGATGCTGGAAGTTTTGATTTTCAGCCGTTTACGCATCGTTTCAGCTACTACAATCTCTTCATTCTCGTTTATAATTGATGCTTTTTGCAGCTTAGGAAGACCAGTCAGCGAAATATTGCGTTTAATATCCTGTATCAGTACCAATCCATAATCTTTGCGATCTTCTGTGACATAGGCAAATCCATTATCAATGGCTTGACCAATGCTGTTATTTTGAATGACTGCGCCTTCCTTACGAAGCTCACCCGATATCTTCCGTCCGTAAGCTTTACCAAAAATGCTCATTGCCAGTTCAGTCCGCCCTGCGCCCATAAGTCCTGCAATTCCAACAATTTCGCCGCGGCGGACATTGAGGTTTACGTTATCCAGCACTTTGCGATCCGCATGGTGCTCGTGATACACCGTCCAGTCTTTGACCTCAAGCAGCATTTCTCCTATATTCGGCTTGCGCTCCGGATAACGATCTGTCAAATCACGACCGACCATCCCCCTGATAATTCGATCTTCTGACATATCCTTAGCTCTCATATCTAAGGTTTCTATTGTTTTGCCATCCCGAAGAATGGTAACTGAATCGGATACCTCGGATACTTCGTTCAGCTTATGAGAGATTAAGATACAAGCAATCCCTTGTTTCTTAAATTCGAGCATTAGCCTGAGTAAATTTTGACTGTCGGTTTCGTTCAGCGCTGCGGTCGGCTCATCAAGAATGAGTAATTTCACTTTTTTAGAAAGCGCCTTTGCAATCTCGACTAACTGTTGTTTGCCGACGCCAATGTTCGTAATCAGCGTGTTAGGATTCTCACTGAGCCCCACTTTTTTTAATAGGTCCCGGGTTTTCATAATCGTTTCATGCCAATTGATAATCCCTTTATTTACTCTTTCATTGCCTAAAAATATATTTTCCGCAATAGAGAGATCGGGAATGAGCGCCAGCTCTTGATGAATGATAACGATTCCTTTTTCTTCGCTGTCCTTGATGGTCTTGAACTCACATACATCGTCTTCAAACAGGATATCACCCTCATAGGTTCCATGTGGATAAACCCCGCTGAGCACTTTCATAAGCGTTGATTTCCCTGCTCCGTTCTCCCCGCATAAAGAATGAATCTCACCCGGCTTGACTTTTAAATTCACATTCTCCAGTGCCTTTACTCCTGGAAAAGTCTTCGTGATCCCACGCATTTCAAGAATATATTCAGCCATGATTTCACCTTCCCGCGTATAAATTCTCCTGCCCTTGTATAGGCTTCTATTTCAATCCAACTTCTTCTTTTGTGTAATATCCAGAACCTATAATCTCTTCTTCCACATTGGCAGCATCAATGGATACCGGCTCTAAAAGATAAGAAGGTACGATGCCTTTTCCGTTATCATAACTTTCTGTATCGTTTACTTCTGCCTCTGTACCATTTAGAACACTTTCAGCCATGCTGACTGTCCGCTCTGCTAATTTGCGTGTATCTTTGAAAATGGTCTGTGTTTGCTCCCCGTTAACGATCGATTTAATAGAGGACAACTCCGCATCCTGGCCCGTAATAATGGGTAAAGGTTTTGTTTTACTTCCGTACCCTACACCTCTCAGAGAAGAAATAATACCGAGGCTTATTCCGTCATAGGGGGACAAGACAGCATCAATTTCTTCACCGGAGTAATGGGCACTAATCAGGTTATCCATCCGCTTTTGGGCTTCGGCTCCGTCCCATCTCAGCGTGGCGATCTGACTCATCGTTGTCTGCTTGCTTCGAACAACTAGTTTCCCGGAATCGATATATGGCTGCAGAACCGACATAGCCCCATCAAAGAAGAAATAAGCATTGTTATCATCCGGAGATCCCCCGAACAGCTCAATGTTAAACGGCCCTTTTCCTTCTTTCAGCCCCAGCTTTTGCTCGATGTAGGAAGCTTGAAGGACACCAACCTGAAAATTGTCAAAGGTCGCATAGTAGGACAAATACTCCGTATTTCGAATCAAACGGTCATAAGCGATGACTTGGATCCCCTCGTCATGTGCCTTTTTAATGACATCGGTCAAAGTATTACCGTCAACCGAAGCGATAACAATGACGTCTACCCCTTTGGTGATCATATTTTCAATCTGTGCGATCTGGTTCTCAACGACGTCTTCGGCATACTGCATATCCGTCTTGAATCCTTTCTCCTCAAACAATTTCACCATATTCTGCCCATCTGCTACCCATCTCGCTGAAGACTTAGTAGGCATTGATATACCAACATAGCCTTTACTGTCGCTTCCTTCCGTTTCCGCAAGGTTGCACCCGCTTAAAGAGATGACGAGCACGAAAAGAAGCAGAATTGATAATCCTTTCTTCATCGGTCCCACCCTTTCGCTTGTACGATTTATATAGAAAATAAAAGGATATCAGGCGTTAAGTTAGCGCTTACATATCCAGTAATTCCTTGTTCGTCTATTATCATAGCACTCCAGTAAATTGACCGTCTTTGCACATTTACAACCTTTTTTATAAAAATCAAACCTTTCACCACATAAAAAAGAACGCCTAATGGCGCCCTTTTGAGTACATTACATGTCTATGAAAGCACAGCTGAGGCTCGAGGCTCCTTCATTCATTTTGAAAAGCCTCCCCTTTCCGGTATTTATTTGGTGAGATCCCGATCACTTTTTTAAAAGCGGTACTAAAGTAATGCTGACTCTCATAACCAATCTGTTCAGCAATCTCATGAATGCTAAGCTCGGTACCGTTGAGAAGCTGAATGGCTTTGCGGATGCGAATCCCTGTCAGTAAAGAAATAAAAGAGTCCCCTACTTCTTTTTTTAGCATTCGGCTCAAATATACGGGTGATACGGACAGTTCGCTTGCAGCGAGCTCCAGGGTTAGTGCTGGGTCGTGGAAATGTTCTTGAAGATAATGTCTAGCTCTGCGAACCAGCGGGGAGACGGATGCTTCCTGATAGATGTTATCCTTGATCCGCTGGTAAGCTTGTGAAATGTCGATTAATGGACCTTCCGCATTTTCATAAGCAGTATGGACGGTAATCCCCAAGCTTCCTTTTGCCGCATCCTCTATCTTCATCAGAAGCTCAGGTGTAATCTGAATCCACGTAATGCCCACAATCAGGTCATCTGTATATTTAAAGATCAGTGCACTGTCACTTCCGAGCAGTTCTTCGGTTATATTTTTTACCGCATACATATAAAGCTTTCGATCTCTCTCTGTTAACAAGACCTTCGTTGTAGGCATCTCCGGCCAGCGAATAACGAGAAGGCTGACAGGATGCGCAGGAGGGAGGGCCAGCAGATGTAACTGACTGATAATTTCTCCTTCGCTGAGTCTTCCTTGAATCCATTCCTGACCTAATTGTTCACGCAGGATCTCCCTTTTCTTCTTCACATGCTCACTCGCTGCTTCCTGTTCTAGACGCTGCTTCTGCTTCTCATCAAGTGACAATTTGATGCGGCGAAGTACTTTTTCCAGTGTGGCCGGATCTACTGGTTTCAAAATATACTCATCTACGCCAAGCCCAATCGCTTTCTGGGCATAACCAAATTCATCGTATCCTGTAATGATTACACATCTTGAATCCAAATTATTCTCACGGAGGGACTGGATCAATGTAATGCCGTCCATAATGGGCATATTCATGTCAACGAGTATAATATCGGGTACCTGCTGTTCCGTCATTTCAAGTGCTTCTGCTCCGTCTTCGGCAAGCCCCATCACTTCCATCCCCAG
Organism: Paenibacillus polygoni; assembly: GCF_030263935.1. Classification (NCBI taxonomy): domain Bacteria; kingdom Bacillati; phylum Bacillota; class Bacilli; order Caryophanales; family Paenibacillaceae; genus Paenibacillus; species Paenibacillus polygoni. Next base: position 1,367,963 of record NZ_CP127162.1, on the reverse strand, counting down.
GGATCGCCAGTCTATGGACTCGAAGATACCTTCACGGATGATGGGCTCGTCATCTGCAATCAGAACCTGATAAGGGTGCTTCATCTCTCTTCTTCCTCCATCACATGATCTAACATAACTTGCGGTTTCGTTACTATGGGATGTAATATCGTTGCTGTCGTTCCTTCTCCTTGCGTGCTGTCTAATGTAATGCCATAGGATGGTCCGAATGTGAGCTGGATTCTAGCCTGTATATTAAGTAATCCATAGCTCCGGCCTGGCAGTTGCTCCTCATTGTGAGTCTCTATAGTAGCCAAAGGATCATCCAGTTGCTTTCGTAACTGCCGCAGCCGGTCTGCATCCATTCCCGCTCCGTTATCCGATACCGTAATGATCAATACTTCTTCTTGTTTCCTGACTTTAATTAAAATGGTACCTGCACCGCGTCTAGCCTTGATTCCATGGTATATCGCATTCTCTACTAAAGGCTGCAGCATCAGCTTAACAACGTAACAATCAAGCAGATCGTCCTTGATATCTATATGACACTCAACCCGGTCCCTGTAACGTGTTTTTTGAATTTGCAGATAGCTGGAGATGTGTTCTATCTCTTGGGATAAGGGAATCATATGACTTCCTTTACTAAGTCCAATCCGGAACAACTTAGATAAAGACTGGATCATGACCGATACATCATCCGCTCCCTGCTTATGCGCCATCCAGTGAATTGTATCCAGCGTGTTATACAAAAAATGCGGTTTAATATGCGCCGTGAGACTCCGCAGTTCTGCCTCCTGCTTTTGTTTCTCCTTTTGCCGATTGATTGTCATCAGCTTTTTAATCTCTTGGAGCATACGGTTAAAGCTGGTACCCAGCTGTCCTACCTCATCTCCCCTATCGCCTAAATAGCGCAGGGTCATGTCTCCTTTTTCCGCTTTGCGCATCAAAGACATCAGATGATGGATAGGCCTTGAGATCGACTGAGACAGCACATAAGCTGCCATTAAGCCGAACATGCAGACTATAAATAAGTAGCAGACAACATAGAAATGAATTTCCCGGACGGCAAGTGCCGAATCACCTGTATCGAATACCCCGATTGTTCGCCATCCTGTATAGGATGAGGTCTGATATTGAAATTGAAAGTTTTCATTACCTATTTGCTTGTTAAATGTTCCCGATGAATTATCGTCAAACCAGGCAGCATCAAAATGCCTAAGAACGGAATTCTCAGGTGCATAGATCTTGTCGCCTTCCTTGTCCAGAATCATCAGATATCCATTCTTGCCTAAGGTAATATCTCGAACAATCCCCGATAGGGAACGCAGCTTCAGATCAATTAATATGACTCCCTTGATGTCCTGTGTCTCCGAATCAACAAAGGACCTAGCCACAGAGATAACTTCCTCTGGCGTATAATTGACATGGGTCGTTACACTTCGATTACCAGGATGTCCGATAACCGTAAATATCCCCTTCTGCTCTGCTGCTTGTTTGAACCACTCTTCTTTTGTCAGATCTGCATCACTGTATGCATACATCTCATTGCTCAGATAAGCTCCCCCCGAACTTACGACCATGATTCCTGCTATTTCTGGGTACAATGTTGTGAATCCCTGAAAGAAGGCACTCATATTTTCGGTTAACTGACGAGGATCTCTCACAGTACCGGTTTCATGGATAAACGCTTGGACATCCTCATCGAATTCAGCGAGATAGGTAATGGTTTGCAGATTATCAATTGCCTTATCCAGGGATTGATTCACTTTTCCAATCAATTGGAGCGTGTTGTCTTCTACCTGCCTTTCTACAATTCGATCAACGGTAAAGTTTACGACCACGCCAAGCCCAAGAGCAGGGACAATACCAATCAATAAAAATAGAATTGAGAGCTGATATCTTAGAGGCAATTGGCTAAAGCGCAGCTGCTTCCATGAAGGCATCTCCTTCTTCTTACTTCGCATAATACTGCTCCACATTTTGCTGATTCACGACATTAATCCCCGTATCCACTAGTACCGGAAGCGGCGATACTACATCGGTAGCAGAAGGTGCCGGCGTCGTCAGCTCATGATGCAGATGGAATAAGTATAGCAAAGACCAATACCCCATATTCCAGGTTCCTTGCGCAATGCTTGCAGATATCGTCCCGTCCTGAATCATATCGAGCGTTCCTTTATTGGTGTCAAAACTTATAATTTGAACTCTACTTTTCCCTGCTTCTATCCTCGCTTTAACCACTTCTCCAACGCCGACACCCCCAGTTGCTTCCGTAATAAAAATCCCCGCAAGATGAGGATGTTTCTCCAGCAGCTTCTCTGTTTGTCTTCTTGAAACTTCGATACGTCCTTTGCCATCCACCGTATCAACCACCTCAATATCCGGATAAGACTCTTTCATCGTCTCCGTAAACCCTTTGGTCCGTTCAATATGATTCTGTTGCCCAGGCAAGGTAATAACCGCAACTTCCCCTTGCCCGCCAATGAGCTCAGACATCTGTTTGGCAGCGGTCGCTCCCGCATTGTAATTGTTCGTGGCCAAAAAGGAGTATGCCTTGCTGTTTGGGACACCTGCATCGAATAACACAACGGGAATTCCTTCATCCACCGCACGATTAATGACGGCTGTAAGGGCATGGGAATTCATAGCCGAGAGTGCAATACCTGCTGGTTTTTTGGCAATTGCCTGCTCCAGCACCGTAATCTGTTCATGAATATCGTAATTGGTTGCTCCTCGGTATTCGATAGATACATTCATGGCATCCGCAGCATCCTCAAAGCCTTTAAGTACGCTCTTCCAATATTCAAGCCCCGATTGAAAGGTGATCATGACATATTTCTCCGAGATCTCGCCTCTTAATCCCATACCTGCTGGATCTCCCTGTCTGTTATCCTCTGACATGTATTGAAAGACATAAATTAGAAAGGCGAATAGTAAAAGTCCGTATACAAAGAGCATCTTTTTCATTGTGATTTATGCCTCCCCCTCACATCCAACCTTATTTTACCACCACCTCTGATTAAACGCTTTCATAATTTATATTGAGAACATTATCTTCTAAATCTTCTGACAGACGAATAAGACAGACGAATAAGAGGATGACCTCCGATGGTGATCAGAAGTCATCCTCTTACTAGTTAAACAATATTTATTATCCATCACAAGTAATCTGGTTCATTAAACTTAAACAGATCATGTTTTTGAAAATTCATTATTATGAGCGAGAACTTGCTTGTCCACCCTTACGGCCGGCTTCTTCCCGGCTCATTTTACCATCATTATTAGAGTTGCTGCGAGCTTCTCCGCCCTTTTCACCAATCTCTTGGTAGAACTCTTTACCATGATTTTTGGAGGTAGCTTCTCCACCTTTTTCGCCAATCTCCTGGTAGAACTCTTTATCATGATTTTTGGAGGTAGCTTCTCCACCCTTTTCGCCAATCTCTTGGTAGAATTCCTTATCATGATTTTTTGCTGTTGCTTCTCCACCCATACGTCCTGCTTCCTCGCGGCTCATCTTATCATTGCGATTATTATTAGCCATTTGAAATCACTCCTTATGTTGGATTAGTTTACAGAAAGTAATCTTACCTCCTGCATGTCTATTAATTAACCGTCTTATAAATTATTAAACGATGATACTCTACTATTTTTAAAGAATTGTCTATAAAATAGTCAAAGGAGGTAACTCTCTATTGAGAGCACCTCCCTTATTTTAGATATTTATATATTCCTACAAAGACACCGCTGTCTGGGCATTTTTAACATCATTTTGCAGTAATTTTGGAAGATCATAGGAAGGATACAGGCCTCTTTCGAGCATATAATTAAATACCTTAGCATGAAGATCGATTCCTGCATTCAAATGTTTTTTCAGCATCTCACGAACCTGTGGGGTTGCTGTCTCAGTTATTGCAATTGCATAGTTACGAACACTTGTTTTAAGTACTCCAAGCAGTTGTCCGAGCTGAAATGCTGTCATTAAATCTGCTCCTGAACTACGGGGATAAGTTGGCGCCAAGGGAATAAAACCCAAAAGGTCTTTTAAGTTGCAGTGTTATGAGGTCAGCATATGCCTAGAGCCGGAAAAGGTTCAAAGTATTTATTTTTAACTATCCTCCGTACATAAACAGAGTTATAAAAAACAATAAAAAAACCGGCTTAAGATATTAAAATCTTAAAGACCGGGTCCTCCATACCGTCCATTTTGCCATACATTTGCAAAATGGATCTATTTATTTTATACAAGTAAAACCACTCACACGCCTGCTTCCCGCATACGTTCCAGAATACCCACAATTCGCAGCCCCGAAATATCCTCCACCCTAATCCCATACTTCTCCTGAATTTTGGCGATTTTCCGCTGGGCTTTTTCTTTTGTATCGCAGAAATCATACAGCGTCGTATCATCTGATATAAACATGCCGTAATAATCCAATCCAAATATCTCTTTGAATAGAATAATGCCTTCTGGCTCTAAATAGTTAATCTGCTCCACTGAAGTAAACACCACTCCTGATTTACTTCCTGGTCTAGGCAGATCATTTCCTTTTGCCTGATAATCTATAAAATTCTCTTGCAAAGCCTTAAATGCTTCTTGCTTCGTATGTCCTTTTCCGCTCATCCAGTACCAGTTAATAATCCGTGCTTCCCAGGGAAACTGCTCTTCTCCCGTGTCTTGGCCAGATATCTGTCTATATTCGGTAGGATAGTCGTGAATGGACCAGCTTTTCTTAAAATAGGACGATACTAACTTGGACGCCGTCTTCCACGAACTCATCAGAAATTGTTGTCTCATTGCACAAGCACTCCCTATCTATAAATATAAACGTAGCTATCATCACACGGTTTATCGTGTCCCGTCATTACTCGCTATTATGCTCCGTTACCCTTATTATAACAAGACAAACCATGTTTACGAACATTTAACCCATCAAAAGATATCTCGTTTTTGTTACAATACGTGAAGGCACACTTCTCTATAGCTATAAACTCAGATTTATTTACATAAAACATTAAAACGCAGGAGGAATATTTTACCATGCCAAATACAGAGAAATCTCCACTCAAAATCATCCGCCCCAAACTGCCTCATCAGCTAAATACACTAGATCTCTCCAGTGCAATGATAGACGACCGAACAGAATGGATACAGTCGGTATGCGAAGAACAAGAAATTTCCTATGTTACGGCTGAAAAAGTTCTGTTTGATCAGATGCAATTTAGCCATGTTACATTTAGCCAGGTATCCTTTCCAAGTGCCGAACTAACGGATGTTGTATTCACTCACTGCGACTTATCTAATGTGGATTTTAATGAGGCTGTTCTTCACCGGGTACGATTCGAACATTGCAAAATTATCGGGATGGACCTCACAGCTGCCACTCTTCGGAACATCGTATTTCAAGATTGCGCAGGTGATTATGCTACGTTCCGGTTCAGTAACATGAAACAGGTGTCTTTTGAAAACTGTTCTATGCTGAAGTCAGACTTCTATCATTCGGAATTCACAAAGGTTGAGTTTGAGCGTTGTATGTTAAACGAGTCACAGTTCTCTGGAGCAAGCCTTAAGGGAATTGATCTCAGTAACAATGAATTTTTCAACCTGGGTGTTACGCTTGAAGATCTTCAAGGTTGTATTATTTCTCCAGCACAGGCTATTCTATTCACTAAGATTTTTGGACTTGTTATTAAAGAATGAGCTTACGTATTAAATGTTTTAAAGTAATTAGTAACTACACTAAGGAAATTATCGGATGATATACTCTTCATTAGAATAACGAGAGAATTATAAGGAGAATTTTGTATGTTTGAAGCGATCGGAAAGTATAATACAGCTAAAATTTTCACATCACACCTGGAGGAAACGGCCTACGGCCAAGTGCTTGAACTATGTAACCAGAAAGCCTTTGAAGGAGCGAAAGTTCGTATCATGCCGGACTCCCATGCCGGAAAAGGTTGCGTTATCGGCTACACTCAACAATTAAAAGGTCGGGTCGTTCCTAATCTCATCGGCGTTGATATTGGATGTGGTATGGAGGTAACCTATCTTGGAAAAATAGAAATTGATTTTGCTCGACTGGATCATTTTATCAGGCACAAAGTTCCACATGGTCACTCCATCCATCAAAAGGTGATGCATAAACTGGAGAAACCTGCTCTCCAGGAACAGATCAAGCGAATCTCTAAAAAAACAGGGACAGACTATGAAAAACATCAGCGAAGCATTGGTTCTCTTGGCGGAGGCAACCATTTTATAGAGATTAATGTAGATTCGGAAGGTAACAAAATTCTGGTCATTCACTCGGGAAGCCGGAATCTGGGCCTTCAAGTGGCAACTTACCATCAGAAAAAGGCAGAACGTTATTGCACCAGCCGGTTACAAGAGCTCATGGAGCAACGCGAGGAAGAACTTCGCTTATTACGTGCTTCTGGGGATGCAGACTCTATCCCAGCTGTTATTCAAAAGTATGACGCGGAGCTGGAACTCTACAGAGTGCCCAAACCGCTGATGTTTCTTGAAGGTGCAGGGGCTGATGAGTACTTAGAAGATATGTATGCCGCTCAAGAGTTTGCTTTGCTAAATCGTCGGGGCATGTCCAAAGCAATTGCTGAATTTTTGCAGCTCGACTACAAGAATCTAGACAAATTCACTACCATTCATAACTATATTAACCCAGAAGATAAGATCATACGGAAGGGTGCCATTTCAGCCAAAAAAGATGAAAAAGTGATTATTCCGATCAATATGCGTGACGGTTCCATTATTGCGATTGGAAAAGGAAATCCGGATTGGAACTATTCTGCTCCCCATGGGGCTGGAAGACTCATGAGCCGCTCACGTGCGAAAGACCTCATTCATATGAATGATTTTAAGGATACCATGCGTGATGTGTGGACTTCTTCCGTTAGTACCAAAACGCTCGATGAAGCCCCTATGGCTTATAAACCGATCGAGGAGATTTTGGAGAATACGAAGGATGCGCTGGAGATAGTAGAGATTATTAAACCTTTATATAATTTTAAGGCGTAGTTAAATGCCGGTGGAGTTTCATCAAAAAAATCCTTTGGATTCTAACCCAAAGGATTTTTGTTTGTTTTTTTCAAGACCTTATTCAACATCATAATCCTTCATGAAGAAAAAGTCTATATTTTGGCAGGAAATTTATCTACAATGATGTAGCCGGCAAAAACTTAAATTGGAGTGTTGTTTAGTGAACTTTACATGCCATCTCGACCAGACTGATCTAGAGGATTATATGAAAAAAGTTTTTGGTACCGGTTATTTAGCTAGCAGTGTAACGAAAATGCATGGCGGTGCACAGAAAGTGGTCTATAAGATTACGTGCAGTAATGGCTTCGTCTGCGTTTTGTATATATGGGATTTATCCATGAATTATTTTAAAGAAGATATAGAAGATGGTGATATTCATCAACATTCTTATGGTAGTCATCTCTTTGAATTAAATAACACGTATCTAATACAACATGGAATCAAGACCCCCACTCTTTATGATCTCAATACCGAAAAAACGCGTTACCCATTTGATTATGCGCTTGTTGAATATGTGGACGGACAGACGGCAGAATCTTATTATGATCATTCCGATTCACAAGTTCAGGATAAAGTGTTTGAACGGCTGGGGGATATGCTGGCTCGTATGCATGCTAACGAAAGGCATTCTTTTGGCAAAGCGGATCATCGTGAGATGGGGACCGAGAACTGCCATTACGAGCAAATGGAAAATGCCAAGATACAGTTATCATATGCTTCACAATATATGAAGGACATTGGTGTCAATCAAAACAAATTAATCGATATTTTGTATGAACTTGAATCAAGAATTAAACCAAGAACGCAGTATGAGTTCATTCACGGGGAATTAGGCCCAAACCATGTGCTTGTTAATGACAAGCTTGAACCCTTTTTGATTGACATCGAGGGGGCAATGTTCTTTGATATCGAGCATGAACATAGTTTTTTAGAAATACGATTTGGGGATTTCTACCGATATCTAAAGAACGATAAGCTTGATCCTGATCGGATGTTATTCTACCGTTTCCACCATCATATATCCTTACTATCGGGTGGTTTGAAACTGCTTCATAGAGGATTTCCTGATGAGCAGTTTGCAAAAGATTTAGCGAATTACCATGCTGCGTGTGCATTACGATTTGTAGAGGGTTACGATATATGATAAAACAGGAGAAACATTCTTAATTGAACAACGCTGATAAGGATAAATATATATCCGAGGTATTAGCACTAAAGCCTCTCGCCCTTTGGACGAGAGGCTTTTTGATTATAAATGCCAGAAGTCTTTTTATTCTTGTCTACTAGAAGGAGATCATACCACTAAGGTGAAATTTCCTCTCATTAGGTAAGCTCCACCCGATCTCCGGCTGATCTCGGTGAGGAGATAACGAGAAACTCTGCATCTTCTTCCGAACGATTGAAGATCTGGTGTGGAGTTCCCGCTTGAACTTCCATCCCTTCCTGTGGTGAGAGGCTGTAGGTAACTCCATCCACCTCTAGTTCTACAGCGCCAGAGAGAATGAAGAAAAATTGTCTTGCTACCTCATGGTAATGTCTTGATTCACATGTACCTGATGGCATCTTTTCATGAATAATGCTTAGACTCGGATCATTCACAAGCTTCCAGCCATCACAGCCTGCTCCCCAAATATAATGTTCCCCTGTTTCTTTATTTCTTATCATGATGTTATCACCTATCATTCCTCCGATAATTCTACAATCATGGATGCGAGATTCTCGTAGATTGGCTCCATTTCATTGGACTCATGATCGTAATAGTAGATCGTCTCACTCATCTGATTTTGTTCACCCACAGCATAGCACAGAAGATCACCTGTTCCATCTTCAGCGATCGCAATATAACGCTCTGGGAAATCACTCAAATCTATCAATTCGTTATTTCGGATAATATCATCGGATGTTTTAGCGAGCCGCTGGTTATCTTTTATAGGATAGAGAATCCACTCATCAATTTCAGCTTGATTCACCAGCTGTACGAGCTCTTTATATTGCGCAGGAAATAAAGCTTGAAGTTTTGTCTCTGTGTAAGCAATATCCGAAAGGGACACTCCCGGTTTCCTTGTAGGAATGCGTTCACGTAATTCATGCATTATTCTTTCACCTCTTAATTTTTAAAATAGGACAGGTTACGGATGATATAGTTACATCCTGATAACAGGGTTACGAAGGTAGCTGCAACTAAAAGTGTCTGATCGACAGGGAAAGTCGTAATCAAACTGAACGGAAAGTTATGTAAAAGTACAGCCGTAATGGCGATCACCTGCAGGACCATTTTTATTTTACCAAACTGATCTGCCGCAAGAGCTATCCCTCTCCCAGAAGCAGCCATTCTTAAAGCAGTAATTGCAAATTCACGGCCGATAATAATGAAAGCCATCCATCCGGGAACCATGCCTGCTTCTGCCATCATAATTAGGGCAGCAGAGATGAGCAACTTATCTGCCAATGGATCAAGCAGCTTACCCAAATTCGTAATTTGATTATATTTTCGAGCCACATAACCATCAAGCTTATCTGTCCCCGCAGCAAGAACAAACAAAAATACAGTCAAGACATAGCTCGTTGTAGTCCAGATCGGGGCATGTCCCGAATTTACGACATTGGAATAAGAGTAAAAACAGAGCATAAACAAAGGAATCAGTGTGATTCTAGCGATGGTAATCCGATTGGCGAGGTTCATTACTCTTGTCTCCTTTTTCACTGAGTGCCTACAATTAATAAAAATAAAAATACAATACAAGACCAATCACCTTAATCAATATCTGCTATCTTCCAAACTGCTTGCGCATCATGTTTATCTTTTTTGAATACATACCCTCTAGAACTCTCTGTTTTGTCTATATAAATTTCTTTGATTCTGCACGCAGCCTGATAGATTTGCTTCTGTTCTTGAACAGCGATCTCATCTTCTATCACAAGTTTCTTGAATCTGATAATCTGGAATTTGAGATACGGGACTATCCTCTGTCAATAACGTCAGATATTCTTCTTCGTTACCTTCCCACAAATACTCAGCTCTCTGGTTGATTAATCTTACGATTTGAAGTTCATCTCCTGTATATTTACTCTCATCTAAGTACTGAGGAGATAGAGATGTGAGAGGTTTGCTCTCTGATTCCAAAGGATCCTGTACAAACGGTTCTTCCGCTTGCACTTTCGGCTGTGGAATGGTCTTATAAGACGTACTCCCACATCCAACTAGAAGGATAACCATTCCTAGAAAAATTAGACATTTCACCATAGGTACCTCCTTTTCATCAGTTTATCTTACAATTTATGGGTTATCTACGTTTTTATTGTTCATTTATGAAAATACAAAAAGACCCTTGCTCAAAGCAAGGGCTTATCGTATGTAGCAATATTTTTTTGTATATTTTGTATATAATGTAATTTATCCTAACCGCCCGTTACTGTTGTATAGTTACCAAAGTAGTTCATCAAGAAGGCTGCTATGATAAGAACCACTGCGATTATACCGATGATCGTCATATTTTTCTTGCGATTTGTCGGGCGCTCTCTATTATCTGCCATGTATGTTCTCTCCCTTTACATTTCGTTGTTGTTAATAATTAATTAAACGTATCGAAGATTTTATAAACGATAGATTATAATGTCCCAAAATCCGTTTGATTCAGATATAATGGAAAATAATGAAATCTGGCTTTGTTTTTATCTATCTTTTTGAAAGGAGTGCTCAGTATCAGAACCATTGTTATCAGTGATTTACATGGGTGTTATAACGAATTTAACGCCTTACTCCACAAAGTAAAATATCAAGCCGAGCAAGATCAGCTTATACTATTAGGAGATTACGTCGATCGCGGCCCGCGCAGCAAAGAGGTCGTTGACCAAATTATGACACTTCACCGTGATCACGGGGTCATTGTTCTCAAAGGCAATCACGATCAACTGTTTCTCGATGCGATACTAAAGGATGAAGATGCACGGTGGATTAGAAATGGTGCTCGTCAAACGTTAGCCAGTTACTGTGATTTATCCTGCGCTCATGAAGAGCTGAATCAGGAAACTTATGAACAAGCAAAAACTTATATTAAAACTCATTTTTCCCACCATTTAGAATTCCTTTCTTCCTTGCCTTTATATTATGAAAACGCTACCCATCTCTTTGTACACGCAGGGATCAATCCTTTTTATGCCAATTTTAAGGAGCAACCTGAAGATGATTTTATATGGATTAGAGAGATGTTTCATGATCAGGCCACGAATCTCGACAAAATCGTTGTCTTTGGTCATACGCCTACCGTCCATTTACACGAGCGAGCTGATATTTGGTTTCAGGACGATAAAATTGGAATTGACGGAGCCTGTGCATATGGAAAACAATTAAATGCCTTAGAAATTAGAGAAGATGGCAGCTGCTATGCTTATTCAATCCCTGCAGGGACCGTAGCGGTCAGCAGTGAAACAACTACATATGTAAGGAAATGAAATTAATATATAACTCTTAGTAATGAGTGACATGCGAAAATAGCCCTTCTCCTTCTCACCTTCTGTTATAAAGAATTCATATTCGGGTATTAATCTAATAATACAAGTGTACATAGAATTCAAATTCAGGAGGTGTCATATCTAATGGAAGAAACAAGATCCTTTCCAAAAGAAGAAGGATTAGATAATACGCTAAACGTTCTCAAAGAAGGTTACTTATATATCACAAATCGCGCGATTGGATTTCAATCCAACCTGTTTGAGACACGGCTGCTTGGGGAAAAAGCGATCTGCATGCGCGGGGAAGAAGCAGCTCAGCTTTTTTATGACAATGAGAAATTTGTTAGAGAAGGTGCAGCTCCCAAGCGAGTATTAAAAACACTTTTTGGTGAAGGCGGAGTGCAAACCTTAGATGGAGAAGAACACCATCACCGAAAAGCAATGTTCATGTCGCTTATGTCTCGGGAAGGTCTGCAGAAAATAAGAGAGATTACGAGTAAACATTGGGGCCTTGCCGTGGGTCGCTGGGAAACAAAAAAAGAAATTGAAATCTATGAGGAATCACAGGAGCTTTTGTGCCGTATTGCCTGTGAATGGGCAGGTGTCCCTCTAGCAATGGATGAAGTGAAAGAAAAAAGTGGATGGCTCGGTGCCATGATCGAAGCAACTGCCGCGATAGGCGTAGCGCATATGAAGGGTAAACGAGCACGTTCCAAAGCGGAGAAATGGATAACCGGTCTTGTAGAAGAGGTACGAGAAGGCAAAATTCATCCAGCAGAAGATACTGCGCTCTACACCTTCTCTTGGCATCGTGACTTAAAGGGAGAGTTGCTTGAACCGGAGACGGCATCCGTTGAAGTTCTTAATATCATTCGGCCCATTGTAGCAGTCTCCATCTATATTACTTTTACGGCTTTAGCTGTGATTCAGCAACCGGAAGAACGTGAAAACATAGCCTCCGGCGATGAAACTTACTTACAAAACTTTGTGCAGGAAGTCCGCCGTTTTTATCCATTCTTCCCTTTTAGCGGAGCAAGAGTGAAGGAAGATTTCACATGGCAAGGCTATGAATTTAAGGAGGGCGAACTTACACTACTCGACCTATATGGTACCAATCACCATCCTGATTTGTGGGATCAGCCGGAACAGTTTAGACCGGATCGTTTTAAAGACTGGAGAGGAACCCCGTTTAATTTCATCCCGCAAGGCGGCGGTGATTACGATACTGGACATCGCTGTGCTGGGGAGTTTATTACGATTGAGATTATGAAGGAAAGCCTAGACTATCTTGTGAATAAAATGAGTTATGAAATCCCAGAACAAGACTTCAGTTATAGCTTTAACGACATACCGTCACTGCCTCACAGCAACATTGTGCTTCAAAATGTAAGATCAAAATAAAATTTATTTAATCTGGCTGAAAGAATAATGTCATTACAAAGAGGATTCAGAATTCATTCTGAATCCTCTTTTTTTGACTTTCTAGTGAGGTTATTTACTAATTTGAATTAGTGTCGTTTGGCAACAATTCATCCGTCAAAAATTCTTTTACTCTGCTTAGATAGGGAGTTTCTAATACAATTCCTTCAGCATTCATGACCAAATACACGGGAAAATCCTTAATACCAAGTACCTTGGCCCATTTCTTATAAGGCTCTATGTCTTGATTCCAAAATTGAATTTTATTAATGGTATCTAGAAAAATAGGATGAGAGTTATGAAAGATATTTAATTCATTTGTTTCCGTCATGGGCAAGCTATCTTCGTAAAACAAATGCACAGCATACTTTTCTTGACCGGAAGGTTCTAAATGATTCATAACATCTTGTCTACTTGGACCGCCACAACCTGATATTAAGAATATGCAGGTAATCACGGATAGAATAAAGAAACGACGCTTTGAAAATAAGTTCATACATATCCTCATTTCTAATACTCTCTAGTTATATGTAAATCTTTAATTAGCTTCTCACGAAAAATGAACTTCTACTTATTTTCCGAAGATGTCTCTTCTTGTGGATATGGATCTACCTTTACTTGTCTACGTATGCTCAGATCCACCACTTCTTTATGGTTCTTTCCACTTTCGTCATCCCATATAATTTCAGCAAAAGTAGATTCATAGGTGGTTTCATCCTTTTTTAACTCGTCATAAGAATACTCATGAATGTTAGTGCCGAGGTTTTTTGCATTGTCTAAAATATTTAGAGGGTTGTCTACCGTTTTGCTGCTGCTGACTAGATGATACTCCATCGAAAAAACTCCCACTTTCTCTTGTTCCTTATTTATTTCGTAGAAGATAATCTCAAAATTCCGTGTTTGAGCCAGATCGCTTGGATCTCCTGTATACGTAAGCTCTGCATTACCTCTTAGGATTTGTCCATTGCTGATTAAGATCATATAGTCCTGGACCGCCCACCGTTCTCCAGCGCCATTCATTAAATACAGTTCTGTCTTTTCTACGGCGATTTTCTGGGCTGTGGTATGAATCTCTGTCTCCTTCTTGTTTCCTGAGTTACTAGATAGAACAAGGAAGACACCGATCACAACAAGTAACACACCGACGCCTATTTTTAGTTTGCGAGCCGCTTGTATCCTCATTCCTCTTCTTCCTTTCTAGACCTCCATACTGCACCGCCGCAAGGTGTAAACCCACATTCTTTATAAAAGGACTCATGCTGCTTGCTGTAATTGACAGTCACAATTGACACCCCATAATAAATCAAACATAGACACTCTTTTAATATTTGTTATATAATCCCAATAAAATATTTATTAATATTAGCTTCGTTATATTCATGAATAGTAAAGGAGTTTTACCATGATCATGATCGTCCTGCTTTGTATCGCCCTGTTATTCTGTGTCTTGCTCATTTTCCGTATGGGAAGCCAGCATTATTTGAAGTATTTTTCTTTGCTCGTGTTCTTCACTTCTACGATCCTTTCTTTGCAATCCGATCATTGGAGAAATCCACTTACCATTGTTCAAATCATCTCGATGCTTAGTTATTTCTATGCTGTAGCTGTCCAGAAGGAAAGTGAAAATTAAGAACAGGATCAGAAGTTAAGGAAGTTAACCGGTAAGAAAGAAGGAAGACAATTACATTAGGTGTAGCAGTTCCCCAATCTGATTGATGGTGTATAGTGGTTTTGCCTTATTCGCTTCACACCAAGGCTGGTTAACCCTCATCCAGATCGTGTGCATTCCCAGCGTGTGTGCCCCTTCCACATCGTTAATCGGATGATCCCCAATAAATAAGCATTCCTCAGGTTTTACGTTTAGCCGCTCCAATGCCACTTGAAAAATACGCGGGTCCGGTTTCTTGCATCCCGCCTCCTCGGATACCACAATCACATCAAAATATTCTCTTAGCCCAAGATGATCAATCTTGCCATACTGAACCGCATTTCTGCCATTCGTAATGATCCCTGTCTTGTACTTTTCACTCGCATAGGCAATGACATCTTCTGCCTGTTCCATAAGGACAGCACTTGTTACGTAGTTCTCAGCATAGTATTTCATCAGATCATCGACGAGCGGTTTATCTTGGTCGTTGTCCCATGGGAATTCGCTCAGCAGCTCTGCGAACAGCACAGGCTTATTTTTATATCCATCTTCATCCCGCTCAATCATTTGTTCAAGCCATAGATCCATTGATTCGATATGCGCAAAATATTGCCTCATAAACCCTTCTGCAAACTTTCGAAAGGTCGTTGTTCGATCCAGCAGCGTATTGTCTAGGTCAAAAATAACCGCTTTAATATGTTCCATCTGAGCATCTTCCCCTTTCGAATTTTCATTGATTTTCACTTATGTAATCTATTGAGACTTTTCCTGACGTTCCCCTCCCTTACGGTGTACTGAATTCACGCTCGAATAGTAACCGAATTTGACCTGTAAAAAGCTCGTTTGTTTCATAATAAACATCTCCTATGGATTGCGGACTAGACCAAAGTTTCCTTTCTTCACCTTCGTAGAATCCGATCACATACATCCCGCCGACACTCCCCTCCTGATTCTCTTCTGGAATGAGTACCACATCGTTTAAACCTCCAATCCATAGACGGATCTCAACCGGATCATCCAGCCATTTCGTTCTACCCGTTGTGGCATCAAGCAGTTCTACTCTGTCCACCTTTGTTATATCACCTGGGTAAATCTCGGATAATGTTGTCCTCTGAAGAGCAGGACGAGAAGAAGTACAGCCTTGTATAAACACAGCACATAGGAAACATACGAATAAAAGTAGAAAAACACCTGATCTCCGCATTCTGTCCTTCCTTCTCACGCTCAACCTCCTACCTATTTGTCCTTGTAGCTGGAGCATTGCATTCAGCCCTTCAAGGTGATCCTACGCTTGCTCCTGCTGTTCATTCACCTCATTCTCCGATTTCAAAAATGGCTGATACATCATCAGCGCATGATTCTCTGTAATATACTGATCATCAATTAGTTCCTCCTGCTGATTCCATACACGCCGGTATAGCAGGTTATGTCTCATATGTCCGCCCCAGTGTTCCTGGGTAATCCGATGCTCCTTCTCATACACTTCATAGGTCAGCTCCTGTGGAACTACACTATTCCATGAACCGATTAGAAATTCATCTGTGATTTGTAGAGTAAGCTGGTACGGCCGGTCCGTAGGATTGGTAATTCTTAGATCGAGGTAGTTATAGGCGCAGGTTGCTCCACTTCCAAATGGCTGACTTCGGCCTGAGTCAGGGAACACATCATAACTATGTCGATGCCTCTCTGTTATCTGTAGAGGGGTATGCAAGGTAATCCAGTAGAGGAGATTAGACAACTGACACAAGCCGCCCCCAATTCCGGGTTTAAAGCCACCATAGAACAACACCATTCCTTCCACATATCCCTTTCTGCGGTTAGGATTTCCGATTAGCTTCCAATAAGAAAATGTCTCCCCAGGCTGAATGATAATCCCATTCAAACGTTTCATCGCAATCTTCAAATTGATAATCTTGTTATGCTGCAGCCACATATCTACATCCTTTAACTTTCGTAACAGCGGAGTCTTATGGGATGCAACTTTATATGGTAATACGGTACTGCTTTGTTTTTGAGCGAACCGAGTTCCTCCAAAATACCACTCTACATATCGTCTACTGCGATAATAGGCCGTTCCGAGCTTAATACGGAGTTTAGATCTTTTAATAGGCTTCATGGTATCTTCCCCCTATCCTTATTTTCTTTCAAAAAAAGTTCCGAGTATCCCTACCGTGCTAATCTCATATACTAATTCGTTATGATCCATATCGTAATATTTCATATCTTTTATTGTGAAAAACAAAGCATTTCGGGTATGTCCTGCTTCATACATTCGTTCCCCATCTTTAACAAAAGTCTTTCCATCCAAATAATCGTACTCTTCGAGTGTAATTCCATATTCTCGCTCCAGCCAACCATAGTATCTGCCTTCAGCCGGATTGAGCAGCACAAAGACTAACATGATCATACTGAGCGCCAGGATCCACTTTTTAAGGGTACCCCGCTGGCGATTAGAACCACTTACCATGATGAAAATCCTCCCATAACCTGTTATTACGAGTTGTAAGGTTATAAGTAAAGGACGTATTATAAGCTGGTTTTGTTACCTCTTTGATAAAAAAACCAACTGCTCTTTATGTCACAGTCGGTTTTGCAGTAGAAACTTTTGATGATTATCTTCGTACAACCTCTGTACCGGCAATGAGATCATGAATGGAACGTTTATCTTCCCGAGTTATAACAAAATAACCACTAACGATCTGAACTATTCCTAGTGAGACAGCGTACACAAAAGAGCCTACAAAAAATCGGAGTAACATGTTCTTTACGGTTGGAGGTGATTTATCCAGTACTCTTCGAATTTGGATACCACATAGATACTTGCCTACCGTAAATCCATTCCAATACACAGGCAGCAGCAAAAAGTATAGCATTAGTAGCACTTCTGTTGCTGTTTCACCTACTAAACCGATAAATGTATTCATTAAAATGCCAATAACAAAGGAATCTAAGAAATATGCTCCCAAGCGTCTCCAAAATCCCGCAGGTTTACCTGCTGCCACACTCATGTCACTCACTCTCCGCTCTATTTTGTTTTCTCTTTTATGATTAGCTCATATGTAATAACAACAATAGAGTGGGCGTAGTTTCTTCTTCAATGATAAAAAACGTGATTTTATTAGAGGTCTGCTCTACTCGCTGCACTTTCCTTCTTTATACGTACGAAGGACCTTGAACTGATCGCCATCCCAGGAAGCCAGGAGTACATCCGCTGGTGCTCCAACCTCAATTCCACGTGCTGAAGATAAGCCCATCATGGAAGAGGGAATTACAGAAGCCATATCCCAGGCACGTTCTAAACGGCAGATCCCGCTTCTAGTAAGATGTTCGATCCCTCTAGTCAGCAGCTGTGCAGAGCCAGCAAGCAGTTCGGGGGACTCGGCTAGATGTAGTCTACCTTCCGGTGTAAGGACCACTTTGCCCCCAACAGGCGTATCATAATACCCTGGCGGCATTCCGCAGAGGGCAACGGCATCACTTACGAGCAGCGCCTGATCTCCTTTTACCTTCAGGGCTACTTTAAGCACTTCCTTTGGGAGATGAAACCCATCCGCAATGAGACAACATGATAACTCATCTGCTGCAAGCTGTGCCCATAGGACATTCGGATGACGAGGAAGCTCTGCTTGTATACCATTGCCAAAATGGGTTGACATCGATGCTCCAGCAGCAACCGCAGCCTTGATCTGAGAGGATGACGCAGAGGTATGACCAATGGAGATAGTAATTCCTGCGGCTACACATTGACGGATAAAAACCTCTGCATTTTCCCATTCTGGTGAGAGTGTAATTAGTTTAATTCTGCCTTCTGCAGCTTGTTGCCACTGCGTAAATTCCTCAAAGTCTGGCTTTCTCACCCACTTCAAAGCATGTGCTCCCCTAGCACCATCCTTGGGCGAGATATAAGGGCCTTCTACATGAATTCCGGATATCATGCTTGCCACTTCTAGATCCTCCGTGCAGGCTGCAGCTATAGTGCGAAGGGCTCGCTCAATATGTTCTGAACTCTTTGTAATTAGCGTTGGATAATAGGATGTCACGCCTTGCTGCCGCAGTAATCTTGTTACCGACTTTACCGTTTCCGGAGTTAGATGCCGATTATTGAAGTCGTAGCCTTGGAATCCATTAATCTGAAGATCAACGAGTCCCGGACCGATCAGAGGCAGTTCCTCCTTCTCCTCACCAAAAGGATGGCTCCTCTCATTACATTTATCTGGAGTGTTAGATAAGACTATGATTTCACTGATCTTTCCATCTTTACAGATGAGTCTGATTCTCTCCCCTGTCCTGTAGTGAATTCCTTCCACAACAGCATCGTTATATTCACTCATAGGCCCAGATCAATCCTTTCCAAGACCCAGCTCAGAATTATATGATGCTTCATCTAGGAACAAAATCGCTCCTTGATGCGTTCGCAGTATAGAAGCGGGGCAACTTGGTTCTATAGGTCCCGTTAAGGTTGCTGTAACGGCTGTTCGTTTGAGCGGACCTGGAACCATACAGTAGATATATTTTCCGGATAATAGTGCTGGAATAGTAAGGGTCAACGCATGGGTTGGAACTTGATCAAGACTCGTAAAACATCCATCATTCACCTGTTGTTCACGGCATGCCTCATCCAGCTCTACACGTTTCATCCAGACGGGATCAGAAAAATCTGCGACTGGCGGATCGTTAAAAGCGATGTGTCCGTTCTCCCCAATCCCCATACAGACAATATCTATCGGAGAAGCAGTCAGCAGTTTCGTATAACGAATGCACTCTTCCTCTGCATCCTTAGATGGATTAATATAATGAACATTCCCAAGCGGAACACGATCAAACAAACCACGCTTTAAAAATAGACCAAACCGCTGTGAAGCAGACTCCGGCAACCCTACATATTCATCCATATGAAAGGCATCAATCCGTTCCCACTCTATTCCTTCCGCTTCTCCCAGCGCATCCAAAAACTCATTCTGAGACGGAGCTGCAGCAAAAATCAAGCGGACTCGCTCCTGCTTTTGAAGCAGAATTCTCATCTGATCTGCCACAAGTACAGCTGCAGCAAGCCCCATCTGTTTGCGGTCTGCGTACACCTGTACCTTTAAACTGTCACGAAAAAAAGTCATGCTTGATGTGGTTTGTTCCATCATTCATTCCTCCTCTAAGAATCGTCCCTAACTCAAACTCTTTTCTTAATGATCTATTTACTTTATGACTTCATAATTGCGTAAATGACGGGATTCTTTGTTTTCTTTCGTGACTGGGATGCGACTATCCTGTATAAAATCGCAAAAAAAGACCAAAAGCTTTATATCGCTCTTGGCCTTGTTTATTAAGATATTTTCTTATGAGTATATTGCTCGAGTTGATGTACAAATGCCTGCTCTTGTTTATCGTCCGCAAAAGCACGTTTAGGAATGTTGATCGCCTGAACACTATTGACGAAAATATAAATATATTCCTTATCTGATTTAATCGCTTCGATCTCTTTCCAGGAATACTCTAGATTATTATATTCGGTGGTTTCGTACATACCTTCCCCACTAAGTTCAATTGTATGTTGACCGACCGTTCCCGCGTTTGTTTTTACAACCCTCATGACCTTGCGTTTAATCGAAAAAATCATATAAAACGCAGATAATGCACTCACCAGGATTCCGATAATAATAGAATATATCCATGAGTAGTCCAACACGAAACGAAGCAGTGCAATGATAATAATCGGCAGGCTGATGAATGTGAGCATCAGCAGGTTTCGGTGCTTCGGAATATGGAACATGACATACTTGTTCATATTCCAATAATCTTCTTTTGTTAAATCCATCGTAATTTTCATGAAACGGTGTATCCCTCTCTTTTCCTATATAGATATTCGTCGAACCTGTTCCTATCATACGGTACATCGCAGACCTAAACCACCGTTTTATGCTAATTCAATGCGAGAGCATACCTCACGAACCACAATCCACACGATAAGCATCAAAAAATCAATAGCCGCTGAACTGCGATCTAATAGTTGCATGAGACTTGTATTATCAATAACCCAATAGTTAGAAACAGAGCAGCGTGAACCATATAATCAAATGTTCTAGCAAAATATCTTCTCCACGGAATCGGGGTTGTTACATCCATCGTGCAAAATCCTTCTGTGTGCTCATTCTTGTAGTCTGTATCATTCATAGAGTGTGTTGGTCACGCTGTAAAGTGTAATCTACTTCCCCTGCTTTTCCCTACTATTCTCTAATTTTCTCTTCTTTGCTCAAGTAATTCCTTAATATCCCTAAGCTCTTGCAGCATTTCCTCGTTGTATTTACTTTGTTTTGAGTTATCCATTCCGAATTTCACACATAATACACCTATTAAAAATGAAAACACCAATGTGATAACAAACCATTATATTTCACTCCTTTTCCTTATAACACGAAAGTTTACGCTGCTCATTCACCATAAAGCATCTTCGTTAACGAATCGTCTACATCCCTTTTGGAACTTGCTGGACCGTAGACATACCCATCATCAAGTTGATAACGGCTGTTAAGTTCACTTGAACTCAGCCATACCTGATCCAAGTCTTTAGAAATATGAATTACCCCAAGCGCACGCTGATTTCCACTCTCGTCATAATAAGGAACTATATATACGTACTGGTTTCCTTCCAAATCGGCAGTAAAGTGATATGATAACTCTTCGTCCACCCTAATCTCTCCTGAAATCCGGTGCTTCCCCGATAATCTTTTGTATTTTTCCCCATCCAGTATTACCGTTGTCTTTTTCTCAAATGTTGTATCTGGAGAATAGATTACTGCCTCTATATTGTGATGGAAGGGTAGATCCCGATGATAATAAAATGCAGCAACAATACAAGTAATTACGACTGCACTGATCCATATATAAAACCTCTTCTTTTTATGACTTATCATTTTCTCTGCTTCATCTCCGGTTCCAGCTCAAATACTCGCTCTACATAAGCAAGCAAAAGCGCCTCATTGGAATGGCCATCTTCTGATAAAATCGTGTATAACCAAGAATATACAATTATAATCGCAGGTAACAGGCTTACGCAAAGGAGAAACATTTCAGAAAGAAACGGGGGGCCCATGAATAAATATATACATAGAAAAAGAAACATCGTGTAGATATAAGAAAAGGGATCTGTCCATCCTTTATATAGACGAAAACGAACATGGGTTTTTCCATCTTTTACAGAAATCCGGCCTACCGCCTTATTACGTATGATTCTTCTCCTCTTGTGTTCCCCATCGTTATACGAAATGCTAAAAATGCCGAACTTCGTCCATCCACGAAAGAATTCGTTATAAAAATCAAAGCGGATAAAATCGATATTTTCTTTTATAAAGGATAGACATTCTTTTCGGGAGAGCTTTGTTGTATACCTTCTCTTTTTCATTAATGAATTCTCCTCACCCCTTATAATTTTCAAAAAATGAACTACAAGCTTTATTTTCCAATTATTATATTTTTTATGATTCCACATCTATAATTAATATTCAACCTTTTTATATTCACCAGTTAAATACTGTAAAATAGAATCTTGCCTTGCTTAAGTTAGGAGATATAAAAAAAACTTTATACCCGACGATATATGAATAAGAGTTATTACTGAAGTCTAATTGATGGAGCGATGGTAATGTACAACATGATCCTACAAATTATATGTTTATTTATCCCGTTTTTAATTTTATTCGCAATGGGAATTGAAGTTTATTTCAAAAATCCTCGAAGTACAATAAACCGCTTAAGCATGCTGCTATTGTTTTCGCTTAGTTTATTTTTTCTGGGAGGATTTTGGGCAAAAACACTGCCGATTGAAACTGGTTTATATGTAACGATGTATGTAAAGTACATCAGCATATTTGTAACCATGACGCTCGGGCTTTATCTCTATAGCTTGGTTAGCAAAGTACGAATAAAACCGATATTCCGGCATCTGCTTTGTTTAGTCCCGTCGATCGGTATCTTTCCCATCTTAATGAATGCCCCGGAAACTTCGGTGTCTAGTACACAAAGTATATTAGGGCGTTCTGAACAGTTGGACTCTTATCTGTTAGTAATGATTATGGTGATATCAGGTTATAATTTTTTGATGTTGTTTCTCTTTTCATGGATTGGCAACCGTCAGCGAAGATCTAAGAATTGGTCGCGAAAAGAGCGTCTTCGTCAGCACAGGATCAAACAAGGGCTTGTCTTCAGTCTCATATGGGCTGTCTTCTGGTCTGTCATTTCCTTATTAAAAGATTCATTTGGCACTGAGATTCTTTTTAGAATACTCCCTTACGAAATCATGCCTGCGTACTGTATACTCATTTGGGCTTATTTTATCCGCTCCGCCATGGTTCATTATGATTTCCTAGCTTCTCCTAATCGCAGGTTTGAAGTTCTATTTTCTTTATCAAGACAAGGCATTGCACTCGTAAACCAATCAGGATTTGCCGTAGAAATGAATGAAGCCTTTCGGAGATCGATTGGAATTCCGAATGCGATTTCAGAAGAAGGGATTGATCTAAACGCCCTTATCCCTGAGGAAGATCGGCAAATGATGAAAGAATTATATAAAGATCGATTTGACACGATGACACCTATTCATATCGAACAGAGGATCAATACATTTTTACATGAAACAAAGATCGTGGAGATCGACAGCGCCTATTTGGAAATCGATGATCAGATTTTCTGTTATTTAGTTACACGTGACATCACAGAAACAAAGAATGCGGAGGCAAAACTGCAAAAACTAGCTTATGAGGATAATTTAACAGGACTCGGAAACCGGCTTCATTTTATGGAAAATTTAGAGCAGGCACTTCAAAATTCTGATTTAGAAGATCGGCAGACAGCTGTCATTATGATAGACCTTGATCAATTTAAATGGATAAATGATACGCTTGGTCACTCGGCTGGGGATTTTTTACTGCAACATGTTGCACATCAGATTCGTAATAGTATGCCGTCTTCTGCAGTTATATCCCGGCTGGGCGGGGATGAATTTGCCATAACCGTGCCAGTAAACCACAGTGGTCAGGCTATTTGTTATGCTAATCAGCTTTTATCCTCTCTACAGCAGCCCATTCATATCTTTGGAAAACCATATACCGTTACTGCATCGGTTGGTATTAGCATAGCGCCTGAGGACGGCAGAACCATCGAAGCATTGTACAGCAGTTCAGACACTGCGATGTATGCTGCAAAACAAGCAGGACGTAACCAATACTATGCATATACTCCAAACCTCAAAGCCATGGCCGAACGAAATTTAACTATTGTGAATGGCCTCAGCACGGCTCTAGCAAATGATGAATTCACATTATACTACCAACCGCAGATCGATACGCATACAAATCGTATTCTTGGGTTAGAAGCTTTAATTCGATGGAAGTCACCTGAACTGGGATTCGTATCCCCTGCTCAATTCATACCGATTGCGGAAGATACAGGAATGATAAAACTCATTGGTGACTGGGTTTTGAATGCTGCTTTTAAACAAACGAAACAATTGGTAGATGAGGGATATGTTGATATTTTGGTTTCCGTCAATTTGTCTGCCCATCAGCTTAGAGAGCCTTTGTTTGCAAAACGCGTTGCGGAATTGCTTCAGCAATATAAACTTACCCCGCGGAATATATGTCTTGAAATCACGGAAAGTACAGCAATATTCGATTTAAAAAAGTCACTAGAAATCTGCCGTGCTTTGGTAGAACTGGGTATATCATTATCAATTGATGATTTCGGGACAGGGTTCTCTTCACTAAGTATGCTGAACCGCTTTCCATTCAAATATATTAAAATTGACCGTTCACTCATTCAAGATATTGCCATGAACATAAATGAAGCAAAGGTTGTACAAACCATTATTGAATTAGCAGACCGATTAGGTATGCGGGTTATCGCTGAAGGGGTAGAGACAGAACAACAGCTGTCCTTGCTGCGTAATCTAGGATGTCATGAAGTTCAGGGTTATCTCACTGGCCGTCCTATGCCCAGAGAACAACTTATGGTTTTTTTAGAAGATTATAAAAAGTAAAGAGAAGGGAACCCATTTGCGGGTATCCCTTCTCTATTTTTATGATAAAGACTCCAAGTTTATTTCACTTAAATTACGATAGATGTAATCTGGTTTATAGTGATCCGGCAGCTTTCTACCAAGCCTATTGATCCAGATTGCTTTGATGCCAAGACGCTGAGCACCCTCAATATCACTCGCAAGAGAATCCCCTATATGGATCACTTCATGTGCTGTACATCCACTTCTGCGCAGTCCCTCTTCAAATAATTCACTTCTTGGTTTGTAAGATCTCACATCTTCACTTGTTATTACGTCCGTTACCGAAATCCCATGAAAGCTTAAGGCAGACATTATATCGTTCCTATCAATATTGGATAGAATGTAGATAGGGTTTCCAGCGATCGATTCCAAAAAAGGGAGAGTATCCTCGTATAATCGAGGCTGAATCCAGTGATTAAACTGAGTTTGAATGATATCTTCTGCTATACAAGATGATTTGAAATGCCGAACTGTATCTGTTAAAGATTGAATACCGATCTCCCTTTGCGTGAGAAACGAGTCACCATAACTTTCTCTCGACAGGTCAAAAAAAGCGGTGGACCAATACTTCCCAATATGGTTTGTCTCTAGATTTTCTATATGATCCGAGCTGTAGCGTTTCACTTCATCATAAATCAGTGGCAAAATATCATCATCTTCATGTACTAATGTGCCATAGAAATCGAGAAACACCGCTTTGAATTTCATCTATTAGCCCCCTGATTGGAAATTTTTTATCGCAAGGCAAAGAAAAATATTCTATAATTGGATAAAAAAAGACGAGGTGAGATTAATGAGACTTGAGGATTATGCTCCAGTGATCGTTATCGCTGAGTTATTTTTTCTGCTGGCAGCCTGTATCTGCTTTCCTTTCTGGCTCTATGCGAAGAAAGAGAAGAACGTGAAATTATTTCGTAATTTAATGATCTTATTTGTTGTTCTTCTACTTCTCGGCGCTCCTTTGTACTACCAGGTGCACGATCAGATTATATCAATAGAGACAATCTCCGATTAAGTGAGTTCGCTTTGCTGCTTATAACTGTCTTCTTCTTTTAAAGACGACAATCACATCCTTTGATGCACCTTGCGAAATACTTGTATCAAAACAGGATACGATTTCCCAGCCATCCAGTCCATATTCATTTAGTTCCTGTTCGAACTCCTCCGTATCTACTTTCCCTCCCAAGAACCCACCTGTTTTATATTTCATCGTTTTGTATTCCCATTGTTCCATCTTCGTTTTCACCTCTCATTTTTGCTGAACTGCAATTAGATTCTTACCTATAACATTAGGAGAAACGGGATTCTTCTGAATTCCTTTTTCTCTTGCCCAAACAGATAGCTGTCCCATATGGTGAATCTGATGTGCAATAATATGGCGCATTACTTCACCCCAAGCATCCATATCAAAACTGCCATCACGCCTATAATCGTAAAATACTCGGGACTCCATCGAATTGTCCCATGCAGCAACGAATGCTTCCACTTCAGGTTTGAATCGCTGATCAAGCTCTCTTACCTTCTGAAGCGAAGCATATTCATCAAAATTCTCTAGATCATCAGGTTTACCTTGCAGTCTTCGAATCCAGCTCCACTCTACATCTACGATATGAAAAAGGGTCTGTAAAATGCTTCCGACTCCTCCCGTTCGTGGACGCAATAATTCCTCTTCCGGGAGATCCTTACACCACTCGTACCACTGTTCTCTTACAATCCAGTTATATCTGAAAAAAGTTTGCATTCCCTTCCCCTTTCAGATTTGTTTATTGTTTTCTAGCTTCCGTTTCTAAAGCTGTATGTACTCTTTACCAGTTCGTATACCGCGGCTCAGCAGAGAACAATTTGTCAGCAACCATATTCCCTTCCTTATCAAAACCTCTTATGGTCCAACCTTCTTGTGTATATTCATCCATGACAAACAGCGCGTAACCATCCTTCACTTCTTCGACAAGATACTTGTCAGGATGAGCTTCGATGTCCTTCATACTGATCTCATAGGGTTCATTGTAGATCTTCTTGTGATATCCAAGTGAGACTGAGACAATATGGGAGTTAAGATTTACTTTAACACCGACAACATAGCTGTCGTCTTCTTTTACGTTGTTTTCGAATCCTACCGCCTGAAAAGGCAGATCTTGATCAGGGAATTTTCTTTCCGCCTGACCACCAAATTCATAAAACACACCTATTTTTTCTCTAAGTTTAACAGCCCCGAACGTAATTTCTGGAGGATCAAATAAGTTTTTTCCATTAGTCCACCAAGAAATAAAATACCTCCTGCTACAATCTTTTTCATCGTGGTTCTCCTCCATTCATAGGTAAGATAGACCGTAAGTTCACCCTTGAATCGTCCGTTTTTCTAACGCTTCCCAAGCTTTGAGAAGTTCTTTAGCTTCATCCGCTGTTTTTTTAATAAAGTCATGAACCCTTTCTTCTGTAAAATAAATCAGCTCAATTCCCGGTTCATTCTTCGGATTCCTTAGCCACTCCAGCTTCATATCACGATACGTTTCTACTTCTTCCGCACTCACAAAAGGGGCCACCTCAAACCCTTTAGCTGTCTCAAATTGGGTAAGAATGTTATCAATCCGGTAGCTGCTCCGTAGAAGATGATACTCCAGCTGACTTACTTCTTCGTTGTATATCTTTCGAATCTTCACCGCGTCCTTCTGAACCTTGCGCTCAAAGTCAGCATAAAGTGTTGCCGTCCATCGTTCATCGGTAAAGATATGTATGAAATATCCTGCTATGTATGCTTTCCACGCCGGATCTTCACTTAGATCAATATACTTCAGGTACTTACTAGTAAGCAGCACGGGATCAGCCAGGCGATCGTCCCTGACAAAGTGAGACTGCATTTTCTCTCTTCGTGTTGCCCCTTCCCTTGCATGAATTGCATCTGGTGCAATACTTCCCAGTAAGAAAGCAGAGGACACCTGCCCCTCATATATTTCGTTCGCTACTGCAAAATGGATCATTGGCCAAGGCATATCCGTAAGTCCCCTCTCATATCAGAATCGTTACGTCAAAAGTGCGATCTTTACAATAACCGTTCGAGTGCATAGTTCTCCCATCCAAATCAAAATCAGATTCTATTTCATAAAAGCTGTCTTCTTATTCCTTCTACAAACGGTGTCACTTCCAGTTCCATTAATTCTCCCTTATAAAACCATTTTGCTCCAAGAGAATCATGACCATCTCCACTTTCCTTCAAAATATAATTCTCATTCTTAATACGAACGCTGTAGATTATCCCGATATGATGCATTTCCTCTAACTGATTTTCTCTAAACGGATGAATAAGAGTATAGGAGGGAGCACTATGAATAACTGCTTCTATATCTTCAATCCCTGTCTCTTCTAGAAACTCTCTCTTCAGCGTAAACAAAGGCTCTTCGCCAAACTCAATGGATCCACCAAGGAGATCCCATTTCCCTTTATGCGGCCCTCTCGATTTTTGAACGAGTAAGATCTGTTCATCTTTGACGAGAATGCCATATACACCAAGGTGGGTATATTGATCCATCATTCACACCTTCTTCTCTAGGATTAAAAACGAGTCCGATCTCCATAGATTCACTGTACTAAGAAAGAAAATTTATAAATTCTGTATCAAAGTTCACAAAATGTTCACTTACTAAGAAATTTTTATGTCACTATACTAAAGCTTATCTGCAAAACGAAAGGAAGAAAAAGAAATTGCCTAGTAACAAAAAAGAAGGAATTATTTTTGGATTAATGATGTGTTTTGGAATGGTATGTGTCATGTTCTTTTACAATATGTATTTGAATGGACTGTTAACCACACTACCTATTTCTGGTATTTTATCACAGTTTGCCTTAACATTTGTAATTGCTTTTTTAGTAGAATCGTTTATTGTTGGACCTAGTGCTCGAAAAGCCGCGTTTTCCTTGCCATTTGATAAATCCAAGTCGCTATATGTCATTCTTGCTACATCTACTTGTATGGTTATAGGTATGGTCCTCTGCATGTCAGTATACGGTCTTATTACATCCATGATCATGAATGGTATCGAAGGTTCGATCCTTGCAAACTATGGACGGACGGTTCTCAAAAATGTTATTGTTGCCTATCCTGCTCAATTACTATTGATAGGTCCTTTGGTAAGGTTCCTATTCGTGAAATTCGTTAAAGAAGAACCCGTAGTCAACTTAAGTACATCGAACAGCTCCTTGTGAATATAGTTCTCTTTCTAGGATTGTAGATTGTAACCTTATTTCTACAGAAATAAACCCGATGAGTATGAGACTCATCGGGTTTATTTTATTCGGTTTATTTTCGTTCATTGTACCAAGATTAGCGTCTTGGACGGTTAACTGCAGTATCATTTACAGTACCACGGTTAAGTCCATCACGTGCAGTCGTAGCATCCACATCTGCATTCACAGCGGGTTCACCTTCACGGGAAATGCGAGCTTCTTCACGTTTTACTGTATCTTGAACTTGTTCCGTATTTTGAACCGTTTCTTTGTGAACTTCCACTTCGCCTGTTACTACATTACGTTTATTAACTTCTACTTGCTCTTCACTTACAGGAATACGAATGCTTTCATCTTTACCGATTGGTTCGTTTGTTGCATTATCATGAACGGCTTTGCGTTCAATTACAACTTCTTCATGACTTACAGGAACATCAATCGTTTTTTGTTCTTCAACTACTTCTTTGTGAACTTCTACTTCGCCAACTTTAGCCTTATTTTTAGATACATCCAGTTGTTCTTCACGCAGACGCATTGTCTTTTCATCTTCACCGGAATCAAAACGGCCATTGCCAACATTCTCAGGAGTTACTTTACGATCTAAATCCGTTGCTGTTCTACGGTCCGCATTTGCAGCTGCTGTATCAGGAGTAGACGTTACGGAAGAATTACGAACTCCTTGTTGATTTCTATTAAAAAGGTGTGCATTTGTCGCATTATTATTACGGAAGATATCGTGTACACTATTTCTAGTGTCTGCTTTGTCTTCTACGAGTACCAAGATTTGTCCTTCTTTTACGTTAGACTCATATTCTTTCGCTTCGTCTTCTGGAATACCCAGACCAATCAAGCCTCCAACCAGTCCGCCGGCACCTGCTCCAACTGCAGTTCCTGTAAGTGTAACTGCAATTGGACCAGCTACCATGATCGGACCGAATACGGGAATAGCCATAAGTCCTAATCCAGCTAATAGACCAGCGATACCGCCAACCAGTCCACCTGCTGTTGCACCAGTTGCTACACCCTCAGGTGCTTTTGTTCCTGTCTCGTCACTAATTGCTTTCATATCTTTTTTATCTTTCGCAATTACTGAAATGTCATCAACGCTATAACCTTTCGCTTTCAGCTGCTCAATAGCTCGGCTAGCTTCTTCTTCAGTTCTGAATGAACCTACGATTCTTTCATTTGCATGTACCTTGTCTGTTTTCTTTACATCTTCCAAATGGTTTGTGTTTTTGTTTAACATAATAATTTCCTCCTTGAGATTCTCTCTTTTTTTGTTTTAGTAATTCGTATTTTTTGTTTTTTTGATTTCTTAGTGACGCTTGCTTGTTCTAGATTTAAACACCTTAAAAAATTTTAAAACATTTTACTTGACATTATTAAAATAACGTTATGTATGATTTGATAATTTTTAACTTTTTCTACTCCAAATCCAAAGCATATAAAAAAGTTGATTTCACAGAGGAGACGGCTGCAAAATCAACTTTTATTTATATCAGTTTACTTATCCATTCTCTTTCGTATCATTCGAATCTGCCCTCGGTGATTGATCTCATCTTCAAACACATGAAACCACATAAAATAATAATTGGCTTGCTGCTGAGCCCAAAACTCTTCTTCTGTGTAGAGCCATTCATCATTTACCGTTCTAAATAATTCATAAGTTCGATGTCTCACTGCTTCTAATTGCTCGGTATAATAGCTTAGTTCATTTCCTTTAATCTTTTCTCGCCCTTCTTCCCCAAGGCTTAAGGCAACACCCCAGATCGCTATTTCTTCCTCATTCAATTCCCGTTTCTCAAACGTTCCCACCTGGTAAGCATATTCCACTGCTGCAAAATGCATCAACAGCGCACCTATTGAATTACTGTTAGAGTCCATTAAAAAATCTAACTCTTGTACAGTTAAATCCTTCACCTCTTCTAAAGTGGTAAATCTCGCATAGTTCATCATCGAAAGTAGACGGCTGACCTGAGGGGTAAACCCCGGAATATCAGTAATAAGAAAAATCTGATTCATGTCTATCAATTAGATGACCTCCATTATTTTATTAGGGAATGTTATACCAGACAATTGGATAGTCGAACGAAAGAGACATTCCCATCTTTTTCGCAAGACGGTTTGAGCCTATATTCTCAGGCATGCAATCCCAGTAAGGATCTACTCCCTTACGTTTGCACTCTTCTATGAATGCGTAAGCAACTGCTGTGCCCACATGTTGATTCCTATATTCTGTTAGTGTTTCTATATCTACCGCATGCACGCGGTCCACTACGAAAGCAGAAAAACATAGACCAACGATTTTATTCTTATGTTCAGCCATATAGCCAATACCGTATTGTAAAAACTTCTCCTAGGAATCCCAGAAACGTGTAATCTTTTGCTTCAGAAATTTTTGGTTTTCATATTTGCTAGATTCAAATAAATCTCTATCCAATCTTAGGATCATTGTATCCTCTAGATGCTTACTGATTGGTTCATCTGAATTGAAATCATTAATTTTGTACACATATTGATTGTCACTAAATAGACTTCGCTGTCTAAATATCATTTGCAGTGCTTCTGCCCAGAGATCATTTTCCACACTTATTTCCACAGCATCAATACTCAGCTTTTTGAGTCTAGGTTCAATCTCATTGATCATGTAAGTTTCTAGTCCAGTTATGAAAGACTCACTATGTGGATCGCCAGCAATATGAAATCCGGATTGACCTTGAACCCACACAATCGTCGCAGTAATCGCCGTCTCGTGATCTACATAAACGAAACCGGGATTCATCCCATTCACTACTGCCCGAGCTTCTATATTTCTACACTGATCCATCATCGGTTTCACCTTATAAAACTCATGTATCTCTAGTTCCGTTATCATAAGATCACCAGCCATTCTAATGAGTACTTTGTTTAAGTAATTTATTTAATTTTTCAGAAAAGCTGTCCCAATCGCCACTAAAGCTAATGTTCATTCCCCAACCTGCTTTGGGGAGATTGCTTGCTAGTACTTCTATCTTTTTTCTATCTGCAGAACTTAGAATAGTATTAGGAACACCTGTATAATCAGGATATTTGGATACATAGTTATAAAGAATAGAAAGCTCTCTTTCTTGTTCTTTTGTTAACCTTCCTAAGCTTTGACCTAGTTTCGTGAACGAATTTAATTCTTCTCTGATATCTTCCATTTTCTCTAAAACAACGTTATCATCATTCCAACCTTGTTCCATTTGATAATGAATTGTGCTCTCTAATTCCACCAAATCGGTTTGAACTTGAAAAGTATGGCTTGAAATTGCATCATCGATTCTGTTGTTTTTCGTTATCAACATCGTAATTAATATCATATTCAGCAACAAAGATATGGCCGCGATAAATGTAATGTATTTAACTTTTTGAATATTGATTTGATTACTCCTCTCTAAATCGTTGAAATTCAGAAGATGCCTAGTAACTCATATAGTTTCGTTTTATATTGGTTCTCTTATCTTCGTCAGTCGAATATCACTTCACTATTCGCTTGTAAACCTTTTTCAAACATGAGTTGGACCTGACCATATGTATTTCTCTCCTCTGAGAGCTGTGGTAGATTAGACCGATCAAAGAAATTCACTTCACTGGTTTCCATTCCTTCCATCGCACTTCCGCCAATGATGTCGCAACATATAAATATTTTGTACACATGGTAAGGAGAAGGGGCATGGTGATGCTTATTTTTATCCAATACAGCAAGTAACCGCCGAGGTACGACATCAAATCCCGATTCTTCTTTTACTTCTTTCACTACAATTTCCCGTGGAGATAACCCGATATCTGCCCATCCCCCAGGAAGTGCCCACGCACCATCTGCTTTTTCTTTAACGAGAAGTATTTTATTGTCCTGGAAAATAACACCCCTGACATCCACCTTTGGAGTGGCATACCCGGTCTCACTTGCGAACAAATCGGTAATCTGATTTGAATCGACTTTCGTATATGTATTTAATATTTCAACGCTTAAGCTTCTCAGCTGCTCGTATCTCTCAATATCATAAATATCTTTACCATACGCGAGACCATTCTGACTGATTGCCTGGATCTGTTTTGCCCATGTAAGCCATTTTACCTCTTCCATTCGTTAACACTCCCCACGTTATCGATTTCATCTAACATATAAGAAGCAAACTCAAGTAAAAGCTGGTCATCCTGCTTAAACGTATCCTCTTTACCTTGATATGCAGCAAGACAGTCATGTATGATAGCTGCATATTTCATAGGTACAACCTCGGCAGCCCATTCTCCGCCCTCTTTTTTGGAAGACACAATCTCTTCTTTGAGAAAGAATAATACTCTGCATAAATTCAATACAAAGTACACCGGATTCTCAGTAATCCCTTCTGGCGCATCCTTTACATCAGATTGAATCGATGCGATAAAGTAGGATCTATCAATCGCGGAAAAAACTTCTTTAATGGGTTCTCCATAAAGTACAATCCCCCGATGATAGGTAACTACGAAATGAGCTGCTAAGTCCGTATCTTCGTAACCACCACATAGATAATCGGGGTCCGATTTATATTTCTCCTGATGTGCTAAAGAATAATGAAATTCAAACGGAGTAGGATATACGAATTCATCTGTATATTTTTTGAGCACTACACTTAACTCTATGCCTTTTGTCAGATGCAGCTTTTCCTCCATCCGAATAAGTCCGGCTGCTATTCTCTTATATGTATCTCTGGATTGTTTCGACGTAACGACCACTAAGATGTCTATATCGCTATGATCTGGATGAAAACATCCCATCGCCATTGAACCATGCAAGTATATGCCAGTAAGAGAATCTTGCAATTCTTCCTGAAAAAGATGAACAATGCCGTCTAAATTAATGGATCTATTCATTTCATTCTCCTTTACTTTCATTTACCATAATTATACATATGACTCTTGAGCATTGATAGACTTTCACTTGTTTTCTCCCATGGGATTAAGGACTGGGCATGAATCACTCAATAAAAAAGAGCAGCTACATTCAGCATGCAACTGCTCTACTTTTATACTTCTGCAAATAGACCGGGTACCGATAGATAACGCTCTCCGGTATCTGGGAGTAATACAACAATTTTTTTACCTTTATTTTCTGGTCTGTTTGCGACTTGTAGTGCGGCGAACGTCGCTGCTCCAGATGAAATACCTATTAGCAACCCTTCACTTCTCGCTAACTGCCGTGTTGTTTCATATGCATCTTCATTTTTCACTTGAATGATCTCGTCTACGACTGAACGATGAAAATTACCGGGTACAAATCCAGCACCAATCCCTTGAATTTTATGTAATCCCTTATTTCCGCCGGAAAGAACCGGTGAATCGAATGGTTCAACCGCAATAATTGTAACCGATGGATTTCTCTGCTTGAGAATTTCACCTACGCCTGAGATGGTTCCGCCTGTTCCTACCCCACTAATAAAAATATCCACTTCCCCGTCCGTATCTCTCCATATTTCTTCTGCTGTTGTCTGCCTGTGGATCTCAGGGTTAGCAGGATTCTGAAATTGCTGCGGAATATAGGAATTAGGAATCGTACCGGCAATTTCTTCAGCCTTTTTGATAGCTCCAGCCATCCCTTCTTGAGCAGGAGTGAGAACTAATTCGGCACCCAAAGCAGATAATAATTTTCGGCGTTCCATACTGAAACTTTCGGGAAGCGTAATCATTAACTTATATCCTAACGCTGCAGCCGCAAAAGCAAGCCCTACTCCTGTATTTCCGCTGGTCGGTTCTATAATGACTGTGTCTTTGTTAATAACGCCCTTCTCTTCCGCATCTTGAATCATTGCAAGTCCAATCCGGTCTTTTACACTGCCCGCAGGGTTAAAGTATTCTAATTTAGCAATAAGATTCGTCTCTAGATGATGATTCGAAGAAAAATTAACAAGTTCTAATAACGGTGTGTTACCAATTAAATCAGTAAGATTCTTTGCTATTTTTGCCACTTTGGTTCCTCCGTTCAATTTTCAAGTACACAAGATCGTTTATTCTGTAAACTCAATAAGAAAAGGGTGCTTCTCTTTATCTAATGCAAGATGAACTCTTTCTTTGAAATTCCCCCAGGTAATTAACTGATCTGCTTCTTCTAGTGAAAAATAGCCAACTTCGTCACTCTCTGTACTTGTCGTAAGTTCACCGCCAATCGGTTTGCCGGTGAAAATATGATTACATACGCCTCGTGTTATATTCTGATAGGTACCACAAAAATCAATCAATTCAATATCAATCCCTGTTTCTTCTTTCACTTCACGAATCGCTGCCTGACGTATAGACTCACCTTCTTCTACACATCCCTGAGGCATCTCCCAACCTCTGCGACCTTTCATCAGTAAAATCTGATTACTCTCATTCATTACAATGACACTTGCCGAAACGATGAACTTCATTTGATCATCCTTCCCGTCCTTTTATGATTCTCTATTAACAGTAATAGAACAATAAGAAACGTTCCTATCATGCTACCTTCACTTCTTTCTGATTCAAACTTGTTGTAGTTTACTTATAAAAATAAGTCATATGCTCTTCATCATACGCCTCGCCCATATACTCTAAAGCATTCTTTTCAATACCATATGACTCGAACCCTAGTCTCTTATAGAGTTCTACAGCGAATCTATTTACCGTGATCACACTGAGATTGATCTGCTTTAACTCTTCACTTTCTTTTCCTCGGTTTAATATCTCTTCCATGAGACTCTTGCCGATTCCTTTTCCTCGATAATCAGGCGTTACATACACTCCCCATACCATACCTTTATGTGTAAACTTCATTCCTCTTCCTTTTTTGAAACCTGCAATACCTACGATTTGATCGTCTTCTGTAAAAGCTCCTAAAATATACTCGTCATGCTCATTCTTGATCATTTTCACAACTTCACTGATTGGAATACCAACAGAATCTTCGTAAGAAGTTCCAAATGCCTCCGGGCTTACTCTTAATGATTCTAGTCTTATTCTCCAAAACTGTTCTGCTTGTTCTTCTATTATATTTTTGATGCAAATCTCTCGCTTGTTCAGTTTTTTAGTTAAATAAAGAGTAAGATCATCATTGATTGCAACGACATCTCCGTATTCAAGATACTCTTGACCATTATGTATTCCTCTGCCGTCGGGGATATAACCTCGTTTTGCATATAAGATTTGAGCATTTCCGTAATCCGTAAATAACCCTACCCCTATTCCGGCAAAATCAGACCGTTCTTTAATGATCTCCTCTGCTTTATCCATCAATTTAGAGCCAATGCCTAATCGGCGATACTTCATTAATACATTGAAATCATTAATCTCTGGAATCCTTCTTTCTCGAAATGATGGATAATACGAATCCCATAACACATTAACATATCCGGCAAAATCACCATCCACTTCTGCAACAATCGATACACGTTCACCACGTTTCTGTTCCTCCGAATATCTTACATATAAGTCTAAAGGCTTTTCCCAGCCTTGTTGTTTAAAAGCATTCGAAATGATCTCCGGATCTCTTTCGCACAGTTCTCGTAATTGGATATTCATTTACTCTTCCTCCATGCATCAATGTTTACAATGAACTCAGCGGTTTATTACATATATATAAAATCAAAACGAAGAGAGGTGTCATATCATGGCTAAATCAAGCGCAAATAAAGTTTCTTCTAAGAAATTGTCTAAGAAAGCATCGCATGTTTTGCAAAGTAACTCTGCTAGTAAAACCTCAAAATCCTTAGCAGGGTCTGTACTCGCTCAATCAGGATCTGATAGTAAATGATTTTCTATCCTCCAATATAATTTGGAGGTTTTTTATTTTGCTCAAAAAAGTTCTCATATGCCGACAAGTATACATCTGCACCCGGAGCACTGTTCTGAAACAGACATGTTTTTATTCCAATGGACTTCGCTGGGATGATATCAATCTCACGATCACCAATCACAAGATCAATCTTATATTTATGATGTAAATACATATACGATGCGGGATCAGGTTTTCTCGGATAACCATCATCTATAGCAACAATCTCTGTAAAGTAATCTCCCCAGCCGTAATAATTCAAAATATGTTCCACGTCTTTACGAGGTTTATGTGTCATGATTACATTTAGATCAGCAAACTTTACTACGTCCTCCACGAACGGAAAGGGCGGGGTATCTGCTGGGTGTACTGCTTTCTCCATGGCAAACAGTCTTTTTACCTGTTCCTCTGATAAATCGTAATACTGAACAGCATTGGTAAATGAAATTTTCAGGTGATTATGTATTTCTTTTTAGGGACCCCATGATCAAGAATCTCATAAAGAATTTCAGTATAAGCAGGGTATGTATTAAACAAGGTACCATCAAAATCCCAGAGGATATTCATCCTTATGAACTCCTTTCTTTGCTGTAATAGAAAGCTTTGATATTCAGCTCATTAGTCATATATCGTAAAAGATGACATATCAAAAAAGTGATTCAATACCCCAACTGCTTTTATGTCATACTCCTTATTTGGTTGAGAAAAAGTTTCTCTTACCTGCAAATATATCCTCGCATTTTTAATTTCGCTTGTATCACGATTAATCGCTCTATCTCCCATCTTGCATCCCGATTCCAAACCACTATGATCACAGATAATGCCTTGTTTACTTGAAAGCCATTCATTGTAATCCACTTCATCTGGAGCAGTTATAATGAAGAGGCTAATTATGAATCCAACGAATCCTAGAATCCAATTGAACTTACGATTCACACGTTTCATTCTCTTCCTCCCTTCGTACAGTTTTAGCGATAACCTCTATACTTCTTGACCTGTCTGTAAAAACCCTCTATCTAATCATTAAAATGGAAATTTCCATTCCGTTCACATGAAAATTTAGAATTAAAAACCGCCTTCCTATGGAAGACGGCTTTATTCTTAACCAGCTGATAACAGCTTTACTATCATTTTATTAGACAATTCCGTGAGCGAGCATTGCATCTGCTACTTTAAGGAAACCTGCAATGTTTGCCCCAGCAACCAGGTTACCTGAACAACCGTATTGTTCAGCTGCTTCAACGCTGCTGCTATAAATGTTACGCATGATCTCTTGCAGTCTGGTATCCACTTCTTCAAATGACCAGGACAAACGCATGCTGTTCTGTGACATTTCAAGTGCTGATACGGCTACACCGCCTGCATTAGCAGCTTTTGCCGGTCCAAACAAAACGCCATGCTCATGGAAAATATCAATCGCATCCAGCGTAGAAGGCATGTTAGCTCCTTCACCGATTGCTTTTACTCCATTTTTAACCAGCAAAATAGCAGAATGTTCATCAATCTCATTTTGTGTTGCACAAGGAAGTGCAATGTCACAAGGGATAGACCAGATTCCTTCGCAGCCTTCTGTATAAGTAGCATGAGGATGCTCTTTTACATACTCGCTGATCCGCAGACGTTCTACTTCTTTTAGATATTTCACTGTCTCAAGATTGATACCTTCTGGATCATATATATATCCACCGGAGTCACTGCAAGCCACTACCTTCGCACCCAGTTCTTGAGCTTTTTGAATCGCATAGATCGATACATTTCCGGAACCGGAGACAACAACCGTACTGCCTTCGAAGCTAAGATCTTTCGATTTCAACATCTCGTCAACAAAGTACACACATCCAAATCCAGTTGCTTCCTTCCGTGCAAGACTGCCGCCATACTGTAGTCCTTTACCCGTCAAGACACCGGATTCATGACTGCTTGTAAGTCGTTTGTATTGTCCAAACATATAACCAATTTCTCTTGCGCCTACACCGATGTCCCCTGCTGGAACGTCCGCATCTGAACCAATGTACTTATATAGTTCAGTCATAAAGCTTTGTGTAAAGCGCATAACTTCCATATCCGATTTTCCTTTTGGATCAAAATCAGAACCGCCTTTACCGCCGCCGATCGGCAGACCCGTCAATGCATTTTTAAAGATTTGTTCGAAGCCTAAGAACTTCACAATCCCTGCATACACGGAAGGATGGAAGCGCAGTCCACCTTTATACGGACCAATCGCACTGTTAAACTGAACACGGAATCCGCGGTTTACTTGTACCTTACCTTGATCGTCAACCCAAGGTACTTTGAAAGTAATAACACGTTCAGGTTCAACCAGCTGTTCAAGCAAGCTGTTTTCCCGGTACTTCGGATGAGCAGCGATAACGGGAATAAGAGAATCGAGGATTTCTTTTACCGCTTGGTGGAATTCAAACTCCTGTGGATTTCTTGCAACAACCGACTCATAAACGGAATGAACATACTCTGTAGCAACAAGCATGTTTTGATCTGTAATTTCTTTCGTTATCATGGACACTTTTTCGATGCACTCCTTTGTTGTATTAAAGTCTGTAGGCTTCTCTTTGTCAAAACGCATAAAAGTTTGTAGTTAAATATACAGGATAACAAAATAAAATACGAGATAAAAATCCATAAAATGTTTTTTATAACGTTATTAAAATGTTCTATAGTACTTATCATGTTACCTTATTACCGCTAAATCACTGCATTTTTACTGCTTTTCATACAGATTAGCGCTCCATCCTTCTCCATTTATCGTTCTTATATAATTAAAGCCATAATCTTGATAGTATGCATTTAGCTTGTTGTTAGCGGCCATGCAGTCCAGTCTTACAAAAGTTTTCCCTTTGGTTTTAATCTGCTGTTCCGCGGTTTTTAGGAGGGTATATCCAATTTTCTTTCCTATGTAATCTCTATTTACTGCAAATCGGTGAATATATCCTGAATCATTATTATCCAGTTCCCCCCAGATATACGGGTCTGACCATGTAATAATATAAGTTCCCACTGCTTCCGAATTTAGCTCAGCAATATAAACGTCAGAACCATTGGTTAGAAATTCTATAACTTGATCGACATTAAAAAACTCCGGGCGCCACTGGTATATTCCTTTCGAATTAAGCCACTTAGCTGAATTTTGCCACAGGTTTAGAATGATGGGTGCTTCTGATAATGAAGCGGATCTAATAACAATGGATGAATTAGATGTTTCTGACGTTTTCACTGCTTCTCCCCCTCATCACAAATCAGGTTTCTATTTCAATTCTATTGGAGAGCTTCTTGGTAATACGTTCATTTGCGTATACAGCTGCACCAATCATGCCTGCTTTTCCGCCCAACTGAGCTTCCTGAATCTTACATGCTTCGTTGGATAGCTTTAATGCATGCTTAGCAGTTGTCTCCCGAACAACATTCAGCAATCGATCTCCAGCAGCAGACATGCCCCCGCCGACAATAATCACTTCAGGATTGTATAAATTAATGACGTTAGAGAGGCCGAATCCTAAGATTCTCCCCGTCTCTTGCATCACATCCATTGCTGTTCTATCTCCCAAATCATACGCATCAGAAATCATTTTAGCCGTAATTTGGCTTTGATCTTCTTGAATCCATTCTTGAATAATACTTTGATGGCCATCATTCAGCCGTTCAATGAATGTATTCACCATGCCTACAGCCGAAACATATCTTCCGAGGCACCCAGAACTGCCACACTTGCAAGGGCGACCTTGTCTGTACATATTCATGTGGCCTATTTCCCCAGCACTTGAGGTCTTTCCATACAACACATTGCCCCCACTGATGATTCCTGACCCCAATCCGGTTCCTAAGGTAATTAACACAACATTATCGAATCCAATACCTGATCCAAATCGCCACTCACCATAAAGATTTACACGAACATCATTGTCGATAAAAGTGGGAATGCCAAAATAACGCTCCATCTCATTTACAACATGGATGTTCTCCCAGCCAGGAAAATTAGGGGAGAAGATCGAGAGTCCTTCATCCGGATTCAAGAGACCGGGGATGCCCATTCCCATACACTTTATGTCAGATTGCGATAAATTAGAGATTTTCAACATTTCAATGATGGTTTCTTTGATTCGATTTAGTACATGTGCAGGGCCATGAATTGCTTCCGTTTGAACGTTTTTTTCAACTACCGTTTTATATTTTTCATCAAAAATAGCTGCCTTGATGTTCGTACCACCAAGATCGATTCCGATCGTATTCTGACTCATGTGTTAGCTCCAATCTCTTCGGTTTATAAGTGTAATAGAACTTTCTAAGACTTCACGGGTTGTCTATTCTTCCACTTCAAATATAGAATCTACTATGATGGGAAGATTATCTCTTACCGATACAGCCCCTAATACAGACCTTGCGTGAACTCCTTTTTCTCCAAAGACCTCATACATGAGATCAGATGTCCCATTTAACACTTTATGGTGCTCTTCAAAGCCAGGTTCTGCGTTCACAAAACCTTGAATCTTCACAACACGTTTCACTTTGTCTAAACTGCCTAGTGCCTCTTTTAGTACAGCTAAAATCTCAATTCCTGTGGTTCTAGCGAACTCATATCCTTCTTCCGTTGTGTATGTAGAGCCAAGTTTACCTTTCGGCTGACCAGAGGGTCCTTTACCAGAAACAAACATGATTCCATTAACAATAACATAATTTGTATACTGAGCAGCAGGATGACTTGAAGCTGGCAAAGTTATATTCATTTCTTTTAGCTTCGTATCAATGGATTGTATCATATTCATCTCTCCTCCTATTTGTGCCTATACGGGCATCTAGTATCTCCATGATCCTAGACACGGTATGTTCTACAAATTGATCAACTTCACTTTCTGTGAGATAAATAAATTGATGATCAATCGGAACTGTATTTTCCAGATAAAACGATGTGATCCGTCTAATCTGCTCAGCCACTTGTCCTTTCGGGAAAATATCTAAATAATCCGGAAAGTCGGTAATATTTTGAAATGTAGTCCAGAAGAGTTGATCTTTGTTGTTATTTAAATACTGAAAGTCAATGCCATACCAATCCCCTTTAACTAAACTCCAATATTCAGGTGTACCTAGTATCTCTTGATATAATGGTTCTTTCTTTTTAGCTTGGTAACTTTTGCTCCACTCCTGATCGGTCACGAGATGAAGATAATAGCCCAGATAAAAAGATTGCTTTTTCGTATGAATATCTTTCTCATGATGAAGAAGGTACTGATTATAAAATAAGTCTGCGTCTATTTTTCTATCGATTTGAAAATGAGTTGCTTCTTTTGGTGGAATGAATCCTGCTCCCTCACGGTAAATCCCACAATCCGGACCAATATTCCCTACTAAAAATTCTTCTTTACTCACAGGTAACCCCAAGTCTATTAATCTCTCAGCAATTCTAAAATGAGTAACCCAAGTCGCCATGATTATGCCTCCATCATCCTATTTGTTTCACGCTTATTACCGAATCGGATAAATAAATTCGATAGGATCCTTCCTTAATTCTTCTTCAAAAAAGTAGTTATGATCTGCTCCTACTGTACATAGAATTCTTTTGTCCGGATATTTCTCGTACGTATTTCTCACTCTCTCAACCATAATCTGATTACGAATATTCCACCTGAGTTGATATGATCTTTCATTAAGATCCTTTAGCCATGCATATTTCTGTTTTGTTATCACATCAAATTCTTTGGAGTTAAATGGAATCTCTCCATGCAATGACGTTTGCAGCTGCTCTGTAAACCAATCTTTCTCCATTAATTCATAGATATTCTTCTGATCATCAGGCAAATTTACAAAAGGACCAAAATTATTCCATACATCTAGTTCAAACCAATCAATCGGGATAAATTGTATTTGTTTTTCTTCACATAATGGTAAGATCAGATCCCCGTATTCACTTGCCGGCTCTCCCCAATATCCCTTATCCGTGTTATCTTGCAGGTATCTCTTCCAACTAAGCGGATGAACTTCACCGCAGATCACATCCGGGGCAAAATCTAATATTGCTTCTTTATAAAGCGGTAATGTACAATGATATTCCTGTCTGAGCTCTTCATCATGAATCATTCCAAGTAATCCTACAGTAGCCATCCGTTTAAGCCCCCCTCCCTCTTTCAAAATTCCTTATTTTGTATTTTAAACCATATGAAAGAATTTATCTTCACCTAATTTGCTTCCTATTCTAGAAATAAAAAAAAGCAGCTCAGCAAAAATCAAGTTTTCGCTTTACTGCTTAAGAGACTAATATTAAAGTGTGTCTTCTTTCGTTAGATAGAAGTTGATTTGTAGTCTTCATTTAGGCACAGCTTCGCAATGTAGAAGATCTGCCCCATATGTTCGGAATAATGAGCTGCGCATTGATGCAACATGTCTATATTGGTTCGTTCCTTATTCCTGACTAATTGCGTTTGCTCTAATTCCCGATCTGTCAGTTTACTCACGATATCCGTTAAAGATTTGAAATTTTCTTTTACTCTTGTAGTTAACTCGGCCTTCGAAATAAATACAGCTGAAAATTCAGCTTCCCGATCTCGGACTATGTTTTGTTTTAATATTCCCTTGGCGATTCTTTCTTTTATATTCCCTTCTATATGAAGGACTAAATTAGTAATACTATGACTCTGCTCATTCGGTTTCCAATTCAATTCTTCCTCACTGAGCTGTTCCACGACAAGGAGAATCCGTCTCTCTATCTCCTGAAATTTCTTAACAAGCCATTCTCGATTGAACTGATAGCTCATATAACAACCCTCTTTTCCTTTATTAGATATTATGTAGAGGTAACGCCTTTAATCTGCCAGGATATAATGCATTTCCTTTAGGTAGTTCTCTATATCTTTTGTTGTTTTTTCAAAATACAGGTTCTCATGCCTTCCGTAATTAAAAAATCCATGCTCCATACCATCATAGGTCAAAAACCTTATATCATTTCCAGCTTCCTTCATCTGGTAGATGAATTCTTTATTTTCTTCATATAGAACATCCCCAGTCCCACACATCCACAGGGTCCGCGGTAAACAATGCTTGATATGATGCTTAGGCGAGAACGCTAACGACATAGGCACCAAATCAGGAAAAAGCCGAGTTGTAATAT
Source organism: Paenibacillus polygoni (assembly GCF_030263935.1). NCBI lineage: Bacteria > Bacillati > Bacillota > Bacilli > Caryophanales > Paenibacillaceae > Paenibacillus > Paenibacillus polygoni. The sequence continues at coordinate 1,324,248 of NZ_CP127162.1, read as the reverse complement.
CAACGGCATCCATACCCGCCGCAAAAATAATCAGCTCGCTCACGTTATAATCGGTTACCTTATTCATTTCATCATCGATCTCTGGGAACATGAAAGCCGAAACGGTAATATATCCGCCCGCCGATGCACCGCACACCATAATACGATTCGGATCTATCCCTAACTCTAGGTGGTGATCCTTAACCCACCGAATGCTGGATTTCACATCACAAATCGCTTGTACAGGTGTGAAATCCTCATCCGATCCATTCCGATAATCAACACAAATACTTACAATCCCTTTACTTGAAAAATGTTTAGCTTGATACTGAAATTGGTCTGGAGTTATTGGATCTTTCTTGAAACTTCCACCATTAAAAAATAATAAAGCCGGTCTATTTTCTCCTTCTGATTCCGGTGTGCTAATGTACAAAGATAAGTCACGATGCGTCTTTTTATAGACTCTTTTTACCATAGGAATATCAAAAGTAAAATGTTTCATTAGTCCACCTCCCTGAGCTTCATATGCCAACATAGAAACCATAGAAACTTACTACTCTTCAGCTGATTTCCCTACCTTCATTGTTGTTTCTTGCCAACTGCAATCCATCGCCGGTCAATATCTTCAAATACAAACTCCTTATTGTTATAGTCGGTCGTGGTCAGCGGCCTTACAATCGTTACGCCTAAATTACCGAGATCCTTCTCCATTTGCTCTTGGTTATCTGTTATAAAATAAGCATCATAACCGTAGCCATGCATTTCTCGATTCGGAACGATCTTTTCATTATTTGATTGGGTTAAAACAATTTCAATTCGATCTTTATACAGACAAATATGAGGCTCTTCCGAATCAAGATAACGCACTTCCCGAAAACCGATGTTTACATAAAATGCTGCTGTTTTGTCCATATCCGTGCTTGGGAACATTTGAAGACAGTTCGTAAAACCTTGATGAGACATGTTTTTCACCCTTTAATATATTTTATGTTAGTCTATGTGTGGTTTCTGATTATTTCTTTCTTTTCATTACAAACGCATGATCTGCTTTTTCAAATCCTATTCGAGGGTAATACTCTACTGCTCCCGGTGCAGAAAGAAGTACCAAAGAACACTCATCGCCAATTAGAGTTTGTACACGACGGACCAGTTCTGTTCCAATTCCATCCTTTTGGTAGGCTGAATCTACTGCTAGATCAGATAAATAGCAGCAATACGAATAATCCGTTATCGCTCTTGCCACTCCGATCATTTTCCCGTTCGTCCAAGCTGTAATGAATAGATCCGCGTTATCTATCATTCTTTGTATTCTTTCGTAGTCTTCATGAGGTCGTTTAATTCCGGAATTTTTAAAAACTTGGGCTACATCGCTCGCATTCTGTACTTTTTCCTCTGAATAAATAATCATGGGAACACCCTCCTCTAATTATGGGGTACATAATGTTTCAGCTTTGATTTCGTCACACCTTTTTCCTTACCTTCTTCAGTCAATCGATAGTCAAATTGCATAATTTCATTATGAGCAAAGTACACATATTCCACGTAAGGTTCATCCTTAAAGGTCACGAGTGTATAAAAAGAAGGTAACTTCTTTCCCCAAACCCCTTTTACCGATTCTATATCTTCTCTGCTGTATTTTTCTTCTTCCAATAGATAATTCGTTACTCTATCCGCGTATTTGTATTTGTTTACCTGCACGTATGTGATGGGTGTTAAGACAACAGTAATGATAATTATCGCCATGAAAATAAGTAGCACTCTTCTTTTTATAATCTCAACCATATCCTTTAATTTATATTATCTAAAGTTCCTAACTGCTATGATGATGATTAATCAAAGGTTTATTACATTTTCAAACTTTGCCCCATAGTTACCTTTGCCTATATGAGGTTCAATGGCCCACCTTTTTCCTCTTAATAACGTATTGCTGTTGTCGAGACTTATAAATATCCTCTTTGCTTGGTTGTTCTCGTCTTCAATGGAATGTCCAATATTCCCATTTGGGTCTAGTAATTGATAGCCCATTGATCCTATTAGGCTCTCACAAAAGGTAAATAATTCTCCGATAGTATTACATCTTTTTGCGTAATCAAAGGTCTGATCAAAAATAAACTTTGCGTCTGCTGCAAGACGGGAATATGCTTCATTTTCACCAATCACGATGGTTTCTGAATAATCCCCCCAATAACCGTTTACCTTTGGGCTAAAATCGATCAGTACTATGTCATCCTTCAATAAATAAACATCATCAGAGGGTAAATGGTTCGCCCGGGTGCAATATCTCGAATTCGTATTGAAATTGACAAGCATGGGGTACCATACATCTTCTGCTCCTAGAGAATACATTATTTTTTCACAGATATCTGCAAATTGTTTTTCGGAAATGCCTGGTTTGAGATATTCTTTAGAAATTTCACAAGCTTGTATTGCTAATTCTTGTGCGTTCATAGGATACTCCTTCGTCATGTAAGGTTATTGATATCTCTTAATCACATCATCATCCCAGATCTGAACTTCAATATATCTTTCCGGCCTTTCCAATTACCTCTTCTGAATTCATATCCAATGCCTCAATCACTTTATTTCCAAACTCTCTTATATCCTCCAAATAGTTATAACCACTCTTGTTGTGTACTTGATTATACATCCGTACCGCTACCGCTTGATATTTAGGAATGACCAGACAAGCACATCCGGTTATACCAAGAACTTGATATGACCCTTCAGGTACATTACTGCCTATTTGATTTAAGGGTGATTTGCTTCTTTGCAGCCACCAAATGAAGCCCTGTCTCGGTAAATGAGATGGCAATGTCTCTGGTGTTTGAGTAGTTGTAATTCTATCAAAAATAGATTCTGGAAAGACCTGTTTACCCTGCATTTTCCCTTTGTTAAGATGCAGATTCCCCCACAATGCTAATTCCCTGGCACTGACAAATAGATTACTCTGCTCCCCTGCAGGACTGTCATTCGGTCCCACACAATTATCCTCGTCACGATAGTAATTATAGATTAATCGTTCTTCATACTGAGTTCGCCAGCCCGTCTCAACTAGTCCCGCTGGTTCTAATAATGTATGTTGAATATAGTCGGCTAGTGATGTGCCTGTTACACATTGAACCAACTCAATTAGAAGGTTAATACCCGTATTCGTATAAGCCCAGTCTGTACCAGGCAAAAAAGAGCTCACTACCTTCCCTTCACGAATATCCAGACCATGCGTATGAGTTAAACAATGCCGTATCGTTATTCCCTTTACCAGATCTGGAGCTTCGTTTATGTATAGTTCAACTTCATCATCTATGCTGTGAATCATTCCAGATTCGATAAGCAAACTAATTGCAAATCCGAGGTAAGTCTTTCTAACAGAAGCCACATTAAATTGGGACTCTGCATCAACCATTCTAGATGAACTGAATGAGTCATGCCGTCCTGAATACCACTCATTAACGACTACATCGTTTTGAATAATATATGTTGCAGCGGCTGTAGCATTAATCTGCCTCTGGATCTCAGATACATATTGATTCAGTATACTAAATTGTATGGAAATCACCTCTCATCATAAGTCTAATATTCCATCTGTTCTGATCTTATTTAATAAGCTTCGGGCTTCGCCAGGGCTATTAATAATGATGATTTTCTTATCTGCATATTCCTCTAGCTTTTTTAATATATTCGGTCTCTTATCTTTCCTGAAATTCCATCCATACTTAATAAACGCCCAATCAATCGACTCCGGACAACCTTCATTTAAATCAGGTCTTGTCTTGCCATGATATTGTACTCTGCGTTTGAGTACTCGGTATGTGGTAATCACAGGTGATATATCGAAAAATAGAATAACGTCCGCTGCTTGTAACCGTATATCCAGTGTTCTTCCATAATGTCCATCTATAATCCACTGATCTTTCGCGACTAATTGCCGGTTAAAATCATCCCATTCAGCCTTCGGGGTTTCGATCCAACCTGGCTTCCAGTAATAGAGATCTAGATGGTACACAGGTACATTCAATACTTCCCCAAGTTCACGTGAAAATGTTGACTTACCGGAACCGCTTGAACCAATGACCATAATTTTCATATTGTATTTTCCTCATGTTCATTCAATAAATGTTCTATTGAGGCAAAACGATCAATCATATAATTTTGACCATCAAAAGTAAGTGTTGTAATAGAGCATTCAGATACTAAACTGTTTTGTTCTGCAACAAACTCGGGATGAAAATGATGGAGCACATCCTCTGAAAATGTATTCGCAATATAATCAGTAATGAGTCCCCCATGGGTAACAATGATAATATTACTTCCAGAAGGATACTGTACTGCTAGACTCGTTAATAAGGAGGACATTCTTTTACAAGCGGATTTCACAGAATCACCTGTAGGAGGAATAAAGTCTGGTTCCCGAGTGCATTTATCCCACATCTGAATAAATTCCTCAAATGTCTGTTCCGGTAGATCTCCCCAGTTTGCACGCTCTCGTAAACGGTCATCTACGATGATCTCTACATTTGTTTTAGCAGCAATATACGCTGCCGTTTCTATCGATCTTCGAAGCGGACTAGAGATGATTGCATGGATCGATATCTTACTAATATGCTCAGCAGTAGTTTGTGCTTGAATGATACCTTGTGCAGTGATTGGAACGTCTCCAATCGCTTTTTCCTTTATTCCATGCCTTACAAGAAAAAATGTAGTTCCCATCTCCCTCACCTCATCTCATTATTAAATGTTTACCTATTAAGCCAAGTTTCTAAGGACGGAATTAGATCTTTGCAGGCTCAAACTGAATAGGATAGGATTCATTCACTATATGCTCTCCTCCGCTAAGGCATACGACACTTCGAATTCTCTGACATAGACGCCTGTCCCTGACACATATACGTCCATATTCCGCTCACCACGGTTAACAGTTACCCATACACTTCCCTCTCGCCCTACTTCTTGCCCTTGCTCAACAAGAAAATTCACCTCAGAAATATCTTGGTTTAGATAAGTTAGATAATAAGCGCCCATCACTCCAGAAGCTGTTCCCGTTATAGCATCTTCCATCGTTCCTGAATAGGGAGAGGAAAAATGTCTTGCATGCATAAAAGCATTCTCATCTACCGTTTCCAAGCTGAACGGATGAATGGATGCTTTTGAATTTTGGGTAAGAATCTTAGGGAACATAGAATTAGTGGGCTTCATTTTAGAGAAACTATATACATTTTTGATAGGTAGTAACAGGGTCCAAGTTCCCGTACTTCCATACACAATCGGCATTGTGGCATCAATTTCTTCTTCGGTGATCCCGATACTTTCAGCAAGCTTCGATATTGACCCTTTGAACTCTGTAAACTGAGGTTTGTCTTGCTTCATGGTAATAAAGTGCTCGCCATTTCTTGTCTCAAAAAAGATAGGCAATACTCCAACATTCGTTTCGATTTCAATCTCATTTCGATCCGTGTGAAGCATCCCTAAAGACTTTAAACAATACATAGCAGCAATAGTTGCATGTCCACATAAATTGATTTCATGTCCCGGGGTGAAATACCTCAATTTCACATCTGCCTTCTCTGATCTCAGCACAAATACCGTCTCATTAAAACCTACAGATTGTGCTATATACTGCATTGACTCCTCATCTAAATCATCTGCATCCAGTACAACCCCTGCCGGATTACCTTTATTAGGTGTAGAGGAAAACGCATCATAATGCAGCACTTTTCTGTATCTCATACGCCCGTACCTCCTAATTTTGAAGTCGACTATCCAAATTATTTTTCATAGGTTAGCTGCAATAGCTCTTCTCTAGCTGAGATCAACCATGGATGGACGAGCTTCAGTTTCTCCCTTTGTCCCCAAATATAGTTCAGATAAATTAGAATGGCTTCGTCTATAGCCAGCTCATCTACCTTGTTTCTCATTTCTTTTAAATACAGATGTTCTCCCGGTAACTTCCATGAGATTTTATCCGAGACAAACAAGACCTTATCCGTCATATTCGCATGTGGCTTATGGGTAGTATGACTTTCAATAGCTCCTAATATCTCGTCATCAGTGATTCCAAAAATATCTTCAGCCATATATTTTGAAAGTTTTTGATGCACGCTTCGGTCATACGTGAGTTCTTGCTCTAACACTTCAATTGACAGCGTTTTCGAAATTCGAATCATTGAAGAGACTGGAACTACATTGCTGATATCATGTAATAATGCGGCACATACCATTTTGTCCGGATCAATCCCATATAGCTTGGCAATTCGTTCCGCTTCCTCAGCAACCTCAAGTGTATGCTGTAATGTTCTTAAATCTTGATTGAGTTTAAAAAAAGAGGTAATGTCCTCTTTTATATCTCCTGATAAAGCCAAGTCTTTCGCATACTCCATAAAAATAGGATTCACTGAAGTTTCTCCTTTTACAATAGGTTTGGTAAGTAATAATTATATGATCTATACATATTGCTTGTTCGGTGTTTTGACTGAATCTCTCCAGTTGGCTGCGCCAAAAGTCGTTCTTCATCCAAAAATCTCACCAGGACGAAGACAAACTACCCGTGCTGTTTTCGTATTTAATCTGTTTCTTCTTTAAATTCTCTAATGGCCGTTTCTTCAATGGACTCACCCGATTCAAGGAAGCCACCTGATAACATCTACATACCTTGATTAGCACCATATTTGATTTTCAAAAGCAGGACTGAATCAACATTAAACAATACGCCTCCACACGAAATACTGCCATTGTTCATATAAATCCTACTCGGAGTCCTAATAGCCCATTTACATGTTCAATCCATTTTGCGTTCTGATCTGCAATATAGGTGTTCCATAACCTTTCTTGTGCGGGTTTTAGGTTTTTTTCTTGGTCATCTATATACCAAACTTGTCCATATGGATTCAGTTTCTTATGAACAAGCTCGTATATTTTAGGGTCAGGTTTACACAGTCCAACTTCACTTGAAATTGTGAGACTCTTTATATAGGGTAACATGGGTCTAAATAACGGTTCGATCCATTCTGCCCGGTGATTGCTAAGAATATGAATGTCAGAGAACTTACTCCAAACAGGGATATAATCAAAAGCGGGAAGATCCTCCAGATGTTTGAATAGGATCCGTTTTGCTTCTTCGATTTCTATTGAATGACACTGTTTCTTAAGCCATTGCCAAAAATCATCTTCACTTATTTTTCCAGACCATAAAGATTCACGAATTTCCTGTTTATACTGGGCTCGTAAATGTTCATGCGAGATATCCGCTTTTTCCGCAATCTCATACCAAAATGTCGGAGAAAGATTGGTGATAAGTACTCCAGCTGCATCAAGAATTAGTTGATATGGGCGGCTCATCCTATTCTATTCCCCTCTTGTATATTTCTCCGGAAGCAATTCACTAACTTTTACTTTTATGTACTGATTATCTTTCTTTAAAATTACATTTATCTCTGGTCCATAATCACTTATTAATTCTCTACACATCCCGCAAGGAGATACGACTTCTATTTCTTGTGCTTCTTCACAGAGATCCGGATGTCTTACTGCCACAATCGTATCAAAATCGCATTCTCCCTCTGAAATCGCTTTCCCTAATACAACAGCTTCCGCACAAACGGACACTCTTCCGATATAGGCCTCTAAATGAACGGCTGAATAAATCTTGCCGGTTCTCGTTCTTATTGCTGCTCCGACATGGTGTTTTCCCTCTTTATATAATTCTTTTATTGTTTTTTTCGCGTCATTAATCAGCTGTATATCTTCATTCGTTATCAAACTCATCGACTACACTCCTATTCTATTTTTTTATATGAAAATGATATTTGTATTTCCGTTCATCGCTCTTCTTTCTCGTTTACAATCTCCATCATCGTCGCTTTGGCTTTCTCATCTAATATATAATGTCCCGGATCCTCATGATCCATAAATAGATTTGATCCATCCGATATCCACACAGATAATCCTCTTTTATTCCCGTTCTTTAAAGTTAGTTCTGCCGCATAGTCTGCTGGACGAATATCAAGCTGTCCTTTATCAAATACACCGTTGCTTATTGCATCCAGATAACGAACCATCTCTTCTTGTGGCAGGGTTATGACAGTGCCGTCCCCCATCTGTAGATCAACTCTGCTAATGTCTTCTATGCTGATCGAGTGTTTACTTCCCCAAGTCACATCTGCAGCATCTTGATTCTGACAACCTATCAGCAATATAACGAGAAAAATAAATACCCTACCTATGTTTTTCATAGTCAGTTCTCCTTTCTGATACTTATGTTTCTGTTATTTCTTTAGTATGTTGTTTTGGATTTCATGCGGCGAATAAATGAATTCTCAACTATTTGACTACAGAATTTCTCGATTCCATCTATACTCTAATCTAGAAGCAGTTTCTACAGCACGCTCTTCACCTAATAACTTGGAGACAACACGTAAAGAAGCATCCATTCCAGCCGTAACGCCTGCGGACATCACAATTTTGCCGTTGTCTACATATCTAACATTTCTTACAATTTCACAATCTTTAGGTGCGACTTGTGCTAACAAGTCCATAGCCCGCTGATTCGTTGTTACTTTCAGTCCACTTAACAAATCTGCCTTTGCTAGTAGTAGGGCACCTGTACATATGGATAGTACGATTTCTGCATTTTCCGAGGTACACCTAATCCACGATGTCAGTTCTGAGTTATTCATTTCCGTCCTAGCCCCTATACCTCCAGGAACGACTAGAATATCGGGCTTCGGACAATCACTAAAGTTATATTTAGGAGCAACGGTAAAAGAACTTATCGTATTTAATAACTCTGACTTCTCGCTCACCGTATATGTATAAAAGTCTTTTCCCCAATCGCTTGCGGTGGCAAATATATCGAATGCTCCGCAAAAATCTAATCCATCGACATGTTCATACAGCAGCACGGCTACATTTCTTTTTCTTGTCACCAAGATCAGCTCCTAAGTATATGAATTATCAAATTATGAACCAGGCTTAATCGCACTCCAAATGAATTTATGTTCTCTAACACCAATTCTTCCGTTCATGATATTTTCATTTAATTTCTTCTCTAGTTCGTCTTTCAGCTCTGACTTTGTATAGTCTGGATTACCAGGGAAGTCAGATAGAAACTTAGCAAACTCTTGTTCATTCGGAAAATAAGTAACAGAGTCGTTGTATTCCTCGATTTTGATTTCTTGATAACCCTTTTCCACCAACCTTACTTTTACCTTGTCTACATTCGTATGAATTCCAAATATCATGCCACCCGGTCTTAATAATCGATTATGATTAATAATGGATGTCGGTCCCCTGCGGTCATAAATCAGATCAAACTGGCCATCTTCAAAAGGCATCTCGGATTTAGTTGTAGCGTAAACAAAGTCAACATTTTGAACGGAACTGTTTTGTAATAAAGTTTGTGCAATCTTGATGAGTTCTTGAGAGTTATCAAATCCAATGATGTTATTCGTATACTTGGACATCTTTAACGTAAACTCCCCATGACCGCAGCCTGCATCTAGGATAGAATGATAGTTTGGAATCAGATCAATTAATCGCTCTTCAAAAATGTCTTCCGCAGAACGACCTTCGACTGTACATTCCGCTCTTCCTTTATAACCGCCATTTCGTCTCGCGATCATGTCATACCATTCAATGCCCAATAAAATCCCTCCCTTATTTTCTTCTATTAAATTAAAGATATATAATTCATCATTTCTCTCATCGTTTCTTCAGGAGTTTGATTTTTCGTGTATATTATATGTTTTGCTAGCCTTTCATTCGATTCATGCTCAACAAAATATCGATTAAAATCAAGTTCAGAGCGTTCACATAAAATCTGTGCTGACTCTTCTTTATCTATCGAAGGGATTAATAGAAAAACAAAAGGTTCGTTATGCAGCGCTCGGTCTACTTTTTGGAATAAAGCTTCCTCCTCATAAACAGAATGGCCTGCGCCAAAATCAATAATATGATCTCTGTATTCTTCGAGAACCCGAGCAACCAAGTGAGCTTCAAAAGGCTTCCAATATTTATACTTCTCCCAAAAACCATACTTTTCTTGCAATTGCAGTGCATGATCGTGATCATAATTTAATTCTTCATAATATTGATATCTTATGTCATCTAGCGAACATCTCGGCATTCCCGTATGTTGAGCTAATAACTCAGCCACCGTTGATTTCCCCGCACAAATGGGTCCGATTAAAATAATGTTTGCCATTCTTTTTCTCACCTCTAGGGATAGTCTATATTGTTAGCGAATACAAATTACTCCTTCTCCTCTTCCACACTCAAGATCATCTCATTGATCTCAATGCCCTCAGGCAAATCTTTCTTCGCCACACTGATCAGTGCTCTTATAGTGACTACTCCATGTACTTTCTCATCCATCGCGTCTTCATAAGACACAGGGATAGCATGTATTCTTAAAAAGCTTCTCTCTGAATTTATATCATGCATAGCTAAAGAATTAATCTTAAATCCCTTAGTTACGGACTCTTTCTTACCAAAATTCACACATATAAAATATTCAGAAGGCGTTTCTTGTATCACAAATCCACCAGGTACTGAATTCGCATAACTATCGTATCGATCTATGATTTCCTCAGGCAGCTCCTTGGTGCTCCCTTCCCAGGAAAAATCAGATGAAGCCTTAGTGTAACGAAGTTGTTTATAAGGAATAGCCGTTCCCTTATCTGCTTGGTCTATTTGGGTAATGTTTTGGGATTCTGTATACACTTCATTCACGAGATTTTCGTTTTGTCCGCTGCATCCGATCAGTAGTCCTAGATTAGATAGCAGACAAGCAGCTAAACTGATTCTAATTATCTTCGTGACAATCCCTCCTTAACCTACCTTTCAAAATATGTACTCGTCCCTTAACAATCCGTAACATACGAGGTCTTCATATTCGCCCCATTTCTTAACATGCTGTCTTAATAATCCTTCATATTTCATACCGATCTTTTGCATGACTTTACCTGATGCAGGATTCCTCGCTAAATGACGAGCGTAGATTCGGTTCAGTTTCATCTCTTCAAAAGCGTATTGCACAATCCCTTTTGCAGCCTCTGTACAATAGCCATTACTCTTATATTCATTTCCAATCCAGTAAGCGAGCTCCCCGTGATCAAATTGCTTATTCCATCCAATCGTGATAGCGCCAATCAAATAGTCTTCCTCTTTATGTACAATAGCTAAGGTGAGTGATCTTTCTTTATTAAATTGTTCACTGTGTGTGTCGATCCATTCTTTTGCCATTCCATCCTCATAGGGATGCGGGATATATAATGTCATCTCAGCAATATACTTATCGCCTGCTAGTTGCTGGACCTGCTCGGCATCTTCTTGACGAAACGGCCGTAAGGAAAGTCTTTGTAATGGAATCATCGGTAATTCTTTCATAGAAACCTCCTAAGTCAATCGATTGGAAATCAGAATATGATTATTCCATAAATATACATCTCATGACAGAAGGATGCTACCTTTTACTGTTATAATATAAAAACTTGGATAACACTTCTTTCTAACACTTCTTTCCCTCCTTCCACTATTTCTTCATAAAATACAAGCTGAATGTGATTTTTCGCACAATAACTATTATTTATATTGTTTATTATTGGATACATCAAGAAAACATTAATAAACGTTATGTAATAGCGTATAACAGTCTCTTTTTTGAATATACATGTGAAAAAAACCACATACTTTTTTACCTCACTTACTTTTAAAAGATAATAATGAATTAGACAGAGAACTAAGCAGGATATCAGTGGAATCAACGAGGAGGAACTAACTATGACTCAAAAACAAAAGCTTGTTGTTGTTGGTAACGGAATGGCTGGTATGAATACAATTGAACAGCTCCTTAAACTTACAGATCAGTACAGCATTACAGTAATTGGTGCTGAGCCCCACCCTAACTATAATCGTATCATGCTTTCTTATGTATTAGAGGGAAGCAAGACGATTGATGATATTGTAATTAATGACCGTGCTTGGTATGAATCAGCCGGTATCCACCTGATTACAGGTAAACGCGGTACAAAAATTAATACAGAACAAAAAACAGTTCAAATGGATGATGGATCAGAAGTTGACTATGATCGACTTATTATCGCAACAGGTTCAAACCCATTTATTCTCCCTATTCCGGGTTCGGATCTCGAAGGGGTCATTGGCTTCCGCGATATTGAAGACTGTGAGACGATGATTGAAGCAGCAGCGAAGTATAAAAAAGCAGCTGTCATCGGCGGAGGACTGTTAGGCCTGGAAGCAGCAAAAGGACTTGTTCAGCTGGGTATGGATGTAACGGTTGTTCATCTGCCTGATTATCTAATGGAACGTCAACTAGATGTAACTGCAGCTAAAATGCTTGAAAAAGAACTGGAAAGCCAAGGTATTAAATTCGCATTAGGTAAACAAACCACTGCTTTAAAAGGGGATACCCGCGTTACTGGACTTACTTTTACAGATGGTACGGAGCTCGAAGCAGAGTTAGTCGTTATGTCTGTTGGTATTCGACCAAATACGGAACTTGCAAGCAATAGTGGAATCGAAGTCAACCGCGGTATTGTTGTTGATGATTACATGCAAACTTCCGTACCTGATGTATTCGCAGTCGGAGAATGTACGGAACACCGCGGTACATGCTATGGCCTTGTTGCACCATTATTCGAGCAAGGTGCGGTACTTGCGAAAACCCTTGCAGGTGTAGAGACGAAACCATACGAAGGATCGATCTGCTCGACAAAACTTAAAATTTCGGGCGTTGATGTATTCTCAACTGGTACTTTTATGGAAGAAAAACAACATACAACCATTACCATGCATGACGGATGGAAAGGTACGTATAAGAAGATTGTAATGCAGGACAACGTCATCGTTGGTGCTGTTCTATTTGGGGACATTGATGACTCTTCCCGTCTTGAACGTTTCGTTAAAAAAGGCGAACTCATGACCGAAGAATTATATGCAGAACTAACAGGTACAGGCGGATGCTGCGGCGGCGGAGCGAAAGTAAACGTAGCTGCTGAATTAACGGACGACGATATCGTCTGCGGATGTAATGGCGTAACGAAAAAAATGATTGTCGATGCTGTTACTATTGACGGACTTACTACGCTCGATCAAGTGAAAATGAAAACAGGCGCATCCCGCTCTTGCGGCGGATGTAAACCGCTGGTAGAACAAGTAATGCAGCTTGTCCTCGGAAATGGTTTTGATGCAGAAGTTAAAGAAGGCATCTGCGGCTGTACAACCATGTCGAGAGATGAGGTTGTGGAGGCAATTAAACAGCAGAACCTTCATACCGTTGCAGAAGTAACGAAAGCTCTCGGATGGAGTCAACCAGAAGGATGCTCGAAGTGCCGCCCTGCTCTGAACTACTATCTCGGTATGCTGTGGCCAACCACTTATCAAGATGAGCCAGCTTCTCGCTTTGTTAATGAGCGTATGAACGCGAATATTCAAAAAGACGGAACCTATACTGTTGTTCCTCGGATGTATGGCGGTATGACAACACCTCAGGATTTGAAAAAAATTGCCGATGTATCGATTAAATATAATCTGCCTCTTGTGAAAATGACAGGCGGTCAACGGATCGGTATGATGGGCGTGAAAAAAGAAGATCTGCCTAAAGTGTGGGAAGAGCTAAATATGCCATCTGGTTATGCTTATGCGAAATCTCTGCGTACCGTTAAAACTTGTGTCGGATCCGCTTATTGCCGTTTTGGTACACAGGATTCCCTCCATATCGGTGAACTGATTGAACGTAAATTTGAACGTGTTGACTTCCCTGCGAAAGTTAAATTTGCAGTAAACGGATGCCCTCGTAACTGTGCAGAATCTTGTACAAAAGATATTGGTATTGTCGGTAATGACGGCGGTTGGGAAATTTATGTAGGCGGTAACGGCGGTATTAAAGCAAGACTTGCTGACCTGCTATGCAAAGTAAAAACAGATGAAGAACTAATTGAAATCAGTGCTGCTGTACTTCAGTTCTACAGAGAAACAGCTAAATATTTAGAACGTACTTCGGACTGGGTAGAACGTGTGGGACTAGATCTTATTCAACGTAATACGGTAGCAGATGTTGAACAACGGAAACAGCTTGCGAAGCGAATGGATATCGCACTAAGCCGTACGGAAGATCCATGGCAAAAAGTGCTGAAAGATCCAAAACTGAAAGAAACTTTATTTGAAAAAGTAGTCGTAACGAAATCTTAAGTATACTATGCAAAAAAGGAGTGTTCATAGATGTCTAACACGATCACCGAAAAGTCAGTTTATATCGGAACAACAGATGAATTTTTAGAACGTGTAGGAAGAACGGTTGTAATTGAGGGGCAAAGTCTTGCTATATTTAAAACTGCTGAACAAATCTATGCACTGGAGGATCGCAGTCCTCATCCTAAAGGCGGACCTTTGAACGAAGGGATTGTCTCTGGACACTATGTGTATGACCCTTTGTATGATTGGAAAATTGATATGCGGGATGGATGCGTTCAAGCACCGGACGAAGGTCAAGTTCGCACCTTCCCCGTTCTTGTAGAAGAAAATAAAATATATGTTACAATGAGGTAATATTAGGTTAATTAGACACTATTAACTAAATCGTTATTCGTAACCATAGATAAGGCAGGGGAAGACGATGTTCCAATCAACGATCGAACTAGTTAATCAGTCAGTAGAAGCGAAAAAAAAGCTTATGCAAACAAGTTTGTTGCGTTACTTCATTGCTGCCATGCTTGCAGGGGCTTATGTCGGAATTGGTATTATGCTCATTTTTACAGTAGGCGGTTCATTCAAAGCCGCAGGCTCTCCAGCCGTTCAGCTCGTCATGGGGATGTCCTTCGGCATTGCACTCACACTTGTCATCTTTGCGGGTTCCGAATTATTTACGGGTAATAATATGCTCTTCACGGTAAGCAGTTTATCGAAGCAAACCTCTTGGGCTTTTACATTTAAGAATTGGGCAATCGTCTTCTTCGGCAACTTGCTTGGTGCTGTCGTACTCTGCCTTCTGATCTATGGATCTGGTGTGTTTGGGAAAATCCCGCCAGATCACCTGCTCTTTACAGCCGCTGCAGGAAAAATGACCATGCCTATCGACCAATTGTTTTTCCGCGGCATTTTATGTAACTGGCTCGTATGCTTGGCTATATGGACATCGATGAGAACGAAAGAAGATACAGCGAAACTTATTCTCATCTGGTGGATGCTGTACGCATTTATTGCGGCAGGATTCGAGCATAGTGTAGCCAATATGTCACTCATGACCATTGCTCTTATGCTGCCTGGGCACCCAGAAACGATTACACTTGCAGGATGGCTGCATAATATGATTCCTGTTACTCTTGGGAATATCGTTGGCGGCTCCGTTTTTGTAGGAATGGCCTACTGGTTTATGAATTCGGCAAAATCGAAAAAATAACAAAAAGATAACCCCTTTGTGATTCACTTCGGCACGGTCCATCCGGCCTGAAGTGCAGCGCACAAAGGGGTTTTTTTATAACAAATTCTCAGCAATCGATATAACCCAATCCCGGTCACTATCTTTTGTTATTATCTCATATTGAAGTGCCTTGTCATGAGAGTCCATCTCAATCCAGATTAATTGTTGCTTATCACCATCTCCAATATACACGGCTGCATTCCCTCGTATCTGTATATTTTCATATGTATAGTCCTCTAGATCGGATAATCGAATTCGGCTTTTGGTAGTTCCAAATATACGGAACTCAAAATCTCGTCCTCCCTTGTTATATGTGACGCTTAAACCGACTAACGTATGATTTGGCCTCAGATCTCGCAGCACTACGTGCTTTCCCGTACTTCTGCTTTCCTCTATCATCTCATCTATTTCTTGGTTCGTTAAATTATCAAATCCATAGTACACCTGAATATTCTCAAGTTCCGCATCCACAGGGAATGAGAGTTCCCACGGAGAGGCCTTTTCTCTTAAAGCAGTAAGACCTGCTGTCCATTCTACTGCTTTATAATTCGTTTGTTGACTAATCTTTTTTTCACCCGTATCTGCAATATAAATTCCCTTACCCATACCAGGCTTTAATTCCTTAATAATGGCCTCCATCACGTTGTCCCTGTTAAGCGAGTCGATGTCTAGTATTCCTAGTACATTTCCTTTCTCATCTTTCATTTCCACGGAAGACACTCCCTCTCCACATCATATTTGATGTATAAGTTTGTTGTTAGATGAAGTTATTTTGAGTATAAAGTAATATTGTTATTTATTCTTGAATTCTGCTTTTGACAAAAACCTCTTGTCGCCATGATCTCATTTAAATTATCAATCACACCCCCCTTTTTCCCTTAGTACAGCGTATTAAAAATACGTATGAAGTGTCCGAACTAAGGAACCCATGTCACATGATATACAAGTAATGATACCTCATTAAGTCATATCAGCAGGATATTTCAATGGGCTGCATTAGCTCCTCATAGGTTTACAATAAGCAATTTATAGCTCTGCTCAAAGCAGCGTTCCAAGGTTTTGATTCAATTAGTTTAATTTCATTTCTCTTACAGGTATCTGCTATCCAATTTCCATATGAAATACTTACTTCAGCTCTGTCATGTTGTAATTCGCCACCTTCTCTTGCTAAATAATTCTGCACGATTTGATTTTTATCTGATTCATGTACAGATATTGATTTCACCTGTGGGTTATCGAAAGATAATGTAAATGCGGGATGGATAAAATCGCCTTCAATAATGATAGGTAATTTATCTTCAATATGCCTGTTTGCAAGCTCTCTTAATACTGGAGCCATCTCTTTGCTGACATCAATCAGCCAGTCTACCGTCCCGTCAACTCCAACATTTTTCCCATCTTTAACAGAATCCCAATAATGAATTACAGGAAAATGCTCCTTTGTTGTAACTGTTTTTACAGATAGATGAACATCATCTACTTCCAAGACATTCACCCCGTAAAATCTAGCAATCTCATAAGCAATACTTGATTTACCACTTCCCGATGCCCCACCAATAAATAAAACGGTCCAATTTCTATCCTTATTCATTTTCTAACCTCATTTATATGTTCATCAGTAATGTTAATGGCTATGTAGTTGTTCCATATTATTGCACTTATCCCCTTCTTTTCTCACATGAAATTTCGAAACGGCACATAGAGAGATCATGCATCAAAGGTAGAATACTTTATGAACCAAAGCTGATATGTTTAGAAAGTTGATTCAAGCAAACGAGAAACGATAGCACCATGACAACAAGCCGTCGATCTTTGGTAGTCTGTTCGGCTAACCAGCAAGTCAATTATGTTATAGGGTGGTTTTTTTGTTAGAATTAAACAAAAAAAAACGAAATAGAGGGGATGCACCTGGATAAGAAGAAGTTCTTTATTCTAATGCCACCAATGTTTATAATCGGGCTATTTTTACTTTACTTTTTTCCAGCAAATCAGAGACATTATGTGTTGCTGGTTCCTATTGTATTTTGGTTGATATATTACACTTGGATATTTATTGATAGGAAACAGTAAAAATTACAATTGCCTTTCGTTAAGTTAACGGGCAGTATAGTTCAATAAATGTGTGGTAGCTGTGTAGTATAGATGTTTTGTGGATGTATGCATGTTTGTTAATATTATTCCCTATTACTAAAGAGTCATTATAGAAATAATATTAATATTGGTAAATTATGACTGATGAGTATAACGATGACGTGATATACTTCTCTAGTAATATTTAAAGAGCAAGGAAAAAATATATAAGTATATAGGGGATGGATAAAAATGAAGAAAAAAATACTTTCCTGTAGTCTTGCTGCTACATTACTTCTTGGAGGAGCATATACCTTGAATGTATACGCCAGTGATGAAACAATAACAGCTTCATATAAAGTGGAACAAACTGCTGATGTATCAACTGACTACTCGTATACAACTACTCCTTTATTAGAGGTTTATCAAGCAGGAAATCATATTCCTTTGGATTTAGTAGGCAAGCCTCTTTCTAGCAAGTCTAAAGCTGCAGTCACAGAAATTAGTGAAAACCCAATTATTGATTTGAACGCTTTGGCAACTGATTTTGGTGATGAAATTCAAACTAGAGTTGATTATAAGCTGAAAAGTGGATCTGAGATCCAAATTTTTCAAAATGATATACAGGGAACTCAAGAATCAACAGTAGAATATTTTAAAAATTCGGAATATTATGATGCCGCTAAAATCAGTGTAGAGGAAATTAATGGATACAAAGCAGTAATTATAGATGACCAACCAAAAGTCGTATATATAGTATCAAACGATCATCTCTATGTAATTGCAACTGTTGATCCTGATGTGACAGTTGATTACCTTAAAGCGGTAGCTATGCAAATCCATGAGTAATAAATCTATAAAAGTGTGATGTTAAAAATCGATGATATATTTGCTATAAAATCATTATCTCCAACCCATACGGTTATACAGTCCCAAGGTATTCAGGTAAAGGCTAGCAAGGATAATCTTGAAAACATTGTACTCCGATTTGAGAGGGTTTAAGTAATAATTTACAGCAACAAATCATTTCATCTTTATCCATCTTTATCGATATAATTTGATGTTTACGCTAACGAAAAAACTTAGCTAGTGTTGTATCTGTCTGTACAGCAGTAATTCTAAGAAAAATCACTTAATTAAAAAAAGTATGAACCTAAGTGAAGGGGAGAAATAATGGAACACGAAAAAGAAATTCAAGAAATTAAAGATCGATTGATAAGTGTCGAAAGTCAACTCAAACATAAATCGCAATCTTCTGGAACATTCAAGATAGTAGTACTAATCGGAATTATCTTTCTCGTACTGTTTTTAATTTCAATTGGGTTATATCAATTTGCTTCTGGAGGGACCACCTGAAATTAATTAAGGGGGTTGGACATTGCCGAATGATTGATTTTATTAGAGATAACTCATTAAGCTAACTGTAAAACGATAGCTCAATAAGAACAAGTAAGCAGCCGCTCAAAAGACCGGTTGCTTTTTCTTTTAGCTAACGAACAGATTAGTTTAATTAATGCTGAGACTTCGGAATAACTTTTTAAAACTTGTAGCCAAGAAAAATGAAGATATAAATAATCTTGAACAAAAACTAAATGAAATTGAAGCTATTTAAGTTTTGTATCTGATTTTTTTCATTTCTAAAATTTATAGTTATCGCAATCTATTTCTGTTGGAAGAGGGTTATATTCCTCTATTTGAGAATTCAATATATGTATCTGGGAACTCTGTATATTTTAATGCTAGCATCATTAACCTCTCTAAAATGTATGTAGAAAGTATTACAGTGTGATACTTTCTACACTTAAAGTGCCTCTTATATTATCGACTATTAAGATGATAACTTTCTTAGTTCTATCTAGCATAGAGAATATTAATTGTTATATTTTTCCTGTATTTTCTGATAATATTAGTATATAGTTTCCAATTGAAAATAAACAATACAACTCAGGAGGACGTATGAAAAACAAAAAAAATAAACTGATTATAGGAGGTCTATTTTTTACTACTCTAATGGCAATTGGAATCGTATTTAATACACCAACTTTAAAGGCAGAGAATCCAGCTCTTAATTCAGATGAATTCACAATTAGTGATAGAATTAATACTTCAGAGAAAGAGCTGAAAATACTAGAAGAGAACACGAATCAAGAAATAGAGGCATTAATCTCCTTAGATGGACAGCATGAAGTTGAAATTGCTAAAGCGATTTCAACTGAAACGGGAATAGAAATCGAAGCAATGTATCATGCATACACGTATGAAGACGAAGTAATCAGCGGTGGATTTATTTTAGAAGAGGACCAAACAATTGAAGATGCAGTGGTTAAATATGAAGATGATCTCAAAACTATGCTTGTAAATCAAATTGAAAATTATGAGGAAGAAGTTTCTCTAAAAGAAAGATCACTTATATTAGAACAAAATCCCAATGCAGAAAAAGCACAAGAGGAACAACGTTCTGTGGAAGCAAAAAAAGAACTTATTCATGTATTTAAAGAGAGATTGAATGAACTTAACAATGACGGACTAAAAATATATGGCTTAAAAGTAAAGGGAACTGGTGAAAATCTTTTAAAATTAAAGTCACAGGAAGAAGTTAGATTAGTAGAAAAAGTAACTGGAGATAATGAAAATTGGAAACCAATTAACACGGTTACGTCGGAGGTACAAAATTAATGTTTAAAAAATTCATATCGATAGTTCTTGCGACAATGATGATTTTTATAGGTGTTTCTAATGTAAATGCTGCTCCAGCTGAAGATTGGGTTCCTTGGAAAGGAGACTCTAGTATATATGTTACTTCAAGTTATGAAAGATTTAGTCATCAACAAATTTATTTTAGGAGTGCTACAGTAGGTTTCTATGATTCTACATTTGATACTTATGAGCATTCAGCAGTTTTTTATGATTACGAAAATAAAGCCTTTGCTAGGGATGCAGCGGGATCAGCTTTTGAATCTAATTTTCCGGATCCATATTTAGATACACAAATTTTAAACAGCTGGGGTGTTGCAGGTAGTAAAAGTGAACCAGATGTTTCTGTAGGATCATACGATCCTAATGAATTTGTATCAGGTAAGTGGTATTATTCGACAGTTAAATTGGATAATACTGATAGTACAAAGAGTATGTATAAAATAACTGCACAAGAAGGAACTAACTACGGGTGTGGGAAATATTGTGTGAATGGTAATTCTAGTGCAATTCTTGTTCCTTTTGACCCGGAATTTACGGCTCCAGATAATCAAAGGTACAGATATGAATGGGAAGACAATAACTCAATGGCTGTTTCTCCAGATGACATATTAGTTAATGAATGGGGAGGAGGAACAATTACCTCAACTCAAGATCCTGACTACTGGAAATTTCAAGCTACAACAGGTGGCTATCATAAGGTAATATTAAATAATCCTAAAGGTAGTTATAACTATAATGTTACTATATTTAACAGTTCTGGAACACAAGTCGCGAGACTTGCAGATAGTGCTGATGGTTATGATGAACGGAACGATGTATATCTAAGTCCAGGAACCTATTATTTTAAAGTATCATCTGCATTAGGTTCATCTGCAGATTTACAATATCATTTACACATTAAAAAATAAGAGAAATAAGGAGTAACTAATGAAAAAGTTATGGTCTTTAGCAATATGTTTCTGTTTAACTTTGTTATTAACTGCTTGTGGAGACAAGATATCTCCTAAAAAAGTTGGAGACATGTTAAGTAATGAAGGAATCGAAGTAACATTCGGGGATAATATGGAGGAAAATTATTATCATTATTTTTTAAATAAAGATGCGAATTTTGCTATATATTTTCTTAAAGATACAGAAGAAGCAGAGGAACAAGAAAAATCTTTCAAAGATCCTAAGTATAAAACTTTTCTTGTGAATAATGGTAATTTGATAGTCTATTATTATATGAACGGTGAAGCAGATCAAGAATTAGATTCTAAGATATCAAATTTCGTTGAAAAATTTGATGAGCTAATAGAGGATAAATAAAGATCTCGATTCAGAAATTTGATCGTAACCTTCTCTTTAGATGACGTGTTGTGATTTATGAGAGACTATTAGATTCAATATTGTTAGCGAAAATATGGTTCAAGAAGAAAAAGTAAGCAACTGATCAATAAACCGGTTGCTTTTCTTTAAGCTTATAGGAATATCATCCCCAATGTATGGAGGAGCAGCTTGCCAGTTGGCAGTTGCTCCTTTTAGTTATGTAAACCGGCAGGAAAGTTGATTAAACAGACACATAAATATTCCTCACAAAGGGTTTTATGGTACTTGGTGAATATAAACATATGCTATTTAAAAAAGCGTCTTAGGAGGATATTATGAATGAAAACTACACGAAGATAATATTAACTGGAATACTGTTAAGCTTGTTGATCATTGCCTTTAAACCTAACCAAAAGGTTGAACCAACAATTATTCCACCATCCAATGTAACTGTAAGCAGTAATAACGAATTCATCCAAATTTCCTCAAACATTATTGGTGTGAAAGATGACGGAACGCATTCTGGCATTCGTGGACAACTACTGGTGTTTGAATACAACAATACATCTAAGTTATTTGAGTTTAAAGGATCACTTAATTATGAAGAGTACATCAATCATCCAGAAAAATACGGGATAGCTGTTAGAAAGTAAATAGTAATTTAGTATTTATATTCCGAGTTCTTCATTGAGCTAACAGAATAAACGTTAGATGAACACAGCAGGGAGCAGCTTACCACTTGGCAACTGCTCTCTTTTATTTACAAACCAGCAGAGTAGGATAGCGTGACGAAATGTACGAAACTTTATCTCGATGAATAATAAGTTTTGCTCAGGTAACCTTAATAAAAACATGGATCTTTTATTAAGGAGGAACAAGATTGTTTAACTACATAGTACTCGTATTAATGGTGATGATAAACGTATCAGGACATAACGAATGGGTGAACATTGATCAAACTGAAGAGAAAGTTATCAAGTCATATGAAAATCGGAGTGGGTTAAAAATAACTCTTCCTACGTTTCTTCCTTACAATATAAAAAAAACTGAAACAAAAGATATCAGTAAAGAACAAATAGAAGTCCGATATTATGGATTTGAGGCAGGAGATCAAATATTATTAAGCATTAGTAAAGAGAATAAAAAATTTGATCGTATTAAGCATTATGATGGAGCTTCCTATGCAAAGAAATTATTCTTAAAAGGAGAAGTTCCAGCTATTTTGTTAACTAGAGATTATAAAAGCTTAACTTTTGTTCACTCAGGAATACAGTATATAATTACTGATTTTACAGGAAGGCCACTTGATGATCAGGAAATCCAAAAAATAGCGGATTCAATGCTATAATCTAAATTTATTGTTACGCTAACGGAAAAACGATAGTTCAAAAGAACAAGTAAGCAACCGATCAACAGACCGGTTGCTTTTTCTGTAGCTGGCAGAATAGTTTAATACCATCGATAGTGAGGTTCATCATAAATGGAGTGAATAAGGAGTTTCAGTCCTGCATCTGGATCTGGTTTCTCAAACTGCTAGGAATCACCAAAGTGAGCATTATGGAATTTAGGTAAAATCTTTGGTGGATCGTTTTGCACTTCTACATGAATAACCAGTGCAATCCAAATGAAGAGTCAAAGAAACTGAATCGAAAATAGCAAAAGTTTTGTCACCCCACAATAATTACTAATGATCTAAAATTTTCAAGTATCAATATTTAAAGCTTCTTTCCAATGCACTCAGAAAAAGTCGAAAAAACACTTCTCTAACAAGAGTGATTAAAATACATCGACTCCAGTTAAAGAAGTGTTTCTATAGTTTCACTTTCTGTTCAAAGATCAATCTAAACTATCTAGAAAATCAAATTTTCTTTCAAGGTAAGTTTGCGCTGCTATACTCTCAATATTTTGCACCATAAAACCATGACCTTCTTCACCTTCATTTATATCAGGAATGTACAAGTCGGTTTTAACCCCAAGTTCTTTTAATTGGTGATAATAATCCTCCGCCTGGTCTGCAAATGTACCAGTGTTCCCGTCACTAATAAAGGTTGGAGGAAAATTACTCGTCGCTTTTGGAATTAAATTTAGAAGCTCTAATTTTTCTTTATCACTGCTGATCACCGGCTCATTGATATACGCAGCCAAACTTTGACCGAAGACATAGTCAGTAAATACACTTTCTTTTACCGTTCTATGGCCGCGATTCGCATCAAACGGGGATGATTCTAATACTAAAGCTTTAATATTCTTTAGTTCAATAATGGGATCAATTCCCACTTCTTTTGCAAACTTAGGGTTTGCTTGGATTGTTGTAAATTCTGTAACTATATATCCTCCAGAACTACCACCGGCAAAGACTACGTCATCCATATTAATACCGAATTTATCTCCATTTTTTTGCATGAATTGCACAGCTTCAGTTAATTGTATGACAGGTGTTGGGTGTACATATTGAGGAGCCAATGCGTAGTTTATTGTTACTACGTTATAACCTTGATCAATCATTTTTTCATAATGGTATAACGTAGCATTATTGGCCGATTCTGCGTTAGGATCTCCTTGCATTGAGTCTCCCATTATAAAGCCGCCACCATGAACATAAAAATATGTTGGACGCTTTTCGTCAAATTGACCATTTGGTGTAATGATATTTAAATTACTTCGTGGATATTTTTCTCCGTATTGAATATTACTAGTCAACTGATATTTACCATCAATAATTTTGGTTGTTGATGGCTGTACATTGTAAGTATTTTCTGCCCCATTAGTACTTTGCAAATATAAAGTAACTGGTTTTGGAGAAATTACAAAAATTAATAAAAATGCAGTAACCGAAATTAAAACGATTAGAGAAATCCATATACCAATTCTCAACACTATCGATTTGAAATTTCGATTCATTTTCGTATAGATCCCTAAGGCATAAACAATTAGTGTAAATCCTGTTAATATAAATGAAACTTGTGCAACTGCAAATAATCCAATCTTATTAAAGATCATCCAGAGGATTCTATAGCTATGAACAAAACAGAAATGCCTAGCAAGCCACGATAAAGCTTTTCATTTAAGCGCTTCTTAACTACTATAATATTGGTTATAGACAAAACAATTGCTACTAATCCTAATGGGATTAGATAATTGATAAAAAATGTCTGTGCCCAAGACAACAAGATGAATAGTAAACCAACAATAACGCCGTATAATCTTATATTAAATTTCATGTTTAATTATATCCTTCTTAACTAGATTCAATTGCGTATCAATCATAGATAAATACAGGTTTAATTTCTCTATTTCTTCAACAGTGAGGTTATTTCTTAAAGGTTTTAATATTTCTAATATTTTCTCCTTTTCTTCAGATAATTTGTTCTGTCCTTCTTCTGTTAATTCAAGGAAAACCTCTCGTTTATCTTTCTCATTAAACTCACGTTTAATTAAGCCTTTATCAGTTAAGCGATTCACTATAGCAGTGATAGAGCTTTTTTTGACATTAAGCGCTTTAGCTAAAAAACTCGATGTGCAATGCTCAGTAGTATTAATGACATTCATTAAATTAAACTGGTCAGGGGTAATACTGCTCGCTTTAAAAAATTCCTTTTGTATAGATTGCATATTAATTGATATTGATTGAGTTCTCTGAACAAACGTATCGACGTAGTTTTCAAATTGCTTTTCATCCATTTTCATTTAAACCCTCCTTCATAATATTAGTTTCACAATCTAACTGTTAGACTGTGAAACTAATATTATCAGCATGGATTTTTAAAGTCAACAGCTAAAAAAAGCACAACTAATGTTGGCCCCTGCTTTTAAGGACTTCATCTCCATGCCCCTAGATATGTTAATGATCAACTTTATCTGTCAACGGGTCCTCAGTCAGATCCAGATGAACGATCTTTCTATGTTGATAAGTTGCGTTCTTGGATAAAGGAAAACATCTAAGGTTAATGAGGAGCGGATGATAACCCTAGTAGGAGATGAACCTGAGGTTATGTGGGTCCTACTAGAGAAAAAATAAGGTTCTCTCATTACGCTAACGAAAAAACGTTACAACAGGTAGCATGGAGCAGTTTAGGTCGATAGTTGCTCTATTTTTTAACATTATCATCTCAAAAGCCCGTTATGATCGTATAAAAAATAGACCGCCATCACGCTGGATCGGTCTATTTCTCGTCTAATTATTGCAATTGCTACACTTATACTCTTTTTCTCGATGATAATGGATGTCCTCTTCAATACACGAACCACGAGATGATAATAAATTGTAATGCTCCAATCACCTCCAGAATTCCTGCTTTCATGGGCTTCATGGATTTCCCAGCGTACAGAAACGCACGCACCAGCGGGAAAATATAAGGTAAGACCATCCAAGGTTGACCTAATATAAATGGAATGAACAGAATCAATATATGATAGATTTTAGCTGCTTTCTCCCAAGCTGAATTGCCTCTTTCTCGAAATATCGTTTTCACGAACAGCGCTGTTCCCATGAAGTAAAGTAAGTTATAGAGCACAATGGTCAGCATCTCTGCATCCCAGGAACCGCCTGCATACAAGTAAGATGCAGCTCCTCCCAAGGAAAAGATCACAATGGCACAGAAATCATTCAAAATAGCTCGTTCCGCTTTCTTCTTAACATGCCATATGTTCACACTTAATAAGATCAGGAATGGGATTCCGAAATAAAATAATTGAGGTTTGTCAATAAGAGGATACAGGAGCGCTGCTATAGCAATTACGCCATAAATGACGGCATATTTTAATAAATGTGTCCGCTGTTTTTTTCTTTTTATCGCCTGTAATAAAGGATACGAAGCTAAGTACAAGAACAACCACGCTATAAATAAAAGAATATGGCTAAAGCGAGGTGTCCCTGCCATCACGCCAAATAAGAACGGAACACTAATCATGGCCCATCCCCCATGTTCATGAGGAATCACTATTTTATTCTGCTTCATCGGTATGGTCCTCTCTTCTGTAGTTTATTCAACTCGTTTTCTTCATTCTCGTCAGAAGCAGAAGCAGAAACGATATAAGAATGATCGAGATCGTCCACAGCCAGGCCATCGTCATATTCCCAGACTCCACCGCAACAAAAATCGCCGTTGGAACCGTTTGTGTCTTACCTGGGATATTTCCCGCTATCATAAGGGTTGCACCGAACTCCCCAAGACTGCGTGCAAAACTAAGAATATAAGCGGTCATGACCGAAGGAAGAGCTATAGGTAAGGTAACATAACGAAATACCTGCCATTCACTTGCACCACTAGACCGCGCTGCATCCATAAGGTTCGTATCAATCGCAGCAAACCCGTTCTTCATCGTCTGGTACACCAGCGGAAAAGATACGACTATTGAAGCAATAACTGCAGCTCCCCAGGAGAAAATAATCGAAGTAGAGAAGATACTTTCGATAACCTGTCCAACCCAGCTGTTTCTACCGAGAAATACAAGCAGCAAAAAACCGATCACGGTCGGAGGCAACACCAGCGGGAGCATGAATAACGTCTCGGCGATCACTTTCCCTGGGAATCTGGAAATAGACATACACCAAGCGATAAAAATACCAGCGCAGGTACTAAGAACACTGGAGATAGCAGCGACCTGCAGGGAGAGGCGTATCGGACTCCATATCTGCACAAAGTCTATATCCATGTCTACTCACCAGGAGCCGAGAAACCATATTTTTTGAAAATAGACATTGCTTCCTCCGATTGCAAATAAGTGTAGAATTCCATAACCTCTTGTTTATTTGCTGAAGAATGAATTACACCTACAGGATATTCAATGGGAGTATAGAATGAGGGATCCACCGTATAGGCGATTCTTACTTTATCTGAAGAGAGCGCATCTGTTTTGTATACAAAACCTGCCTCTACATTTTTCGTCTCCACATATTGCAGAACCTGACGCACATCTTTCGCTTGAATCATCTTGGACTCTACCTCTCCCCATATGTTTCCATGCTGAAGCGCTTCTTTCGCGTACTTACCAGCGGGTACGGTTTCAGGAATCCCAATGGCTATACTGCTAACTTCTGTTCTCAGCAAATCGCTCAAATTTCGAATCGTTGTCTTATCATCCGCTGTGGTAATCACCGTAAGTTCATTCGTGAGCAAGGTAGTCTGCTCGTCTTCTGCAATCATGCCCTCCTGAGCAAGAGCTTCTATATAAGATTTGGATGCAGAAATAAACAGATCAACTGGGGCCCCTCGCTCAATCTGCTGCTGCAATGCGCCCGATCCACCGAAGTTAAAATAGATCGTAACATCAGGATTTTCTGCTCTATAGTTATCTTGAATTTCTTGTAGAGCATCGGTTAGACTCGCTGCGGCAGATACTGTAATCTCTATTTCTTTACCATCTGTCTGCTTCTGAACCTGTTGATTCTCGCACCCCAATAATAGCAAAAAAAATGTGAAAAAAAGAACAACATATTTCATATCTTTCTTAGAAAAAAACCTCATATTTCCCCCTCCTATCCACCAATCTGTGACATTCTTCGGTGAGTAGGTGTATGAGTTGTTTCTTGTCCACCCTGCAGGAACTTATACATTTCATGATGTTCGGGCTTCGTACCAATCGCCTCTAGAAACATTTGCCGCAGTGCTTCGTCATCCCCGATTACCTTTCGGACTTGGAATTGTTCAGTCCATGCAAGACAAGGCTTGATATACCCATCAGCAGTAAGACGCAGACGGTTGCAAGACTGACAAAAATGTTCACTAACCGGATGAATCAAGCCAAAACTGCCGACGGCACCTTTTAGTCGATAATTCTGTGCGGGTCCGTTCCCCTTAACATTGTCTACACTTTCATAATCCCATTCCTGCTGGGTACATACTTCTTTCACTGTGCTGAGTGGCAGGTAGAGACTTTTCCACTGTTCGTCACTGTGTCCGATGGGCATATATTCGATGAAACGCACATGGATATCCCGATCTTTCGTCAGGGAAATAAAATCAGCAATTTCATCATCATTAACCCCCTTCATGAGGAGTACATTCAGCTTGATGGGAGTCAGTCCCACTTTGAGACAAGTATCTATGCTGTCCAGCACCTTTTGAACATTGCCTCCGCGTGTAATCATTTTAAACCGATCTGGGCGTAAGGAGTCCAAACTTATATTCACCCGTGTCAGGCCCGCTTCTTTTAATTTCGCTGCACGAGGTCCTAGAAAAATTCCGTTCGTTGTAAGAGCAATATCTTCAATCCCAGGAATATGAGAGATCATACCCACTAGTTTCTCCAGTTCTTTTCGGACAAGGGGTTCTCCTCCTGTCAGTCTGATTTTGGATATTCCCATTTCTGCAACAACCCGCACGACGTCAGCGATTTCATCATAAGTAAGTATCTTATCCGAAGGTTCAAATTCCATTCCTTCTTCCGGCATACAGTAAACACAGCGTAAATTACAGCGGTCTGTCACTGATATTCGTAAGTATTCATGTTTTCGGCCAAACGAATCTATAAGGCGAGGTACTGTCATCCGCTCATCAACTCCTTTCTTATAAAATAGGGTGGTTTGTAACCATGTTACTTATGCATGTTCCGTATCTTCTTTGAGTAGATCATGAAGTAAAGGACGGCCTTCTGGATAGCTGACTTGGTTTAATTGATCTCCAATCCACTCCGAACCATCTTCACCGTATTCTTTTTTCCAGATCGGTACAATCTGTTTAATCCGTTCAATAATATATTCATTCGCTTCATAAGCTGCTTTTCGGTGGGGAGAAGAGACCACAATCGCAACAGCAACATCAGAAATTTCAAGCCTGCCTATACGATGGGTGATAGCTACACATGTATCTGCCCAGCGTTCGCGTACTTCCTCACCAATACGTTCTAATTGTTTAACTGCCATAGAGGGATAAGCTTCATATTCTAGAAATAAGGTGCGTTTACCAAAGGTAAGTTCCCGCACTGTACCTAAAAAAAGAGTAATTGCTCCTGCTTCCCTGCGTTTTACTTTGCTAATCACTTCATCTGTTTCGATCGGTTGATCGGTGATCACGAATAATGAACTGTCCACTTTCGGCCTCCTTTCTTTCCTTTATATTTCATGGGTTTTGGCGATGGTAGTCACCGCTTTTTCCACCTTGCTTGCGCTCTAGATAAGTAGGTCCGAGAATCATCCCTTTATCGATCGCTTTACACATATCATATATCGTTAATCCTACGGTTTGTGCTGCTGTTAAAGCTTCCATCTCTACACCCGTTACGCCGGTTGTCTTCACTGTCACTTCAAAGGATAGGACCTCTTCACTTACGAATTCAAAGGTAATATCAATCCCTGTCAGCGGGATGGGATGACACATGGGAATGATATCGGATGTTTTTTTTGCTGCCATGATGCCGGCAATTTGGGCTACAGCAAGGACATCACCTTTTTCCATGGAACCTTCCTTAATTCTTTTTAAGGTTTCCGGCTGCATTTGGATCTGGCTTCTCACCACAGCCATCCGTTTCGTTTCTTTTTTATCCGTAACATCAACCATATGAGCCCGGCCCTGTTCATTAAAATGGGTTAGTTTATCCTTATTCATCGTCTTACTCCTTACCCGCCGCTAACAGGCGGAAGCAAAGCTACCGTATCGTTAGGACCAATCTGATCCTCTTCATCTGCGAATTGTTCGTTAACCGCAATCATCACGTGATCAAGTAATAGCTCAGGGTAACGTCTTTTCATCTCGAATCGAAAGTCAGCAACCGTGATCGAACCCAGATCTAAGTTCAATTCATGTGTTCCTAATTGCTCACTTAAATGCGCAAAACATAATATTTTCATAAAGGACCACCTTCTTTACCATAAATTCACATCACATATCGCTGATACAGTTTCTTAGCTTCTACAGGATCCGAAGTACCATGAATGAGTGCCCGTCCATCTTGAAAAATAACAAGCCTGAAATTCTCTTCTTCAATCTGAATAAGATGGGGAGTCACTCTTACGCCAGTATCTTTCCCCATTGCACGTTTAGCAACCCCTTCGAGATCAAGTAATTCTTCTCTCGGATAACGGACCCATACAGAGGTTCGGCCGCATAATACCTCCGTTTTGATCTCTGTATCATATCTCAGGTAAGGATAAGTCGGCTCGGCTCCACAGGTTTGACAGTTGTGATGTCCTGCATCATGATGAACCCGGATCGCCTGTGACATATTCGTCCATAGATCAAATACCATAAAACGATCAGACATCAACCTTTTGTTCCCGGTCAGCCATTTGAGCGCTTCGGCAGATTGCGTAGAAACTACTCTTTGTACAGCAGGGGCTATAATCCCCTCGATATCACAAGAAGCAGAACCGATAGGCATGCGCTTCAGTAAGCAATGAAGACAAGGTGTTTTTCCAGGGATAAAGTTATACACCGCACCAAAACTACCGGAGCAAGCTCCATAAATCCAAGGAATTTGATATTTGTAGGATATATCATTCATCATATAGCGGATAGGAAAATGGTCCGTCGCATCCAGAATTAAATCGATGTTGTGATTCTCCAAAATGTTCTGAAGGTCCCGTGCCGAACAATCCATTACATACGGATTTACCCGAATATCTGAGTTAATCTGCTGTAATCGATTCGCTGCTGCAATCGCTTTAGGAAGCTGCTCGCTTACATCTTGTTCTGCATATAAAGATTGACGCTGCAGATTGCTCATTTCCACCACATCACGATCAATGATCGAAATCGTCCCTACTCCCGATCGAGCAAGAATTTCCGCATTCCCTGAACCAAGCGCACCGGCACCGATGATGAGTACATGTGCATCAGAGAGAAGCTGCTGCCCCTGTATACCAATCGGCTGAAAATTCTCCTGTCTGCTATAGCGACCCTGATTCACACGATCCCTCCTTCCTCTACCTCCTGTTTAGAAAAAAGCGGCATGGATTCCGCCTAAGCGGACCATGCCCTTTTTCAATACATCCGAATCATATGATATCTATATCTATTTTTTAAAAAACCTATTAACCCCGTTTGCGATACACTACATAGCTGCGTCTCAAATATTTGATAGGCATGCTGAGCATATGCACAAGTCTTGTGAAAGGGAATACCGCAAATAACGATAGCCCTAGAACTACATGAATTTGGAAAATGAGAGGCACCTCGCTCATGAGTGCAGCATCCGGTCTAAAGATGAGCACCCCTCGAAGCCATGGACCAATAGTCTCCCGGTAATCAAACTCTCCGCTGCCTGCCATATTGAAGAGAGTAGCACTCATGCCAACAACGACAATGAGAGTAAGGAGGATGATGGATAACATATCTCCAAAGCTGCTGGTTCTCCGAATACGAACGTCAGATAGACGGCGAACAACAAGAATAATACAACCAATCAGCGTCATGATTCCGGCAATAGTCCCAATCGAAAGTGCCATTAAATGATACACATGATCTGAAACTCCGAGTGCTGAAAGCCAAGATTTAGGGATAAGAATACCACCTACATGACCAAAGAAGACAAGGATAATTCCAATGTGGAACAAATTACTTCCAAGACGCAGCTTCTTCTTCTCTAAGAGTTCACTCGATTTCGCTGTCCAGCCAAACTGATCTGTTTGATAGCGATAATAAAGACCCACCAAAAACAAGATGAGTATGATATAGGGATAAATCACCCAGAAAAATTGACTCCCCCAAGTCATGAGGTTCCCTCCTTAACTTGTCCATATCCAGCAGCGGCCCACATCGGACCGCAGCCTTGTGCAGAAGGCATGCTTCCGCATGCAGCCGGAGCTGATATTTCGATTAACCCTTCCGTGATACCGGAATGATCCAGTATCCACAGTATGGCTTCCATAACATATCGATAAGGACTATTTTGCTTATCTAGTGCTGATTGCAACTGTTCGAGTGCTTTACGGAAAGAGACTAAAAGCCCTATGCCTCTGTCCATCTCTGCAACAGCCACATATTCAAGCACCAGCGGCAGAAAATCAGGTAATTCATCCGTATCCATGATCATGTCCTCTTCTTCATAGAGCTGCTTCAAACGCAGCAAGGCAGGACCACGTTCCCGATCTTCACCCAGTTGTCCATAAGTTAGATACAAATTTGATTTCTTATTGAAATCAAACGTCTTAACATAGGCGGATGTAATTGCCTCTGCATCCATACCCGCAAAGGAGGCAATACAGTCACCAGCTAAGGTTTGCAGAGTATCTCTCACTTCTTCGTTCTCTTCCTGGATCAAATGGCACCAGTCAACATACATGTCATCTGACGTTTCTTGCCATGTTGCATCCGGGTATTGCAATAGCTGTGAGAAGAGCATCCAGCTTGAACGCAGCGTTATCTCTTTCATATCCGATCACTCCTTTTCGATTCGATGGAAACGTAAGACTCATCCGCCACAAGGTCCAGGTCCGCCTGCCATATTCGTGAACCCGCAGCCTCCTTGTTCGGAGTAGAGATCTGCGAACTCCTCTCGGTGTGCGGAAGGAATGACAAATCGATCTTCGTATTTCGCAATTGCAAGTAAACGGTACATTTCTTCTGTATCTTTTTCCGTCATACCGAATTGTTTCAGTATGTCAAGATCAGGTGTTTTGTTTAAGTTACGAGAACGCATATGTGAACGCATAACAGCCATCTTTTTCAGCACATTCGTAACCACATCGGTATCTCCAGCAGTCAATAAGTTTGCCAGATACTGAACAGGAATACGCATGTCATCAATTGCCGGGAAAATATCTTCCGGTACCGCTGATGCGCCTTTCCCTTCCACCATGTTCGTAATTGGGCTGAGCGGCGGTACATACCATACCATTGGCAATGTCCGGTATTCCGGATGAAGCGGAAGTGCAATCTTCCAGTCGACTACCATCTTGTAGATCGGTGAACGCTGTGCGTGCTCAATCCAGTCTTCTGGAATATTCGCAGCTCTCGCTGCAGCAATGACTTCAGGATCGTTCGGATCCAGGAATACATTAAGCTGTGATTCATAAAGATCTTTCTCGTTTGTAACGGATGCAGCTGCTTCCACTTTATCCGCATCATAGAGCATAACGCCCAGGTAACGAATTCTTCCTACGCAAGTCTCGGAGCAAATCGTAGGCAGTCCTTGCTCAAGCCGCGGGAAGCAAAGTGTACATTTCTCTGCTTTGTTTGTTTGCCAGTTGAAGTACACTTTTTTATATGGACAGCTGGATACGCAGAATCTCCAAGAGCGGCAAGCATTCTGATCAACCAGAACGATTCCGTCTTCTTCGCGTTTGTACATTGCTCCGGAAGGACAGCTCGATACACAGGCTGGGTTAATGCAGTGCTCACAAATACGCGGCAAGTACATCATAAATACCTGTTCAAACTCCATACGAACGGATTCTTCAATCCCCTTCATATTCGGATCTTCGTATCCTGACTCATGTACCCCGGCTAGGTCATCTTCCCAGTTTGGTCCCCACTCCAGGTTCATATATTCACCAGTGATCTGCGATTTCGGACGTGCTACTGGCTGGTGTTTAAGCTCAGGACTCTGCTGAAGTTTCTCATAATCATAATCCCATGGCTCGTAGTAATCATCGATTGTTGGTTGATCCGGGTTGTGGAAAATATTTTTTAGGCGATTCGCACGGCTGCCTGAACGAAGTTCAAGCTTGCCGTCTTTTTTCAGTTCCCAACCGCCTTTATATTTATCTTGGTTCTCCCATTGTTTTGGATATCCAATACCTGGCTTTGTCTCTACATTGTTGAACCACATGTACTCGGCACCTTTACGGTTTGTCCATGTGTTCTTACAAGTGACCGAGCAGGTATGACATCCAATACATTTATCTAAGTTCATGACCATTCCGATTTGCGCTTTAATCTTCAAGCCAGTTCACCTCCTCAAGTTTGCGGATCACAACATACAGATCCCGTTGGTTTCCTGTAGGTCCATAGTAGTTAAATCCGTAGCTCAGTTGGGCATAGCCGCCAATCATGTGCGTTGGTTTCACGTGAATCCGTGTCGGACTGTTGTGTGTACCACCGCGTGTTGTCGTCACATCGGTTGCAGGCACGTTAATTGTGCGGTCCTGCGCATGGTGCATGTAAGCCATTCCGCGAGGCATACGGTGCGTAACAACGGCACGAGCAACGACCGCACCATTTTGGTTGAAGCACTCAATCCAGTCGTTATCTTTAATATCTGCATCTGCTGCATCGTCCTTATTGACCCAAATCGTTGGTCCTCCGCGGAACAAGGTGAGCATTGGCAGAGAGTCAAAATACATACTGTGAATCGACCACTTACTATGCGGTGTCATGAAGTTCAGTACAATCTCTTTCCCTTTCGTCGCTGGACGTTTTTTATTGGTATGGAAAGGTGCATGTTTCATCGTCGGTTTATAAATCGCCATGTTTTCACCGAACTCCGTCAACATTTCATGATCAAGGAAGTAATGCTGACGACCTGTAAGCGTACGATAAGGAATCAGGCGCTCTACATTGGTTGTAAATGGTGAATAACGACGACCATGTTGTTCAGAACCACTGAAAGCAGGTGAAGTGATTACGGTTTTTGGCTGTGTTGTAATCTCGTTGAAAGTGAATCGTTCTTCCATCCGGTCTTCCGCCAGATCTTTCAGTTTAAGTGCTGTTTTTTGCTCGAGGGATTCCCAAGCTCTAACCGCCATCTTACCGTTACTTGTCGTGGACAAGGACAGGATCGCTTCCGCCATGTGACGGTCTGTTACGAGTTTCGGACATCCTTCGCTAATACCAGGTTCCTCCACTACGCCATTCACTTTTTTCATGAGTTCATATTCTTCTGCTGCAGACCAGTTAATGCCCTTAATACCATAAGGTTTATCTTTGATGTTAGGTCCAAGTGCTGTCATTTTCTTATACACAGAAGCATAATCACGTTCTACAACTACAAACTTCGGCATGGTTTTGCCTGGAATTGCGTCAATCTCACCTTTACTCCAATCCAAAATTCGGCCGAAAGGCTGAGACAATTCATCTGGTGTATCATGCTGAAGCGGAACTGCTACCACATCACGCTGCGGTTCTGTGAACTGGCTTTCTGCCATTTCAGAGAATGTTTTGGCAATCGTCTTAAATGTCTCCCAGTCAGATTTGGATTCCCATAGCGGCGCTACAGCCGGGTTAAATGGGTGGATGAACGGATGCATATCTGTAGAAGACAGGTCGCTCTTCTCATACCAAGTCGCTGCAGGAAGCACGATATCGGAATAAACCGCTGTTCCGGACATGCGGAAATCGATGTCTACCATTAAGTCAAGTTTGCCTTCCGCTGCGTTGTCATGCCATTTGATTTCCTTCGGACGAATCGTTTCGGAATCATCATTCAGCAGTCCGTTGTGTGCTCCAAGTAAATATTTCAGGAAGTACTCATGACCTTTACCAGAACTTGAGATCAAGTTCGCACGCCATACAAACATGACTTTTGGATGGTTTACTTCCGCATCTGGATCTTCAATTGCAAACTGCATTTTACGATCTTTCAGCTGCTTAGCAACATAATTTGCTACGTCTTCCGGTGTATTGTGACCTTGCTCGGAAGCTTCTTTCGCAACTTCAATCGAGTTTCTATTAAATTGCGGATACGAAGGCAGCCATCCTAGACGAGCAGCCATGACGTTGTAATCCGCATAGTGAGAATAACGTGCTCCATCTACCAAAGCAGATGTATGTCCATCTACTGGATTTGATTCAAATCTCCACTGATTCGTAGCAAAATAGAAGAAAGATGTACCATTTTGCTGACGCGGCGGCATCGTCCAGTCACGTGCAAACGCAACATTAGCCCAGCCTTCTGCAGGACGAAGTTTTTCTTGTCCAACATAGTGCGCCCAGCCTCCGCCATTCACACCTTGGCAGCCTGTCATTAATACAAGGTTCAGTACACTGCGGTAGATGGTATCGGAGTTGTACCAGTGGTTAATACCGGCACCCACGATAATCATGGAACGACCTTTACTATCCACTGCATTCTGAGCAAATTCACGTGCAATCTGAATGACAGATTCACGATCTACGCCTGTAATCTGTTCTTGCCATGCAGGTGAATATACCGTGTTCGCATCATCGTAATTGCTTCCGTTTACGGCATCAACACCGTAGTGGGCAAGCATAAGATCAAATACGCTAGTTACTCGGTACGTTTCCCCATTTGAATTCGTGATCGTACGGTATGGAATGTTACGAGTAACAACGGTATTTCCTTCGTCGTCAAAGTAAGGGAACTTAATAGTCAGTTCACCGTCCGCTGTTGTACCAAGTCCAAGCTGTGGAGAAATTTCTTCCCCAGTAAGGGTATCCACCATTTCGAGGTTCCATTTTCCTTCTTCTCCCCAGCGTGAACCGATGGTTCCGTTCGGGATGCGAAGCTCGCCTGAATTCTCATCGATCAATACGGTTTTCCACTCTGCATTATTGGTATCCACACCAAGATCTTTAGCAGTCAGGAAGCGATTTGCCGTAAAGGCGCCGTCTTTCTCATCCAACATAACGAGGAATGGGAAATCCGTATATTTTTTAGAATATTCATTGAAATAAGGTGTGCTTTGTTTCACATAGAATTCATTTAAAATAACGTGGCCCATTGCCATCGCTAGTGCTCCGTCCGTCCCTTGTTTTGCTGGGAGCCACTTATCTGCGAATCTTACAAATTCCGCGTAGTCCGGACTAATGGATACCACTTTCGTTCCACGGTACCGTGCTTCTGTCATGAAGTGAGCATCCGGTGTTCTCGTCATCGGCAGGTTTGAACCCCATACTAGCAAGTAGCTGGAATTGTACCAGTCACTACTTTCTGGAACATCCGTTTGATCCCCCCAAATTTGCGGTGATGCCGGAGGCAAATCTGCATACCAGTCATAGAAACTAAGCAGCGGAGATCCCACAAGAGAAAGGAAACGAGATCCTGCTGCATAACTTACCATGGACATCGCAGGGATTGGAGAGAATCCAATGATGCGGTCTGGTCCGTTCTGCTTAATTGTGTGCAGCATGGAAGCAGAGATGATCTCGGATACTTCATCCCAGGATGCGCGGACCATTCCACCTTTACCCCGTGCTGATTTATATGTTAATTTTTTGTTCTTATCTGCAACAATCGAATTCCATGCTTTCACAGGATCCTTATGCTCACGTTTCGCTTCTCTCCATAGTTCAAGCAATTTACCGCGAATGTATGGATATTTCACACGCAGCGGACTATAGAGATACCAAGAAAAGCTTGCTCCACGCGGGCAACCGCGAGGTTCAAATTCCGGCATATCCGGCCCAGTCGTAGGATAATCAGTTTGCTGTGTTTCCCAAGTAACAATGCCATCTTTAACAAAAATTTTCCAGCTGCAAGAACCTGTACAGTTGACGCCATGTGTTGAACGTACCACTTTGTCATGTTGCCAACGATTCCGATACATTTCTTCAGAAGAACGGTCGGCAAGAGTAACTTCACTCCATCCTTCCGAGTTCTTTTCGCGCTTACGGAAAAATTTTAATCTTTGTAGTAGAGGATTGGTTTTATTCATCTTCCCAGCTCCTTGCGCATTTTGATACTTCTATTGTATACGCAAGATTAGGGTGATTAAGAGGGGGGAACTCCCCCATTCCAAGGTAGGGATTCCCCGATGTTCATGTACTGAATGCGAGGGTGAACTTATTACTCGGATAGAAGAGATAATGCGAGGGAAATAGAGTGCTGAATCACATTCGTTTCGTTATTCATGAAAATGATCGGTATCTCTGCATAGCCGTTATCTCGCTGCCACTGAATTCCTTCGAAGACGAGAGAATCCTGCCAGCTAAGGAATAACTTGATATTAGAAGCTTGTCTCAGCAAACTTTCCATATCATTGTGATCACGAAGCAGTGCAATTTTTGGATAAGGAGCTGTTTTGAACCCTTCTGCAAGCAAAAGGTCTACTCTCCCCTTCATGTGCTCTGCAATTTGATCTAAAGATGTCTCCGATCCTCGCATCATGCGAGTCGCTGTCTGCGATGTAAGTACGGTTTCTACTGCGCCGCTGGCCAGATGTTTGGAACTATCTGTACCCGCATCGTCCAGCTCAAATGTATGTGCATCACGTTTAGCTGAACCAACACGAACTCCTTTTGCCGATAATGCGGAAATTAACTTGCAGCATAAGGTTGTTTTTCCGCTGTTCTTATAGCCAATCACCTGCAGTACAGGCAGACTGCCTAGGTTTAACGCCTCTTCTTCTTGATTCATTCCTGATAACATAGCAGCACCTCCCTTTTTTTAAATTCCATTAAACATCATCATATCATTATGTTCTGGCAGAAGCCCTTTCGGCTAGATCATGAGATCATATTCTAGACAGCTACACAGCCACACAGCCCGCACAGAATATAGGGAATTCCCCCATACCCAGGACGAATATAATGCGGAAATGGCTGTGAAGCGCCTAAGCTCCACAGCCAATATCCTACAGAATATTTTGCATAAACGTTACCGGCACTTAAAGGTATTCACTATCTACGGCGGTTTATGCTTGTATCCCTTTATTTTTGTTTTGTATTACGATCTACCTTAAGCGAAGCATTTTGAACCTCTTTCGGATCTACTTCACTAAATACACCTACATAATAGTTAATTTCTCCAACATCATTTTGAATGCCGTTAATCGTTAAATACTGCAGATATAGATTTCCGTTCTTTTTCTTGTTCCAAATGTTGCCTGACCAGGATTTCTTCTCTTTAATCTGCTTCCACATCAAATCATAGAAGGAACCATCATGTTTACCAGATTTCAAGAATCCAGGAGTTTTACCGATAGCCTCCTCAGTAGTATAACCCGTAATCTCCGTAAAGGCCGGGTTAATAGTCTGAATGATTCCTTTAGAGTTCGTCACAAGTACAGCCTGCGACGTCGTGTTCACGATTTTCTCAGCAAGTTTCATACGATCTTGCCAGTACATATATAGTACGAGAAGGATACTGCACAAGGAAACCATCGCCAAGGCCATGAACCCGATCGCGTAGTGACCTGTAATTGCAAATAGAGAGGAAAGCATTAGCGGCGGGAAGAAACCACCGAGTCCCCCTAGAGCTGAGATCAGACCATTTGCAATACCCGATTGTTTTGCAAAATAAAGAGGTACCAATTTGAAAATCGTACCATTACCAATCCCTGCACATAGTCCGATGAGCAAGCATCCTACGGTAAAGAGTGAAAGTCCTGGAGAGAACGCAAGAATTACACCGCCGATTGTTAGACCAGCGAACACGAACAGCAAGATTTTGAATGGATTGAATTTGTCACCAAGCCATCCTCCTGTTGTACGCATAAATGTTGCGAGTGTAATGAATCCAGCTGCGCGCAGTCCAGCATCCACTTTACTGATTCCAAAAGTATTCACGAGATGATTCGGCAAGAATACAGTGAAAGCAACGAAAGCACCAAAGGTAATAAAGTAGAAGAAGCATAATAACCATAACTTTTCATTCTTATATACACCTTTAATTTGGTCTTTCAGTGAAGTATTCAATTTTGCTTCTTTTCGATCACCAAGGAAGAAGTTAGCAAGGACAAAGACAGCAAGGACAATCATATAAATTTGCACGGTAGCACGCCATCCAAATTGCTCTGCAAGCACCGGTGCGAAGAATGTACTAAGTGCGGACCCTAAGTTACCAAGTCCATAAATACCATTAACGAGACCATGTTTTTCTTTTGGATAGTATTTAGGCAGTGAAGTAACACCGACAGAGAATGTTGCACCCGAGATCCCCAGGAACAAACCTCCAATAATTAAATCAATGAAACTATCTGCTCGGCTAATGTAAAATACCGGGATCAGCAGTACAAGGAAGCTGACCAAAAACATATTGCGAGCTCCGTATTTGTTCGTCCAAAAACCAAATGGAATTCGCAAGATCGAACCAAGTACGACAGGTACTGCGGTAACAAGAGACAATTGTCCTGCCGTTAATGGAATTCCGTCCTTAATAAATACGATTAATGATGATAAAATACCCCAAACCGCAAAACCTAAGACCAAACTTAGGGTTTGTAAGGGAAGTATTGCTTTAGGTGGTTTCATGACCTATCCTCCTCATAAGACTCTAACTGCTATGATTTCATTATCCTTATAGAGAGGGTAAAAAAGAATTGGGGAATTCCCTCAATTGTTCTCTAGGAATTCCCCCTTCATACACCTATTTTATTTAGTCTATACTTCCCAGTGAATCTCATCCAAAAGTTGGCGGGTAGGAATGGCGAATCGTACGGACTGACGATTCTGTGCTACAGATACTTCAAGATCGGACTTGAGGGATCTTAAAAGTTCTCGCAGCGTATGGAAAGTCTCATGAGTATGGGAGCAGGCTCCCTCTCCTTCATACACGACGAATGTATACCCTATGGCGTCCTGCTCCATCGTGATCTTGGCATTAGACAGTCCGCTATAATAATCA
The DNA here is from genome assembly GCF_030263935.1 of Paenibacillus polygoni. Lineage (NCBI taxonomy): Bacteria > Bacillati > Bacillota > Bacilli > Caryophanales > Paenibacillaceae > Paenibacillus > Paenibacillus polygoni. Next base: position 1,283,363 of record NZ_CP127162.1, on the reverse strand, counting down.
TGTACCAAAACATCTAAGACTTCTGCAATTTCTTGCTGACGATGACTTGATAGGCGGGTAAGCCGCTGATCCAGCAGTTCACACTGAACTCCTTCATTATGCAAACTCCGTAGTTTCTGTAGCAATGGACCTGTCAGATCTGCTTGTTCTGCTTCATCTGGCTCTACTAAGGAGACAAACGAAGCGGTATGGTCATAGAGAGCAGCGAGCGCTGCAGCACTTTGTTCCACTCGTTCGACTTCTTGCGGGCTGAATATCCGTTCTTCCCGTTGCCCGACAAGTAATACACCATAGGATAACTTTTGTTCAGGCCGTGAGGAGTCAACCGATACCCCCATACCCGAACGGATGGACTCAATGAGGAATATCGGATATTCCAGCATTTCATCTTGTACTTCCTCTGGAAAATAGTTGACGATATAAGGGGCTTTTGTCTTCAGCACTCTTCCAGCCATCCCTTTTCCCATACGAACCATAATTTTTTTATAGCGTTCTGTGTTCGCCCCGAGCGCCATTTTCCAATGAATATCTCGATAATTCTCATCAGCAAGTGCTACAGCAATAAAGTCTAGTTCTAATTCCGATTTAAGCTGCTCTAGTTCCGTTTGTATTTGTTTTTGGATTGTTTGATGGTGGCTAGAAGGTTCAGTCAAATTCGAGCAACCCCCTTTTAAAGGCGAATTCCATGAGCTCACGGCGGTTACTCAGTTTCAGTTTTTCCATGATATTTCCTTTATGATTCTCCACCGTTTTCACGCTGATTGTAAGGAGTTCCGCGACTTCTTTATTGGTATAACCTTTAGCGACTAGCGTAAATATTTCTTTTTCCCGCTCTGTTAACGTTTCAAATCGGTCTACAGCATCCTCTGCGTTTCCGTGCAAATAAGCTTGTATCACTTTTTTCGTATCCGCTGGCTGTAAATAGACCATCCCTTGCTGCACCTGCTTGATCGCAGTTACGAGTTCTGAAATGGGAGCCGATTTTAATACATATCCGGATGCTCCTGACTTCAGTGCCCTGAACAAATACTGTTCATCGTTATGCATGGTTAAGATAATTACCTTTACCTCTGGCATGGATTGCAAAAGCTCACTAGTCGTATATAGTCCATCTCGTCCATTTGGCATACTCAGATCCATGAGCACAATATCAGGTTTTAGCTCAAGCGCTTTTTTTATACACGATCTTCCATCTGACGCTTCACCTACCACCGTTATTCCCGGCTTTGTATCCAGCACAGCCCGAATCCCGCTGCGAACCACCGCATGGTCATCCACTATTAGTACTTTTATATCCATATCTATTCTATAATCCTCTCTTCTTAAAAGGTACTTGATTCGTCAATGGGCACTTTCACTTCAATCACAGTTCCTTCATTTGGACTCGATTTAATATCAAATTCACCTTGGAGAATATTCACTCGCTCTTCCATACTGTAAAGACCAACTCCTTGACGAAGTTCAGAGGTCACCGTAAATCCTACGCCGTAATCGCGAATCAGAAGCTCCGCTAGTCTCGGTTCAATTTTCAGTTTTACTTCAACTACTTCTGTACGTGAATATTTAGCTGCATTAGTAAGAGCTTCTTGTATAATTCGGTAAAATGCAATTTCATGAGCAGACGGTAACAACTCACTATCCCCTTCAATGGTGAGCAGCACTTGAATGCCAAATTTCTGACCATACAGCCGGACATAGTTACGAAGTGCAGCCACAAGTCCCATATCATCAAGTGCAGAAGGTCTAAGCTCGACAGATAAATCGCGAATATCCTCAATCGTGTTTCGAATTGACTCCTGCAGGGCATCTAATGGCTTATCGATCACAGACTCCTTTTCCTCTTCTAATAAAGACTTCATCACTTCTGTCTGAATGAGAATGCTATACAGGGACTGTCCAATCCCATCATGCAGCTCACGGGAAATTCGCTTTCGCTCATTTTCTTGTGCAGACAGGATAGAGTGAGTAATCATCTTCGCAATTTTGTTTTGTTCTTCCTGTCTTGCTTTTTCCACTTCCTGAAACCGAATGATATTCAGTGGTCCATACATCGGATCTTTATAATGCGAAACACTGGCATTCATCGATTTCGTTATTCCTTTTGTCGTCGTTAATTGAACTTCCACATATTGTGTTCCGGGTTCTGTGATAAAGCATTTATGATAGGAACAAAGCTTATTCAGTCCCGCATAATTGGAACAATGATTACAAAAATTAACCGTGACAGGATCTTGATCCATCTTAAGAAGCTCTTTTGCTGTCGGATTCATGCGGATGACATTCAGTTCACTGTCCGTCACCAGAATTCCATCAGGACTATGCTGAAAAACATTCGTGAACAATTCTTGTTCAGAACGAAGCTTATGACTTTGCCAATAGATCATGAAGAAGAATAACGTCGTAATCACGAGCACAAATAAAAAAATAGGCAGATCTTCTACCCACCTTCGATCTACTTTCTGCTCAATGGCACGAATGGCAAGGACTATAATTAACGTCATACTCACCGTGAGAATGCCGTTTTTCACCATAAATTTCATAAAAGCTCTCGTCTTCTGAGCCGGTGTAGACATCAAAGACAATCACCCCTTCTAAGTTCTTTGTCGCATATTTCAAATTCTAACATTCATAATCCCATCATAATTGTGACGAATATCACAATGCGTAGATGTATACATGTAACAATCGCGTTCAATTCCATAAGGGTATCCTGGTTTAGAATAAAAAAGGAACCTCATCTATAATAGATAAGATTCCTTTTGTGCCCTTATTTTATTTTTAAATAGTTAATGTAAAATGTAACCGTCCAAATAATCTTTCATTAGACGATTCGATATACGGAGTGCCTCAGCTCGATCGGACGCAGGAACGGAGATCATAAGTCCATCGCCTCCGCTCCAATTCCCCCCTTGGTTACCTTCTGCTGAATATTGATCCATCACCGTAATTGTTACCTCACGAAAGGAACGATTCACAAAGATGGTTCCATACAAAAAATGGCCAATCCCTTCATCTTCATTATATTGATATAGCATGACCCCACTAAGGTCTTTTCCCAAATTAATCTCTAGTTGTCTTTGATTCTCCGGAACAGGTATTTCTTCGCCTTCAATTGAGATGGTTCCAACGAATCTTTTATTCCCTGTAAGGCTTGTATATACGGTGCCATTCATATCTATGGCTATAGACTTCTCATCTCCGATATGTTCAGCACCAAGTCTATACTTTATTCCTTGGGCATGTAAGTGGATGGTCTGAGGATATATGGATATCACGATGAAGGTGATCAAAGCTACACCAATAATAAGGATCGATAAGCCTATTTTTTTGTACAATATCATTCTCCTTATTCCTCTTATTCCGGCCGCATCATAAAGCGGAGTCAATATGGCTCTTCATGAGTGTGCTATATTCCTCCAAGTGATCTTCATTGATATCAATCATCTCATTTCTTGTACCTTCATACACTTCGACTGCATGTATTACAATGTAGGTTAGATGATTCGGTAACTTTGGAAGTGCCCATAAACCAGCCTCTCGTTTTGAGAATATTTCGTTCGTCTCTAAATATGACAAAACTCTGCAAAGTGTAAGAATTCCATAAATCGGGTTGGACCTTAAAACAGATACAGCGTAATCAATCCCACTACATATTGAAGAACGAAAGTCCGCTTCAGGTACTTCAGGAAAAACTTCATTGATGGGCTTCCCATAAATGCATATCCCTTTCTTCCTTACTAATGTAAGGTGACATGCTAAATCCGAATCTGTTGGTGTCTCTGCCCAAAATTCTTTATCTTCTTCAGCCACACGTTCTTCATATTTACTTCTCCACTATTCACTGCTATGTAATTCAAAGGGAGTAGGATGTTGCCACGGGATAATTGCATCGCTTGTTATAAAACTGATTTCTATTGGGGAAGGATTTGTAGAAATGAGCAGCAATTCCTTAACTAAATTAAATCTTGTTTCCAAATCAATTTTTTCAGATACGAGAACAATCATATCAATATCGCTGCTTATAGGATTGAAACTATGAAGTGATAGTGAACCATGAATATAAGTACCTATTATTTTTGATCCTAGATAGTGAATGAGAGATGAATTAAGCTTATACACCTGCTCTCGTACCTCTTGTGGACAATTCCCCCAACCATACATATTCATGATTAAGTTCCCCTCTGTCATTATTGGTCCATGGAACTACATGTGTCATTTTAATTCCGATGGCAGGATCATTATTTAGCGTTTAGAGACTAAATCCCTTAATTGGTTGGCATGATCCACTGATATTTCATATCCCTGACTTGTATTCTCCTGATTCACCAGTAATCCCTTTACAGTTCGATGTGATCCTAAAGATAGATGGTAATTTGTAGTTACATCCTTTGAGTAGAAAATGGTCATATTATATTCTGCACTGTAATCCAGTTCTCCCAAATTTTCTACTGCTGTATTTATTGCTTCTTCAAATAGCTTAATTGATTCTTCATCATTAAATAATTGATTCTCGCACTTCGCTTCTGAAATGGGAGTATTGCATTCTAGCTCTATAGCAGTAATGTTGTTAACGGAATCCTTCGGTTCGGACTTCGTACAGCCTGTTATAAATATGAGAACAATTACGATCGTTGCCACAGATCTTATGTTAATTAGAATCACACCCTCCCTCACCGAGATGAGTAATACAGTTATACAACTTACAATCCCAACGTGGCTCCGCTTTACTTAGAATGGTTACCGAGGTGTTGTGTAAATGTTCTGATGTATCATAATGCGGAATGAGTTTCTTTAATGATAGACCGATTAGCGCACCGTGACTGACGACTAATACTTTTTTGTCAGGATGCCTTTCTGAAAGATCCTTAACACATTCCACACCCCTTGAGATAATGTCATTATTCGATTCTATCCCAAGATCTAATTTGGACCAGCTGTATCCCCACTTATTCACTCGATCTTGTTCCGTTGTTCCCTCGATCAGACCACAGTTCATTTCTCTTAATCGTTCATCAATCTTCACATCGATATTTTTAATTCTCCCAATGATTTTTGCTGTTTCAAGGGCTCTAGATAAGTTACTTGAATATATATAATCCCAGTCCTCATTCTTCAATCTTTGTGCTAGTAATTCAGCTTGCCTTTGTCCTACTGCATTTAGAGGTATATCTGCTAGGCCCTGTGCTCTATATTCATTATTCCAATCTGTAATTCCGTGTCTTATCAGTCCGATGATGGTCAATATTATCCCTCTTTCTATATTGTTTTATTGGATTGTTCATGAGGCTTTTAGGACAAGCATGTGAAGAATAAGGAAATCAATATAAGACAAATTATAGATCAATTGACGACATGCCTACTAAAAATCTATTCTATTAATATAATTTATTATTTTAGAATGATTTCAAATAAATTATCTAATCTGACTTGAGAATCATACTTTGATGTATAGATTATCTTTTTGGTATGCCTCTATGAAGGGAGTATATCCTGCAATGAAGGAAATAGAAATTTTAAAAAATGAAATCAATCGAATCGATGGGTTAATTGAACAATTAATGGATGATCATTGTCCTAATGCTATTGAAATACTAGCTTACTATCGCGAACATATGGAAGTTCATGTCATCGCACTGGAGGAATTTAATAACTTACCTTGCGTTTCAAGCGAAAAATTTAGATTAAATGAATTAATAAAAGTGGTTGAAAATACAATTCATTATTTTACCATAGAATATTTTGAAGATCATACGGAAGAGGAGTTCAAACAACAGTACGGGTTACAATTCACGGCTGCTATGAAACAATGGTATACATTCATAAACCGATTTAAACATTATTGTAGTCATTAGGCTTGGTTATAGACTATCCACATTCGATATAGCTTCATGAAAAATTGAAACATCATCTTTTTTTATTTGGTTTTGTCACCCCAATATTTTTCTATAAAAGCAGCTTCCTCTTCTGGTGTCATGATCCCTTTCGCTTTTCCAATATTGCCATTCTCTAATTTCCAAAAATAATTATGATCTTTATCAATCTCCGAAAAATCTCCTGCTTGCCATTTCTTCGCAATCTTGAGCATATTGTCGTACAAATCCCAATCGGTTCCTTTGGTTTCAATGACTTTAATAATCTGTTCAATCCGCTTAGGAGTCATTTGAATCGAGTTCCATTTATCCGAAGCAACTACTTTCTGATGTGTCATATCATGCATCACCCGAACCACGCTGGATTTCATAACATATACATCATCTTTTAAGGCAAGAGCCATCGCTAAATCAATTTCTTCGTCCGTATCGGTCGTTTTTATTTCTCCGATCACGCTTAATGACTCGCCGGGTTTCAGTGTCTTTTTGACCGCTCCGACATCTTCTTTTATGGATTGGGTACTATTGTAATTAACAATATAATAAACAGCTAGGGTGGCTGTTATGACTATAAATACAGATAATATGGTGATGGTAATCTTTTTCTTAGTAGACATTTATAATTCCCTCCATTGCTCGCTTTTGTCCGAATCAAAGTCTATGTCACACCTGCAGTAGCTATGGATCGTTAAAATGAATTAGCGGTTAATTTCCTGTTTCTTAATTCCTCCCATATTTTAAATAATTTTCTAACGATATTAATACAGACGTTTTCAACTAAAAAATGTTTCATGAAAATAAAAAAAGCCCCGGTTTCCCAGGGAATCCAGTGCCTATGGAGGTGTTCAACCATCAACCATCTATTGAAAATTCTTTTTTGGATTTGATATAAGATCTCTTCCGAAAATCAAACTAAACCGCTTTTTGATGTTACCGATTCATTTATAAAGTAATTTTGTAATTCCTCCATATTGTTAATCGTTCGAGTATGATTTTTATTTTTATTTTTTCTATTAAGCCAGATGCCTCTCATCTTTATTTTCTCACATGGTATGATATCCGAATCCATATTGTCTCCCACGTAATAACAATCTGCAGGGTTCTCCTCAGCAAGGCGACAGGCATACTCAAAGATTTCTGTATTCGGTTTTGATATCCCGATATCTCCTGCTGTCACGATCACCTGAAAATAATCTATGATCCCGATCTTCTCTAGTTTTTGTCTCTGCTGAGCGGAATCTCCATTTGTAATAATCCCTAAACGGTGGTTACCAAGCGCTGTCAGTGCAGGTATAACATCATCAAACGTCTTCCAGTTCTCTTCAAAACAATTCAAATAAATTTGGAAGTATTCCTGAGCATGAACATCACTTAGTTGTACTCCTGATCTATGAAAAATCTCTTGAACTCTTTCTATTTTCTGCTGTTCAAAGGTAAGCTCTCCGCGTAAGAATCGATCAAAATGTGTCTTACCAACTTCACACCACAATTGATAAAAGTCATCTGCATTTAGTTTAGACTGTTCAACACATTGCGTAAAAAAATCATTCACAGCGAGGTATTCCGCTGCCTTAAAATCAAATAACGTTTCGTCTAAATCAAAGAATATCATCAACGCCTACTCCGCTCCCTTGAACCTCAATATAGTTTTCAAAGATTGTATTGAATATACTGTTTCGATTGCTCTATCAATACCTTCAGATCATGAACACTATCTAGTATTAGTTCTCCTTCAACCCCGTTTATTCTCGAATCACCATAATGCTTTTTCATTTCTTCAAAATTAGTAATCATTTGATTGGGTTTAGGATTTATCTCCCGTTGATTGAATCGATGTGCCCATAATTCCTCATCACTACAAATACACAGAATCGGTTTTAGAACTCCCCCATGCTTTGTAACCCATTCTTGTAATTCTGATATTTCTGAAAATGGGGCATCGACTAGTATGTCCGCCTTACAATCCAACGTTGTTTTTATCATTTGATAAATGAGTTCATAACAGAATTGATTACGTGTGTGGTGATCCTGAATATAGTTAAATATTGAGTCGTAAATATCGTCTTTCCTTATGATAGGCAGCTTCAATTCTTTTCCTAGTTCATTTGATAATGTTGTTTTACCTACGCCTGCTCTTCCTCGGATTAGAATAATTAATGACATACACTCCCTACTTCCTATCATATGGCATGAAAACTCTGTTATAAGAGATCACTAGAATGTTTATATAATTAATATTGCTTAAATATGGGAAATGAAATATATTACTTATACTCTAATATAAAGAAAAGGCGTGTATTCATTCATGAAAAGAAAAGCTCTGTTAACCATAGGAGGAGTTCTGGGTTTAGCAATTATTATTAGCGTCAGCTTACTCATAGGAAATGAAACTTCTAAGCCCGCTACCTTACATGGAACAAGTCCATACACACTACATTTAAAAGAAAATTACAATTCCGAAAAAATACCGCCCCTTTTCGATGGTCCAAACAATCTAAAAACAGCTAAAAATTTCGGCTTTGATGATTTTGGTGATTTAAGCAGCGCTAACAGCACTATATCTATTGATCAAGAACTTAAGCCTGATGGGGATTATCTTGTTGGCGAGGGTGGCACTGGTGAACTCCTTATTAAAGGAACAAAATATCATTTCACGATAGATAGCTCATTGATTTCACATGTTGAACTAAAAAATGGTCAGAACCTCTTAACCGGTAGTTTTGAAACAAAGATAAATGATAAAGAAGGCAGGCCGATTCCTGCTACTATTAGTTTTACGAATATCGTTGAGACGGAGGAACAATTCTTTTATGTAACTTTAGGATCACTGGTATTACCTTTTGGCGACGATCGTTTTGAAACTGAAGAAATTCAGAAGATTATAAGGGAGTTAGGCAATGTAGAGGAGACAACCTAGTTAATCAACCCAACCCTCACTGGCTAAAGTAAACGACATCGAAAAAGTCATGAATCTCAGCCAGTGCAGGGTGATTGCCTGATTCGTCTCCTACAAAGCCTTCTTATTCAAAATTAACCTATTCTACTTCCTTTTTTTACGACGGAAAAGCGAAATTCCACCGAAACCACTAATAACAGCGATGTAAAAACCAAAATCATACCACCATCCTGTGTTATAGACTTCATATAATCTGATGTTATCGCTGAATAAACCGAGTATTAATGAGATCGGAGCGATCCATCCATGCCATACTCCACTAAAAAATCCCGCAAGATCTTGAGCATTCTTTGCTCCATCCCCAGGCACACACCCCGTCAAAAGAGCTATGATGCTGAATAACATCGCCATAAAGAGAAAATGTCTTGATTTCATATTCATCACCTTCTTTCTGATATTATATTCTACTCTCAATCTATGTAAGTGTTATATAGTCTATGATGTTTTGGTACTAGGTATTATTCCATAATTATACATATTATATCCTTGTGACGATAGCCATTTGAGCAAGCAAGACGTTAGATTATAGTAATCTCATACACTACTATTAACTAATGATTTGTAAATCAAAAATTTCTACTTACACTTTTTCAATGACTGTGATATGATTTCCAAGGCTAATCAGAATGGTGACCCCACTGATTGGCCTATTTCACATGTATATTTACTGGAGGCAACTATGACATCACAAGAAAAACAATCAGTACAAATCATTACAGCAGATCCAAGCGGAATCGGCTTATTTGGCTTAGCAATCGTAACGCTTGTCGCATCTTCACAGAAACTTGGTCTCACAACAGGACTTAGTTACGTAATTCCGTGGGCTATTTTCCTTGGTGCAATCGCTCAGATTTTCGCTGCTGTTCAAGACGCAAAGCATAATAATACATTTGGGATGACGGCATTCGGTGCCTATGGCTTCTTCTGGCTCGGAGTAGCGAGCAGCTGGTTAATGAAGATGGGCGCATTTGGACCGATTTTGGCCGCTGATATAGATGGGAAACAGCTTGGCTTCGCTTTTCTAGGTTATTTGATATTCACACTATTCATGACGATCGGTGCTATGGAAACCAATAAAGTACTGTTCATTATATTTGTGTTGATTGATTTTCTTTTCTTAGGATTAACACTCGACGCATTTGGAGTTGCACCTCATGTATTCCATACCATGGCAGCCTATGCGGAAATGAGTATTGCTATCGTGTCCCTATATGGTTGCGGCGCTTCTGTTCTTAACGCACATTTCGGACGCCGTTTCCTTCCGATTGGCGCGCCATTCGGCATTTTTAAATAAATTGCTGTCTAGGTAACTAGATAATACAAAAAGCTCTGATAGATCAATTATTGATCTTATCAGGGCTTTTTTTCACTGATTCATAAACTTTTTATTGTATAACCGTTTTATACCAACGAGAGATAATAAGTTACAAGTATAATAATGAATATATTTTCCTATTGAATTAAAACCAGTATCAATTGACAACTGGTACGACTGTACCAAGTTACATGTTAAGCAAGAACAAATCAGCGTTTTTCCTGCCCCTATTGTTTACTGGATTGCAGAATCTAAATATGTTGGTGATTTTAAGCTGAGAGGGGTATATTCGGAGGCATTACTAGTCGGATTTATTGTTTTTTGTAAAAGCCCTGATGAGGATGGTAACCACTGGATACCTGCACTTATGATTGATCAGAATCATCAAGGTAATGGCTATGCCAAAGCAGCAATGAAAAAGTTGATTCATCTTATGGAGCAAAATGGCTGTAAGACATTAATGATCGGACACAGACCCGATAACTTTATTGCTGGGAACCTTTATGAATCTTTGGGTTTCCAAAGGGCTAGCGAAGACATAATTGACGGTGAGATCATTCGTTTTCTACAGCTTAATTAAACGGTATTTATAGTAAATAATAATGGGTGTCAGTAAAAGAAACCTATTGTTGCGCTAACGAGGAACGATAACAATAGAAAGGAGCCTGATTTCGGCTCCTGTCTTCAACTAATGTGCTCTAAAACTGACTATTCATTTTCGCTAACGATACGTTTGATTTTTTCTTTAAATGAAATTAAATCTTGTCCAGCTACCATCGCTTTGGTTTTCTCTTGTTGATTTACAGAGAATACTTGATCACCTTGAATTTCATATTTTCCCTGATACTCGCCAGCCACATAATAGAGAGGTCCGATCTCAGCCTTCTGTCCTGCCTTTAAAAATAATACGTATCTTTCATCTGGCTTCATAAGTGGGTTATCTCGCTGAATAGTAAGATCACCCGTTTTTTCCCTTGCCTCTTCCACACCAACTTGTTTTAGAATAATTTCCTTCTCTTCACCATTGCCTTTTAACAGGTCTATAATTGCAGCATTATACAACGTAGAATCTCTTTCCACATCTGCGCTATGGATATCTATTATCTTAACTTCAGCAATTACATCTGAGGCTGCTTCGAGTTCTTCTAAGCTTTCATACGAATATGCCAAGCTGCCTGAAGCACCTCCAAAAACAGCCTGAGAATTAGGATCGGTTCTCGTTATGGATATTTGTTCAGTTGCCGAAACATTTTTTTCTCGAGGAGCAGAAGAACATCCTGCAAGAAATACAACCGTTACGATCGAACCAACAATTACCTTCACATTTTTCAATTTTATCTCCTCACTTCATAAAAAAGCACCCTTAACGGATGCCTTAACTTATCTGATTATATTTCATTTCACTATTTCACATTGAGCCCGCCAAGACCATTCCCCAGTGAAAACTCATTATTCCTCTCTATTCTTTACTATGACAACCAAGGGCTTCAGCCCGAAACGTCAATACTTTGTTAGGCGCTGTTGAACCACCTTCGATAAACAATCAATGCTACGTAAGTTTGTTAACGACTTCTTCTAATTTCATACCTCTTGAACCTTTAAATAAAATAACATCGTTTTCTTTAATTACACTAGCTATATGATGGGCAAGTTCATGCGAACTTATAAAATGTTTTACATGTGTAGATGGGAAACGTTCATAGAGTTGATTAGAGATATGTTCACTTAAAGTTCCTATTGTAAAAACATAATCGACCAAACCATATTGGATTACCTGACCCATTTCTTTGTGGTATTGAGCTTCATTAACTCCAAGCTCGAGCATATCTCCCAGTACTACAATCTTTCTTTTATATCCAGTCAGTTCAGTCATAGTTTGTATCGCTGCTTTCATAGAAACAGGACTCGCATTCCACGCGTCATTAATAATCGTGTATCCTAGTTTCGTTTTTATTCGTTGCATTCTCATTTCTGTGATAACTATGCTTTGAAGACCTGACTTTATATTTTTCAATGATATTTTTAGTTCCTTAGCTGCTGCTATAGAAGCGATCGCGTTAAAAACATTATGTTTACCTAGCATGGGTATAACATATTTCTCACGATCATTTAATATAAAATGAACACCCTCATCTGATTGTTCTTCTCTAACCGGATAATAATGATGATCTGCGGATTCACCAAAACGAATAATTTTTAATGATTCTGGTATTTTCATTTTTGTTAATTCATTATTTAATAATGGCTCATCCCCATTGTAGATGAATGTCCCTTCTGGATTTAGTCCTGTAAGAATTTCCAGTTTAGCTTTAGCAATCGCTTCTCTTGAACCCATCGTTGAAATATGAGAGATGCCAATCATCGTGATCATAGCAATATCGGGACGAGCAATTTCTGATAACAACTTAATCTCTCCCGGGTTACTCATTCCCATTTCCAAAATAGCGACCTCTGTATCTTCTTCTAGTTCAAGCAGGGTTAAAGGCAAACCATACTCTCCATTATAATTCCCTAACGTTTTCTGTGTTTTATATGTGGTTGATACGATAGAAAATATCATGTCTTTTGTGGTTGTTTTGCCGTTGCTTCCTGTTACCCCAATAATCTTACTATTTAATTGATTTCTATATGTTCTTGCCAGATTTTGTAGCGCTGTTAACGTGTTTTCAACAAAAATAATAGGAACTCCTTTTGGAGGATTAGGCTGATCCCTTTGCCAAAGTGCAGCAGCTGCACCCTTATCAAAGGCTTTCTGAACATAATTGTGTCCATTATCTATTCGCATAATGGGTATGAACAAATTCCCAGCACTTAGCGTTCTGGTATCTATAGAAACTCCCGAGATCAGACTTGAATTGTATGCTTGATGTAATCCATGACCTTTTACCATTTCACAAATATCACTTAATGAACGTTTTATCATTTAATCCCCCCTCAAATGAAAAGTTATACTTTCATCTACATATTTATGTTTTTAATATAAATCCCATTCACTAAACTTGTCAGAGTATCCAATGAACACTTCCATTTCATCAGGGATATATTTACGATCCATATAATAAGCTGTTAATCTCGCATGACCTTCAAGTACCACTACTCTCGAAGTAGCATCCATCGCAACAAATATTAGCTTCGGGAACACCTTTCCATTCTTGATTGCTGCAGAAATATCATAAAATCCTTGGTTGCTTAATCCATATACTTCAACATTTTCGATAATATTCTTTGAAGCGTGAATAGGAAGTCTTGTACCACTTGATAATTCATTCCAATAACTATAATTGATATACATCACTTCACTTAGATCTTGTTTCTGAAAAACAGCTTTATACCATGTAACTTCTCCTGGAAAATTCTCAAACAACTCGGTATTGCGGCCAAATCCCCTTGTCTGACCTAGAATATCTCTTCTTAATTGGTTATCATTTTGATTTTCCAAGTTAGGTTTTGTAATCAAGTCTGAATCATAATCACCAAGTGTTTCTACTATTCCACTCCTAAATCTATCAGAGTAAAACTCTGCAAACAGAAACTCCGCAATTACTAAATCTTCTTGAACTTGACTAATTAATCTCACGGATTTAGCCTCCATAAACTTAGATTGAGCATTTATTCTCTGTATTACTCATTAATCAGTTCTTGAAGTCTTAATAAAATCTCAGTAACATGTCCTTTTAGTATCACATCAATAAAAAGCCCCTCATTAAACCGATCTCCTCGAATATAACTAGTCATTAATTTCCTAAGGGTTTCTAAATCTGCATCCCTAATTTTATCTTGTACGTTATTATTCACATTTTTAAATTCATCATTTTCAGTAATCCACTGAACCCAATCATAAACGAGTAGAAATTCGGTATCATATAGTTCTTTTCTAAATTGACTTACTTCTGGGCTTTCTATCCTCCAACCCTTGCTCTCAGTAAAAAAGGCACTACGGTCATTCTGAAAAAACTCAAGATAGTTTGTTAATCTCTTTATTTGTAATACATCCATTTTCGAACTATCTGCTCCATTCTATAAATATAATTTGATTTACTAATGAGGGCGTACATCACAGCATTAAATAACGAAAACGATGGAGATTTTAAACATGATTGCTTATCTGAGCATTATTGTTTAAACTTAACACCGAATAGATAATTTAACACTGTTTGGAAAGGGTTAGGAGTGGTTTATGGAAAAATTCAAGAAAGAATTTATCCTTAATACTTTTATCATATCGATGGTTCTGGCTTTGATTTCAAGCTGGATTGGAGCAAAAATAGTTGTAAACCATTCGGAATTAAGCAATAGAGACGATTGGGCTGTACCCTTTTTTGTTCTTTTCCTTATCTTATATGCCTTTAATCTTGTGATGAGTATCGTTAACTATGTAATTGCGATAATGGTTAACAACTTCATTGTACGTTTGCTCATATTTAATATCTTAGGTTTAATCATCGCTGTCATCGCTTGGGTTTCCAAAGGTGGGAGTATTTATTTAGCAACTTTCATTTATTTAACTTATATTGTGTTTTCTATTGTGGCTTTAGTGATCAACCAGTCAAATGGCAACCCTCAAAAGTAACAAGCAGCATATAAAAGGAGTTCTAGAGAATTTCTAGAACTCCTTTTTGTGAATTGCTTATTTACTTATCATGATTTTACGTATCTGTATCTATCCACTTGTTCGAAAAATATTGCTGTACAATCTCATATAAATACGAGTTAAGTTTGCTCGGCACCTTTATTTTTTGCTCTTCTTTGATGCAATCCAGAAGACGAGTATCACAATGGGGATAAAGATAAACCATGGAATGTTGATCGTGCTTTGTGTGATTAACGCGAGAAGCATCAATCCGATGACACCAATAATAAGCCAGAGACACCCTCTACCCAGCGTTTCCACGTGTATAATTCCTCCCTCCAATAATGGGATTGCAATTTCTAGATCAATTACAATAACTGTATGTCATTAATGAGGTTCACATACCAAGAATACAGGAACCTTTATGGACTTGGTGGACTTGGTTATGATAAATATCCTCCACGCTTCAACTATCAAAATAGATGATTGAGGTTTCATTTAGATGGACTGATACAATTTGTTGAATAACTTCTGCTGTATGATCGGGGTCCTTAATGACAAACAGATAATTTGCTTCATCTATACTGGGCTGTATTTCTAGCGATTGTTCTTGTCTCTCCAATACTTCCAAAAAACTTGATGCGTTTCTAAAAACAGCTTTGCTTCTTCCAGTTTGTGTAACACGATCTTTTAGTAGATCTGAAGGTAAATCAAAATAAACAATCATACTTTTAAATCCTTTCTCATGAAAATATTGGAGTAGGTTTACTCTCCCGGATTTATTCAAATTGGAGTTACTTAAAATGATGTGGAGATTGCTTTGCTCTATAGCATAGTTCACAATGGTATTAGTTACAGAGAATTTCAAAGTGTTTGGACCCTCTGTAGGACGAAGTTTCTTATAATGCGTATTAATAAATTCAGCATGATTATCCTGATCAATAACAATAGATTGTTGTAATACAGATTCCAACTCTTTGGCAAAGGTGGTTTTGCCGCTATGCGTTTTTCCAACCGTCATGACTACCAAGCGATCCATAAGCCTCTCTCCCATTTCTTTTATGATTTTTTATCGTCTTTGAAGCATAAATAAATCTCCCTTAAAATAAAAAAACGTCATAAATCTCATTAAGAAATCCATGACGTTCAATAAGATATTTATGTAAGTCTTTATTCATCCCAATCCCAATCTTGATTATAGAATACAAGAGCCCCAGTCGGTACACCAGGAGATGGCAAAAGACGAAAATCACGATCGTTTGCTTCCCTCGAATATAAGAATATAGAATTCGAAGAATCAGCATAATAATTTTCATGATATCTACCTTTTTGAAAATGATGCTGCTGTATATCTTTCTTCTCGAGATCAGTAGATAGGATTGCACTATAACACTCACGTTGTTCATTACTAGCAATCACTTGAAAGAATATCCTTTGATTTAAATATAACGGATTTTCTACATCCTTTACACTATAGGTTTCCTTACTACCCTCTATTATTGTTGATAATTCACTACACCGATATTTAAACTCAGGGAATCTCAAAAGAGATTTAGCATCTTTCAAAAAGATTGAAATTTTACCGTTTTCAACATCAAGCAGCTTTATTCCATTCAAGTTGCTGTACAAAATAGTTCGATCATCAAGCCAACAGTATGATCTGCAGGATACTTTGAAATGTTCAGATTCATTTGTTGACCTATTATAAAGACAAATTCGTTGTGAATCAGACTTCCACCGCAAATATGCTAATTTTTCTTTCGAGGGACTTATAGATAAATGAATTGGCGCGTAAGAAACTCTACTAAATTTATGGATAGGCTCAATTTGACTTGTTGAAATCGTAATCCGAGAGATATGATTCCCCGTATTTATTAATAAATGGTCATGACTCAACCAGACAAGATCTGTTCCATTTATTCCTGCAATTATCGTATTACCATCCTCGGAGTTACTAAGCCCTATGATCTCTAGGACACTTTCCCCATTAAGCAATATTCCTGAAATCGCAACTTTTATTTCATCTTCATCTAAAGCAAGTCCATCAATTTGACTAAATTTACTTACATCAAATGTCTGCAAAACAGTACCATTGCTAATTATTATTTTTTTATCCGCAGTTATCTTATATTGAAACATAAGTGACCTCTCTCTTTGTTTTGCTATGCGAGGATTTTCGATAACGTTCAGGTATTCACGAATTCCCCAGGAAGTTGTCACTAGATCTACTACATGCCAAAATCCTCTTCTTATCATCTACTTAATAACTATGGATTCCCATCCATCGTAATCACCATTACATTCTTCTGCTAAATCAATAAGGCTGTCCGTAACTTCATTTATTGAATGGAAGTCGACATCATCATGACGATATATCTGAGAATAGATTTCTTCATCATTAGAAGGATTGGAACTGATATTGAAACTGAGAAGTTTAACCTTAGCTTCAAAGCGATCTTTATCTTCAGTGGATTGAAAATAGATCCAGTGATCTACCCTTCTCGGTTCTTCTAATTTATCTCCTGATTCTCGTAACTGTTCGACAACATTCCTATTCCCCATATGTTGTATTTGATATTTGTTGGGATAAAGGAAATCAAAATAAAAATCCCAAGGATTTTCTTCTTCCATATTATGAACCTCAATCTCATAACCATGTTCAAGGAAATACTTTTCTGCTACTTTTTCTAGCTCATACTGTCTAGAAAAATAATAAACTACATCTCGTAAACCATCGGTAGTTATCCTGCCAACATTAAACCCAACATCTATAATCTCATTATTGATTCTGTCTTCTAGATCATTGATTAAATCAGCCTCTTCATTAATAGGAGTGCCGCTTTCTCTTGGATTCTTGATTGGTATTCTTAAAACCTTTGGATGCGGATACTCAGATTTCTCAATCTCCTTCTAGATATCCATATCCAACATAACTGATGAAAATTTACCTTCAATCTCACAAAAATAGATGTCCCAATGATCAGACATATAGAACTATACCTCCTTAGGGAATTCCGCCTAACGTTCTTGTATTCAAGTTGTCCCAACCCTAACTTCCCACTAGCGATAGTTTGGATTGGAATGTGTCTGCTAAACCCCTCACTAAATTCATCAAGCAGACCAAGACTCCGCAAGAAGCCGATGCTTGAATATTATGTTATGGGATGTCATTGCCCTCTTCAAATTACCCCCAAAACAATCCATTATGTCCTTCATCCACGATCTTTAACTGTGTTTCAAAATCTTCATTTGGTTCTATGTCATCTATAAAATGCCATTTCCCTTTACTGTCTTGCCAGTATATTTTCCATTCCTTTTCATCTAATCTAAACTGAGCTATAGGCATCTGCACCCATTGATCACTTTTGTAGCCTTGTCTTTCTTCAATTAATGTCACATGTTTTCCTCTGATCTTATAACTGATTTTAATCTGGCTTTTCACATGTTCTGGTACTGCATTTTCGGTGTACTTGTCCATGATCTTCTGAATCCGTCTCTTTGTAAAATCATCCATGTATTCTGTCTCTCCTGCCTTAATCCGTTTTGCTTTGATTATATCACGATGATGTCTCATAACGTTCTATTTACGAGCCCAAGAGGCTTAAGGCAACAAAGTTGCCGGGTCGTCAATCTTAGCAGGGTGGATATGTCGCCTTTCCGAAAAATCGCGCCATCTTACATTCTCAAAAAGAAAAGGCGAGGAAAGCAATTTGCTCCCTCGCCTTTGATCATTTTATTTTAAACTATCTATCAGTTTGCTGTGTTACGGCTTAAAATAGCCGCTGTTTGAGCCCGTGTGATATTCGTATCTGGCTTGAAGGTACCGTCCGGATAACCGTTCACAATCCCTTGCTTAACCGCCCAAGCTGTAGCAGCAGCATAGTATTTCGTGCTTGTTACATCTGGGAAACTAGAATTCGTCGTGATCGCCGGCGAACCAGCCATACGATAAAGAACAGTAACCATCATTCCGCGGGTCATATTGTCATTAGGTCGGAATGTACCGTCCTTGTATCCTTCCACAATTCCCTGTTTAGCAGCCCAAGCAACCGCTTTAGCATAGTACTTATCACTAGATACGTCGGAGAATGCAGCATCTCCTGTAACATCCGGAGAACCCGCCATACGATACAAGATCGTAGCCATCATTCCGCGAGTCAGGTTCATATTAGGACCAAACGCAGTACTCGACATCCCGTTCATCAAGCCCTTATTTACTACATTAGTGATATCGTCAGCATACCATGCATCCGCAGCCACATCAGTAAACATAGAACTAGCTTTAAAATCAGCAACACCAGAGAAAGCATTCACTTTATCCGTCATGTAAAATACAGTCGATGCCTGACCTGTGGAACTCTCGCCGTTTGCTCCTGGCATTTCGCCATCTGGCGGAAGTGCAGGTCTTTGACTATCATCAGGTATTTCAGGTCTTTCACCACCTGGCATTTCACCATTACCAGGCGTTACGCCATCAGGTAGTTCAGGTCTTTGACCATCCTCAGGAAGTGCAGGTCTTTGACTATCGTCCGGAATTTCAGGTCTTTCACCGCCTGGACCTCCCATGCCCACATCGGTACCAGTGTACTGCTGCTTCGTCGCCTCTGCAGAGAAGCCTGTTACCATGGAAACATCGTACAGACCGTCTACTTCTTTACCGTTAACATCA
Source organism: Paenibacillus polygoni (assembly GCF_030263935.1). NCBI lineage: Bacteria > Bacillati > Bacillota > Bacilli > Caryophanales > Paenibacillaceae > Paenibacillus > Paenibacillus polygoni. The sequence continues at coordinate 1,263,983 of NZ_CP127162.1, read as the reverse complement.
CCGCCAACATAAATGTTATACGACTGACCTACCTCAAACTCAGGACTACTAATAACAGCACCCTGATATCCACGGTAGTTTTCACCTGAGGACTCGTCCTTTTCCGGATCATAAGCAAATACGACTTTCCCTTCTAAATCAGTAACAATAATCGCTTCCTCAGCATTTTGAGAAGAAGCAAACTGAAGGTTCATTGTCACTTGCTTAGAGTCACTTTCAGCCCAGTCCATAGTGGAACCAGTCGCAACTACATAACCGCCATTAATATAGCTACCTTTGTCGGCATCTAGACCCGAGTCTGATTGAGGCTTAGCTAAAGAAATAACTGTTCCGCCATTAATGACTAGATATCCGTTAGAATCAATACCATCACCTTCAGATCCCAAACCTGCCACAACATGCAGACTTCCGCCGTTGATCGTAGTAACAGAGACACCATCTTCATTTGTATTGATACCATCGTCCTGAGACTGAATGTTGATCTTACCGCCATTAATGGTTAGATGCATCTCTGTATCCATGCCTTCGTTGTCGGCAACTAAGTTCAACACGCCTGTGCCCAGCTTCTCACCATTCACATTCATTGACTGAACGGAATAGAACGCACCGTCATACTTGTATTTTTTCTTCTTCTGATCATTGTCTTTGTAAATACGAGCAACATGAGAACCGCTAATATTATTAACAGAGCCGTCAGCCAGAATTACATTCGCACCCGCATCCGTTGTATCCTGAGTGGCAGAAGCTGTGTATTCTTCTGTTTCTCCGTTATCGTAAGCGACCCAAGCCTGATCACTCTCATATACATTGTAGAAAATGACAGCCGGAGCAATAGTACAGTTGATATCTGCACCGTCAAGAATCAAGTTTACAACAGCCGTAGGGTCTGTGCGGCGATCTTCACCGAGGTCAACCACAATCTGACCATATGACAGCTTACCGGAAATTCGGTAAGTGCCCTCTTTTGTAATCGTTACAGCCGTGTGAAGTGCAGCTTCCTCCTCGGAATGCTTTTCATCTTCCGTTCCTTCCCCGTAGGGATTTCCACTTTCATACGTATCTTGGTCATGGTAATAAATAATCTCTCCACCGACGTAAACGGGTGATTTCGAATCCTTCGATGCAGCCTCACCGTCTACAGTAATACTATCATCGCTGAGGACAATATCTACCACATCCGTTTTATCTACCGTTGTTTCTGCAGCCATCGCCGGACTCACCCATAGGACCGCCAGCATAACCATTGCTAGTGTTAGCGACAACATTCGTCGCAGGTGAAAACGATTCCTCATAGTAAAGTCTCCTTTTTCTCCGCAGCCAGTAAAAACCAGCCACCTATTATGTATACTTTTTGGCGAGAATAAAAGTCTGCCGTAAGTAACATAAGTTAGTTTAGTAGATAAACATTAAATAGTTCTTAATAAAAACTTAATAAAAAGTAAGATGTTTTTGTTATACATAACGCTCTATCCGGCTTCTAAGCAAAATAAATAGGAGTAACATTTGTCTATTTGCCAATATTAGTATATTTTTAGACTAATTCCTTTTTACTGAACAAAGGGAGGATCTCCTAACTAAAAGGCGGGGTTATGTTGAAGAAAAGATTTAACTATATTGTGATAGCTTTATTATCAGTAACACTTATTGCAACGACGGCTATTGTCTATTTAAATAATCAAGAAAATGCTGCTGAGCCTTACAAACAGATTACGAACTTATCTGCAAATTCTCTCAAATTACAAGATATTGATAAGCTAGACGAGTATGTCGAGCTGATCGTAGTAGGTTATGCTACGGAAGACTTTTTGGATAGAGAGCATAAAGTAAAGGTTTATGCAGACAGTTACCTGCAAGATTTCTCCACTAGAACAACTATTAAAATCGATAAAATAATAAAAAAGCCAACTGACTTTCCAGAAGACCAGAAAGAGTTGACTATTATTGAACCTGTTAGTCTTTATAAAGAAGAAAAGCTTACAACGGGAAATTATATAGAGCTCAAGAAAGATGAGCCAAGTGTGATTTTCTTAATGAAGAATAGTTTCGGTGATTACTCTGTAGTTAATGATAACTTAGGTAAAATAAAGCTGACTGGCGGGGAACCGAATGCCCCTTTGCAAGCTTTAACAACATCAGAACTTTCAGAATATAAAACATTCCGTAATTCGGTATTAGAGAAATATGGCTTGAACGAACAACAATAAATAAAGGGAACTGCACAGAATCAACTGTGACCGTTCCCTTTTCTCATTTTTTAGTGAAGAATACGTTATCGATCACTTTCAGATTCAATTGACTACAGTTCAAACAGACTGTACAATCATTTAGTCTAATTAGACTATTGTAATGAAGTAAGGAGTGAAGACTATAATGATAAAGTCTTTCTTAATGTTAGGTCAGTCGAATATGGCGGGCCGTGGATTTCTGCATGAAGTCGATCCGATCTATAATGAAAAAATAAAAATGCTGCGCAATGGACAGTGGCAGATGATGACAGAGCCAATTAATTATGACCGTCCGGTTTCGGGTGTAAGCCTTGCGGCGTCTTTTGCTGATGCCTGGTCGAAAGCCAATCCCGAGGAAGAAATCGGTTTGATTCCTTGTGCGGAAGGTGGCAGCTCGCTGAATGACTGGCATCCAGAAGGTATCCTTTTTCAGCATGCTTTGTCCCAAGCCCGCTTCGCCAAGCGTTCCAGTCAAATCTGCGGAATCCTATGGCACCAGGGTGAGAGCGATAGTTATCGTTCGCTGCATGAAACTTATTACGAGAAGTTAACCCATATCATCGACACCCTAAGAAACGAATTGAAACTTAACGAGGTACCGCTGATCATTGGTGGACTTGGTGATTTCCTTGGGAAGAGCGGTTTTGGGCAGCACGCGACAGAATATCAACAGGTCAATGAACAATTACAGCGCTTCGCTAGCGAACAGCAAAATTGCTATTTTGTAACAGCGGCAGGTTTGACCGCAAATCCTGACGGCATTCATTTAGACGCTGTTTCGCAGCGGAAATTCGGATATCGTTATTACGAGGCTTTTTCGAAAAAGTGTCATGTCCTTGAACCCGTCCCGGGAGAAGAGCAATCGCTGAATGTGAAGCGTGATTATTCAAAAACGGAACAGATTTACCTTCATAGCATGGATTTAGCTTCGGGTAAAATTACGTACGCAGAATTCGAGGCACAAATGGCAAAAGTGATGCAGCCATGATCCCCTTACTCATTCTTGGCTTGCTCATCCAAAACCCCGGCGCTCACGGATACGAACTGCTGGCCTTAATGGAAAAACGTCATTACAAGTACATTGTAAACTTCACAAAAGGCTCGTTTTATTACAATCTGCAGCAGCTTGAAGAAAAAGGTTGGATTGAACAGATTCAGGAGAAACCTTCAACCAGTAGGCATGAAACTCGGAACTTTAAAATCACCGAATCAGGAATGGCCGAATTCGAAAAATTAATGGTCAAATACGGCACCAAATCAGAATATGTGAACCTGCAATTCTATGGGGCACTACTGTTTGCAGATGAATATGACAAAAACAAATTGCTTGAGCTTGTTCAATCGCAAATTGACCAGACTAAAGCTCGAATCGCCCTTCTTGATGAATATCTATTAAGCACACCAGAGCTTCCCGGCACAATCAATTACTTCCGCCGCATGAACGAAAATTCACATTCTCATCACTTAGTTAACTTAGAGTGGTTTGAACAATTGAAAGCAGATATAGAAGGACCTGTTGAATAATAAAGGTGCCGCTTCTACTCGCAGTGGTGAATCAGTCGAAGAATGGTTTCATCACTGCCTTTTCCTATTTTCTCCTCCCCTATCTCAAAGACTAATCAAGAAGAGAACATATACTAGTTGTAATTCATTGTTATAGGAAGTATATATTTTGTTTGTTGCTACCTTATTTCTCTTCTCCCCTGAGGTGTTCTTCTCAAAAATCTGTCAGTATCTCTTTCAAACCCATATTGTTCATACAAACCATGAGCATCCATTGTCCCTAAAACACCTGTCATCCATTCGTATTCTTCTGAATTCGTTATAATTTCAATTAACTTCTTTCCAATTCCTTGCCCTTGATATTCTTCCAAAACAAATACATCACACAAGTAATATATAGTGGCTCTATCTGTAACTACTCTTGCAAAGCCTATTTGATTCTCTTTGTTGTAAACACCAAAACAATGAGAGTTTTCAATAGATTTTATAATACGATCTGGTGGTCTCCTATTTGCCCAATAACTATCAGCTAAGAAATCTAAAACTACTCTTCTATTAATCTTCTCCCTATCATCTGAGATCAGATAATCTTTATACAATACCTCCATCAACACACCTCCATTAAAATATACAGGATCGATGCCTAATTAATACTTTCTTATTCGTTCTAACAGTTCTGCTACTTCTTCCTCAGTTAGCATTTCTGCTGGATTCGGCTTCGTAGATTGAATTTTTCTTATTTTAATTGATCTCGTTATAAGCCACTCATCTCCTGGTTTCATAGTAGTAGTAGGATGTAAATATACATCCTTGGGAGAAATCACTTCGTCAATCAAATATAAATTACCGTCTAACTTTCCATTATGAAAAATATTTCCTGTTTCATCATTTGAAACTATTGTAGGCTTGTGTGAAAAGATTCTGGCTAGATTTTTATCCTGAGAGAGTTATGGTGCTTCCAACTGCTAGTTCTTGTAGTACAAGAGGTGAACCATGGAACCAAGATTTACTGTAATCACAACTCATTGAATGTCACCATACTTTCATGGAGAGTATTTATAGCTTTTTAGGGTATTACGTAGTTACTTTGTTTTCTTTCGACAGAATCAAGATTTAGTCGAAGTTATAACCCTGGCGGATTACATGATATTTTCATTAAACCTATAAAAGTGACATTATTCATATTTATCTCTTTTAAAAAGATATAAATTCACATAAAACAGGAGGATAAATTTTGAATAGATATATTATTATAACAAATAGCGAGATTGTGAAGATTATAGATGGTTAAAAATCGATTTGGCTATAATCGAAGTAAATTAAAACTAATCACTAACATGGCAGTTCCGCTTATGTTAACTCAATTTTTTCAAATTGTTTTTCAAATTACGGACCAAGCTATTGTGGGAAGATTAAAAGTTGAAGATTTTGCAGCAGTTGGAGTAGCTTCTTCTTTTATATTTCTAATTACTGGCACGATAGGAATGTTATGTAGTGCATTTAATATCGTTGGAGGTCAATATTTTGGAGAAAACAATATTAAAAAGTTCGGCGAATCTTTTAATGTAACAATGAGCATTTCTGTAATAATTGGAGTTTTATGTGAGATTCTTATTTTAGGTTATGGAACAAAAATAATGGAGAACATTTATGGCTTACATGCGGAAACTCTCTCTGTAGCTGGAGAATATCTTAAAGTAGCCGGTTTAACTATTGGTATTAATTTAATATTATTTAATTTTTCATCTTATTTTAAGAATATTAATAAATCTCATATATTAGTGTATAGCTTAACTGCCGCTAGTATAGTGAATGTATGCGTAGATTTTGTGCTTGTTCACGGGAAATTTGGATTTCCTGAATTAGGAGCGACAGGAGCAGCTGTTGGTTCCGTAATCGGTTATACAATAAGCTTAATTCTTAGTATCTTTTTCTTTCAAAAATATAAAATCTTTAATTATTCTTTTGTTTTAAATAAAGAAATTTTTTATCGCTTATTTCGTCTGTACATACCCCTTGCACTTCAAGATTTAATTGAATATGCTTTGTTTGCTATTGCACTAACGGCATTTGTTTCAAGAATGGATGTTCATTTGCTGGCTGTGTATACGATTATCGTAACTTTAACAGAGCTTTTTATGATTCCGATGTACGCTCTTTCAGGCGTATGTATGACGCTCTCAGCTCAGGCATATGGTAAAGAGCCACAGAAAGGTACTGAATATACTGGGTTATCTTGCGTTTTTCTTCTAGCGCTACTATTTCCTCTTGCTCTTATAATGATTATGTTCTCATCACCGATCGCCAGACTAATTACCGACAAAGAGAATATTGTGCTTATTGTACATCAAGTATTACCAATTGCGCTTGCAGCAAATATAATCAACGGAATACAAATGATATTCAGATCTACGCTACAAGCCATAAACTTAGAAAAGTGGGTATTACTCTATTCTTCATTTATTTGTGGGATCTCACTTGTTATTATTTATCTTATGATTGAATACTTTAAACTTCCTGGATTATATATTGGACTAGGAATTTGTTATCTCGGACTTTCATTAGGGTATATAGCAAAAATAAAATTTAATTTTAAATTGAAATATAAATAATTAGACCAGGAAATAAAAATAAAGAACAGATGCTATAATATTAGCGTCTGTTCTTTATCGAATAAATATTTTCCCTAAAATTCTAAATTTTTTTCAGTCTCTGCTCTAGAATCTTCTCAAAGTACAACATATCTATCATATGAATTTGCAATTCCCTCAAGTACTGTCCCAGCATAAGGATATCAAACTGTAAAATTTCAGTTAAAGAACGGTATTCTTCAGCAATATCATCTATCGATCGTGTATCCTGACATTCAAGCAGCTTAAAGTAGTGTAGCTACCGGGTCGTCAGACTTAGCATCTTAGGGTTGTAAGCTGAATCTACTTCTATGCCTACCTCTCTTACGAACCAAGGGTCAAACGGACTGAAGATCAGAACGTTGTTATCTGATGTCATACACTTCAATTTCTTAAATACCGAGTAATCCTTATTGGACTTAATAAAACTTAATATCTTTTCGGCGCATTCTGTTGGATTCAACTTTTCAGTATTTACTTCAAGGTCATATTCATTAAAGCAATATACTTTGTTGAACTTTTAATTTGCTAGTCCAATCTTTCTATCTCCTCTTATTTGCTCTCTTCTTATGAGTTCTTCTTTCGAGCATCGTACGCCTACAAACAATATAGATGCTCCGAAAGTAAATCATAAAAATCATTAAACCACTTGTCATTGTCGATGACGGTATCCACGATGACATTCAAACCCATTTCCGAAAACAATTTGCACGGAGATGATCAGATCAAAAAGGATATCTTCGACAACGTGATCATCTAATTCCCTTGTAGTCGACATATCTGGATATGTATTATCGATAAATTGATTATGATTACGAATAGATAGATGATAAAAAGGAATATCTATCTGATTTTTCAGTTCCATCGAGATGCTCGTCTTTTCCCGAACTTGAAATTCCTTTCAAAAACACAATGAGTCCTTGCTTCACATGAATCATCCTCAACTATAAGATTGGCCTATCTTTCAGGTCACATTCAGAATTTCTTAACTTATATAACCCAATGTTTCCAATGTCCTTTCATAATTTTCTGTTCTATATTTACTAATATTAAGCTTTTTTAGGGTTATCGTCATCCTTAAGTAGCTTCTCAACTCTAAAAAAGGTCATCTATCCAATACAAAAGGAAATAGATGACCTTCTGCTACTTTTAAAACTATGGCCGACTAAAATATTTCTCGCTCACTTGATTATACAGGGCAGTATAATGTTCATCCTTTTCAGCAATATCCAGTTCACTAGTGGATTGAATACTCATGTTACTTTCACTTTCCGGATAAACATATTTTCCTTGATGGTTTCCGATAATCTCATATGAACCTGTTGACTCATCTGGACTTTGATATAGAAAAAGCAGGTAGTTTTTACCGGCAATCAAAGGTTGATACAGTTCATTTGGATATTTCACATATGCGCCTGCCACATCTCTCCACTTGGCATAGTACTCTACAACGTTTAATTCTTCACCTTCCTTCACCGATCCCTTATAAACCTTTTTCACTTTAATATTTGAAAATGTACGTGTATCCAATGGATATTTATCCTTCTCATCCAATTCAACGATTGAATTCGTCTCCTCTTCCCAATCTGCCTCCACGATTACAGTAGCTAATGATTCCATCTCAGAAAGTGAGTAATTGTAGTAATCTGCGTCTGGACGTAATTCTTGTGCATTTAAATGCTTATATCCGAAAAACATGCTAACTCCCAGTACAGCTATTAATCCGGCCGTCACCCACTTTTTCATGTCAGCACCTCCATATTTTAGTTCCCATATTTCTCTTTCAGATTGGACTTATCATAGGGCTGTACAACATAGTAACCATTATCCCCTTGTTTCATAATTGCACTTGAAGAAGTATCTGGATGTTTAAGACCTAATGAGTGCCCTAATTCATGCAGAAATATTTTTTTCTTTAGATTAGCGCTGTGAAAGGAATACCCTTTTTTCGTTGTTGAATCCGTGTTGATATTGAACTCAATAACGGAGTCTTTCCAAGATCCGTTCCAATCACACGTGTATCCCCATAAAACACTATATTTATAATTACAAGCTTCAGCCCAGTTACCTGTAGCACCAAGGTTCTTCCCAATGATATTAATTCTTGAGAAGTGCGGCGTTTGGTCAAGACTCGATTGCTCATAAGGCTTTGCCAAACCCACTTTGGAGGATACACCATTCCAACCGGTATACCAGCTTTGAAAAGAACTTAAATGCGATGACATACTGGATCCTACAGCTATACTTAAGCTGGTTGTATTACTCGTATCCCACGATCCACTATAATAATCTGAACTTGCTGCCTTGACGGATGCTGTAATGAGAAAAACAGCCATTAGGCTTGTCAACATCACCATCCAACGTCTCTTCAAAATACTCACCTCTCCGTTTGAATTGTTAATCATTTGATTAAAAAACAAAATACTTAAACGATGCTAAAAGAAACACTTTACAATGATAAACATCCCTCCAATCAGAATGGGTCTCGAATGTTCTATCTCTTGAAGTAAAAAAGCTGATCTGCATGGTTATTGTAGAGGAGAGCAAAATAATACTCTCCAATGACAATCTGGATTAGAACTGGATATCAAGTCTTCACAAGACGTCACGTCAGACGAGAAATATGTAAGCTTTTACTGTACAAACGTTGCAATTATGGGAAATTCCCCAACTAATTTTTGTCTATTTTGTGAATTCGTACTTGTCTAATTCATTGTTCATTTTCTCCTTCACAAAAAAAGAAAGACCAAGCTTCGGGAATAAACTGAACCCCGAATGGTAGACACTTAAAAAAAAGTGACTCTATTCGGGATTTTTCTATTTTCTTTCTAGAAAAGTCCCGTTATACTAACATTACTATTTTAGAGCGGAGTATCACAGAAGCTAAGTTTGATTTGAAGGTGATTGGCCTAAGTAAAGAACGAAGTGCCTTAGATCGTTGGCGCAGAACCTTTCATACCTATGGAGAAAATGAATTTTTCGAAGAGCTGGGAGGAAAAGGCAGTAAAGGATGTCCTAAGAAAGAAAATGCCTCCTAAGAGAGGAAATTAGCCCAAGCAGAAGTGCGTATTCGGCTGCTAGAGGCGGAATTGTCGTTACTAAAAAAGCTATACGAGTTAGAAAGGCAGGCGAAAATGAATCGTCGTTAACAGCTCGAGAGAGATACCAAGTCATCAATGAAACGATTCGACTGTATCAATTGAAGATCATGGTCCGTTATTTATGTGAAGTGGCTAAAGTGAGCCCTAGTAGCTATTGCAAGTGGCTTCAAAACGGGGAAAAACGGGCCCTCTCTGAGGAATCCGATTATCAAGATTATGTCTTTCTAAAAGAAATTTATGAATAAGACGATGGAAAAGTTGGTTATGCGGTTTGTATATGGAAGTTGCTGAAAAGCCGGTCAGCCCATGAATCATAAAAAATCTTGCGATTAGTGTGCAAGTTTCACTTCTTTGCCAAAGTACGAAAAGCAAATCCCTATCGAACACTAGCCAAAGCCACAGAAGCTCACCGCCAAGTACCAAGCCACTTTAAACATCAGTTCCACCATGAGGAACCTCGGAAAACATTCTCAACCGATATTACTTACTTGCAAATTCAGGGTGGTAAAACGGCTTATTTGCCTTGTGTGAAAGATGTGGCGACACGAGAAATTGTCGCCTATGAACTTTCAGCGAGTTTACGGATGGAAATTGTCTATCTAACGTTAAGCAAATTAGAAAACTCTATCGGGAATCGACTGCATCCAGAAGCCATGATTCACTCGGATCAAGGTTTTCATTACACCCACCCAGAGTACCAGTCTCGTGTGAAGAGGAAGAGATTCCTACAATCTCTGTCACGAAGGGGAAACTGCCTAGATAACGCGCCAATGGACATTAAAATAGATGACTCCGGCAGCATATCGAAGTCATCTCATTGCCTCTTAAAAAGCGGCACATCCTTTTTTTAAAACTGTCTACTTTATAGGGTTCAGTTCACAGTTGGTGTGGCTTCTTCTTTTATATTTCTTATTACCGGCACGATAGGAATGTTATATAGTGCATTTAATATCGTTGGAGGTCAATAAGGGGAAAACAATATTAATAAATTCGGCGAATCTTTTATTGTAACAATGAGCATTTCTTTACTAATCGGAGTTTTATGTGAAATTCTTATTTTAGGCTATGGAACAAAAATAATGGAGATTATCTATGGCTTAAATGATGAAACCCTTTCTGTGGCTGGAGAATATCTAAATGTAGCCGGTTTAACTATTGGTATAAATTTGATTTTATTTAATTTCTCATCTTATTTTAAAAACATCAATAAATCTCACATATTAGTGTATAGCTTAACTGCCGCTAGTATAGTGAATGTATGCGTAGATTATGTACTTGTTTACGGAAAATTTGGATTCCCTGAATTGGGAGCCATAGGAGCTGCTATTGGTTCTGTAATCGGTTATACAATGAGCTTACTTCTTAGTATCTTTTTCTTTCGAAAATAAAAAATATTTAATTATTCTTTTGTTTTAAAAAAAGATGTTTTTTATCGCTTATTTCGTCTGTACATACCCCTAGCACTTCAAGATTTAATTGAATATACTTTGTTTGCTATTGCACTAACGGCATTTGTATCAAGGATGGATGTTCAGTTATTGGCCGTGTATACGATTATCGTAACATTAACAGAGCTCTTTATGATCCCGATGTACGCTCTTTCAGGCGTATGCTTGACGCTTTCAGCCCAGGCATATGGTAAAGAACCAAAAAAAGGTACGGAATATACTGGGTTATCTTGCGTTTTTCTTTTAGGGCTGTTACTTCCTCTTGCTCTTATAATGATTATGTTCTCATCACCGATCGCCAGACTGATTACCGACAAAGAGAATATTGTGCTTATTGTGCATCAAGTACTACCTATTGCGCTTGCAGCAAGTACAATCAACGGAATACAAATGATTTTAAGATCTACGCTACAAGCCATAAACTTAGAAAAGTGGGTATTATTTTATTCTTCATTTATTTGTGGGGTCTCACTTATTATTATTTATCTTATGATCGAGTACTTTAAACTTCCTGGATTATATATTGGATTAGGAATTTGTTATGTCGGACTTTCTTTAGGATATATTGAAAAAATAAAAATTAAATCACATCAATATATGCCTATGCAGGGTAACTGATTTATAAAGAATGTGTTCAACAACTTATTTGATATGTACGGCTCCATATAGCCTGGTTCTACTTTTACATATTCTTCATTGTGGTATTATATTTAATAAGATCAAGAGCTTCAATCACTTGGTCATACAATTGGCTTGGATGGTTATTCCCTTCTAAGTCATTTAGAACTGGGACTCACCGAAGACGCTAATCTATGGGTGGGTCTTTACTGGTTTTTACTACCTTTATTATTGATTATCAAAATTCTTTTCTATTTCCAATCTTTCTTAATTTGATCTTATAATCACTACCGAATATCTTTTCACTATGTTCTACAAAGAATTCAACATTTTTCTTCGTTCTATCTCCTCAGTCAATATCGATTTTGGGAATTCCACATAACTTCCTTTATTCACGAAGTCCGACGAAGGCGGATGTGTCTTGTTACATACTCTTCTCCGAATCTTCCTTCCAGACCAAAAGCGAATGACTGCAGCGTGAATGTAATGTTAGGTGAGGTCTATATCATCTATGATTTACCATTTAAAATTTGGTTTTCTTTTTTCCACTGCTCTTTGTTTTTCTATTTCATCACCGTCTAACACTTTCTGCATTATTTCTAATTTTTCTTATAGATTGAATGTGGATCAAGCTAAGCATCTATTCTACTAACTCTGTCAACAAATTCTGTATCATTCTTACTCTTCCCTGATATGTAAAGCAAAGACTAATTCTATCTTTAAAATATTTATGAACAATATATTTTTTATTTCAATATCTTTTTAGTTTATTTATTTCCTCATCTCGAAGTATAAAGAGTTGTTTGATTTCATTAATTAGTTGTTCTAATGTATTTGAAAACTTTCTCTCATATAAAGCTTCATAGTCATCTTCTGTTAGAATTTCCCCTTGACTCTTCTTTAATAAAACTATCATATTAACTAGTTGATGTTCTAATACTTGAGAATGTTATGCTAATCCCAAATAAGAATAACATTCTTTACTTTGTCCATTCCCTTCATAATAGTTTTGAAACATCTCTCATCACCCATTAATAGATTCCATCTGGCTTTCACGTATTTACGATGACCAACCTAGTGTATGTGTCCGGTAGCTCCTTCTCCCCCAAAATCCCTCTGCTGGACCGAGGGCGCGTGCCTGTTGCGTGAATTCTATGCTAGGTGAAGTTATTATTCATCCTTAAAAAACTCACTCATCCATTTTTTATCATCATCACTTTGTATAAATTTATATTGGCCCTCAGCAACTTTAATCCAATATTTATGATCATCAAAATAATCATAAAAGGTTACTTCGCTTGTTACAAATAAGCACCAAGTACAAACCTTTATCATATTTAGATTTATCCTTAGTGGAGGTGTGATTTCTATGTGTTTTGTTATTCCATTAAGATCGGAATGCAAAGAACTAATATGTACAAAATGATTACTTAGTATTCCCTGTAGTTGCCCTAAATTCGGTATTAATTGCTTCCCATATTTAATAGTTTTGTTTACATCAAGTTTTCCATCCAAGTAAACTTGATGACCACCCGGTTCCATCATGAAGTAAGCAACTGTACTTATAGTTTCAATAACAGATCGAAGCAACATACATGGTTGCAAAGTATATCCTATTCGCAATAATTCAACTGCAGCTTGAATTGTACTTGCAGCGTTCATCAATAACTTACTACTCGTTACTTTCATTTCATCTTCTTTATGATTTGCCCTAAAAAAAGCATTGCTTATTAGATAATTGGCTTTGCTAAATAGTTCTCCCATTTGAACTAATTCATCACTACAAAGTTTATCAAAAGATTTTCCTATAGTATTTGAGTCTCTTTGAATTCTTTTTTGAAGCATATCATTGGAATATACACGAATTTGATTGTTAACATTATCAACTACAGCCCCAAGAAAGTTACCTTCATGTATTCTGCCATCTAAAAATCTTATTTCTTTTATCTTTTGTTTTTTTCTCTTTTTTCTTTTCATACTCTTCTCCTTAAGAATAATTTCGCCTAACGTTGTTGCATTCACAAACCCCGTAGGAGTTGTCCGCTGCTCCCTCTTCTTAAAAATGCCTCTTGTAGACCGAGGGCGTTAGTCCAAAGCTTGAATGATTTGTTATAAGATATAAGTGTCTCCTTCAAATTCTAACATCTCCCTCATTGTCCAAAACAGAAAAAATTTTAATTTCCCTTTATGAAAAAAGATGGAGAGGCAATTGATTAATTGTCTCTCCATCTCCTAGTAACGTGATGGGATTCGTGACTGAGAAATATCACGTTCTACAAGACCTGGATATTTTCTCTTTAATAAATAGAATAAACTTTTTTCTGTTACATCCATTGTGTGATAGGGACTTAATTTTACTTTTTTTATGGGGATTTCAATGTCTTTTCTTTTATCTTTATTAAATATAATATATGGTATAAATGATCCCCTTAATACTCTAAATTCTTCACACTTCGAAATCTCACTGTTTTTCTCACATATAATTACAATTCGTTCTTCCATTTCTGAAGAGTACGCTGAATGTTTTATAGAGTAAGACATATTTGCTAATTTTAATGCAAGTTGATCAAATCTATCCTTCTTAGTATTTATATCATCAGAATTGAAATGTATAAAAGGAAGTAATTCATCCCTAACTGCTTTTTCGTCCCCAACTTCATTCGAATACATCACTTCAGTAATTATTACTCTCGAATTACAATCTATCTCTTTAAAATACTTACGAAGCTGCTCAATAAACTCTTCTTTATCAATTCCAATACTATATCCTTCATTCTCAGAATAATAATTCCAAAGCGGTAACGAATCGTCTGTTTTTGAAAATGACAGTATATAATGATTATATTCATTTAGATATTTAGATAATTGATCCATAATATATTTTTGGACATTCTTATCCATTTTTTGTTCTTTGAAAAAACCTTTCAAAAGATCCATAATCATTATTTGTTCGGAAGTGTCATTCAAATAATCACTTTTGGTAATCCAAAACGATTGATTTAACACTATACTCTTTAGTGCTTCTGCACCAGTGTAATGATAAATTAAATTACTCATTGTCTATTCATCATCTTCCGTATTCAAAAATTGATCTAATTCTTTTAGTTCATATTTGTCAATTATATCACGTGTAGCAATGTTCTTAAGAATTATCTTTAAATCTTCAACAGATACCCTGCCTTCAGTTTCGTCCTCATTATCATGAAGATAAACAAATTTATCATCTTCTTTTCGATACAAGTAAAGGTCATCACTGTATATAGTATGATCATATGATGTATCTAGCAAGTCGTTACTTAAACAACGAATAATTTCATAACTAGAAATAACTTGTTTTAATTGTCTGATCCTTGTTTTAATTTCTTCTTCCATTGTATACATCGTAATCCCTCCATTAAGTTCTTATTAAAGAATATTGTATTATTCAACAAATTTCCATAAAATTTGACAGTAGAATCATCCTATCAAAATGTTCTTTTTATTGGTTCAGTCTTTGCGCTAATTTCTAATAACTTCTTTATCTCTGTAAGTCGTAAATATCTTCTTCTAGGCGTATATTTCTATACTACGTATACCCCACATTCATTATATATTCACGAACCTCAATAACAATAAACTGTTAAATTATAACTGATATTAATATATTGTAACCCACCCTTCTCCAATATCTTCCTCCATTCGATCCAACGGACTTTGAATCTTCTTTAGATTCTTCCTGCTTACATGCGTATATCCTTCTGTCGTAGTGGAACGGGTATGCAAAAGCAACTCTTGAATGTACCTGAGATCCTTACCTCCCTCAATTAAATGTGTAGCGTAAGAGTGCCTCAATCATGAATCCCAACTTCCTTCGTATCCCAGATTATTAGAAATCCCAAGTTAAGTTATAAATTCAAAACAAAAAAAGCCGCTATATAGCGACTTTTTATGGTACATGTACCCTTAGACCAATACTGCACTAAATCACAAAGTGTAAGATTATCTTATTAATGCTAATTTTATAGCTTTCTTTCCAATGCTCTATATCTTTCTTTTAGAATATCAATTTCCTTTTTAAGCGTGTTATAAGAAGCATTTACCGATGAACCAATAAACATAAGGAGAATACCAACCAGAGGTAAAAGGATACGTAAACAATAGATAGTATAATAGTAAGCTTCTGTAGTGTCTGACCTTGTTGATCGGGGAATCCAAAGCAGTAACCCTATCAAAACTAGTAAGACCCCCACACCTATAGAGACACCATAAAATACTTTATGTTTATTGGAATACAATTTGATCACTCCCCATGAAAATACAAGCAGTCAGGTAAATTACAATAGTCAACTACTGTTCTACAAATAACTTAACCTATAATAAATTTTTCAAGGTAACCTCTTTATACTCATTTTAAAGTCAATAAATTACTTATAATGCAAAATAGGAGATTTGAATCTCTATAATTCATTTACACTTTGTACCAACTCCCGTTTTTGGTATACTGAACTCTATTATCTTTAAGCTAAACCAACTACGACATATCGAAAGAGGTAGAACCTATGGAAAAAGCTACTTTTGCAGGAGGATGCTTCTGGTGTATGGTCACTCCCTTCGAGGAGCTACCCGGCATTCATGGCATTGTATCAGGATACATGGGAGGATCGGTAACGAATCCGACCTATGAAGAAGTGAAAAAAGGAACCACCGGACACTACGAGGTTGTACAAATTACGTTTGACCCAGAACTTTTCCCTTTTGAAAAACTACTCGAACTCTACTGGCCGCAGACCGATCCAACTGATCCTGACGGTCAATTCCATGACCGGGGCAGTCAGTACAGAACCGCCATCTTCTATCATAACGAGCAACAGCAGGAGCTTGCCCTTCAATCGAAAAAGGAAGTAGCAGACAGCGGACGATTTGATAAGCCGATTGTAACGGAGATTTTGCCTGCGGAAACTTTCTATCCTGCCGAGGATTATCATCAGAACTATCATAAGAAGAATCAGAAGCACTATAAAGAAGACCGCGAGAAATCAGGTCGGGATGAATATATCTCAGAACATTGGGAGAATTAAAATTTATAATAAAATCCCCATACTAAGAAATGGTTAGAGTACACTTGTAATATATAATGCAAAAGAGCCTTTTTCACACTCCATTCGGAGGGGACTACTTCCTGTTTTTGAGACAGGGAGCAGCCCGAGAAATAAGGCTCTTTTGTTATGAGTACTTCCTCTTTACTTGTGAGTACTTTCTCTTTTGTTATGAATACACCATCTCTTATTATGCATTCCCCTCTTGTAAGATATGTCCTTACGACCCGAATAAATATAATTAATATCAAATGGTACCCGGCTGACTCACAAGCACATTTAGGGGATCTACTTGGAAGCAGGTACCTTACATATTACATATGAAAAGGCGACAAATCCTTTGTTTACAAATGAGATTAAATGGTTAATAATCCATCTGATGTATGATACCTCTGGTTCATTACAAGGATTAAGAAGTTTGATGAAACAATACTATATAAGAGTAAGGAGTGAGTCTTATGCCTTTTCCTAATCACCATTTAACTCCTAATGACGAAGAGGTAGCCAAGAGAAAAGCAGAAGAAAAAGACCAGGAAATTTCCAAGCATTACTCGGTTGGAAGCAATCTGCTAATGTCATTCATGGTTGCTGCCATTGTTCTCGCCGTGATCGTTGGGATCTACTACTGGCGTATGCATTAACGACAGATACCTGCTTTTAGTCGCTTTCAAATTAATTCCTTCTAATCGGTGATCGAATCTCTTCCTGCCCAATCAGTGAACTCCCACGTTCCCTCTAAAAAGTCAGGCAGAGGACTCACTCTCTATCTATCTCTATCTATCTCTCTCTATGTATCTCTATGCATCTGTTCTATTCTCTTATTCCCCCATACTCTCATAGCTCATTCTAACCCGATGTGCCAGCTGGTACATCTCTGCGATATCATATCTACCTATCTCCTCAAACCTACGTACGGCCTCATCAATATCTACGAGCTCTACCAATGATACCTGTTCCCCATCTTCTGGATTCAAAGGTTTACTTACTAATTTCACCTCTCCATATCCGAGCAGCCTTACAAAATGCGGATGCGGAATATGTGCACGATAAGGGGCTTCCAAAGTTGATGTACACTGAAAATGACCAAATGGATGGTAGCTTAGTAGTTCCGCTCCAATCTCCTCCATTAATTCTCTTCGTAGTCCGTCCATGTAAGCCTCTTTCGGCTCGAGTGTTCCGCCAATCAGTTCCCACCTGCCATCTTCCAGCTGCATGACTACATACTGATCTCCCACAACGGGAATTATGCTGATGTTACTGATCAGGTCTTCATTTTGAACTCCATTTAGGCAAAATCTCGCCGTAACGGTTCCCCAACATATTACGTCTGATAGTGTGGCAAGCTGCTGTAACTCATCTTGATACTGTAAATAGTTATGTGTGTGCATCCTTTAATGTCCTCCTAATTCCTATGATCTTGCCTCTATTATTATATGTCATTATATAGCTTCGAACGATTTAGGGATGGTGGTTCGAACTCAAAGAGAATTGTTTACTGAGTCCGTTGCTCACTTAGGCTTTAGCTTTAGCATTGGCTTGATCATTCACTTCGACATTCATTTCGGCATTGGCTTCACCAATTTCATTTATCTATTTCATCCCGAGTCTATTATTCTAGACGATGCGCTCATTCACTCTTATAAATTGTTCTTCTACACGCTATCAAAGTTGCCCTTACGAACTCATACCGTTATCCTAAATATCAGCCCCATTTTTTCATTAGAGGAAATTTCTCAAATATACGAATTTGATTATAATAGATAAACACTACACTCCCATAGGAGATTAATAATGAACTTAAAATATATGCTTGATGAAACAGAGTGGCAAACGCTCATTCAAAGGATTCGGGGAAGCTTCAATGATATTACGATAAAACGTGGCTTTGAACAGTATAAACAAGAGCTTGCCCATCTTATGAAAATATCCAATCCCGAACATATAGAAGGCTTTGTTGAAGGCAAGGATGAGGAGCGGTACCAAGTTACGCTCAATCTAGATAATTTATCCGAGAGTCATTGTACCTGTTCCGTTCCATCCTATTGTAAACATATGGTTGCCGTACTTCTTGCTTATGTGAATCAATATGGACGATCGGTTCATGCAATTGTAAATAGCCATTCAGTAGCGACGCTTACCCAGCAAGATAGATCTACCTATCTTACGAGTCCTGCTAAAACATCTAACCAACAACCTTCAAATGCAAGGCCAAATACAGAACTAAATGCAGAACTAGATGTAGAAATAGGTGTAGAACCAAAGAATAGTGTTCGCAAAAGAAACACCGCTGAACAGTTACAATTGCAGGAGCTAGCAGGTAAGTTACCGTCCATGCCCATCCAAGATTGGCATGCTTTTTTCAAGCTGTGCACCTCCTCCGTAGGAACTGACAGCCCTAACGTTCAATATGCACAGGAAGCTCTAGCTTCCATCTATAAGCAGCAACCTGAGCTTTCACCTGTCTTGGACCAGCTGTATAAGCTCCATGCCCAAGTGTTTGTGCTTGATAAACTGGTAAGGCCCCTGCAGAATCCAAAAATGCACCGAAATGTGTTCATCGGCTTTCACACACAGGTGGCTGCGGATGATGTACAAAAAGAAATTACACGGATATTGGCTGAGCCGCTTATGATCGGGGACGAACCGGTGCATTGGTCTCGTGTGTCAGAAACTTCTGACTACTTACGGAGCCGTATGCTGGTGGAATCAAATAACCTCCGTTATTTTTCCGCCACTTATGATCTGCTCTGGTTGCACTGGATTCATCCTAACCTTAAAAACAAGTCAATGTACGAAGAGGAACTAGATCAGTTAAAATCCGCAGAAAATGAGCTTAAAACCTCGCTTGCCAAGCTGCCTTGGTTGTTAGCTCAAAGCCAAATCCACTTCTTTTTAGATCAGGATGAACCTGCTTTGGACCTGCTTCGGCAGGCCAATGACAAAGGAGTTATTCCTCCTGAGCGCTTCTTTCTTTTTCTGCAGATTCTATCTGGAAAAGAGCAGTGGTCACGGCTGCAAGACTGGCTACTTGCCATCGGTCCGATGATGCTTAGCAGACCTCGGGAGCAGCATATTGAGGCATATGTGAACCTGTGGGAACAGGTTATTCAGCATTCCTCAAGTTCCGATTCTGAGCAGCATTTGTGGGACAGCCTTGTCCGCATGCTTCCTTTTTCAAGGAAGATATATGAAGAAACCCTGCTCGCTCATAGCAAATGGCAGCAGTGGATGGATTTTCAGCTAAGCAGCGGTACAGAGCCTCTGGATTTCCGTGTCACCGTCCTAAAACCGATAGAGAAAAATGCACCCGAACTGCTATTGCCTTTCTATCATCAAGCGGTTGAAAGATATATTCTGCTTAAAAATAGAGATGGCTATAAAGCAGCCGTGAAACTACTAAAACGATTATCCAAGCTGTATCTAAAAATGAAACAAGAAACACGATGGGAAGAGTTTATCACTACTTTTGCTAACCGTCATAGTCGTCTGCGTGCACTGCAAGAGGAGCTTCGAAAGGGGAAACTGATACCATGAGTCAATACACAGAAACCATTACCGTCCATATCAGTCTCAGCACCTATGGAGATGCTCTGATTTACGGTTTGACCGCAGCAAATAGATATGTACCAGGAATGGATTTAAAACATCGTCTATTTGCCTGGCACGAGCCAACGATGTATGGTACGGAACTCGAAATAACGCAGGTCAATGAGGTTGAACTTATTATTCTCCCAGCAGAGCATGTTCTCCCCTTCTTAGCCGAACGCAGGCTGCTGCAGCATATCGAATGGCAGTGGGATGAAGAAGCTGCGCAGTGGATTGAGTTTGCCTCGATTTTGAATGTATGTATTGAAGAAAGACAATATATTCCTAGCTTTACTGCCTTCCGGCAAGGAAAACTCGCCTGGACCTGGGACATAAAAACATTACCTACAGCAGCCACCGCTGCATTAAAGCAATTAAAAGACAATCATCCAAGCGATTATGCCGGATTAAACGCAGCTTTCTCGTCTGCCGTGTTTTATCGCTATTATGGAACCGAAGTTACTGCTTCCGATCTACGCACGGAGTATCCATTACTCTTCACCAAAGATCGTGCGGTAGCTGGTATAAATGAACAAGCCTGGCTCGTTTCGATTGGCTGGAGAGCAGATGCTGCTCCTTTCCGTCTCTTACTACAGTTACTGGAACCAGACGATGATGACCCTACATGGCGACTTAAGCTTGTATTACAAGATAAAATCGATCCCGTGATTCTTATTCCTGTGCGCCTTGCTGAAGATGGACATGTCTCTGGCGGGTGGCCGGATTCTTGGTCAAGCCACATTATTGAACGCTCATCTGGATGGCTGGAGCATTTACGTGCAAGTCTGCCTAAGGAACAATGGGCCGAACATAGCGGAGATGTCCTTAGTAAACCGCTGTCCGATGAGGCCGCTTGGAAATTTCTAACGGTAGACAGCCGTCGTTTATTAGAAGCAGGCTGGCAGGTACTCCTTCCTGCTTGGTGGGAAGCGGCTAGTCGCAGACGTCCTAAACTTCGGGCTAAGGTTCGAGCAGATGAAGGGGATAGCGAAGGACAAGCAGGCAAAGGGAAGTCATTTTTCGGACTAAATTCCATCATTCAATTTGATTGGCGTATTGCCATTGGTGACGCTCAGTTCACCGAAGCGGAGTTTGCTGAACTTGTGGCTCGCAATGAGAGATTAGTGCAGTTTCGAGGACAATGGATTCCGCTTGACCCGGCTCTCTTAGCACAGATTTCCCAAGCGATGGCAGGGGTAGACAGCTCCCAGGGGTTATCTTTCCAAGATATATTACATCTGCATCTACTCGAGAACAGTCAAGTTTCCTATAGCGGGCGTGCCCCGAAAAAAGCAGATCAAGAGGATGATGAGGACAATGAGCGCATTCAGATTGGTGTCGAGCTAAATGAACATCTGACAAGGCTTATCAACCAATTAGGGCGACAATCGGAGTGGCCGAAGCTCAGCGTTCCAAATAGTCTTCAGGCGGAACTGCGAACGTATCAATATGATGGGTTTTCGTGGCTTGTCTTCCTGCGTAACTACGGTCTAGGGGCTTGTCTGGCAGATGACATGGGTCTCGGTAAAACGCTGCAGTTTATCACCTATTTATTACATTTAAAAGAGACCAACGCAGCTGTAGATCCCGTAAATCCTTCCCTTTTAATATGTCCAACATCGGTACTCGGCAACTGGCAGAAAGAAATAAGCCGTTTCGCTCCGTCCCTTCGGGTCAAGCTTCATTATGGGAGTAATCGCGCAAGCGGGGATGATTTTCAGGCGCTTCTCGGGCAAGCGGACGTCATTATTACCTCCTTTGCCACAGCAACGCTTGATCAAGAATTACTGAGTACAGTTACGTGGGAATCGCTCTGTTTGGACGAAGCTCAAAATATCAAAAACGCACAAACGAAACAGTCCACTGCTGTCCGCAGCTTCCAAGCGAAACATCGGATCGCGCTTACGGGAACGCCTATAGAAAATCGGCTCTCAGAGCTATGGTCTCTCTATGATTTCATAAACCCAGGTTATTTGGGAACAGCACGAGCATTTAGTGCTCGGTTCATTCAGCCGATTGAGAAAGACCAAGATGAGCAAAAGACAATCCAACTGCAAAAGCTCGTCAAACCGTTTATGCTCCGCCGGAAGAAGAAGGATCCTGCAATTCAGCTCGATCTACCGGATAAGAATGAGATGAAAACCTATATTAAACTGACTGCCGAGCAGAGCGCTCTCTATGACCAGGCCGTTAACGACTTAATGAACAAAATGAAAGAGCTGGAGGGGATCGAAAGAAAAGGGGCAATACTTTCAACCCTTACCCATTTGAAGCGGCTCTGTGATCATCCAGTATTGTTAACAAAAGAGTCTATCCCTGGTATTCAGGACGATCCGGACAGTCCGTTTAACACGGACATGTTAATCAGCCGTTCGTCCAAACTTGAGCGCTTGCTTGAGATGGTCAGAGAGCTTCGTGAAGAAGGCGAACGTTGCCTTATTTTCACACAGTATATTGGTATGGGAGAGATTCTGAAGCAGACGCTTCAGCAGGAACTGCAAGAGCCTGTACTTTACCTAAATGGGAGTACTTCCAAAATGGCTCGCGACCGGATGATTGAACAGTTTCAATCCCGTACCCTGCCGCCTGCTGAACAACCGAACGTATTTATTCTTTCCATTAAAGCGGGAGGCGTAGGGCTTAACCTGACAGCAGCCAATCATGTGTTCCACTTTGACCGCTGGTGGAATCCAGCCGTAGAGAATCAAGCGACCGACCGTGCTTATCGTATGGGTCAGACTAAGGACGTACAGGTACACAAGTTCATCGCGCTAGGTACGCTTGAGGAGCACATTGATGAAATGCTTGAGAGCAAACAGCAACTCAGCGACAATGTCATATCCAGTACGGAGAACTGGATTACCGAACTGTCAACCGAGGCGCTTAAAGATCTGTTCACGTTACGGCGTGATATCACCGGTTAACTTCAGCCCTTGTTCAGCCCTTATAAAGCAGCTTCAAGTAACTTCGAGTAGCTTTCAGTGTATACCAAAGTACACCCGCACCTAGTAGAGTCAACCATCACGCATCCCATAACGAATTGAACATTAAAGAAGAGGTCACTGTTTAGAAGTACAGGCGGCCTCTTCTTTGTTTTCTCTGGTTTGTTTGCTCTTCCTTGTTTTCTCTTGTTTGCTCTGGTTTGCTCTTTCCTTACTTTTCTTTTTAACGTTATGCTTGGAGAACGGACATAATGTACCTCCTCAGGTGGGTTAGATCCAGCCCAATAAGAGGTAATACGGCACCCGCTTCAAACAAGAAAGAAAGGTCATTAATACGTGCGTAACAACAAAAAACCACTATCCTAATAAAAAAGGCAGTGGTCTAGGGTCTGTACATCTTAGTAAGTATATTATCGCTCATTCAACTCTTTTACTTCATCGATACTCGGAAGATCATTTTGATCAAAATTCTGCTCAGCTGTTTCCCTTTGGGCGAGCAAGCTCTTTTGTTCCGGAGTATCTTTTTTACGATTTAATTTCCGCAAGATTATCTTCTGATTATCATACATAAGCACAAGAAGGGTCATGATGAAAGCTAAGTCGATCAGTAATAGACCGCCAAAATTTACAAACAGAATTAAAACACCATTAATAATAATAAGTCCAATAAAAACTAGAAACCCTTTCAAAAATACACCTCTCTGACTGAATTGACAGCAAATAAACAATTAAATGCTTCATATCTTTTTATTATCTAAGGCAGGTCACTACTAAAAAATTCCCTAACCATACAAACGACAACAACAACATTCATTCTATGGTTAGGGACTTTTTACTTTTAATCAATTATCCTTAATGGATATCAAAATTCAAGATCGATATCAATATCGATATTAATATCCATATCTATTTCCTACATCATTCCATCATTAAATCAACTTCGCTACCGCTCCCAGCGGCAAGGTAAAATACACCGGCTTCTGATCTTCATTCTGCTGATAGATCGTAACGAGAAGGGTCTGCCCTTTTGCATCCTCTGGTGTTACACCAGCGAGTACACGTTCCAAGTGGAACGGCAACACTTCCAGAACCGCATGTTTCTGAAGATCTCGTTCACTTAGTGAAAGCTTAGCAAATTCAGGCGATACGTCTTCCGGATGCTCCGCGAGACGTTTGATATACGACGCCCAGTCGCTCTTCTCCATCGTAAAATCCCACCAGATTTTACGCGGCTTGTACTTGTGACCAAGGAAGTAGTCGAGCTTCATCAGACCCAGGATGAGATCCATTTGTTTCGTCCCCCGCTGCTCTAGGAATGAACGAAGACGGGTAAATAGATCCTCAAGCTGATGACCGATCTTTTGCCATCCTTGTCCTTCCCAGTAGTCGCCGAAGGCTTGGAAGAAGTCGAACGGAGACGGGAATTCCTGCTCCATCAGATATTTAAGCGTATGGTCCATACGGTGTGCATTCCAGTACTTCTCAAGTACATCCTCAAGACGTTTCAATCTCACAATATCACTAAAAGGAAGCACATCACTGCCCAAAATTTCATACGGTGCCTGATCCATGTACGTGTAGTTGTATTTGTCTGCGTCAAGACGAAGCCCCGTTCCGCGCAGCATTTTAAGGAAACCAAGCTGGAGTTCTTCTGGTCCCAGTGCAAATACATCGTTGAACGTTTTACGGAATGTATCGTAATCTTCGAGCGGCAGACCGGCAATGAGGTCCAAATGCTGATCAATTTTTCCGCTGGCTTTAATCTTGCTTACCGTCCGGCTAAGCTTCGTAAAGTTCTGACGGCGTTTTACAAGTTCATTCGTCGGGTCATTCGTGGACTGAACCCCAATCTCAAAACGAAACACCCCAGGAGGTGCATTCTCCGCCAGATAGTCCAGCACTTCCGGACGCATAATGTCTGCTGTAATTTCGAACTGGAACACGCAGCCCCCGTGATTTTGAATTAGGAATTCGAACATCTCTAGTGCATAATCCCGCTTAATATTAAACGTCCGATCCACGAATTTGATGAGTTTCGCACCATTTTCGATCAGATACAGAATATCTGCTTTCGTCCGTTCAATATCAAAGTACCTTACCCCAACTTCAATACTCGATAGACAGAACTGACAGTTAAACGGACAACCGCGGCTTGTCTCAAAATAAACCACTCGTTTTCCGAGATCCGGAACATCTTCAGGAAAACGATACGGAGAAGGCAGTTCGTTCAGGTCGGCTTTCGGCCTGCCTGGCATCACGATCACCTCTTCCCCTTTACGGTAGGCGAGTCCATATACAAAGTGGTATTTCTGCTTCCCTTCAATCTCCTGCAAAAGCTGATGGAATGTCTCTTCTCCTTCACCGACCACGATGAAATCAACGTTCGGAAGACGATTCATCCAGTGCTCCACATCATAGGATACCTCAGGTCCGCCAAGGATGATTTTCACCTCAGGCATAACCCTTTTTAGAATATTAATTACTTTGATCGTCTCTTCAATGTTCCAGATATAACAAGAGAATCCAATCACATCGGCTCCGCGTTGATACAGATCTGACACGATGTTCATCACCGGGTCTTTGATCGTATATTCCGCAAGCTCAATATCAAAATCTTTTTCGCTATAAGCCTTCAAGCAACGAATTGCAAGAGAAGTATGAATGTACTTCGCATTCAGCGTCGATAAAATTACTTTCATATGCGCACAACCTTTACCGTAGTGGAATTACTCATCATAGTGCCCTGTATTTATCACTTATCTTCTATTGCCATTAGAATTCAAAAGGATCATAAGCTGGTGCTTCTACTTCACTACTTCCTTGGTTCAAGAAGAAATCGAGAAAAGGTTGTCCGTATTTCCGGTACTTCACTTCTCCGACCCCTTTAATCTTCAGCATGTCACGTTCGCTCTGCGGACATACCACACTCATCTCTCGAAGCGTTGCATCATTAAAAATAATATAGGACGGTACATGCTCCCGCTCTGCCATTTCACGGCGAATCAGTCTCAGCTGTTCGAATATTGTCTCGTTCACCGCAGATGGAGACATATCTCGTTTACTTGTTCTAGAAGATCTGCTGCTTCTTGAAGAAGCCACACTTACTCTCGCCACTCGCTGCATCACTTCGCGCTGTCCTTTCAGTACTTCGACCGCAAGCGGCTGAAGTCTCAGCACGGGGTACTGTCCTTCCGACAAAGCAAGATATCCTTCAGAGGCGAGTACGTTAATGATTTCAGAGATTTCTTTTTCCGTACGATTCGACATCACTCCATACGTAGGCAAACTGTCAAAACCATATTCCAGCACTTTTTTGTTTCTCGAACCTTTGAGTACCATCGACACAAGCGACACGCCAAAACGCTCTCTCATCCGGTGAATACAGGAGAAAATCTTTTGGGCATCAACGGTCATATCAATGAGTTCCCGATCATCCGTACAAGAACTGCAAATTCCGCAGCCCGTATCATCATGAGCCTCTCCAAAATAGTCCAGTTGCGCACTGCGCAGACACTTCGTCGTATAACAATAATCAATCATCTGCTGAAGCTTACGATAATCGTTGCGCTTGCGCTCAGGATCTGCATCCCCCTGCTCCAGCAGGAACTTCTGAGTCATGATATCTTGCGCGCTGAACAGCAGGATACACTGACTCGGTTCGCCGTCCCGACCTGCACGTCCTGCCTCCTGAACGTAGGCTTCCATATTTTTCGGCATATTATAATGGATCACATATCTCACGTTACTTTTATCGATACCCATCCCAAATGCATTCGTTGCCACAATCACTCTTAGATCATCGAACAAGAAAGCTTCCTGACTTGCTGCGCGCTCTTCATCTGTCATTCCTGCATGATAACGCCCTGCCGCTATTCCGGCCTCTTGCAAACGGCTGTACAGATCATCTACATCCTTACGTGTCGCAGCATAGATAATCCCCGCTTCGTCCGCATGTTCACGGGCATAGTCCATTACATATTCTTTTTTGTTCTCCCCGCGCAGGACCTGCATCGCAAGATTATCTCGCCCTAGTCCTGTGACAAACGTCTCCGGATTACGTAAACGCAGCAGTCTTAGGATATCTTCCATTACTGCCGGAGTTGCGGTTGCAGTAAAGGCGGCTACAATCGGGCGCTCCGGCAAATATTCCACAAAAGGAGCTACCGATAGATAACTCGTCCGAAAATCATGCCCCCACTGCGATACACAGTGAGCCTCATCCACTGCTACACAAGAAATCGGAAGTTCTGCCATTTCATCACGGAACCAGTCCAGTTCAAGCCGCTCCGGTGCAACATACAGCATCTTCAGTTCACCGCTGCGAGCAGCTCTGATCCGGTCATTCACTTCACGTCCGCTCAGCGTACTATTGATATAAGCAGCAGGAATGCCCATGGCAAGCAGTGCATCGACCTGATCCTTCATTAATGAAATCAGCGGTGACACAACCAAAGTCAGACCCGGATACAGCAAAGCCGGAATCTGGTAACAGATCGATTTCCCGCCGCCTGTCGGCATAATGCCGAGTGTGTCGTTATGTTGAAGCAGGCTTTCTACAATCTTTTTCTGACCCTCCCGAAAATCAGGATATCCAAAATAAGTTTGCAGCATCTCCTGCGCTTCTGCCATTGTTTTTGTCTGAATACTCATCTTTCAAAAACTCCTCACCTTCTCCTGTATTTTCAGGAAAAGAAAACTTCATCTTATCCATTCGTATGACCATTCGTACTTTCATCCGTTCATTCTATTAAGTGTACCGAATAACACACACTTACATCAAGGTGTTGAATAGAGAATAAACAGCAGATTTAACAAGATAATACACTGTGCAAGCATAGATCTTGGAAGTTTCTCAGATTTCGTCCCCGTTTTAACAAAAATAAATAATATTAATATTCTGCTGATTAAGATGGGGTTTTGTTTTTACATTCCAGTGTTATTGTTCAATTAATCAATACATAACTACAATCTTTTCCCAATTGATGAAGAGGAGGAAATATGAACATGTTACATAAAAAAACAAAAAAACTGGTGCCCGCCATTCTCGGGATCACGCTTGCGGCTTCGACGCTTCTTTCTGCAGGACAATCACATGCTGTAGACAGGGTGAATGCAATCAGTGTAGAGACGAAGAAAATTAAGAACATTATTTTTCTGATTGGTGATGGGATGGGGACTCCTTACACGACAGCTTACCGCTATATGAAAGATAACCCTTCTACTCCCCTCATGGAGAAAACCGAGTTCGATCCATACCTCATAGGCGCACAAATGACGTATCCTGAAGATGAGCACCAGAATGTAACGGACTCTGCATCTGCGGCAACGGCGATGTCAGCTGGAGTCAAAACGTATAACGCAGCCATTGCGGTAGATAACGATCATAGCGAAGTAAAAACGGTGCTCGAGAGGGCCAAAGAAAACGGAAAAGCAACCGGCCTTGTCGCTACTTCTGAAATTACACATGCCACTCCTGCTGCCTTTGGTGCACATGATATCAGCCGTAAAAACATGGATGCGATCGCAGATGATTACTTCGATGAACTTGTGAATGGAAAACATAAAGTGGATGTCTTGCTTGGGGGCGGGAAATCCAATTTCGTAAGAGAAGATCGTGATTTGACGAAAGAATTCCAACGTGCGGGATTTAGCTACGTTACGGATCGCAGTGCTTTACTGAAAGATAACAACAACCAAATTCTGGGTTTGTTTGCCGATGGCGGTCTTGATAAAATGATCGACCGTACGAGTGAGACTCCTTCTCTCGCAGAAATGACAAATGCGGCGATTAATCGATTGAATACAAGTGAGAATGGATTTTTCCTTATGATCGAAGGCAGCCAGATTGACTGGGCAGGTCATGATAATGATATCGTGGGTTCGATGAGTGAGATGGAAGACTTTGCGAAGGCTTTTAGGACCGCTATTGATTTTGCAAAAGAAGATGGTGAAACGCTGGTCGTTGCTACAGCCGATCATTCCACCGGCGGACTTACGCTTGGAAAAGACGGCGAATACAATTTCCTTGCAGCACCAATTAAAGCAGCGAAACGCACGCCTGATTTTATGGCCGCACAAATTGCAGCAGGAAGTTCTGTGGAAGATACACTTAAGAAATATATTGAGCTTGAACTGACCGCAGAAGAGATCAAGTCTGTACAAGATGCAGCGAAAGAGAAAAAGGTAACCGATATTGATAACGCGATTGAAGCCATCTTTAATAACCGTTCTTTTACCGGCTGGACAACGGGCGGACATACAGGCGATGATGTTCCTGTGTACGCATATGGACCAGGGAAAGATCGGTTTGCGGGACTGATCGATAACACAGATAACGCACGCATTATTTTCGATATCTTGAATAAGCACAAGTAATCAGATCGATTGAGATTTGCTAAAAATTAAAAAGACTGCAGATAGACTAGTGTAAGCTAGTTTGTCTGCAGTCTCGGTACTTCTTTTTGCGTTCACGTACGAACGATAAGGGAGTACCTTTTTATTTTAATTGTAGTAAGAGATTGATTTAGTTAATTATGGATTCATTCGAACTGTTGTTTAATCCATCCACTCTGGCTCGTCATATTCTGGGAAGTTCTGATCAAGCAGCTTCTTGTATTCTGCAGATTGAACGACTTCTTTAAGCGTACGGGCAAAGGTAGCATTCTGATCTGCTGCACGTACAACGAGTCGATTGCTCAGATTCTCAGGAATATCCTCTGTATCGAGCTCATCTTTATCCGTAAATCCAGCTTCTGCTGCCATCGTAACAGGCATCAACACGAGTTCTGTACTCTCGTCTGTTACTGCTTGTCCCAATTCGCTTACGGGCATGGTTTTTAGCGTAATGTTCTTTGGATTCTCCTCTACCGCCGTATCAATTGACATGTCCGTGTAAGAAGCGCCGGTACGAATCCCAATTACCCCTTCATCTTCAAGCATTAATAATGAGCGAGTCAGCAGAATCGGTTCTTCTGGAAGAAAGATCGTGCTGTTCTTCGCAATAGCATCCTCGTCAGCAACCGTTTTCGAATAAAGTGCAAGCGGCTCTGTCGGCACGGCAATAATGGATGTCACAGCATTATCACTGTTATTGGTAAATGTATTTAGAAAAGCATCAATCGAACCTTTCGTCAGTTCCGATAAAGATTCATCCGGGTTACTGATCTCGACAACTTCCAATTTGGAGCCTTGTTTTTCAACGAGATCTTTCATCGTCTTCTCTACCATTTCCTTCGCGGAACCGGCAGGTACCCCGACTTTTATGACTTGAGGTTCATCTTGGTCTTTCAAACCATCTCCGTTATTATCTACCGTTGTTGTACTGCATCCTGCGAGTAATACGCTGACTAAAGTCATTCCTGCCATCCATTTAAACCACATTTTTTTCATCTTCATGTTGTGTATTCTCCCTCTATAGATGTTTTTCTATTCTATATACAAGTAGCTTACCATGATCGATCTAACGAATGCGAATTGCTAACGGGCTGTATTCGTGCATTTCCGCCCTCTACGTGGTATATTAACCAAGACAATCGGAACTAAACCGGACAATCTTTTTACCCAATCAGGAGGCCATAAGGCATGCGAAAAAAACAAGCCCCGCATCTTAGCACAGAGGATGGTTACAGTACTCGTCCCCAGGCGCCAAGTCATGCAAAATCACATAAAAAATCGAAAGGGAGCACCTACTCTGCTCCTCGTCCAAATAGCAAAAGAACAGGATTTTCCGCAGATTCACCTAAATCTTATGTTGTAGAAGAAAGCGGTGAGCTGCTTGCTTACTTGCTTACTCATCTCTCTAAGAGTCGTAATGCGATCAAATCCATGCTGGCGAGAGGACAAATTCTCGTAAACGGCAAAGCAGTAACAGCATACAACTACGCACTGAAACCTGGAATGACCATTTCCATAATCAGTGAGAAAAAAGAAGAAGCCCCTCCCCTTCTGGGACTTGCCATTCTATACGAAGATGAAGACATTATTGTCGTTCATAAAGATTCCGGACTACTGTCCGTTGCCTCGGATAAGGAGCAAGAAGTAACGGCTTATCGTCAATTAATGACGCATGTACGTGTAGAACATCCAAGCAATCGTATTTTTATCGTTCATCGTCTGGACCGGGATACATCAGGCGTAATGCTATTTGCGAAGCGTGAAGAGATTCAGAAGGCACTCCAAGATACTTGGCGTGATACCGTAGAGGAACGTACGTACATTGCCCTTGTTGAAGGTAAAGTAAAACAAAGCCAAGGTACCATCACATCCTACTTAAAAGAGAGTAAAACGCTCAAAATGTACTCTTCGCCTTACCCTAATAACGGCCAAAAAGCCATTACCCATTTCAAAACGCTGGAGGCGGAAAGTGAATATTCCTTACTGGAAGTTCAGCTCGAAACCGGGCGCAAGAATCAGATCCGTGTTCATATGGAGGAAATGGGACATCCGGTGGCCGGAGATAAGAAATATGGTGCGCGCAGCCGCGGCATCGGCAGACTTGGACTGCATGCGAAAGTGCTCGCTTTCACTCATCCGAGAACAGGCGAACTCATGCGGTTTGAGAGTCCTGTACCTAAAGGGTTCCTAAGACCTTTCCAGAAGAATCAGCCAAAATAAACGTTAAAAACTCGGGCTTCGCTCCATGCGAAATCCGAGTTTTTATTTTTTCTAAGGATAAGGAATTTCATCTGTATATGAAACCGCCAAACAACATTGTTATATCATGTTGATATATCATATTTTAATATTATATTTCTTATATCTGCTTCGGTATCTTACTATTCTTATCAAAGCTGCTTCGCAAGCTTCTGAGCGGTTGCAAGCATCTCGGCAATTACCGTTTCATTTGGAACTCGTTCCGTACCGTTATACCTTGAAGGGGTGAGATAGCCGATCTCGACCATAAATCCATCTTTGTAAAACATAATTTCATCCGCCGCCGTTGTCATTACACCGACGTCCCCCATCTCATTTTCTACATAAGAACTGTACGCATATGAGCTGTCTGTCGTCTGAATGAAGTGATAAAACGTTGTCCCTTCTTCGTCTGTACTCACATCTACTCGGTTCAGCAAATCATCCTGATCTCCATCCTTGTAAGGAGTAAGCGATTGAAAAGGATCTTCCTTCACTTCCATCATGTTAATCTTATAAAACAAATCTCCGTAACGTTCATAGTCATCTGCTTTTCCATAATAGTTCAGTTGAACCTGATAACTAGGGGATTCCTTACTGCCGTACTGTACAAGAAACGCTTCTTCTTTCTCCACCTCAAAAGGCATGTCCTTGCTGCTGAACTGAATTTGGCGTCCTGGGCGGAGTATCATATACTTCTCTAGCAGGAAATCTGGACTGACAGGTTTATAGAATATCGCATGTTCTGTATCACCCAGCTCATAGTTATGGAATCTCGTACTATGGTTGATCGTGTCTCTATGTATTTTTGACTTCGTCAGCCCAGGAATGGTTTCCTCACAACCACTTAGAAACAGACTCGAAGAAAGCAGGAGCACCAGAAGAAACAAGATGATCCTGTGACTCTGTGGAGTTCTTTTTATCATAGACTTCTTATATCGCATGTCTTACCTCGATTCGGATGAATTTTTTGAAAGCCCTATGTAAAATCACTTTACTCTTTATACATTTCCATTCTCTTAATCTACTTTACCATATAAACCCAGACTCAATAACTACATATTAAATCAGTTAAATCATGTTAAATCGTGGCAAAACGCTTTAAGGTCATGCCGATGTGGGTAAATACATAAAGGTACATACAGATACCAAGTCACCCTAGGGACAGGAGGTACTCATATGACACTCACTCCAGAACAAAGAATCGAGCTGCACGGTTTCAACAATTTGACGAAATCACTCAGCTTTAATATGTATGATGTGTGTTATACCAAGACGAGAGAGGAACGCGAAGCCTATCTTGAATATATTGATGAACAATATAATGCGGATCGTTTAACTCAAATTTTAACGAATGTTGCCCATATTATTGGAGCCCATGTGCTGAATGTGGCCAAGCAGGACTATATTCCCCAAGGAGCCAGCGTAACCCTGCTAGTATCGGAAGGACCTGTGGACGGTGCAGGGGAGGAATCTTTTGAGGAATCACCGGGGCCGCTTCCTGATCATGTGGTCATGCATCTGGATAAAAGCCATATCACCGTGCATACGTATCCGGAATTCCATCCTCATGAGGGGATCAGTACGTTCCGGGCCGATATTGATGTATCCACTTGCGGAGAGATATCACCGCTGAAGGCACTGAACTATTTAATCCATTCTTTTGATACGGATATTATGACGATCGATTACCGGGTCCGCGGCTTTACGCGGGATATTAACGGCAAGAAGTTATTTATTGATCATGATATTAGTTCCATTCAGAA
Source organism: Paenibacillus polygoni (assembly GCF_030263935.1). Classification (NCBI taxonomy): domain Bacteria; kingdom Bacillati; phylum Bacillota; class Bacilli; order Caryophanales; family Paenibacillaceae; genus Paenibacillus; species Paenibacillus polygoni. Next base: position 1,230,459 of record NZ_CP127162.1, on the reverse strand, counting down.
CTATATTCCGGAGAGTGTGCAGCAACAATTTGATATGATTGATATCAATGTATATCAGCATCATATTTTTCATACCAAATGTAAATTGAAAGAATTTGACCTGAACAACTACCTGTTCGGATATACAAAGGATACACTCAGCGAAGAAGAACAGAAGGACATTTCAGAGCAGCTCAAACTTGAGATGGATGAAATCTATTACGGAATGAATATGGATGCAGGATCGATTGATGAAGAAGCAGAAGAGGATTTTGTATATCAGCGGGCTCCGGAATCAAACTAACTTATCAATCACCATTATCATTAAAAAAGGGATTACGTTTATATAAACGCAATCCCTTTCTTTACGTATTCCGCTATTTTTGGCGTAGAAACTTCACCGTAAATCTTGCTGCTTCCAGCACTTCACTCACAAAATCCTTGTTTTCCTTTTCCCATTCATTCGGATCATCCAGCGCAATCTCTTCAATAAACTCTTCCAGCAGATCAGACAATTCCTTACGGGAAGGTCCTTTCCCCTGACTTTTACCTCGCAGGCAGCTTACGGAAGATCGGATCATTTTACAACTATCTTTGATGTAGCTGTATTCATCCTTGTCCCATGCCTTCGGATTATCCATATCGAGAAAAACAATCCATTTTTCAAGTAAACTTGCTGCTTGATTTGTGTTCATGCTTGTCATTTTATATCTCCATTCATTTCTTAATCAACGGTACTTTAATGAATCTAGTATAACGATAACGGCTTAGACTTAAACTGACAAGCTTTATATGGAAGATATTTATATGAATACCCGCTATAATGTACATAAACGAACTTGATATTAAAGGAGTGTACCATCCCCCTTGGAAACAACAACGAATCCCAACTGGTTTCATGGCAGCAAGGTTCGCCTCGCAGCCGCAATCCAGCAAGATGCTCAGACCTTAGCCGCTTATACAGAAGATTACGATTATATGCGTAACCTAGATACCGATTATGCCGTTCCGCAAACCGTAGCAGAAGCGGGCCCAAAAAGCGCAAAGATGGAGAACGGTGTAGAATTCATGCTTCGTACCATTGATGAAGATCGTCTGATCGGATTTGTGGCCCTGCACAGCATTGAATGGAATAACCAGGCTGCGAAACTTTCCATCGGCATCGGTAAAGCGAAAGATCGGGGAAAAGGTTACGGCAGCGATGCACTGCAGATTATTCTGCGCTACGCTTTCCACGAACTGAACTTGAACCGCGTTGGTCTTGAAGTGATCTCTTATAACGAAGTAGCTTATCATGCATATAAAAAAGCAGGTTTTATAGAGGAAGGCAGAAAGCGTGCTGCTGTGCTTCGCGGAGGTAAAGCCTATGACCTTATTCTGATGAGTATGCTGCGTGATGAATGGGAATCTAAAATACAAGATTAGGCTTACATAGCTTAAAAACCGCACAAAAAAACCTGGAATCTTTCCGCTGCAAGTAACCTTACACGGCTACCTACAGTGGAAATCTAACCAGGTCTTTTTCATATCCATCTATAATTAGCGACGATTACTGCTTCGCTAGAACATCTTGATACTCAGGATGTTTGCTGATTGTACTCTCTGCAAAAGGACAAGTGGCTACGATACGCAGATTATTTTCTTTTGCATGTTCTACGATTCTCTTCACCAAGGCTGCGCCAACTCCTTTTCCTTGCAGCTCTTCAGATACAGAGGTATGATCGACGTCGATCACTTCATAACCTTCTGAATCCTTACCGCGAGGGATAAAGCCGATGCTTGCTGCCTTTTCTCCATTTTGATCCACATAGAATTCGTTTTCTCCAGGTAAAATATCATACATTGTCTAAGCTCCTCTCTATGGGACAATATCCCGTTACTCTTTTATACACTTTCCGCGGCTTCTTGAAGCATGATTCAAAGATTCGTCACGGAACTCAGTGTAGAGGTAGCTTGTCATTATTCTTCCTGGATTATTTATATTTTGATTGCTCTTATACGAAGACGTTTGTAATCGATGTTCCAAGTCCCCTCATGATATAGGGCCGATTTTGTTCGCTCAGCGATCTCATCATAAGCTTTGTTCAAGAACTCAGGTGAAACATCTGTGAAGAAGGGGCTTGCAAATCCATCCAGCCAGTGCCTGAGTCCCCCCTCTCCGTCTTGCATCGGGGTAGGTCTATCGAAATGCAGTGCATACGTGACCCGAAAACCGTGTTTTTCAAGAAGAACGCTGTACTCTCCGATACTCGGAAAATACCAAGGGTTCAATGTTCCCGCATCGATTCCCTGCTCCATCAGCACTTCGCTGATAGCCTGAACCACGGTCCCTACATTATTCTTTCCGCCGAACTCAGCTACAAACCTGCCTCCAGGGCGCAGTGTAGCATGAACACACTGGACCACATCTTCCGCATTCTTCATCCAGTGCAAGGCAGCGTTAGAGAAGACCGCATCCATAGGCTCTTGTACCGTGAAGTGCTCCGCATTTCCCTCTACAAAATTTAGATTCGGATATTTCATCCGTGCTTTCTCCAGCATCGAGGGGGAGAGATCCATCCCTGTTACGAGCGCTTTGCTTGCAGCAATCTCTTGTGTTAGATCCCCTGTTCCACAGCCAAGATCAAGAATACGTTCCCCCTCTGCGGGTTCTAGTAAATCGATCACTCCTCTGCCCATCTCGGATACAAAAGAAAGTTTCTCATCGTAATGTTCTGATGCCCAAGACTGTCCTTTACCTGTTCGCTGTACCATCCTGACCTCATCTCCTTCATATAGAAGAACCTACAGCCATTATGGCACAGCAGATTACATGAAATTAAATACCTGTTTCCTATGAAATTAATAGTTAACAGCTATTATCTCCTTCATGAGAGGCTTCGGCATCTGGAAAATCATCATCCTCCACTAACAAGTCTGCATTCTACTTACGAGTCTGCATTCTACTTACGAGTCTACATTCTACATTCCATTAGGATAGACCACTACTTTCAAACTGCCGCTCTTGTTATGAATGGCCCTTTCCAAAGCTTCTTGGGTCTGTTCAAGTGGATATCGGTCGGTTATGAGCGTACTTGCAGGGATATCTCCTTTGGCAAGAAAACGAATGCCGTCCGGGTACGTGTTCGCATAACGGAATACCCCGTAAATATCAATCTCGTTATCTGCCATAAACGGTACGTTCAGCGGAATCTCATCTTGTGCCGGCAGTCCTACAATTACGAGCTTTCCGCCGCGCCGTAGAGAAAGAAGTGCTGATTGCAATGCCCGAGGGCTTCCCGCGGTCTCCCAAGCTGCATCTACGCCGATCCCCTCTGTAATCTCACGAATTCTAGCATCCGTATCTTCCTTTCCTGCATGGATCGCATCCGTTGCTCCCATTCTTATCGCAGCATCTAGACGAATCTGTTCTAGATCAGAAACGATAATTCGGCTTGCTCCGTACGATTTGGCAGCAGCTACTGCCATTAACCCAACCGGGCCCATCCCCATAATGGCAACGGTGGAACCGGGGCTGAGTTTACAGCGCGAGGCAGCATGGATACCGACCGAGAATGGCTCCACAAGTGAAGCTTCTTCATACGAAAGCTCATCTGGGATGGGGAACACAAAGTCTTCACGAATAGCGAGATACTGTACAAAAGCGCCATCTACCGGCGGCGTCGCTAGAAACTGAACCCCAGGACACAAGTTGTATCTGCCTTCCTTGCAGTAACGGCAGCGGCCGCAAGTTACTCCAGGTTCAATGGCTACACGGTCCCCAGCTTGTACACGGGTTACGTCCTCCCCTGTTCTCACGATGATTCCCGCGCATTCATGGCCAAGAATGATCGGCTTTTCTACAACATAACGCCCAATTCTCCCATGCTCATAGTAATGGAGATCCGAGCCGCATACACCAACCGCCATAATTTTAACCAATACTTCATCTGGGCCAAGCTCAGGAACAGGAAGTTCCCTAATCTCTATGTTTCCGGGCGTATTCATCACAGCAGCTTTCATAACTGATCCTATATCCTGCTCTACGCTTCGGTTTGTATCTATTTCCTTACTTATTCGAGATAATTGCATACTTCATCGCTCCTCTGTCTGTTTTTCTGACTGTAATTAGATAATTGGATATCATTTGGAATTACTTCTTTCATACTACCATACAAGTATGGTAGTATGATGAAGAAATGATATTTTTTATGTGATACATATACATCCTATCATGCTCTTGAAGAAAGGTGGCTGCTTCGGAATGAAAATGGTATTCCGTTATTTTGGTCTCGGCAATGATACTGTATCGCTTGAGCAAATCAGACAAATTCCTGGTGTAGAAGGTATTGTATGGGCCCTGCATGACATCCCTGTTGGTGAAGAATGGCCTATAGAACGGATCGAGGAAATCAAGGCCCAGGCTGATGAGTTCGGACTTCATTTAGAGGTTGTTGAAAGCGTAAACATCCATGATGACATTAAACTCGGACTTCCTTCTCGCGACCTTTATATTGAGAATTACAAGAAAACGATCGTAAAGCTCGCTCATGTTGGGGTGAAAGTGATATGTTATAACTTCATGCCCGTTTTTGACTGGCTGCGAACGGATTTATTCAAAGCAGGGCCTGACGGTTCCACCGCTCTTTTCTATGAAAAAGCAAGGATTGAAGGACTCGACCCCTTTGATCTCGTTCAGCAGATTACGCAAGATACGACACTCACCATGCCTGGATGGGAACCGGAACGGCTTGCCCATTTAACAAACCTGTTCGAAGCTTACCGAAACGTAACAGAAGAAGATCTATGGAATCATCTTTCCTATTTTCTCGAGGAGATTATACCGGTAGCAGAAGCCAATGGAATTCGAATGGCCATTCATCCGGATGATCCGCCTTGGCCTGTCTTTGGTTTACCGCGCCTTATTACGAGCCAGTCTAATATAAGACGTTTTCTCTCCCTCTATGACAGTCCCGCCAACAGTATTACGCTGTGCAGCGGTTCACTTGGAGCGAATCCCGCGAATGACATTGTATCTATGATTTATGAGTTTAAAGAGCGCATCGCTTTTGCTCATATCCGGAACATCAAAGTCTTTGATAATGGTGACTTTATCGAAACTTCTCACCGTACAATAGACGGGACAGTAGATATTACGGGTATTGTTCAGGCCTATCACGACATCGGTTTTACCGGATACGCTCGTCCAGACCATGGTAGACAGATCTGGAAGGAACAATGCCGCCCCGGATATGGACTTTACGATCGTGCGCTCGGTATTATGTACTTATGGGGTCTATGGGACGCCTACAACCGAGTACAAGAGAACCAATCTTCCAAAAAAGAGGTGAGCAAGGTATGAGTACGATGCATCCGCAACCCCATCACACTGCCCTCCAAGATAAAGTTGTTGTCATTACCGGAGGCTCAGGTGTATTATGCCGTGTTATGGCTGAGGAATTAGCAAGACAAGGAGCAAAAATAGCAATTCTGAATCGTACTGCCGAAAAAGGAGCAGAAGTTGTTCAGTCTATTACGGAAGCCGGCGGGACAGCGATCTCCATCGCTTGTGATGTAACGAATGAAGCGAGTGTAGCAGAAGCCGCAGAACAAGTCGCTTCACAGCTCGGTCTTTGTGATATTCTCATTAATGGTGCCGGCGGAAATCGCCCTACAGCCATTACTACGAATGAGATTTTCAAGCAGGAAGATGTAAACCAGCAAGATATCGTTTCTTTTTTTGATATGAAAGTAGAAGGATTTCGAGGAGTGTTTGACCTCAATATCGTGGGGACCCTGATCCCTACCCAAGTTTTCACCAAACACATGCTAGGCAAAGAAGGAACAAGTATAATTAATATTTCTTCTATGAGTGCCTACTCCCCTATGACAAAAGTTCCTGCCTACAGCGCTGCCAAAGCGGCAATCAGCAACTTCACAGAATGGCTCGCCGTTCATCTTGCCGAAGCAGGCATTCGTGTGAATGCTATCGCACCCGGATTCTATCTCACCGAACAGAACGAGAAACTGTTACTTAACGAAGACGGAAGCCTTACCGAACGCTCCAACAAAATTATCTCCCATACACCGATGCGAAGATTTGGTAAACCTGAAGATTTACTCGGTACGCTGCTCTGGCTTGCCGATCCGAATGCAGCTGGTTTTGTAACAGGAACCGTGATTCCGGTAGACGGTGGTTTTAACGCGTATTCAGGTGTGTAATCATTCTATTTAAACTACCATATAACAAAAGAGAGACCCGGGGAAATTTCAAATTTCGAGGTCTCTCTTTTATTTTACATGCCGCTTATTTCCCTACTGACTCATTTTCGTAATACGGAACAAGCTCATCCGGATCATTCGTTCTCAGCTTAATTTCATCATTCTCAAAGAGTAAGATTTGGGGATCTGTTTTTAATTCAAATATCGTTTTGTAGTCATATCGCTCATCTTGTTCAACATTAATAAACGAAACATGTAAGATGGGTTTATCCTTTTTGAGATTATTATTGATGTAATCTATATTCTTTTGTAATAATTCTCTATAAGAGTCTTCCAACGGTTTACTTGTGAAAACGATAACGGAAACACCATTTTCTTGATCTTTTAATATATGACTTGTCGCTTTTTCTGGATTCACTTTCGTGCATCCTGTGACTAAGATAATTAATATGCATATGCATATTAGCAAAGATTTCTTCATGAGCTTAGCTCCTGTAATTTGGATTCATACGAAAAATAAACTCATGGTTTATCCTGATATGAACAATTGTATTGGATAACTGATTGTTCTGAAGCTAAATGGTAAAATTCAACGGAACCTGAGGAGCCATTTTCCTTTTGGGCATATTTAAAGGCAATGTTCGGAAAACTCGAATCCCTCATTTTTTCAATTTCGCATCGTTCTACACAGATTATCACTGTAGAAGTATTCTTCCTTAAGCAGAGACTTTCTCCAAAAAAACATAAGCATATGCATATGGACATATGATGGGGAAATCAGCGAACCTATCCTCTTTTTTGAGTTCAACTAGCTGAGAAATACAATGTCTATGATCAAGCAATATACTTTTGAGCAATCCCTCTTCTACTTTTTGGAAAGCAGCGGAACAGACATGCAACAAATCATTTTGAATACAACTAGAATGAAAAGCTGTCTAAGCGTTCTCATGATGAGGTTAGGGGTGGGGGGAGTTTACATCCTTTTCATGCTTATCGTTGTTAGCTATGTCGTAAGACTTCTTGTTAAGACATCAAGTGACCCATTACAGTATCTACAATATCATCATACGTACGTATAGTTAAATCTTTGTATTCGTTTATAATAGCTCTCCATTCTGGGGGGGCAAACATCCATCTTCGTCCAACAACCAGATATCTTTTCGGATAGTAAACTTCTAATCCATAGTGACTTTTGACAAAATCTCGATTGCGTGGATCTTCAAAGTATTCTCGGTAAACTCTTGTCTGAGCAATGTAGGAATGAATTTCCGATGAGAATGTCTCACGATTTATTTTTCCTACAACCACTGTCTCAGTTTTTATAGTGGGGAGTTTAAATTCAAGAATATCAGCCATACCATCACTTCCCATTACAAAAAAATCTGGTCGGATTGGGGGTTTCTCCTCATTGTCTATCCATTTGCATTCCTTTTCTGCATGTAGTGAACTTCCGAAAAAAGCCATGTTTAAAATAAACTGATTTTCTGGCTCAGCTAGAAAACGCGTAATATCTGTTTCCGATGTACCTTCTGAATTATACAGCTCAATAAATCTGTTCATTGTCATTAATTTGTCATACTGAAAGTTTAGCTTCTCAGGTAATGAATATTGAATATCTCCTTTTGCAAGCAATGGAAGATTTGGAAAGGTTACAGTAATATCCTCTGTATCTTGATCAACATCATGTCTTTCGATCGGGAATATATCCATCCATTTAATATTTCTAACTTTTAATCCATCATTGTTTTTTTCATAAAAAAAACAATTACGTAAACGAGTGAAGTTTTCTCCTAAAAATAATCCAGAAACGTTAAGCACAAATGTCATTTCTTGAGCAAGGAAATTCCAATTGTTTTCACTTAATAAGTCCGTCGCTTCCACAGTTGCAATATACAGATCATCTACGCACCCATTTAGCGGAATAGTCAATGTCCCCTTATCATATGTTACCCCTATTATTTCTTCTAAAAAATTATCTACTTCTGAATAATCATAAAGCACACATTCAACTTGCTTTTCATCAGAAATTGGTCTGTTATAGGTTCCTATATATTCAATAGCAATGTGTTGGCTTCCAACATAAATGATTAATTTTTCCGGCGATAACAGAAATGTTGGAACAGTTTTTTTTAGTTCTTTATTATTTTCTACAGTATGCCTAATCAGATTCCAATAGTTAAAGTTCAAAGTATCCAAAAACTTTTTTATTAAGTCATCCACGTGTGCTATAACCTCCTATTTGTAAGATCATACACTTCAAGTTTGTAGTTTTATCTTTGGTTAAGCATAAATCTAACTAATTTATCTATGGAATATTTTTTTTATTTTCGCTTTCAAATTTTTCACAACGTTACTATCTCTTCTATCTTTCTTTACGATCATTTCTCTGAACATCAACATAATACTAAAGAACATGACTGCAGAAAAAAAATTAAGACTACAGTAGCAAGGTTCCACCATCCAGAAACCCATTCAAGAGGACTAATTTTATGTGAAATTGTAAAATAAGCAATAGCGGCACTGATCCATAATAAAAACACTGATAGATGATAAACAATTCTTAGTATACTTCCGAGAAAAACTAGAAAAGGATTATTAAACTATCACTTTTAAACTGTTTATGATTTTCGTAGATAATGTCATGAGCTTCCCAAATATTCATTTCGATCATCACAAACAACCCTTTTGTTTCATCCAATAATTCTTTTTCATTGACCTGTTGTTTTCATTCTTATACTTTTTGTAAACACCTCTTAACTTATAAAAGTAATCCAATAAGAACGACGAAGCGATAAATCGAATTTAGGAATCCTTACTCGAGTGCTCATCCATAAAAGAATCTATTAGCTCTAATTTCTTCGTTTTCTCTTCTGTTTCCATAATTAAAAATAGCTGTTCAAACATTGGAGAATAGACCTCATTGTAGCTGTTGGTTAATTCTTTGAGGAATGCTTCTCTTTTTTTAGATGTATGATTAAATTGATATCCAATATATGCTGTTATTAATGCAATGATAATAACTGAAAGATCAATTCCTAGAACTTTCATATCTTTCGCCCGCTCCCCTGTATGCAACATTAAGCTTAAACAACACTTACGTCTAGAACCTCAACGTTAGCATTTTGTAATAGCTGATATAGCGTTGAAATGCTATTATTTGACTGAGCCCTTATTTGAACATCACCGAATCGCGATGTTTCTCTCGAAGCACTAAAGGTAAAGAAGCATTGTTTCTTCGCTCTCGATAAGGCAACAAAAAATGCACACATATCCTCAAGCTTCTGAGTGTTAAAGCTCCAAAACGCATCGTCCTCCAATCCTAAAAAGATAACCGTATCATACTCTAACCCTTTACTCTTATGAATTGTCATGATAGGTATGCTAAACAAACCTAAGAAATCCGAAATACTACTATTCCAATCTAAATGTTTCAAATATGCAATAGTTAATTTTTTAACCGCTTCCGTTGTTGTTTGCTTAAAATAGGAGCCACTTGCATACTTTGGATGTAACCGAAATATTTTTTTTAGTCCTACAAAATTGAAGATTCCCTTTACCATCTCGCTGATACCTTGTTTGCATAGGTCCTCGTCATTCGGTAGTTGTTGTAACTCTATTTTTAATTTTTGAATGTGATCACTCAGGTTAGATTCCATGTTTAATATCTTAATATGATCATGTTCCAAGTCATAACCATTCACAAATATTAATACTTCTGATACTCTAACCCAAGAATCATGAGTCTTCTCTCCTGTAGCTAATCTTATAAAATCAATGATAAGCTGAACACACTCTTCTGATATTAAATCCTGATATTCCTTTTCTATCCGTGCGTGTATTCCTAGCCTCTCTAACTCATTAATTACAGCATTGCCATAAATCTGTTCTTGTTGTTTTACAAGGATACAAATATCGCGAGGAGATATATTCTCTTGCTGAATTCTGCTTGCTATACTTGTAGCAACAAAAGTTGCTTCATCTAAATAAGTATGAAAATTCCAAACCTGGCACAATCCTTTTTGATCACTATGCTGATTAGAGACTCTGGCATCTGTTGCATTTTGATTTATTATTTTGGCTAAGACATTTTGAATCTCAATGAGTCTCGGGGCAGACCTATGATTCTGCGTTAACTCGATTTGCCCTGCATTAAAATCACGCTTAAACTGTTCAAAAGAATCTGGTAGCGCTCCAGCCCACCCCATGATTCGTTGTTTATCGTCTCCTACGCTTGTCAATATAGTGGAAGTTCCTTGAAAAATTGTCTTTACCAACTCGTATTGCAGATAGGTCGTATCTTGGAACTCATCTAGAAAAACATGACTATATGTTAGTTGAAGTGCCCTTTTAATCAAAGGGTTAACTTGTAATAAATAATCAGCAAGTTTGGAAATCATAGGAAACGTCAATGTGCTTTGTAGCTTCCCCGTCCCATGTACTAAAATGTCCCAGAGTCTTACTAAAACCCAAGAATAGATGTCTTGTCCGTCTTCAAATATAGGTAAATTCTCTTCAGACAAACGTTTATACAAGATATTAAAATTAATTTCGTATTGCCAATTAGGTCGGTTAGGATGTCGCTCCTTAATATAGCCAGTTGCAATATCGCGTATTTCTCTAGGAGTGAATACCAAACTGTATTCCTTTTCCGGTCGATACGATTCTGGTATGCCCAATCTAAAACGATCTAGCAACTGTTTTGCAAATGAATCAAACGTTCTCGATTCAAAACGCGCTGCTAGTTCCTTACCACACCTTAGTTCAACCCTTTTCTTTAGGTTTTCTGCAGCGTCCGTTTTAAAGCTGATCGCTAATATTTTTTGAGGCGAAGGACATAGATTAGTTTGCAAAAGAAAACAAGCACGTTGTGCAAGTAATTCCGTTTTACCTGCACCAGGACCTGCTAAAATAAGATTATTCATCTCATTTCTTACGGCGATTTCTGCGGCAGGTTCTAATGTAAACCCATCTGCCGGAATCCAGTCTTCAGGTTTAATATATGACATATTTTCATGCATTCCTTTCAAGGATTTCTTTCGCTCGCTGCACAATATTTTTGAAAACCTCCGGCATATCTGTTAGCAAGTTTTCATCAGTTATTTTTATTAGAGCCTCTATATGGGTACTTGGTTTACTTCTGCCGAGAAATAGAGTATTGTACCAAACCATTAGTTCATGTTGTTCTGGCGTATAGGTATAACCTGTTGCACTTTCGTTTTTTAAGGTGGACACAATTCCCCCGTTAATCTTCTTAGCATACTCCTCTGGATTCTTACTTTTATCTGGGATGCTCGGACCTCTCGGTACTGTTTCTTTGTATGCTCTCGGAAACGTCTCCAACATAAGAAAGTCTAAATCCATAGGTGATGAGAAGAACACATTGTATTTATCTTCTGCTAGTCTGGCTACCCAAAGATCGGTCATATATCTCAACCAGTCAGGATTCATAGAATAATCATCAAATTTCTCAAGATCATCATCAGTTAGAATTACTTCTCTCTGCCCATTGTCATACCATACCTTTAATAATTCATCTCGATTTCGCCCATTAAATAATAACTGCTTGATTGCATATTTAATACGGCTCCAGCCGCCTCCGCCACGTTCACGGTCCAAGTCCAACAGCGTAATATGCGGAATATTCAACTCATTAAGAAGCTTCCACAAATGATTAACATGTCTGCCACCTAAGGGAACAATCGATATGCCATAATCATCGGCATAAATATTGTTAACTTCCAACACCCTCGGAATAACAATTTCTTCAGAATCACCTTCGCCCAAAATGACTAACCTCGAAAAATAGATTTCAGGGTATGCTCTGACAGCTTCTTTAATATACGTGTATGCTTCTGATGTCTTATCAGGTAGAATAACTTTCTTCACAATTGTTGTATAATTATTTGGGTCAATTCTCAAATGAGCTAAATTCTCTGGATCTACACGTTTGATAATTGAAGCACTATGTGATGTCAATACAACCTGTGCGTTACTCTTCTTTGAAATATTCTTTAAATTATCCATTACTCTGCCTAATAAATGTGGTGATATATGATTCTCTGGCTCTTCTACAGCAAGGAGAGTTAAAGAAGCATTCGATTTCCCTGTAATTTTGACTTCTGCTTCAAGTAGTGATGACACCAGAGATAAGTAGAACAATGACCTTAGACCATCACCTAGTTTATCGACAGTATATTCACCTAAGTCATGGGTGGGAGAAAACGACACCTCAATTTTTTTTAAAATTGAAGCTAGTGTTGAGCTGCTAAACTGTAATTTAGCATCTTGATATCGAGTGTCCTTGTGATACTTCTTCCACTCATCACTAATAACACTTCTAATCTGAGAAACCCCATTAATTCCATTGAATAGTTCGTTTACAGGCTCCATTTTAGTCTTTATAGTTTCGTCAATATCATCAGGCCAAGAAATATTATTTAAAATCCTCCACAGTATTGTTCCAGAGGCATTACGTAATTGTGTTGAGGGCTCCCTTACTGCAGGTATGTATAAGACTTGTATTGCAGAACGCTGATGCGGTGTAACCGGGACAAGATCCTCATCAGTCTCTGAGATTCCTTCTGCTACAGTTATAAAGAACAACTTTTGTTCAATTTCACCTTCTGGAGTATTATCAGCAGTCCATGTTCCTACTAATCTTACACGTAAATAAGGAGCTTCAGCAGTCGAACGTACTACAAGTTGATTAAAGAATGGCGGAATACTAGTTCTGCTTTGTTCCTCCGCAGAACTATCAGCCAATTCAGGAAAATCAATTCGGGCTTCAATAGATAATCCAAGCTCCTTTATAGATTCAACTGTTGATTGCTTTGGAACATGGAAATCTGATTTTTCCAGCGTTCGATCATTTGAAGATACTCCAAAAAGCTTAACTAACCCATGTATTAGTGCAGTCTTACCCGAGGAATTCTCCCCTACAAAACCAGACAGTTTGTTCAAATATATAGTCTTTCCATCGTTACCAAAACTTCTAAAATTCTTTAAATTTAATTTTGATATTTCCAAGATGAGTTCCTCCCCATTAATATATGGCCAAAAATTTGATACGATAAAATAGAACTAATTTCACAAGATCCATAAGTCTATAGAACCAATTTCGACATTTTCCTTCTTATTCCTTTTTAAAATTCTGTTTTTATAGAGTGCATTAATGCATAGACTGCGCTTGCTGATTCCAGCTTTGCAGGATTCGCTTCATATCGGCTACGTAAAAGTATCCGATCCATCCGCGTATGTAGCCTTTACGTTCTCGATAACCTGCCTAGCGTTCCTTCCTAGGCTTTGGCTTGTTAGCTCTTTCAGTTTCTTCTTCGCCTTTGCTAGAGATTGCCTATAGGTGCGGATATAGACTCCGCTCCCGTTCTTCCCTAGAGCATAGCCAAGGAATTTAAAGTGCTTCTGGGCTAGTACGCTGACGACCTTACTTTTCTGCGCATTAATTGTGAGTTTCAGTTTGTTCTCTAGGTACCTTTGGCTCGTCTCAGTATTCGGACCGCTGCTCGTTTGCTTCACGCTAGCACCACGATGTCATCCCCATAGCGAATGACATTAGCTCCTCGACTTTCCATCTCCTGATCAAATTCGTTCAAATTGCTAGAAGTGGCGACAGTGGGCCTCCCTGTGGGGATCCTTCTTCCGTGTCGCGTCGTAATCCGTTTTCCATGACCCTACTTTTTTTAAAGTATTTCTTAATCAGGTCCGTTACATCTTTATCCGTGACCTGTTTGTGTAGGAGGTTCATTAATAGCTCGTGGTTCAGCGTATCGAAGTATTTTGAGAGGTCAATTTTTACAGATTAGCCATTTCCTTGCTCCACATAGCTTTTCACCCTCCTAATTGCCTGCTGGGTGCTCCGTCCCGGACGGTAACCATAACTTCCGTTCGAAAAGAGCGGTTCGAACATCGGTTTCAGCTGCTGAGCAATGGCTTGCTGGATAATGCGATCCACCACCGTAGGAATACAGAGCTTTCGCACGCCACTCCAATCCGTTTTGGGGATTTTTTTCGCCGTACTGGGATCGGTTTGTATCTCCCAGCCTGGATACTTTGTAGGAGTTCGTCTCTATTTTCTTGCAGCCACGGAAGTGCCGCTCGACGGTCATTCCGTCATTCCCTGGCGCTCCATGTTTGCTATTGACTCGCTTGTAGGCTTTGTCCAGGTTTCCCCTGTTTAGTATCCTTTCTAGCAAGTCCATTGCACCGTCTCTTTCTCTGCTTTTCCGAGTATCGATGCTCCGCGCTCCTGCATTCTTCGTGTTCCACACTATCCCTTTGTAGGCAGCTCTATCAGTATTCTGCTTTCATCATACTAATTCTCCTTCGAGTAGGTATTCAAGACTTACAATTATTCAGCCCTTTCCGAGAAAAAAACTCCCGGTACTATGGCCTATGCCGACTTCTCACAGCAAGCTTTACTCCGTCATTCGGTATTTTTTTCCTACTCCACGTCTTGTGAGATCTCCCCGGGTAAGAACGATTACCTTCCCCTCATCTATCTGCCACATCTACATCATGGGATTCGGGCAGTATTGGACATTGCTTTGGTAAGCAAGCTCGTACGTCCCACGATGCCTTATATATTAATGCTGTTCGTCGTACCAAGGGTTTGCCTCCGGCTTCCTTTAGATTCCGCCCCACAAGACTGTTTTGATACCTAGCCTCTCATCGTGTCCGGTTGTTTCATAACAATATGAACATTATCATGTACTATGGTACTTCATAAGGTTTTGAGTGTATGCGCTCGATGTTTAGATATCCATCTAATCGGTAATAGGACCATGTACTTGTCCATTCTGGCAATCGGTACAAGTTCTTGTCCTTGGCTTGGGACACGAACTTGTACCGATAAAACAAAAAAGCCGCTAAAATAGCGACTTTAATGGGAATATGTTCTTGTCCCTCAACAACTTGAGTTCGAGTAACATGACGGGGTAATTATGCTACTGTGCTACAATATAAATAACCAAATAATACAAATAAAACATTTAAGAGTAATACCGATCCATATCTCGATATTTTTAACCAATAATACTGCTGATGTTTGTGTTCAAACTACCAAAATATGATTCAAGAAGAATAGCACATGAATATTATGAATCTTATCATTCTATCTCAGCAAACAGATTGAGAAACGATTTCTTATAGAAAAGGAGATCTATCCATGCAGCCTAATCGAAGAATAGGCGCTCATTTTATTTTTGTATCGCTCCTAATTGGAGCTTTACTGATATGGTTCCTTTTTAATATGAATTCTAAAGATAACTCACTTACTGCAGTCCCTCCCTTAGTGGTAGAGGAACCTTCCTACACAGATACGTATTCCGTTAGCACAAATTCAATGAGATATGAAACGGTTCAGATTCTAGAGCAATATGCTGATTTAATTATTATTGGAACACCAACAGAGAATTTTGAAGCGAGAAAACATGTCATCACAAAATATAATGATGGAGCAATGCAAGACTTTTATACTTTGACGGAGATGAAAATCAATAAAATTATTAAAAAACCTGATGATTTTTCTAAAAATCAAGAAACGATAATAATCATTGAACCGGTTGGTGTAACGGGTACAACGAAGTTTACTAGTAACGGTTACGTAGAAATTCAAAAAGGGGATCAAAGTGTCCTTTTCTTAATGAAAAACACCTTTGGAGATTATGGCATCATTAATAAAAATCTAGGCAAGTTCAGTCTTCATTACAAAGAGAATCAAGTAAAACGAATAGCAGAATAATCCGAAAGACAATCCTTATCTTCAGAAGATCAAACCGAACAGTTCGAAAAATTTTATGTTGAGGTAATGAAAAAATATGATTTGAAATAAATCTTTAGTATTCATCTGGGCATTCACCCATCATGAAGATCGAACATACGCTGTTGTAAAAAAGATGGAGGACTCTCTATATGATGATACATCCTAATCCATACTTCTACGCACCCACACATTGCTATCGCGCAAGTCTTCAACCCCGCAGTCAGACTATATTTTCTCCGTATGCCACCTATACCTACGTTCTTCAAAACTTTCGTAACAAGCGTGCTCCATTTGAACATGAATCTCCGATCGTTACAGGCGACTTTACCGGGGATGGTACTGTAGATACAGCCAGACTTGCCTGGAATAAAAGCGCACCTGACAGCGAATATGTAACGGATATTACTCTTCTTATTCGAAATGGCAGTACAGGCGCAGAAGCTTCTTTTCCTCTCCCGGAAAAGTCCGGTTACAGCCCTACTCTCTTTGCCGGAGATTTTACAGGGGATGGAATACCGGATCTATTTATCTCCATTCAATCCGGAGGTTCAGGAGCAATGACGAATAACTTCCTCTATACTTATCAAGAGGCGGTGCTCCGTACTCTTTTTGATACCAATCAATACAACGAAGAACAGAAATACACCGTAGAGTATCTTGATTATTACCGGATGCGGGTAACGAGCTTAAATAACCGGCAATCGTATCTTATTGATATCTCCTCCCGCGGAAGTGACTACTTATCGGATATTTATAACGAGAATGGCAAGCTGAAGCAACCACTGCAAGGCGACGTCTTACCCGTAAGCGGGGTATATCCTGTGGATTTTGATCAGAATGGAGTCTACGAACTTCTTATCTTCCAAGGAATTATGGGGCAATATAATGCAGATCGGTTCGGATATGTTCAAAATGTCCTTACTTACAAAGAAGGCCGATGGAATTTCATGAATCAATGGGTGGCTGTTTACGGAACAGATCTTGTGATACCTAGGCTATAAAAGGCTCTTCTGAACAATAAGAAGAGGACTCTCGTCCGATGTTTGAACTGAACCCTATTAAGTAGACAGTTTTAAAAAAAGGATGTGCCGCTGTTTAAGCGGCAATGAGATGACTTCGGTATGCTGCCGGAGTCATCTTTTTTAATGTCCATTGCTTTCTTGTATTGTTATAGTGGTCCATGTAATCATCAACCATTCGTCTTAGTTCTACTATACTGGTTGCTTGTTTATAAGGTATTTCATCTTTCATGTGCCCAAAGAAGGATTCCATTGGCGCGTTATCTAGGCAGTTCCCTCTTCGCGACATAGATTGTAGGAGTCCCATCCTCTTTACACGAGACTGGTACTCCGGATGGGTGTAATGAAAACCTTGATCCGAGTGAATCATGGCTTCCGGATGTAGTCGATTCCCGATAAAGTCTTCTAGTTTGCTTAACGTTCGATAGACAATTTCCATCCGTAAACTCGTTGAAAGTTCATAAGCGACAATTTCCCGTGTCGCCACATCTTTTACACAAGACAAATAAGCCGTTTTACCACCCTGAATTTGCAAGTAAGTAATGTCGGTTACGAATGTTTTCCCAGGTTCCTCTTGGTTGAACTGACGTTTTAAGTGGTTTGGTACCTGGCGGTGAGCTTCTGTAGCTTTGGCTAGCGTACGATAAGGATTTGCTCTTCGTACTTTGGCAAAGAACTGAAACTTGCGCATTAAACGTAAGATTTTTTTATGATTCATGGGCTGACCGGCCTTTTCAGCAACTTTCATATACAAACCACGATAACCAATTTTCCCATTGGCTTGATCATAAATTTCTTTTAGAAAGAGATAATCTTGATAATCTGATTCTTCACTCAGGGTTCGTTTTTCTCCGTTTTGAAGCCACTTGTAATAGCCACTAGGACTTACTTTAGCTACTTCACATAAGTAACGGACCATGTTTTTTAATTGATAGAGTCGAATCGTTTCATTGATGGCTTGGTATTTCTCTCGAGCTGTTAACGACGATTCTTCTTCGCCTGCCTTTCTAACTCGTCTAGCTTTTTTAGTAAAGACAACTCCGCCTCTAGCAATCGAATACGAGCTTCTGCTTGAGATAATTTCCTTTCTGCGGAGGCATTTTCTTTCTTAGGACGTCCTTTACTGCCTTTTCCTCGACGTTCTTCAAAAAAACCATTTTCTCCATAGGTTTGAAAGGTTCTGCGCCAACGATCTAAAGCACTTCGTGCTTTACTTAGGCCAATCACCTTCAAATCAAATCCAGCTTCTGTGAAAATTTCTGCCGGTCCTTTGCCAGCTTGGTTTTGTTTAACCGCTAGTACTTTGAAGTCAGGAGTATATTGAATCGTTCGATCTGTCACGATTCTAACATTTGGATTGGCCTCTAATTGTCTTTGTTGGTGTTCATTAAAGATAATCTTACTCATGAAAAATACTCCGTTCTAAAAAATTGTAATGTTAGTATAACGGGACTTTTCTAGAAAGAAAATAGAAAAACCCCGAATGGCAGTCACTTTTTTAAGTGTCTACCATTCGGGGATCAGTTCAGTTCCGGATGAGAGTCCTCTTTTATTAAGAGCATCTTCGGTATTACCCTTTAACAAGCTCTTTCTGTTGTAGAGAAATTGGACCATCTGCTACCGGAATACCAAAGTTCGGCGTACCGTCTTCGTTCCAGCCGAAGACTTGCGCTCTGGCATGACGGTTTCCATCGTAGAGAGGATCTCCAACAGTCTCTTTGTAATTTCTTGCATGGTAGATCACAATATCAGTCTCTCCATCTGGAGAGGTAGTGAAGCTATTGTGGCCTGGGCCATATTGTCCATTCTCCTCGCTCGTTTCAAATACAGGTTCCTTGCTCTTAATCCAGGAAGCGGGGTCGAGCAGGTCTGCATCTTCTGAAGCAGTAAGAAGCCCCATTTTGTAGTTATGATCCGTTGCGCTGGCTGAATAACTGATGAATATTTTACCATTTTTCTTCAGTACAGCTGCCCCCTCATTTACTAGAAACCCTATAACTTCCCAGTCGTATTCCGGTGTAGTAATCATGGTTTGCTTGCCTTTAAGCGTCCACGGATTCTCCATTTCAGATATGTAGAGGTTAGAATTCCCTTTAATATTAGGATCTTGTTGTGCCCATACGTAGTATAGTTTACCACGATGTTTAAACGTCGTAGCATCCAGTGCGAAGCTATCCCACTCGGTCATAACCTGCCCCTTCTCTACCCATGTTCCTTCAAGTGGATTTGGAGATTCGTTCTCAAGAACGTACATACGGTGACGGAAAGAGTGATCCACTTCTCCTTCTCTCGCTTGACCTGCTGCAAAATAGATATACCATTTGTTATCAATATAATGGATTTCAGGTGCCCAGATATTTTTACTCATCGGTCCTGATTCATATTTTCTCCACGCGACAACGGGTTCTGCTCCTGCCAGCTCAGCTAGTGTTCTCGCACGTCGCACTTCAATTCGGTCATAGGAAGGAACGGAACCTGTAAAATAGTAATAACCATCCTCATGCAAATATACCCAAGGATCTGCACGCTGGGCCACGACTGGATTATTCCACTGCATAGGATTCTGCTGTAAACTCATAGATTATATCTCTCCTCGTAAATATTGTGTATACCATCTTATAAGTGTATTTCTTGAGATATAAGGAAGCGGACACGAATCATAGAGCACTCTTCCCCATATCTTAAAAAAGCCTTCTCCCCAAACTGCTGTAAACGTATACATCGGTCTCGTGGAGAAGGCAACTTACAAGGTCTCTGGCAGGTTTAGCTCTTCTAGTTCCTTTATAAAAAATAACAATGGGTAAATCACTTTGTTTGTTTTTATAATGTAACAAATATTGGGAGACTGTTCAACGTTTTTTTAAATCATTTTAAATAAATTTAAACACAAAGTTAAAAAACGGTGTGTTTTAGTATTTCGGCCATCCACTCGAGTCCCAATTCAGATCACTAATCAGCAGTTTAGGATTTCCATTATCTTCTGCATCGTAAGCGTGTCTTGCAATGATGTTCGTGCCGTAAATGTCTTGTCCGCCTGGACCCTTCCATTTATCGTTCCCCGTATCAAGGATCGTTCCACCGCCACTAAGCATATCGACACCATTCTTATCAACAAAAGGACCGGTAATATTCTTGGAACGTCCGTATACAATTTTGTACGTACTATCTACTCCCTTACAACAGCTGTCGATGGAAGCAAAAAGATAATAATATCCGTTTCGGTATACCATACTCGGTCCCTCAATCGCTCCAGAGTTCGAAGGTCTTGCTGCAATGGATGTGATGCTGCCAGTTGGTTTCATCGTATTCTTGTCAATCTTCGTCAGCTTAATTCCACTCCAGTAAGAACCGAACACAAGCCAAGGTTCACCAGAAGCATCGATAACCAAATTCGGATCAATTGCGTTATAATTGTCAGAGGTTGTTGTTCTAAGCACAAGTCCATCATCTCTCCACTGCCCTGCACCTATGCTTGATGCGGAAGCTAGTCCGATTGCAGACTGATTAGAACCAAACGAAGAAATGGAATAGTAGAGCCATACTCTGCCGTTGTATTCCTGAATGTCTGGAGCCCATACGTCATTCGTAGTTTGTTTTGGAACATAAGTTTTCCACCAAGCAGGCGGAGTTAAGAAAATCTGCGGAACCCGGTACCACTGTGTACCATTATCTGATTTGAGCACCTGAATTCCTTGACCTGTTGAAAAGGTATACCAACTGTTTCCTTCCTTGATAATGCTAGGATCATGAACACCCGTATCTCCTGTTACATTCCAGAATGCAGCAAAACTCGGTGAGCTGAGACCAACTAACGAACCTGCGAGTAAACCTGCAATTAACCATTTCTTGCCCTTTTTCATAATTACACCACCCTCATAGGATTGGACTAGACTATTTTACTTTGCATTTATATAAAATAGTTTAGGCTTACCAGATTATAAAAGCGTTTTCATTTCTTGGCAAGGGTAAATTTTCCTGGTTTTATTTTCTGAGATAATGGTTGTCCCCAGCATTTTCATCGATTAGAATATGGTGAAGTAAGCCGCTTTGTAACGGTCGATCCCTTGTGGGATAACGTTCCATCCGTTATTTCTTTTATGCAGCAATCTATTGTATGATTACTACTATACTGGTACGATACTGTTTTCTACCTTTTTAAACTTATTTCAACTAAACTCGCAGTGAAATGTGTGACTGCAGATGCCGTCTTTTTCATTGCCGGGAAAGGAATCTATCATGATCTATATAAAAGATTTAATGTCTGGCGTTCCCATCTTCAAAGCGCTTAGTTCGGAAGTTCGAGTTCAAATTATAGAGATGTTATCTCATCATCAAAGCCTTAACCTTAACGATATCGCAAATCGGCTTCAGCTTACGAATGGTGCAGTGACGATGCATATCAAAAAGCTAGAGGAAAGCGGCCTCATTAATATCAACACAGCCGTAGGTAAACACGGAATTCAAAAGATCTGTTATCTGAATGAAGATAAGCTGATGGTGGATCTCCGTAGTCAAGAAGTACATAATCGCTATGAGGTAGAGGTTAAAGTAGGTCATTTCAGTAATTACTATGCGGTTCCTACTTGCGGCCTAGCTACAAAGGACAGCATTGTGGGTGATTTCGATGAACCTCGTTATTTCGCAGATCCGATGCGAATTGATGCTGAACTGATCTGGCTGTCAGAAGGATTTTTGGAATACCGGATTCCGAACTACTTGAAATCAAATGAAACCTTCAGCGAGATTCAATTCTCTATGGAGCTGAGCTCCGAGGCACCGGGATTTAATAATAACTACCCTTCTGATATTTACTTCTATGTGAATGGGATAGAGATCGGCTGCTGGACAAGTCCTGGCGATTTCGGAGATACGAAAGGTACATTTAACCCAGATTGGTGGCCGCCGCATCTGAATCAATATGGGATGCTGAAGCTGATTCGAATTAATGAAGAAGGAAGTTTTATTGATGGCTGCCGCATATCTGATGTTACACTCAGCCATATTGGTCTTCATTACAAGAGCGATATTCTTCTTCGAATTGCTGTAACAGAAGGAAACACGAACAAACGAGGACTCACTCTCTATGGTAAAAATTTTGGTAACTATAGTCAGGATATTCTCGCTCGTGTACTGTATAATATTGATCATTCATAACACACAAATGATCGATTATTTACATTCATAAATTCCATGAATGCACGTATATAGCGCCTGCTTTCTTGACGATACCCAGCCATCGGTATTGCAAAGAACTCAGGCGTTTTGGCAGTTTTCGGTTTCTTATGGAAATTGAAAAAATTATGATACAATATGTAATTAAACCTACATAAAGAAAGTGAGAGAACGATTTTGGACAAAGTGGAACCATCGATAACGACAGACATGAACGACATAACGACTAAAATTATCGAGGTGTGTTTGCTTGCCGGAAAAATTATGCTTCAAAGCGGGGCAGAAACCTACCGAGTTGAGGATACAATGATGCGAATTGCTTCCGCGTACGGAATGCCAAGTTCAAATAGTTATGTAACTCCGACAGGGATTCTTTTCTCTACGGATTCACTCAGTCCTGCCAAAATCATTCGAATTTCAGAACGCACGACCGATCTTCATAAGGTGTCAGCTGTCAACAACGTTTCCAGAATGATTGGAAATCAAGAGCTCAATCCTTCTGAAGCTTATCACAAATTAAAAGATATCGAATGTTCTTCTGTTCAATTTAGTGTTCCGATGCGGACGGCTGCGGCTGCACTAGCCAGCGGCTGCTTCACGATTATGTTTCAAGGACAATGGGTTGATTTTTTACCTGCCATTTTGTGCGGAGGAGCAGGATATACTGCCGTAAGTTTATTTCAGCGGCTTGTACAAGTTCGCTTTTTCTCAGAGTTCATTGCCTCCTTTATCATTGGATTGTTATCCCTGTTTCTCGTCTATATCGGAGCAGGTAAAGAGCTCGACAAGATTATTATCGGCTCTGTCATGCCGCTTGTTCCGGGTCTAGCCATTACCAATGCCATTCGGGATCTAATGGCCGGCCATCTCGTATCGGGATTGTCCAAAGGGGCAGATGCTTTCTTAACCGCCTTTGCTATTGGGGCGGGGGTTGCTGTGGTATTCACCTTAATGTAAATCAAGACATGATCGATTATCGTTCGTATTATTTTATAAATCTGTGATGAAAAGAAAGATGAGGTTTTCCGGTGTTATGCTTATTCCGATCATTGAACAGGGGCTTACCAGTTTTATTGCCTCTCTCCTATTCGGCCTGATTTTTAACGCGCCCAAAAATATGCTTATTCCATGCGGAACGGTTGGCATGCTGAGCTGGCTCATTTATTTTGTAATCGAACCGGGATACCAAGCGGTTTCCGCCACGCTCGCTGCAACAGTAGTTATTGGCGTGATGAGCCAGCTTTTTGCTCGAAAATACAAACAACCTGTCATTATCTTTAGCGTAGCGGGCATTATTCCTCTCGTCCCCGGCGGTCTTTCTTATAATGCCATGCGTTATTTTGTACAGAATGATTATTCAACCGCAGTAGAGCACGCAGCAAAAGCTCTGATTCTCGCAGGTACCATTGCTGTTGGACTCGTTCTCTCCGAAGTGCTGAACCAAGCTTTCCGTAGAAAAGTAAAGTCATAACAAAAAAACTCGCCTTTCTAAATAGAAAGAGCGAGTTTTCTTATTTAAGCATCCAGTTTCTTGCCAAGAACGGCAAGATCGCGTTTTTTTCCATCAAGTACAGCGATTTCGGGATAGTAGCCCCACTGTTCAAACCCAAACTTTCTCAATAACCGCAAACTGGGCTCGTTATGTCCGAATACAAATCCGAGCAAGGTCGTCACCTGAATACGTGAACAATCTTGAATGATTTTTTCCATGAGCCTGCTCCCTGCACCGGTTCCCCGATAAGCTTCACTCACATAAACACTAACTTCTGCTGTAGCATCATAGGCCGGTCTTCCATAAAAGGAACTCAGACTCACCCAGCCTGCCATCTGTCCGTCGACTCTCATGACCCATAGAGGGCGCTTATCAGGAGTATGCTCTTCAAACCACGGAATGCGGCTCTCTACCGTAACCGGTTCCAAATCAGCTGTCACCATACGCCCTGCAATCGTAGAGTTATAAATGGCAACAATATCAGGGAGATCATCTCGCTGTGCATAACTAAATTCAATCATTGGTTCCAAGTGCAGTCTCCCCCTAGGTCTAGTATCTTACACCTTATCATCTTATATTTTATATTTTTAAGCGAAAACCGGCTTGATTCCTTTAGGAATAATCCTAGTTCATCACTTCACTCTAGCTCAATAGGCAGTCCCGTCTGCCGTGCACTCCAGTTCCATAAAAAAGCGGCCGTATCCTTATCCAGTGCGTTCGGTTTTAGTTCCTGAATTTCTTGTTCATAAAAATATTCTCCTGTGATCCCTTTTACTTCAGGATGGACCGCCAGATAAATTGCTGTTCTTGCCCCTTCCTCTGGCGTAAGAAATGAAGGGATTTTTCGCACCATCGCCATAATGGCTGTTCCAAAACCCGTTGTACGATTAATTCCAATGTTCGTTCCAACCGCCCCCGGATGAAGTGCATTGACAGTTATATTCGTCTCTTGAAGACGCTCAGCAAGTTCTCTCGTAAACAAGATGTTGGCGAGCTTGGATTGTGAATAACTTTTAATTACATGATATCGTTTCTTTAAATTTGGGTCTTCCCGGTGAATCTTCCCTGCCTTATAAGCGCCTGAAGAAACGTTAATGATCCGGGCTTCTGCCGCTGCCTTAAGAGAAGGAATCAATAGCCGGGTTAATAAATAATGTCCTAGATGATTCACGCCGAGTGTCATTTCAAATCCATCGGAAGTCTCTTCTCTTCTTAAGCAGATCACACCCGCATTATTAATCAGAACATCGAGCTTTGGGTGGATGGCTGTAAACTCCGACACAAAACTCCTTATACTATGTAAAGAACCTAGATCCAGCTTCATGAGTTCGATCTGTTTGGACCCAGTGGCCGTGATCGCTTCTTTCAGAGCAATACGTCCTCTTTCCTCATTTCTGCAGGCCATCACAACATGGTATCCCTGTAACGCAAGTTCCATGGAGGTCGCTAGTCCCATTCCTGAATTCGCACCGGTGACTATTGCTATTTTTGTATTCATTCCATTCATCCTTTCGGGTGGAAACAGACATGCCTTACTATTATCATACAAGAAACGAACCACAAAAGAAAACAAGTGATCAAGCAAAAGAAAGTCATATAACAAGAGGTTTATGATAAAATCACAGGGAATTCATTTATTTGTTTTTCTCTCTTTTGGGATTTTTGTGGAGAAGCTTTATAATAGGTATTGATACTGAAAGAAAAGGCGGTAACGAATGATGACAAAACAACCTATCTCATTACTGAATCAAGCAATCACTACTCATGCACTAGACGGCGTTCTCATTACCGATCCCAAACATGTATACTACCTGACTGGATTTGCAAGCGACCCTCATGAACGTTTCCTTGGTCTTGTTCTGGTACAAGGCGAAGAGCCTACTTTAATCGTACCGAGCCTCGATGAAGAAGCAGCTTCAGCGGCTTCTACGGTAAAGAATATCGTCACTCATCAAGATACAGATAACCCTTATCATATCTTAAAAAAATACCTTCCTCGTGCGATGAACAATTTTGGAATCGAGAAAGATCATCTATCTTTGTCCAGATATGAAGAACTTGTTCAGTATGCGGATGCCAAAAAATTTGTAGATATCGGCCCGCTTCTTCGTGAACTGCGTGTTCGTAAAGCACCTCATGAAGTAGAACGAATGAAAGTTGCAGCGAATATGATTGAAGAAGTGCTCCGCAGAGGACTCACTCACGTGAAAGAAGGCGTAACCGAGGTTGAGCTTGTTGCTGAAATGGAATATCAGATGAAGAAGCTCGGCGCATCTGGTCCTTCTTTTGATACCATGGTTCTCAGTGGTCCAAATACGGCACTCCCTCACGGCGTACCTGGCACTCGTAAACTTGCTTACGGTGACCTTCTGATGTTTGATATGGGCGTATATGTCAACGGTTATGCTTCTGATATTACCCGTACCTTTGCTTTTGGAGAACTATCTCCTGAACAGACAAAGGTGTATAATACCGTGCTCGAGGCCAATCTAAAAGGAATCGAAAGTGTGAAACCAGGTGCTACTTTAGCTTCTGTTGATTTGGCTGCTAGACAAGTAACGATTGATGCTGGTTATGGGGACCGGTTCCTCCACCGTCTTGGACATGGTCTTGGTATAGATGTGCATGAATATCCTTCTGTCCATGGTGCAAATCAGGAATTGTTGACCGAAGGAATGGCCTTTACCATTGAACCCGGTATTTATATTCCAGGTCTCGGCGGTGTCCGGATTGAAGATGAGGTTATTGTAACTGCAGATGGTGTAGAACTGTTAACAAGCTTCCCGAAAGAACTGCAGATTCTCGGCTAATCTGTAAATATATACTCAGCTATATTCAGTTGTCCTATATAGAAAATGAAAAAGGTGCCCCTTTTTACGAGTATCATGCTCATAAAAAGAGGCACCTTTTCAGGTTTATTTTACTAGAAACCGCTTATCCTTCGTGTGCTGTATCCAAATCAAAGTTCGCTTTGTCGAAAATTTCTTGATCGTTTTCTTTCAGCATCTTACTGGATATCAGACCCGCTGTCATCGAACCGTTGACATTAAGGGCTGTACGTCCCATATCAATCAGTGGCTCTACCGAAATTAGAAGACCGGCAAGACCAACAGGAAGGTTCATGGTGGAAAGTACGATAAGAGAAGCAAAGGTAGCTCCGCCTCCGACACCGGCAACACCAAAGGAACTAATCATAACGACAAGTACTAGGGTTACGTAGAACTGCCAATCCATTGTTACTCCAACGGTAGGAGCAATCATTACCGCCAGCATGGCAGGATAAATCCCTGCGCACCCGTTCTGACCGATCGTTGCACCAAACGAAGCTGACAAGTTAGCGATCCCTTGAGACACGCCAAGCTTTTTCGTTTGTGTTTCAATATTGAGTGGAATGGATGCTGCACTTGAACGAGAAGTAAAGGCAAAAATCAAAGTTGAAATCACTTTTTTAGCATAAGCAATCGGATTAAATCCGAATACAGTAACGAGAATCAAATGAACAATAAACATTAGAGCCAGCGCTACATAGGATGCAATTACGAATTCTCCAAGCTTTAGAATCTCCTGTGCATCCGTTGTTGCCGTGACCTTGGTAATCAAAGCAAGGATTCCGTATGGTGTCAGTCTTAATACTAAAGTTACAATACGCATAACAACCGCGTATAACGAAGTGACTAGCTTGCGGAAAGTATCTGCTTGTTCTGGCTTTTTACGATCCAGTCCAAGTACAGCTGCACCTACAAATGCGGAGAAAATTACAACTGCAATGGTCGACGTACGGCGTTCACCTGTCATATCAGCAAAAGGATTGGTCGGAATAAATGCCAGTACCTGCTGTGGAATAGACAAATCCTGAACATCGCCAAGTTGTTGTTCCAGACGGTCTGCTCTCGCTTGTTCCGCTTCACCACTTTCGATATTAATAGCCTCAAGACCAAACATTTGAGTAACTCCAATACCGATGGTTGCTGCGATCGCAGTCGTAATCAAGAGTGTTCCGATGATCGAACCGCTCATTTTCCCAATGTTCTGATTGCCTTTCAGATTCATGATCGCCGAAATAATGGATACCATAATCAGCGGAGTAACAATCATCTGCAAGAGGCCTACATAACCAGACCCAATAATACTAAACCAGTCAACACTCGTTTTCACTACACCTGTTGTAGCCCCATATATAACTTGAAGCAGAATTCCGAATACCAGACCTAGTCCGAGACCGGTGAATACTCGCTTCGTAAAAGAAATATGCTTCTTTTGCATGCGATACAGGATGCCGACAAGAACCAACATCACTGCCACGTTGATAATAATCTGCAACGTTTCCATGATAACTATTTCCCTCCACATCATCTAATGAACTCTAACGTTCAGACTCGTTTAGTGCTTCTGTCATGTATCCTATATACCCAATTAATCCAATAGGGAAAACAAATAAAAGAATGGCATCTGCATAATCTAGGTCTTTGCGTCTAGGTTAATTTTTATATAATAATTTATACTATATCATAAAACCAATTAAACAGGTAGACTTTTATTAAAATAGAGGATAAACGGCTCTACAACAGCCTAAATCCACATTTTTACTCGATTCAGTCCCATTTATTCTAGGCTTATCAGGTGACAAAATATCCACAATATACCATTCTAATAATTCCGGAAAGCCATCTATTCCTTAACCGCTTCAACCCGCATCTAGGGCTTATGGATGGGGAGCCATAAAAAAAGCCGCGTTTACCAGATAAAATCCTGGATCATCGCGGGCTTTTCTCATCGTTCTCTCCAAACTTCAAACTTCGCTTCAGAAACTCATTTCATGTCATCTGTTTATTACGCAATCCTATTATTTCATATATTTGATCTAGATCTAGATGATTACGAACGATTTCCGCTACACGATCAAACTCCTGTGTTTTGTAGACAGCCGCTTGGAAAGTTTCTCCAATAGGTGAAAGACCTTTCTCTAAACGAAGTCCATCAAGCCAAGCACGCCTGAACTCATCATTATCAAAGAGACCGTGCAGATAGGTTCCCCACACTTTCCCATCTGCAGCTCCGCATCCTTCAAAGTGCCGAGTGTTTACTTCTTCTGCTGAAGAACCTGCTTCTTTTGCTTCTTTTGCTTCTTTTGCTTCTCTTGCTTCTCTTATATCTTCTGTTTCTTTTGTTTCTACTGTGTCTGTGTTTAGAACAAATAACGGTCTGTAGTCTTCACTTCGTAACCCAGCTGACTCATCACTTTCTGTGATTCCCATATGGATTTCATATGCTTCTATCGTAAGTTCTGTTTCCTTGTTCTCAACCACTCGGAGTGGACACTCCTTCGCAGCCGTACCTTTCACTCGAACGGTTCTTTTTTCTTTAGCAAAGGTAGTGACAAGCGGCAACAGGCCAAGGCCTTCTGCTTCTTTTATTTCACTTTCCACAGCAAAAGGATCAAACAATCTTTCACCCAGCATCTGGTATCCACCGCAAATCCCCACAAGCTGAACCTCTCGTTCCTGCCATTGCTCTTGAATCGCACGGTCTAATCCTCTTTCTCTAAGAAAGTTCAGATCGCTGATGGTATCCTTAGTGCCCGGCAGTATAATCACATCAGGCTCACCAAGTTCATCTGCAGTACTGACATAGCGCACAACTACATCAGGCTCCCAGCCCAGTGCATCAAAATCAGTAAAATTAGAAATCCTTGGATACCGAATGACGACGATATCAATTTCTTTCTCTTTTTGTCTGCGATACTGCAGTTCATCCAGTACAACCGAATCCTCAGCTTCAATACGCAGTTCTGGAATATACGGAAGCACCCCAAGTACAGGAATTCCGGTCCGCTCCGTAAGCCAATCCAGCCCTGGCTGCAAAAGCGCAAGATCTCCGCGGAACTTGTTAATAATAAAGCCTTTTACCCTCGCCCGCTCGTGGGGTTCAAGCAGCTCAAGGGTCCCTACTAGCGAAGCAAAGACACCGCCGCGGTCAATATCTGATATCAACAGAACAGGTGCATCAGCCCAGCCTGCCAAATTCATATTCACAATATCCCTGTCTTTCAGGTTTATCTCCGCAGGACTTCCTGCCCCCTCCATCAGCACAATATCATATTGTTCCCGCAAACGATCCAGGGCATCAAGGACAATGGTTTTTGCTTGCGGTAAAAAGTGGTTTCTATAGTCCATCGCGCTCATCTGCATCTTCGGCACTCCATGGACAACAATCTGAGAATGCATATCTTTAATCGGCTTAATCAAGATTGGATTCATATCGGTTGTCGCTGGCAAACCGCAAGCTTCTGCTTGTACTCCTTGCGCTCTTCCAATTTCCTTCCCATCCAGGGTGACATACGAATTAAGCGCCATATTTTGCGATTTGTAAGGAGCCGGCTGGTATCCATCTTGTAAAAAAAGGCGGCACAGCGCCGTTGTCACAATGCTCTTTCCAACATCCGATGCAGTACCTTGAAGCATGAGAACAGCGGCTTTATGCTGTGTTTTTCTTTCATCCTGTCCCATATCAGCGTTCACGTAATATGTACCTTTATTTTCCACGGACTTGTCCCCTTTCTCTCATCACGAGTTACTAGTATTACGTCTTAGGGTGCTATTCCTCAATCTTAGTGCATGATGGTAGTGAGAATAACTAGCAGGAGCAGTCCTACTGCTTCAAGTCCTTCATTAAGCGCTCCATAAATATCTCCCGTTAGTCCCCCAAGGCGTTTGCTGATACGATCCGCAGCCCATTTCCCGCAAGCCCATATACATAGAGGAATAACAAAAAAGGCAGACAGTATAACACCCATATGGAGACTCCATGCAAACGGCGGCCCATCTACAGTATACGCAGCATATAAAAATAAACCGCATGAGATCGCAGAGAGAAGCAGCGTTACCGCTCCCACCTTATAAAGCAGCGCATTCTGAACTCCTGAAAACATTCCTGCTAGGCCCTCTCCGGCCCTAGCCCGTGGATATTTCCCCATGGCATACACCATAAAGAAACGGCTCCATAGAAAAGGCAAGACCGCTGCACCCATGAGAAAAGTTTGTCCCATTAAGCTGTATAGAAGCGTTGCTTTCAGCATCAGCAGAAGAACACAGGCAATTACCCCCATAGCTCCCACCCTGCTGTCCTTCATAATCTCAAGCATTCGTTCTCTGCTTCGGTAACTGAGAAGGGCATCAGCAGAGTCCATCCAGCCGTCTAAGTGAAGCCCTCCTGTGAGCCAAACCCAAATTGTGAGAACTAGCACTGCCGATGGAGCCGGAGGCAATAAGAATCCACTAAGCCAAGCTGCGATCCAGACACAAGTCCCAATACATAAGCCTACAACCGGATAGAACAGAGTGCTTCTTGTCATCAGTTCTGGAGTGAATTCAAGCTGAGTTTTCACCGGAAATCGCGATAAAAACTGAAAAGCGGCCGCAGCCGCTTTTGTATTTTCTCTCATACTTTATACTCCTTGCTCTTCAGTTCGATGGCAATACCAGCCGTTACAAGGAATACCTCCTTGCTGATAGCTGCCATACGCTGATTAAGAATTCCGGCATAATCCCGGTAAATCCGGCCCAGTCGATATTCAGGAACAATCCCGTCTCCCACTTCATTGGTTACCAGAATCATTAGACCTGGATAAGCAGCAACACTGCGAACAAGACGGTCGATCTCTTCCATTATTGCCTCAGGTCCCTCGTTTTCTTTGGCCATCAAAACGTTAGAAAGCCATAACGTAAGACAGTCAAGTAATATCGTAGGAACAGGCAGCGTTGCTTCCATTAACCCGTTCAATGTTTCAGCTACTTTGAGCGGTTCTTCAATCGTATGCCATAGATATGCACCGTCCTCCCGCTGACTGCGATGTGCAGCAATTCGGTCGGTCATCTCTTGGTCATAAGCTTGCGCTGTCGCCATATAGATGGCTTCTGAAGACCGGCTCATGCA
The DNA here is from genome assembly GCF_030263935.1 of Paenibacillus polygoni. NCBI lineage: Bacteria > Bacillati > Bacillota > Bacilli > Caryophanales > Paenibacillaceae > Paenibacillus > Paenibacillus polygoni. Next base: position 1,198,886 of record NZ_CP127162.1, on the reverse strand, counting down.
CAGTTTCTCAGCAAATGTACTTTTACCGCTGCGTGCACCGCCCGTTACGAGAATAATCATAATTCGGCCTCTGCCTTCTCATTACCTCCAGAAACACCTGCACTGCTAAATGTAGCCATCTCATCCATAATTCTTCCTGCCGCTTCAATCAGATGAAGGCATAGAACACCGCCTGTTCCCTCACCGAGTCTCATTCCCACCTGAAGCAACGGAGAGAGTTCCAACGTTTGCAGAAGTGCTGCATGTCCTCTTTCTTCTGACATATGAGAAGCTATCATATAATTTCGGCATGCCGGTGCAATACGGCTCGCTACCAAAGCAGCAGCGGTAGAAATATACCCATCAATAACAACCGGACACTTCAAAGCAGCGGAGCCGATAATGACACCTGCAAGACCCGCAATATCTAGTCCACCGACTTTAGCAAGTACGTCGATTGGATCATTCGGAGCCGGCTGGTTAAGCTGTATTGCCCGGGCAATCACATTTGCTTTATGCTGAACACCTGCTTGATCAAGACCCGTCCCTTTGCCTGTTGCCTCCTGCACGCTGACTCCCGTAAGCACACTGGTAACTGCTGCACTTGGTGTTGTATTGCCAATTCCCATCTCTCCAGTAACGAATAACTGCGTTCCTTTTCTTACGGATTCTTGAACAACGTCGATCCCCGTAAGAATCGCTTGAAGCGCTTCTTCTCTGCTCATAGCAGGACCCTTCGCCATATTTGCCGTTCCTTTGCGTACAGAACGAGATACAAGGTCGGGATGAACAGGTTCACCATTCACACCAATATCGACGCATATCACTTCAGCACCTGCATGACGAGCGAGTACATTTACGGCTGCCCCGCCAGCAAGAAAATTATGAACCATTTGCTGCGTCACCTCAGCTGGGAAACTGCTGACTCCTTCTTCCACAACTCCATGATCTGATGCCATCACAATAACGGCTTTTTTAGAAAAGCTTGGCTGTTTCTTTCCTGTAATCCCTGCTAAGCGGATCGTGAGCTCTTCTAACTTACCCAGACTCCCTGGGGGTTTCGTTAAGTCATCCAAATGATCTGCAGCCGCCTTCTGCGCTGCCTCATCTAATGCAGTAATCTGCTGAACCCATGCTTTTAATTGCTGTTCTCTCTCCATGGTATCTCCATCCTTATCCGCTGCTGTTGTACAGCTTGTATATAACGATTATAACGAAAAGTGAGTAAATACTTCAAAAGAAATCATGCAATTTTCATATTGAATTTAAAAAGAAGACAAGTCGTTCTCTTTGGCTGAAAAAAAGAAGACCTGATTTATGGATGTCAGGCCCTCTTCTATGTTGTTCTGATATTAAGATCATCTCACTCTTGCTGTTTACGCAGTAAAAACTGAGGGATATGATGATCCGGATGTTGAACCATTACAGGCTGGATCTCAAACAGTCCTCTAATATTCTCCTCCGTAAGCACCTCAGCAGGCGTACCCTGAAGGAAAAGCTGGCCCTCTTTTAGTGCACATAAATAATTACAATAAAGAGAAGCTAGATTCAAATCATGCAGTACAGCAATAATCGTAATCCCTGTACTTTGCTGCCAGTGTGCCAGAAGATCCATGAACTGCAGCTGATAACGAACATCAAGAAAAGTGGTCGGTTCGTCTAGCAGCAGGATTTCAGGTTCTTGCACCATTACTTTGGCAAGAGCTACCCGCTGCCTTTGTCCTCCGCTAAGTTCATCAAGTCTGCGTTCCGCAAGAGAAGTAAGATCCAGCTTCTTCAGAACCTGCTCTATTTTTTCTTCTCCAAAGCCCTGGTCTCTCCCCAGCCAGTCTTGGTAGGGATATCTCCCCATGGCCACAACGTCCCTGACGGAATAACCAATCTCAGGTAATCCATCTTGCTGTAGAACAGCAATGATTCGCGAGAGTTCTTTACGGCTGTAATCTTGAACTGGTTTGCCTTTTATATGGATCGTGCCCTGGTTTGGTGACAGGATACCGGATAGTAAATGAAGCAAAGTAGACTTTCCGCTCCCGTTCGGCCCAACAATCCCCCACCAGTCACCTTCCTCAGCGGTGAAATGAATGTCATCCAGTGCGGTGAACTGACTGTACTCTTTTCGGAGTGCCCTAGCTTCCACCACAGGAACTGTAGACGAGATTTCAGACTGATGATCGAAATTTTCTGTCATCCGCTGATGCCTCCTCGCCGTTTTTTATTCCGATGTAATAAGTAAGCAAAGAACGGAGCCCCTACAAAAGCAGTCAGTACACCAAGCGGAATCTCCGTAGGAGCGAGTATGGTCCGGGCGCCCATATCCGCCCAGGCCAGAAAGATACCTCCGCCTAGCGCAGATAAAGGAATAATCAATCGGTAATCGGGTCCGACAAGGAGTCTGATGATATGAGGAACAACAAGCCCCACAAAACCAATCACACCCGCGACAGATACGGCTGCAGCCGTTAACAGCGTAGATACCAAGAGTACAGATACTTTGAGTAAGTCTACCCTGACCCCAAGGTGTGCTGCTTGTCTTTCTCCTAGTGCCAACAAATTAAGCGACCTGCCTCTGCACCATAGATAGATCAACCCAACCCCTACATAAGGGAAAAGGATGGCCGTGTAAGACCATCCCCGTAAACTTAGGCTTCCCATCGTCCAGAACAAAATTTGGTTTACCGTGTCCTTTGACATGGCGGTCAGAAAAGAAACAACAGCTCCTAGAAAAGCATTCATCACAACACCGGACAAAATCAAATTGTTCGTCGGTATTTTCCCGCCTTCTCTAGCCAGCATCAAAACACCCCATAGTGTAATGACACCTGCTATAAAAGCAACGAGCGGCAGCATCCATTCGCCAAGCCAAGCATACTCTAGACCCAAATAAATGAGGAGTGCTGCTCCAACAGAAGCACCCGCCGATACCCCAAGCGTATAAGGATCTGCCAGCGGGTTACGAAGTACACCCTGAAATCCTGCACCGGCAACAGCCAGCGCTGCACCAACCAGGATACCAAGCAGCACTCGCGGTAAACGCACCTTCATAATGATCTGTTCTGACGATGTATTCCATATGGGTTCAATGAACCCATCCATCCCTGGAATGTGACTTATAAGAATCCCTGCGATATGTCGAATCGGAAGATGTACTGACCCGATCGCAAGACATAGCAGCAGGGTCAGTACAAGCAGGACGATTCCTATTAATCCATATCCTGCCAGTTTCTTTTTCATTGGAACAGATCCGGATAGACTGCTTTCGCTACTTCTTTGAGTCCTTCCGTTACACGCGGACCTGGGCGGCTAAGCAGATTAGCATTAATCGAGATTACTTGCTCGTTCTTAATTGCCGTAATCTCATTCCAGCCATCGCGAGCTTTAATGATCTCATCGAGTGTTTTGTCATTGTCTACCACATCACTTGCATACAGAATGACATCTGGGTTTGCCGCAATGATACTTTCCTCACTGATTTCAAACCAGCCTTCTGCATCTCCAGCCACATTCACTCCGCCTGCAAGGGTAATGACTTCATCCATAAACTCACCTTTACCTACCGTCCAGCCTGGAGAAAATTCTACATATACTTGTTTTTTCTGATCACCCGAAAGAGATGCTACTTTGTCTTGTACTTCTTTCACATCTGCTTTCATTTTTGCGATGACTTCTTGCGCTTGTTCTTGATGATTTGTAATTTGTCCATATACTTCAATATTTTTCATTACATCTTCAATTGTTTTTGGATCTGTTTTGAAAATAACGATGCCAAGATCGCGCAGTTTCTGCACTGCTGCCTCATCCATCGAAATACCTGTAAAGACAATATCCGGCTCAGCCGCAATGATCGCCTCTGCATTAGGTGTATACAGGCTGCCCATCTTCGGCTTGTCCTTCACTTCTTCTGGGTAATCGTCATAGTCGGATACTCCCACAATTTGCTCGGCAAGTCCGATCGCGTATAGCGATTCGGTCTCTGCTGGCGATACAGACACGATTTTTTCAGGCGCCTTTTCAAAAGTAAATGACTCTCCTGTGGCATCCGTGATTGTCAGAGGATATACCGTCTCGAGACTAGCCTCTTCTTGGTTTTCTGCTCCGGTACCTTGCTCTGTTGTCTGACCTGTACCTTGTCCTTCTGATGGGGTCTCATTACCGCACGCTGCAAGCATGATTGCGAGCATGAGTGACATCAAAATGGATAAAAATCGACCATTCATTTTTTTCATTCTTCTCTCCCTCTCTTTATAAGTGAAGCCAACGACCTTATTAGGTATGAACACCAAACAACCCTGCTCCTATCATAAGAACAAGGTTACGTCTCGCTGCTGCTCCCTCTAATAGAAAGGCTCAACAAATAAGCAAAACGTATCCTTTCCTCGAAGGATTACACGTTTATCAAAGGGCAAGGCAGGTCTCCTGACTATCCAAGTTTGAAGTAACAGCTTGCCCCCTTCCCATTTCCTATAGACGAAAACAGTGGATTCATTGCAGCTGTCCCTGGTATACAGTGGCGGGACCGTGCCGGATTTGCACCGGCTTCCCTTTTAACCAAAAGAATGAAATGCTTTTATTCTTCTGGACCTTGCTCGGTATGATCGACTTTTGATATGTACTCATATGAAGTCTTTATGTATTTTAGATGTTCATTTCAATTCGTATCAGGCCTTCACATCTTTTGCCATTATAGGGGAAAGCTGAATTTTCGACAACTATACTTTCCCTTTATATTCCAAAATAAACGGTTTAAGTATTAGAAAATTACTTTCATATCCCTTTCGTAGCTTCAATTATCTATTTTTTGTACCGAAAGCTCTCCGCCTGACAAAGTAAAACGAAGTACAAGACACTCCCCCGGACGGGGCATAAACGAATTAAATTCTGCTTCAGCAAGCCATTTAGCAGTCCATTGCCTGATCACTCCGCCATGAGTTACCACAAGCATCTTAGGTACTTCGTTATCATCTCCCCTGTCCTGATCGTTACTCCGTCTAGATCCATATAGATAAGGCCCCATTCGTTCTTCCACAAACTTCTCTATTCTTTCGGAAAAATGAGAAAACGTCTCTGCTCCTGGCGGGGTCACACCAAGAGGATTATCAATCCACTGACGATACTTCGGATCATGCTGGAGCATCTCATACGTCTGTCCTTCATATTCTCCAAAATGGTATTCCCTGAGCCTTGCATCAAGGACAGCTCTATGAGCCTGTTCGGGGACGATAATATCCAGTGTCTCTATGCACCGGATAAGATCACTTCCATAGATCTGTTCAAACTGAATATGCCTAAGGGATGTGCGAAGTCCTGCGAGCTCCTCCTTTGCTTTAGGAAGCAGTGGAAGATCGGTGTGTCCCAAATATCTTCTTTGCTGATTCCAGATTGTAAGACCATGCCGGACTAAATAAACATCGACAGAAGGTATATTGTTTTGAGGCGTACTCACCACAGCCACCCCGCTCCTGTAATAGACAGCAGCCATAACAATACCACCAGAATGACTACGAATAGACTTGATGATATATACATCATCGCAATCGTTGTCCGTATATGCCCCGCTTCCATCTCATGATAGGGCTCGCCCATATAAGCACGGAAAGAACGAACCCCGTGGTAGACGTTATATCCTCCAAGCCGAATTCCAAGCGCACCGGCAGCCGCGGATTCTGGATAACCGCCGTTAGGACTTGGGTGCTTGCGGGCATCCCGCTTCACCGTGCGCACACTATTTTTCACATGTAGACCTAATACCCCAGCGGAAGCAAATAGCAGAAGTGCTGTAATCCGTGCGGGGATAAAGTTTGCAATATCATCCAGTCTAGCAGAGGCCATACCCAGCGATTTATATTTTTCATTTTTATAGCCGACCATGGAGTCAAGGGTGTTTACCGCGCGGTAAGCCATCGCAAGAGGTGCTCCCCCAAGAAAAGCGAAAAACAGCGGAGAGATAATCGCATCCACAATATTCTCGGCTACCGTTTCAACGGTACCTCGCACTACTTCAGAGGATTCCAGCTGTTTGGTATCTCTGCCTACAATCATACCAAGTGCAGCTCTTGCTTCTGGCAATTTGCCGGCTCTAAGATGTTTATATACTTCTATGCCTGCATCTCGCAGTCCCTTCGTCGCAACTGTTGTCGCAATCAGCAGAATTTCCCCCGCTATCGCAAGCGCAGGATGGATATAGAACAGTAGTTTTAGTAATGCCCAAGTCAGAATAAACGCACCAGTCACAATGAATATGGGAAAAAGAAACCCGGCATAGCGCAAACCTCGGTCTGTTGTCACTTTTCTGCGAATGATGTTCTCAAGGCCCGTAATCGCCTTTCCCATAGCAATAACCGGATGAGGAATCCACCTGGGGTCACCGATGATAAGGTCCAGGGTGTAAGCCGCTAGAATAATCCAAGCTCCAATCACGAGAACTGCCTCCTTTCTGCTGTATAACCTGAAGCACATAAACTCTCGGTAACGGACTGATAGACAAGCCGGCCAATACAATCGCCAAGTCGAGTTGCCGTGCCCGCATAAGCATGCGTTAGTCTCGCTTCTGTTCCGTCTGCAGCAAGCCCGCTCGCTCCAATAACGATGGCATCTGTTGTTGTTCCCGTAGCAGATTGTCCATTCTCTGCATCTCTTACACCTAAATCCTGGAGAGCGGCAACTTTGGCTTCAACTGCCGTTTGCACTGCATTCACAAGCGCATATGGGGTTAATTTACCGGCAATGAACAGCATGATATTAATCGTACCCGGCGTATAACCGGCATTAAATACCGTCCGCTTGGACCCTGCTCTTGCTCCATTTGATACCCCTGCAGTGGTACAACATAATAAAACTGCTCCATCGGTCTCGTCTTCCAGAATAGAAGCATGCTCTAATTTCACTGCGGTTAACAAACCTGCCGTCTGCTGAGCTGGATGTCCCCATTTTTCAAGCAGTTCTTGAATATCTCTCACAGGGTCACTTGAATCATAATGACGATCCACGTATATATTTACAGCACGGCTAAGACGATTCATCCCGCCTCCATAAATACTGCTGGAGATGGTATCCAGCATTTGAGGAGACTCTAGAAGCAGATGGCGTTCATATCGGGAAATGGTCAACCCCGGCCACTGCCTGGATGAATACAAGACCGGTAAATCTTTTGATTCAGAATCTGTATGTAAGAATGGCGTCGCCATTACTTTGCTCCCTCCATGATCTGCCCAAATGTCTCTAAAAACTGTATGTTTTGTTCTGTACCCTTCACCGCAATACGAAAAGCATACTCCGTAAGCCCGGGATACATCGCGCAGCTGCGAATCAGTATTCCTCTTCGTCCCATCGCATCCTGCAGTGCAGCAACAGTCCAAGGAGGGTTTCCCTCCGCGAGCAGATAATTCGCTTCTCCTGGATATACAATAAACCCATATTTTCTAAGACCCTCGGTAAGTCTTTTTCTCTCCGCTGTAATCAGCGATATCGTATTTTCCTCATAGGAAGAATGCGCCTGCGCCTGAAGACAAGCTTCCCCTGCAAGCAGGGCAAGACCATTCACACTCCAGGTCACCTGCTTCTGTGCCATAAAACGAATGAGGTCAGGACATGCGAGTGCATAACCAAGTCTAAGACCCGGAATGGCATAAAATTTAGTCATCGAACGAATGATGATGACTTCTGGATATTTTTCTAATGAAGGTGCAAGTGAATTGCGGTCTTCCTCCGGGATAAAATCAATAAAAGCTTCATCAATAACCAGCTTTGTTTTGGTTAAATGCGCCTTCCTCGCCAGCGTCTCAAGATCCATCAAGGAGTACTGAACCCCGTTTGGATTATTCGGCTGACCAATAAATAGAACCTGCACCCTCTCCATCAGCGCTGCAATGTCGCTTACGTCTGCTCGGTATCCATTGTCCTGCCGGCCATACACAGAATCGACTTTGGCACCAAACTGCAGAGCAAGTGAGCGGTACTCAGAGAAACCCGGCTCAATCGTTCCAACTGTCTGCGGTGACAATGCCATAAGCAGAAGGGCCATACATTCCGCCGCACCATTACCGATTAGAATATGGTCTTCTTCTAGCTTTACATGTTCAGATAATCTCCGTTTTATCGCCCGGTGTCCCGGATCGGGGTAACGAATAATTTCTTTCCAGCCTTTTTTCAGTGCCGCCATTACTTCCTCAGGTGGTCCAAGGGGATTGATATTTGCACTATAATCAAGAAAGTCAGCAGCACGCATTCCGTACTTAAGAGCAGCCGTTTCTACATCCCCGCCATGTCCATAGATTTCAATCAAAGTCATGTCCTTCCTCTCTTTGCTGCATTACAGCATCACGTACCCATTATGATGGCAGAAATTAGATAGCGTCAATGGGATTTCCCTTTTGTATCGTTTGCGTTCTTGGTTTACAATAAGAGGTGAGTCTTCTTGTTTTCATCAGAATTGTTCGGGGCGTCTCCCGCTTATGATTCTTGAATACATATTTTATAAGGTATCGGAGGAAATCACCATGTTGTTTATTGACAATCAAGGCATTACAGATCCCCGGATTAACCTCGCCATCGAGGAATATGCCCTTAAACACTTGTCTTTGGACGAGAGTTATTTGCTGTTTTATATCAACGCTCCCTCTATTATCATTGGGAAACATCAGAACACCATCGAAGAAATTAACCAGGAGTATGTACAGCAGAATGGAATCACAGTCGTGCGCAGACTTTCGGGCGGCGGTGCCGTATATCATGATTTAGGCAATCTGAACTTCAGCTTTATTACAAAAGATGACGGTAATTCATTCCACAACTTCCGTAAGTTTACCCAGCCTGTTGTTGAAGCACTGCACCAACTGGGAGTAAACGCAGAGCTTACGGGACGTAATGATCTTCAAGTCGGCGAACAAAAAATTTCAGGTAATGCCCAGTTTGCAACTCGCGGCCGCATGTTCAGCCATGGTACCCTCATGTTCGATCTGAACCTCGAGGATGTACAAGCTTCATTAAAAGTGAATCCTGAGAAATTCAAATCGAAGAGCACCAAATCTGTACGCAGCCGTGTAACGAATATCCGCTCTTTAATGGATAAAGACATGACTATTGTGGAATTCCGCGAAGAACTTCTTCGTCATATTTTTGGCATGGAAGCAAGTGAAGTTCCTCAGTATCATCTAACAGAAGAAGATTGGAAGAAGATTCACAAAATTTCCAAAGAACGTTATCAGAATTGGGATTGGAACTATGGACAGTCACCGGAAAGTAACGTAAAACACTCGAAGAAATTCCCTGTCGGTATTATTGATCTTCGTATGAATATCAAAGAAGGCCGAATCGATGATATTAAAATCTATGGTGACTTCTTTGGTGTAGGAGATGTCGCTGATATTGAGAACTTGCTTCGCGGCAAACGTTATGAGGATGCGGAAGTTAGAGAAGCGCTCAAAGACGTTGATGTGAAACATTATTTTGGCAATCTCGAGATGGAAGACTTTATCGGTCTTGTGTTTCTTGAAGAGTAGCATTACCCTTTAGAGTTATTACGCACTAATAAAGCCCTATCATAGAACAAGATATAGAGGAGAGAAACCATGACTTACAAACTAATCGCAATCGATATTGACGATACCCTCATTAACGACGACAAAGAAGTAACCCCTGCAACACAAAGTGCACTCGAAGCAGCCGTAGCCAAAGACGTAGTTGTTACCCTTGCAACCGGACGTGCTTATGCTTCTGCTCAAGCCATTGCTAGACAAACGGGACTCAATGTTCCCATCATTACGTACCAAGGTGCGCTGATCAAAAACCTGATGGATGAAGAAGTTCTTTATGAACGTTATGTTCCTCAAGATGCAGCTCGCAAGCTTTACGAGTTCTGTCTTGAACGAAATCTTCACCTTCAAACTTATATTGACGACAAGCTGTACTCCCGTGAAGAGAATCAGAAGCTGATCGACTACTGCAAGCTGAACAAGACTCCTTATTATATTGAACCTGATTTCATGAAAATGATTGAGCAGCCTGCACCGAAACTGCTCATCATCGATACACCGGAACTGCTGGACGAAATCGCACCACAGCTTCGTGAACTGCTCGGCAGCGAGGTTCATATTACCAAATCTAAACCGCATTTCCTTGAAATCATGCATCATGAAGGTACCAAAGGCCATGCGCTGACTTTCCTTTCAAACCATTTTGGTGTGGATCTGAAAGATACCATTGCCGTAGGTGATTCCTGGAATGACCATGAAATGCTCGAAGCTGCTGGTCTAGGTGTAGCTATGGGTAATGCCATTCCTGCACTGAAGGAAATTGCTGACTATGTTACGCTAACTAACAACGAAGACGGAATCAAGCACGTCATTGAGAAGTTTGTTCTGAATGCGTAAGCTCCTTTAAAATTAGCCCCGGAACCGATTTGGTTTCGGGGTTATTTGTGATATGGAGGACACGACAGATATAGAGCATTGTTTCTGTTGTAAAAATATACCTTTCGAGTATAGTAAAGGAATACGTTATGTACACGTTAATTCACAAAGTCAGGGGGCTATCTATTTGGAATCAGGACTGCTTATTGGACTTGTTGTCGTCGTGTCTGCGCTTTTGATGTATTCCTTCTTCTATACAATCAAAAAAGGTTATTCAAAAAAGTGGGATGAAGAAGACTCCTAATCTAATCTAATCTAATCTAATCTAATCTAATCCATACAATACAATCATACATACTTGCATACTTACTTTACTTACATACATTTGTTCAACCCAAAAAAGGGCATAAGATAAGGATCAAAGTTTGATCCTCCCATCTTATGCCCTTCCTTTATCCATTCTTAATGCTCTCTTACTTTTATTTCTCCATTAATTTTTCTTTAATCCGATGAAACTCCGACTTAATCCGTTCCTTCATTTCCTCTGCCTTTTCTTGTATGTCTTCAACTCGCTCTTTTCTTTTCCGTTCTTCCTCCTCCTGAGCTAATTGCTGCTCCATCTCCCTTGCCTTGTTCATTTCATGTTCCATCATCGATACTTCTTTTCGGTACACAAAGGTAGGATCATACTGCTGAAGAAAGTAATTAAAAGCGACCTCATTATTTTCTTTTATATTGGCAACAAAAGCAGTTTCTCCGTTATATAGTTCAGCCACTGTTCGCTCAATCAGGCTAAAGCCTTCCTTGTGACGATTTATGACTTTGCTCGCCCCAATCATCGAACCAATGCTTCCGCCAAGCAGAATACCGATCGGTCCGCCCAAAATTCCAATCAAGGAACCAATTAGACTGCTTTTTAACGCCGAAGTGTCTGCTTCACTTGGTGAGCTAAACCCATCTTTAAAAACGATTTTCCCATTTTCCTTCTGAATGACAGCTGCATCCAAAATTTGATATTGCTCATGTCTTTTTGATTTGGATTCAGATAGAACTTGGTAAGCCTTGCTGTCATCATTGAACACGGCAACGACAATATTATTTTCTTCCACTTGTAGTAACCCTCTCTTCTATGTATTTCTTCATTTACATTAAATTAACTCAAATCCTCTAATTTTATACGTGAAGCAAAAATACAACGGATTCGATCAGCTGTCTTTTTCGCTATGAATTGAGTCCTCAGCTTTCCCTATTTAGTAGCTTATTGTTCATCTTTTCTATACTATTCTTGTTAAAGCAATTTCGATAATAGGAGAGATTTATATGGATATCGGTTATGCCGCCAATGAGCAGATTAGAATAAAGGATATAGTAGATGATTTCGAATTCGGAATAGATGAGGAAATTAAATATGTAATCACTCTATCCAGTCCAGGAGCAGGAAGATTTAGAATCAAACCATTTGCAGAATGGATAGATAACTTAAATGAGTTTCCTGTCTATTATTGCGTAATTTATGATAAGGGATTTCATCCTATGTTTTTAGAATTGTGCACACTGCCTTATGAAGTTACAAAAATCGAAAATTCTAAACGTAAACATTTGTACGGCGTAGTAAAGGCTAATAATAAAGAAGAATTATGTTCAATTGCAAAATTGATTGATTTATTCTCTATGTCGTCGAATGATTTAAGCATTCTCAGCACAAAAAAAAATCCTTGCCGGGTTGGACAAGTTGGGGATCATGAGGAATTTGATATTATTTTTCTTGGTGATATAAAAGATGCCAGTGTTTTTCACATTGGGCATGATGGAGCCACGATCTATCTACTATCGAATAATAAGAAATACTCAACACTTGAAGAAGCTATGTTAAAAATGCCTGAGGCTATGATAAATAAGATTGAAGTAATTGAGTATGGTGGGGATTAAAACTGGAGCATAGGATTATAAAAGTGACTAGAGATAAGAATTATTTACTAACTCTTTGCAGGTCGTTTCATGAAAGCATGAGTGCCTCTTTTCTATTACCAATTTAATCCATATAATGTGTATCAAGAGGTGTTTTACTTTTGAGAAAAACATTAGAAAAAAGGTTGGTTTATTTATATACAGGGGAATTGTTTTCTATAATCACTTTTGTACCTGTTTGTTATCTGGTAAATTACGTATTCCCCAGCTTACAATTGTATTCCCTATATTCGTTTTGGATATCTTTTATACTCTTAGAATTCCTTTTATTACAAGGAACGATTTATTGGTATGCAAAATGTAAAAGGCTAAGAAATGAGAATAAGACCATAACCCCGATTAAGATTGTACGACAGTTACATGATTTAAAATTGGTGAATATAGTTATGATTATAACCGCAATTGTTATATTTTTCTTCGATTTCATTAAATGGTATCCATCTTTACCTCTACAGGGATTAACAATCGCCTTCTTCATTTATATTTTTGCTATTTTAGAGTTTATAAACTACTTCTACATTCAGCTCTCCTATGATAATATCTCTGACATTAAAAGTTTGATAAGAATGAGAAAACTGAAGTATTCCAGTTTAAATAAGGATTTTAAACGAATGAGAAGTTCTCGATAAATATACTAGCTAAAAAAAGGAACCACAATCCTCGTGGTTCCTTTCCTTTATTGTGAAATCATTTGGTTATTTATACTTACTGTCTCCTTAAGAGGCTTATGAAGTCCGCCTTTACCGTGAGGAATGCACAGTGGAGTCCCGAATATAGGATCGGGAATAATATGACACCTTAGGTCAAAAACCTTTTCCATAAGTTCTGCATTGATCACAGCTGCTGGATGCCCTGTCGCTTCTATACCCCCGTTTTTGATTGCTACAATATGATCCGCATAACGACAAGCCAGGTTGATATCGTGAAGCACCATTACAATCGTACGCTGCTCTGATCGATTCAAATCATACAGCAGATCCAGCACTTCAATCTGGTGGGTCAGATCTAGGTAGGTCGTTGGCTCATCTAGCAGAATGACCGGTGTTTCTTGCGCCAGCGTCATCGCAATCCAAGCCCGCTGTCTTTGGCCGCCAGACAAGGAATCTACGGTCCGACCTTTAAGTTCCTTCATTTTCGTAGAGACCAAAGCTCTATCCACGGCCTGCTCATCTTCTGGCGACCACTGCTTTAGCCAGGTCTGGTAAGGGTATCTCCCTTGTTTCACCAGCTGGAGCACTGTAAGTCCTTCAGGAGCAACAGGTCCCTGCGGAAGAATAGCGAGCTTACGGGCAATGTCCTTTGTCTTCATCTCTGCGATTTGTTCGCCATCTAGAATGACAGACCCTTGCTGAGGCTTTAGTAGTCTTGCAAGGGAACGCAGCAGCGTTGATTTCCCGCAGCCGTTACTCCCGATGAACACGGTTATTTTTCCTTGCGGAATGGCTACATCCATATTTTCAAAAATGTATGCATCTCCGTATGAGAGTCCCAGCTTCTCGGCGCACAAAATATCCATTCGCCATTCATTCCTTCCCAGATTCCTAGTATATAAAGTCAATGATTTCGGCTTCTATATAGCTGATACATAAAGAACGGAGCGCCAATGGCTGCAGTGAATACACCTGCCGGAACATCCGCAGGAAGAAACGCAGTCCGCGCCACTAGATCGGCTATCAATAAGATCAAGGCTCCGAGCAGCGCACTTACCGGCACCACACTTCCAAAGGAAGGCCCTACGAGCTTCCTCGCCATATGCGGTGCCATTAGCCCAATAAATGCAATGGTGCCGCCAATAGCGATGGCTGATCCCGCAAGTGCCACACTGAGCACGATAAGCAGCAGCCGATGCTTCTGCACATGTGCTCCTGCGCTTACTGCTACTTCATCTCCAAGGGCTTGAATGTTAACCTTCCTCGCTTGGAGCCAGGTTAATGGCAACAGAATGGCGACCCAAGGAAGTAAGATGTACACATCTGAATCCCACGAAGCTCCATAGATACTTCCCGTCATAAAGGTAATCGACCGCTCCGCCAGCTGCATTGGACCTGCAATAATAAACATGTAAGAGATCGATTTAAGCGCAGCTGCAAGGCCTGTACCCACCAGCACGAGGCGCAAAGGCGTAACGCCACCCCTCCATGCCAGTACATATAACAATCCCGTCACTAGAAAAGCGCCCAGGATCGCAGCGAGCGGCATAAATTTTATGGAAATCGTACCAGATGTGAAAAATATAAAAAGCACCGCTCCAAGTGAGGCTCCGTCTGTGATTCCCGTTACGTCTGGTGATGCAAGCGGATTTCGGATTACTCCTTGCAGCACGGCCCCTGCAACTGCAAGAGAAGATCCAACGAGTACAGCAGTCAGAATACGCGGCAGTCTCAATTTTTCTACAATAATTTCTACCGTTTTATCTCCTTGACCAAAAATAGAGCTTATCACTTGCGAAGGAGAAATGTACTGACTTCCGATTCCCGTTGAGATCACCATGAATGCAGCACAGAGGATGAACAGAATAAACGTAACCCATACGGTTCTTTTTTCAATTAGAAATGAAAGTTTGCCGTTAGACGTTTGAAATGACTTGTATTTGCTCATGCTCCTTGCCGCCCTCCCTTTCTTGCAATATAGACAAAGAACGGAACGCCGATGATCGCCGTCATAACGCCGACCGGCACCTCTTTGGGCATCGCAATATAGCGGGACAGCACATCTGCGGAAACAAGGAGTACAGCACCCCATACGAAACTATACGGTAAAATCCAGCGATAATCATTCGGAAGAAAAAACTTCATGATATGCGGAATAATGATGCCTATAAACGCGATAGGACCCGCAGCAGCAACCGATGCACCTGCTAGTAAAATAATAGAGACGGCAGAGAGAATTTTAATCATAGCCGTCTTCTGTCCAAGCCCTGCCGCAATATCATCTCCCATGGATAATACGTTAAGATGCCTTGACAGCAGGAGTGCAATCAACAGCCCTATCCCCATATAAGGAACGACTGCCTTAAGCTGATCTAGTTCCCTGCCAGCAACTGATCCGACAAGCCATATTAGCACCTGGTCAAACATCTTTCCATCTGACAGCATTAAACCTTGAGTGAGCGAATGAAAAAAGGCAGTCATGGAAGCACCGGCTAGTGTGATTTTCACAGGTGTCATTCCGTCCCGGCCCATACTTCCAAGAAAAAATACAACCCCGCCGCTTACTGCCGCTCCCAAAAGAGCGACCCAAGTCGTTTGTTGAAGACCAGATACACCTAACCAACCTGTAGCTACAACGACGAAAAAAGCAGCACCTGCATTCACACCTAAGGTGCTCGGAGAAGCGATTGGATTACGGGTGATCACCTGCATTACGGCACCTGCTACGGCAAGACTCCCGCCAACTGCTGCAGCAATCAGCGCACGAGGTATCCTTGCCGTCTGTATAATTAAATGCTCTGTACTTCCATTGGGTTCAGTCAAAGACTGCCAAATAACGGACAAAGGAATGTGGGTGACACCAAAAACAACACTACTCATCATAGCAAGAATCAGTAGACCAATAGACAAGGTAAGACCCAAGATGCGCATGATTAATCCCTCTACTTATTTTGTATATATCATTTTATGTATAAATTTCCATCTAGTAGTACACTCCGCAATTTTAGTAGAAGTCAGAAAGATCTGTCAATCTTTTTGATTATCATTCTCAATTAATGCTTGACAATGGTAGAAACTGGTTATATATTCATGGTTGTTAACTGATAATCATTATCAATATATTATTTCAGGGGGAACTGGTTACATGGGGGCTTTTAACGTACATACAAAGAAACATCCTTTTCACTTACTCGGAGCGGCAATGCTTATGCTCATTCTCGTTCTAGCTGGTTGTGGGAGCCAGACGACGGAAGGCAGTTCAGGTAATGAACCTGCACAGCCGGCATCCAGCAATACAACAAGCGAAGGAACAACAAATACGGATACATACACGGTAAAACATGCAATGGGTGAAACAAAAATAAAAGGAACACCGCAGAAAGTCGTTATTCTGACCAACGAAGGAACAGAGGCACTGCTTGCTCTAGGAGTTACACCCGTCGGGGCTGTGAAATCATGGACAGGTGATCCTTGGTACGCCCATATCAAAGATCAGATGGAAGGTGTAACGGTAGTCGGTGATGAGAGTCAGCCGAACCTTGAACTTATCGCAGGTTTGCAGCCTGATCTAATTATCGGTAATAAAATGCGCCAAGAAAAAGTCTATGATCAGTTAAAAGCGATTGCCCCAACTGTTATGGCTGAGGATCTTCGCGGAGACTGGGAGATCAACTTCAAACTATATGCAGAGGCACTGAATAAAACCGAAGAAGGCGCAGCAAAAATCACCGAATTCAATGATCGCATTGCGGATTTCAAATCTAAAGCAGGCGATAAAGTGAATGAAACGGTATCTGTGGTTCGTTTTATGGCTGGCAAAACCAGAATTTATCATACCGATACTTTCACAGGTAACATCTTTGCAAAAATAGGACTGGGGAGGACAGAACTTACCCAAAATGCAACTGAATTCGTAGATGAGATTACGAAGGAACGTTTGCCAGAAGCGGATGCAGATCGCCTTTTCTACTTTACCTATGACACAGGCGACGGCAAAGGAAATGATACCGAAACAGAGATGGTACAAGACCCACTCTGGCAAAACCTAAGCGCAGTCAAAAATGGCCGTGCATATAAAGTAGATGATGCCATATGGAATACAGCCGGCGGTATTCTCGCCGCTAACTTACTTCTTGATGAACTCTACGGATTTTATGAAATTGCAGAATAATAAAATACTAAGCACACGGGTACAGTTCATAGAACTGTGCCTTTTTTATGAATGAAACCATCATTCATTATTTGTAAAAAACTGGACTTAAGTCTAGTGCACTTCACTTTCTCTAGACCGGTTACAGCCTATCCTCTTTTTGTTATGATACGTGTAGTTGTAATTGAAATTTATAGAAAGGAGTGATCCATTTGAGATTAAGGAAGCAAAATCTGATCGCCCCGCTGCTCATTTTGATCGGTATTTTTCTGCTTATGAACTCCGGTAAGGATATCGGAACCGGCTCTATTTTTGGCTACTTCTGGCCGACTTTCTTCCTTATCCCGCTGGGTGTATTTTTTCACTGGATGTACTTCTCACTGATCGGCCGCGGAATTGGGCTTCTCGTTCCAGGAGGTATTCTTCTCACCGCAGGACTGACTTGCCAGATCGCCATTGTTACAGACAGCTGGATTACCATGTGGCCTGGATTTATCCTGGCACCAGCCGTAGGATTATTCGAACTTTACTGGTTCGGTACCAGAAACAAATACCTGCTGATTCCCATCAATATATTGGCTGTACTATCCTTTATTTTCTTCATCGCGTTCTCTATTGGTTCCATGCTTAGTCAGTTCTCCATCATCCAGCCGATCCTTGCTCTCCTGCTTATCGTTGTTGGAGCTTACGTTCTCTTCCGTCCAAAAAAACATACTTACTAATGCATAATGTACACATAATGCGATACTACATATTTTAACTACGTAAATTAACTACATAATTTAAGTCAATATAAACCTCTCTCCTTTCTTACGAGAAGAGGTTTTGTTGTATGAAAAAAGACAGAGAAAATCCTCTGTCTTACTTGATTTATTTTGCCACAATCTTATCTACATGCCCACAAAGAGAGAAGCCTTATTGTAACGAATGCGTTAGCCCGGTATAAGCAAGCATGATATCTGGGCTTAACGTATAGTCTTTGCGTAGATCAACGTCATGAGACATATGAGTGAAAATTGTTTGTTTTGGCTTTACCTTGGCAATGAGTTCTTGGGCTTCCATCATGTCGTATACCGACCGAGTTTCAAAAGCAGCTTCCTCATGATAAAAACTTGTACCCAGCACAAGCAGATCAAGACCATACAGCAATTTTTGTTCTTCTTCGCTTAAGTTAATAGAATCAGAGCAGTACACCCATATGTACCCATCCTTCTCAAGACGATATGCATAGGAGTAACCGTTCTTCCCATGGTTTACTTTCCAGGCCCGGATGTGGAATCCCGCAAGCACAAGACCATTCTCCAGATCAACCGGTATCATCTCGATATGGTTCCCTAGCCAAGGAAACTGTTCCTGAATCGCATTCAGCACTTCTTGCGGTGCATAGAGCTTACCCTTCTCTCCAAGCCACCGGCAAGCATCAGCCCATTCAGGAAGTCCGCCAATATGATCAAAATGAGGATGTGTCACCAGCATCGTGTGAAGTTTACGTTTCTCCATCATTTCCATCTGGTGCCGAAAATCGGGCCCTCCATCAATGAAAAACTCACCCTCAGCACTCTCTACAAAAACCGAAGAGCGATACCGGCGATTCTCCCCGGTTGTTCTTGCTTCCTCACACACTTTACAATCACAATATAGCCTCGGCACACCCATAGCGTCACCCGTACCAAGAAAGGTCAGCTTATTATATTTTGTCATGAATCATTCTCCTTTCTTGTGTCTCGTGTTCCTTATTGTCCGCGAATGCCCAGCGTAAGCTGTTTGCGCCCGTCTGCTGTTTGCCTGTTTTCTTTTATCTCCCAATTAAATGCAAGAGTCTGCTCTAGTTTTTCTACTTGGGGTTCGGACAAGACCAGACCTTCGATCCGTCCCTCTCCTAGGGAGAAATCTTTGTTTGGATCAAGCTGAAATGTTGCTGCGATCCAGTTCTTGAGTCCATTATTCGTATTAAACGTAATTCGGTAGCCTTCCTTTATTGCTTTCTCTATATCTTCGCCATGTTCTTTTGCATAAGAGAAAAAAGACTCGTATGTATAATGCGGGCGCTCGGCAGCTTTTAACAGCTCCGTATTTTCCGTTTGTACTGCTTCTACAATCTCCTCATTCGTAAGCCCGCTTCTTCTTGCATTCTCTAGTAATATAGCGGTGTACTGCGACAATTTGACTTCCTGGTTCATGAGGTAACACTCCTCTTCGCATGGTAATGTAATCATCCTGACTCAAGCAACTAAAGGTATTATGAAATTGATTCTATTGTAGACCTTTTTTCAACCCTTGTTCAAGACCAACCCATGTCTGCAAAAGAAAAAAACGACCTCCATCGGTCGTTTTCTCTTCTTTTATTTAATAAAATAAATTTTGGATAAATCACGGAAGAGTACAATCGGCTGAGCAGTCGCTTCCTCTAGACCACCATAACCTTTACTTACTGCGATGACACTTTTTGTATAAGCAATCGGCAAAACCTGAAGTTCTTTTGCAATCTTCTGCTGAATCTGTACATATAACTTCTGACGAACAGCTGAATCCACTTCTACAGAGGCGCGTTCCCAAAGTGTATCCAGGTCTTTGTTCTCCGCGTGTGATTCATTATATACCCCGCTACTCTTATAGAGAGACTCATAACTGACAGGATCTGGACCGAGAATATATCCAGCAAGCGAAAGCTCAAAATCAGTATTGTTTTGATCTAATTTCTTTTTTTCATACGCGGATGCTTCCATCGGTTTTAGCTCGACCTTAATTCCAACCTTTTTTAGTTTCTGCTGGATGTAGAGAGCCTGATTCATTTGCGTATTGCTGGACTTTACATAAGCAAGGCGGATTTTTAAATTTGAAACATCTGCTTGTTCGAGCAATTGCTTAGACTTCTCTGGATTATAATCATAGGTCCTTACTTCCGAAGTATGATACAACGTATCCGGTGTAAATATAGAAGACGCAGGATCTGCGAACCTGCTCGACAGATAAGAGATTCGAATCATTTCTTCTTTGTCCAACGCATAGGCGATCGCTTCACGGACTTCTTTCTTTTTCATCGCTGCTGTGTTCATATTAAATACCATGTACTGCAGACGTCCATCTGCATAAGTTACGAGGTTATATTCTCCTGATTCACTCAGCGTCTCATATTCATCGTTATTAATCAGCGACATCTGCACAACACCCTCGCGAAGTGCTTGATCGGCTGTATCCGGGTCCATGATTTGATACGAAATCGTATCCAAATAGGCTGCTCCGTCATAATAGTCTTCAAAACGCTCCAAAGTTAGATGCTCACCTGGTGCGTATTCCTTATATTTAAAAGGACCCGACCCAATAGGATGATCGTTTTTAGAACTATGGGCGATATCTTTCTCGCCTTGATAGATATGCTTCGGAATCGGATACAGATACAGTAGTGCACCTTCGAATGAAGGAGTGGCTGCGGGCAGTACAAATTTGACAGTCAGCTCATCAATCTTTACTACCCTTACAGGCTGTCCATCAAAAACATATTGACTTCGAAAAGGACTATTCTGAGTCTCATCTATGATTTGATTGACTGTAAACACAATATCATCGGCCGTAATGGCTTTTCCATCATGCCATGTAAGTCCTTCTCTCAGCTTGATAAAATACGTTTTATAGTCTTTTGAAGCATATGCACGCTCGGCCAACGCATACACTTTCTTCCCATTGTCCATGTAAAATAGCGGCGCATAGAGCGACTGGTTCACGGTAAGCGTAATCCGATCTGTCGCTATTAAGGGATTCATTATCTTCGGATCATCTTGTACGGCGATATTGATACTGCCGCCCTGTACAGGTGAGCTAACCTTATCTGTTATTTCATTGCCAGCGTCTCCCGCTTTCGTCTGATCTTCTTGGTTGTCACATGCGGTCAGCAGTAACCCTAAGATAAGAAGAAGCGGCAACATATTTCGAAACCAATTTGAATATTTCATTCTCGTTGTTATCCTCCTGATGCATAAATAGCATTAAGGTATCCTCGCTAATAATATGAATGTAGTATAAACAAGGTTCATCTAAAAAGCAAAACTAATAAAACACACAATAAAAAACCCCGCACGTCAGTTAACGTTCAGGGTATAAGTGAATTTCCCTATATAGATACGGGCATCGGATCACTCTTCAGGTGATTCTCAACCATCCAGTTCTCATGATCATTAAAAAGATAAGCCCTGTGAACAAGGACTCGCACTTCTTGACCTACCGATAGTGTTTCTTTTTCTAACGAACGATACGTGATTAACTTGTTATTCCCGACCACGACTTCAACAAGCCATTCACTGCCGCGGAAGTGCAAGGCACGAACCTTTCCCTTTTCGGTAGCCGAAAGCAAGGTGAATTCATGTTCTGAGCCTACCTCAATGTATTCAGGGCGAATCAGAGCCTTCGCTTCAACAGCAGAACCTGTTAACTTGTCAAACCCTTTTAGTTCCCGTGCATGCTCAACAATCGTCGATTCACCAATAAAAGAGGCTACAAAAGGGGTTTCCGGTTGTTTATATATGTCCCAAGGAGTCCCTTTTTGCTCGAGCGCTCCTGCGTTTATAATCATAATTTCATCAGCAACTTCAATCGCTTCGTCCTGATCGTGCGTAACAAAGATCGAGGTAATACCTACCCGCTCTATGAGTTCCCGCAGCCATGATCTTAGCTCGTGCCGAATCTTGGCATCAATTGCAGCGAAGGGTTCATCCAGCAGCAGAAGCTGTGGTTCAGGAGCAAGTGCTCTTGCAAACGCAACCCGCTGTCTTTGTCCTCCGGATAACTGGTGTGGATATCTTTTCTCAAAGCCGCTGAGCCCTGTCAGTTCAACAAGTTCCATGACCCGATCTTGGATCTGCGATTTGGATTGCTTCTTTACCTTAAGTCCAAACGCGATATTATCAAATACGGTCATATGTTTAAATAACGCATAGTTTTGAAAGACAAATCCAATTCCCCGTTCTTGGGGCGGAAGATGGTTAACTAGCTGTCCATGCAAGCGAATCTCACCCGCATCGGGATTTTCAAGCCCTGCCAAGATACGTAGTATGGAAGTTTTGCCTCCTCCACTTGGACCGAGTAAACCAATGAGGTGACCTTTTTTTATATCAAAAGAAACATCTTTAACTGCATGAAAATTGCCAAAATGTTTGTTTAGACCACGGACTTCCACATGCATGACGCCATCCCCCATCACATATTTCCTATTATTTAGATAGGATTTACTTTATTTGATACTTTACCAAATATAGGGGGATTTCGTCAATCGTTTCTCTTAGTTGTTCAGATAACACTTTCGTAGATCACCGTTATGATATTGTAACGTTATGATAGTTTACCGCTTTGAAGTATGTAAGCACGACGTGGTGTTGGCGTATACCAAAAGAAGGGGGTCTACAGACGACTGCACATGATGCTTACATGTGAAGCTGCTTCAGCCCTGACTTCTTCAAATGGCAAGCGGTCTTGGATGTAATAAGAGATGAATCCGTGAATGGATAAAAATAAACTGTGGGGTAATTGGATCCGTTCTTCGTTTGTGTAGTTTTTGTGGTTCATATGATGACGGATAATGGTGGCGAATAATTCATAACAACGATTCTGTTCTGCCCGGCAATAAGCAAGCAATTCTTCGTCCCTTATCATAAACATAATTTCATATTGATAGGGATTTTGCAGACCAAAGCGTATAAATTCCATCATGACATGCTCTGGTTTTGTAAGTCCATCTTTAGAACTTCTAGCCATGGCCTGCAGGAGCAGCTGCCCCAAATGATTAAAATCTTCGACTACGATGGCATAAAACAATTCTGCTTTTTCCTTGAAATGATAATATAAAGAGCCGTGACTGTATCCTAGATGCTGTCCAATACTGCGCATTGAAATAGATCGATATCCTTTTGTAACGAACAAATGCCTGGCTGCTTCTAAAATTCGTTCTCTCGACAATTCCTGCTCCACTGCTCTTCTAGCCATATCTTATTCTCCTTCAATAAAATAAAGCTGCTGTCCCTCCGTGATCACAGATTGACCTTGTGTTAGATCTGTCATAAACTCGATGAATCGCTCTGCTTCTCGATCTACCGGCAGACATGTCAGCTTGACTTTGTCAGTAAATGTAGTCTCTCCCATGCGAACCTGCCTGTTTCTCAGCTCGTTTTCCACTTTTCCCAGCCAAGTGTAATCCAGTTCTACGAAAACTTCGCGGTGAAGCACTTTTGTAATCGCTTCTCCAGCCTCAATCGCAGCAACTGCTCCATCCGTATAAGCGCGAATCAGTCCCCCGGCACCCAGCATAATACCGCCAAAATATCTTGTTACCACGATAGCGACATTTTTCAGTCCCTGATTTTTGATCACCTCCAAAATAGGTTTCCCTGCGGTCCCGCTTGGCTCTCCATCATCAGACTGCTTCTGAATCTCATCCCGTTCACCAATCATATATGCTGAACAATTATGAGTGGCATTCCAATGTTTTTTCTTAATATCTTCAATAAATTGGATCGCTTCTTCCTCATTTTGTACAGGCATAACATAACCAATAAATCGAGATTTCTTAATTACAATTTCCTTGTTCCCCGCTGCTCGAACGGTTCTGTACTGCTCAATCATTGCTCTCTTACCTTTCTATATGTGAAGAAAACACCTGGAGGTGTTCTATTCTTAGATGTAATAGGGTTTATATTTGTAAGAAAGCAGTCCATCCAAATGCGGGTGAACTGCTTCTTATGATCAAACAACCGGCGGAAGCTTGATTGTATTTCTCTATTTATGAAACAGATAACTTCTGATCTTTAACAGATCATTCATTATTTATTCAGTAAGTCTAGCTTCAAGTTTTGCTTTTTCTTCTTCATAACCTGGTTTACCCAGAAGAGCGAACATATTCTTTTTGTAAGCTTCTACACCCGGTTGGTCAAATGGATTAACACCCATCAGGTATCCACTGATTCCGCATGCTTTTTCAAAGAAGTATACCAGATATCCGAAAGAATATGGAGACATATCTGGAACATTTACAATAAGATTCGGCACTTGACCATCTGTGTGGGCCAGAAGCGTACCTTGGAATGCTTTTTTATTAACAAAGTCCATTGTTTTCCCTTCAAGGAAGTTCAGTCCATCTAGATCGTCTGGATCTGCTTCAATGGAGATGTGGCTTGGCACTTCTTCCACTTGGATAACCGTTTCAAAAATGTTACGGCTTCCTTCTTGAATGAATTGTCCCATGGAGTGAAGGTCTGTTGAGAAATCAACGGAAGCAGGATAGATTCCTTTGAAGTCTTTTCCTTCACTTTCACCAAACAACTGTTTCCACCATTCGGATACAAAGTGCAAGGATGGCTCGTAGTTTACCAAGATTTCTGTTCCTTTACCTTTACGATACAGAGCATTACGCACTGCAGCGTACTGATAACTTTGGTTTTCTGCAACATTCGGGTTAGCAAATTCTTTGGAAGCATCTGCTGCACCTTGCATCATTTCTTCAATGTTAATACCTGCTGTAGCGATAGGCAGAAGTCCTACTGCTGTAAGTACAGAATAACGACCACCTACATCATCAGGAATAATGAAGGACTCATAACCTTCTTCCGTTGCAAGTTTTTTCAGTGCACCGCGTGCTTTATCTGTTGTTGCGTAAATACGTTTGCGAGCTTCTTCTTTACCATATTTTTTCTCCAGTGCAGCACGGAAGATACGGAATGCAATCGCTGGCTCCGTTGTAGTACCGGATTTAGAGATTACATTGACAGAGAAGTCTTTTCCTTCAACCAGCTCAAGCAGATGATTTACATATGTAGAGCTAATGTTATTACCTGCGAAATAGATTTCTGGAGTTTTACGTTTTTCTTTTGGCAGCTCATTGTAGAAAGAATGAGTCAACATTTCAATTGCTGCACGCGCACCAAGGTAAGAACCGCCGATACCGATGACGATCAGTACTTCAGAGTCGCTTTGGATTTTTGCAGCTGCTTTTTGAATGCGGGAGAACTCTTCTTTGTCATAGTTTGTAGGAAGATCAATCCATCCTAGGAAGTCAGAACCTGCACCTGTACCATTGTGAAGTTGCTCGTGAGCAAGACGAATTGGCTCTGCCAAATAGTCCACTTCATGTTGACCTACAAATTCAAGAGCTTTACTGTAATCAAAAGTTACTTTTTTAGCCATGATTATAAAACCTCCACTATTTTTCGAATTAGCGAGAATTAGTTCTCACTTGAAAGCTTGTCTTATGGCTGTCCGGTTTATACGTTATTGTTAACTACCGCGCCTTCACTTATGAAATAGAATACTTTAATTTCGATAACGTGACAAGCTTGGTGAATTGCTGACCGAATCATTTAAGCCTTATTGTCGTCACAGTTTAGCCTTTTGGCTTGCTCTACGTCTCCATGATATGATGAAAACCTATAGAACGTTTGATTTAAACAATGAAAGGTGAGAATGATTCATGAAAAAGATTGCTGTACTTGGACTTGGTACGATGGGTGGTCCCATGGCTTCTAACCTTCTTAAAAGAGGATATGAAGTCACCGTATATAACCGAACTGCAGAAAAATGCAGCCCATTCGTAGCCGAAGGTGCTGTAGCAGCCAAAACGCCGAAAGAAGCTGCGCACGGTCAGTCTCTAATTATAACTATGGTAAGTAATGATGCATCCATCAATGATATTTATTATGGCGAGAACGGTATTTTTGCAGGTGTCATTGACGGTACTACGATTATCGACTGCAGTACCATTTCCCCTGGCCTTGCCAAGAAACTCGCAGCTGATGCTACGGCACTTGATTGTTCTTTTTTGGATGCTCCTGTTACAGGCAGCAAACCAGCAGCCATTGATGGTTCTTTAGTATTCATGGTCGGCGGTGATGCCGAAACCATCGAAAGTCAGATGGATGTATTTAATACACTTGGTCAAAAAGTAATCCCTATGGGCGAAAACGGAAATGGGGCCGTAGCAAAGCTTGCCCATAATACCATCGTAGGGATTAACAATGTAGCACTGGCAGAAGGATTTGCTATTGCTTCAAAATCAGGCATTCCTGCCGATGCATTCCTGGATCTTGTGAAGTTGGGTTCTGCCGGCAGTAAAGCAGCTGAACTGAAAGGCCGCAAAATCATTGACCATGATTTTACGAATCAATTTTCCCTCGCTCTTATGCTCAAAGATTTAAAACTTGCGTCATCTCTGACAGACAATACTGGCGTGCCTGCCCCTATGCTGAATCTGGCAAAAAGCATGTTCCAGTCTGGTGCCGCTAAAGGGTACGGTGATGAAGACTTATCAGCTGTCGTAAAAATCTACGAAGCTTATATAGAACAGCAGATTAACGGCAAGCCGCTTGCATAGATCGAGATAGAATGAAAAAGGGTAAAGCGCCAAGTCGGCTGCTTCACCCTTTTTTGTTTTGATATGGGTACAATAGAACTACAGAAGCGCTTTAACGCGGCTAACTACATTTTCTACTGTGAAGCCATATTCTTTAATTACAGTGTCGCCAGGCGCAGATGCACCGAACGTAGAAATGCCGAGAATATCACCAGCATCACCCACATATTTTTCCCAGCCCATTGGATGAGCCATTTCTACTGCAAGACGTGCTTTCACATCTGGAAGCAGAACGGAATCTTTATATGCTTTATCTTGTTTTTCGAACAGATCCCAGCTTGGCATACTGATAACACGTACGTGAATACCTTCTTCAGCAAGAGCCTCTTGTGCTTTTACTGCAAGTTGAACTTCAGAACCTGTTGCGATAATTTGTGCAGTTGCTTTACCATTCTTCGCATCAGATACGACATAAGCACCACGTTTGATTCCTTCACGAGCGCCTTCTACGGTACCTGCAAGAATTGGCAAGTTTTGACGAGTAAGAACAAGCGCTACCGGATTCGAAGTGTTTTCCACTGCATAAGCCCATGCTGCAGAAGTTTCGTTAGCATCCGCTGGACGAATAACAGTAAGACCTGGAATGATGCGCAGGGAAGCCAGTTGTTCAATTGGTTCATGCGTAGGACCATCTTCACCTACTGCAATACTGTCATGAGTCAGTACATAAGTTACTGGCAGTTTCATGATAGAGGACAGACGAACTGCTGGACGCAGGTAATCGGTAAATACGAAGAATGTACCGCCGAATACTTTCACACCGCTGTGCAGCGCCATACCGTTCATTGCAGCAGCCATACCGAATTCACGAACACCAAAGTAGATGTTACGGCCGGAATAATCCGCAGGAGTGAACTGAGCAAGATCGTTCAAGTGAGTCATTGTTGAACTTTCAAGGTCAGCAGATCCACCAGTGAGGTTAGGTACATTGTGAGCAAGACCGTTCAGTGCGTTACCGGAAGCTACGCGAGTAGATACTGCTTTGTCTTCCACGCTGTATTTCGGCAAGTCACGATCCCAACCTTCAGGAAGTCCGCCGCTAATTGCTGTTTCGAACTGAGCAGCAAGTTCAGGGTATGCTTTTTTGTACTCTGCAAATTTAGCTTCCCAAGCTTTGTTTGCTTCTACTCCGCGTTCTTTCACTTTTGCAAAATGAGCACGTACTTCATCTGGAACGAAGAAATCTTCTTCATATACCCATTTGTAATATTCTTTTGTAAGTTTTGTTTCGTCAGCACCTAGTGGGGAACCGTGAGTACCGCCATGGCCGCCTTTACCTTGTTTGTTCGGGCTACCGTAACCGATCACTGTTTTCACTTCGATCAGAGTTGGACGATCTGATACTGCTTGTGCTTCTTTAATTGCTTTTTCGATCGCAGGAAGATCGTTACCATCTTCTACGCGAAGCACGTGCCAGCCGTATCCTTCAAAACGTTTTTGAACGCTTTCAGAGAAGGAAAGGTTCAGCTTACCATCAAGGGAAATATCGTTGGAATCATAAAGAACCACAAGTTTACCCAGTTTCAAGTGAGATGCCAGGGATGCTGCTTCGTGAGAAACACCTTCCATAAGGTCACCATCACCGCAAATTGCGTAAGTATAGTGGTCAACCACGTTGAAGTTATCTTTATTGTAAGTAGCTCCGAGCTGAGCTTCAGCCATTGCCATACCTACTGCCATTGCGATCCCTTGTCCAAGCGGACCTGTTGTTGCATCCACACCAGCAGTGTGTCCGAACTCAGGGTGTCCTGGAGTCAGGCTTCCCCATTGACGGAATTGTTTAATCTCTTCCATCGGAAGATCATAACCGCTCAGGTGCAGTAAGCTGTAAAGCAGCATAGATCCATGTCCTGCGGACAGAACAAAACGGTCACGGTTGATCCAAGTTGGATTTTCCGGGTTATGATTCATCGTTTTGGCAAACAATTGATAGCCCATTGGTGCAGAGCCCATCGGCATACCTGGGTGTCCCGATTTCGCTTTCTCAATTGCGTCGATTGCCAAGGTACGAACAGTAGTAATAGACAAATTATCGATTGTTTGATTCTCATCTTTGTTAATGCTTTGGTCTTTAGTTTGTTGATCAGTCATGTTTCATCCTCCTCATAATCTCAAAAAAAGATGTCAGGATAAGCAAACGGACTTACGCTCAGGGATTGGTACCCGCTAAAAGAAAAATACTTTTGTATGCAAGTTAATCCGCTTGAATGTTTCAATTTGACTTATTCAATAGTATTGTAACACCTCATACATCATTTTTCCATAGCCTTCTTGTTCAATACATAAAAAATCATATAAGGCACCCACCCAAGTATCTCCTAGGCAAGGAAAAGCATACCTAATTAAAAAGCAGGATACTTCTACAAAAAAGGCGATGATTCCACACAAAATGCCATCCCTACCATCCCTATTATATACTCTTAGACTTATAGGGACTCTTTAAAACATCAATAATTTTCCAACTAAATTGATTTGATCTGGTTTATTGTGCCAAATTAAATAAAAAAACTGTCCCCTAATAAGTTAGGGAACAGTTTTTTGCCTATCCTAATATAAGAAACAATCGTTTGTTATTTCTATTAGTTAAAGACTACCGTCTTGTTCTCATGAACGAGGATCCGGTCTTCCACATGCCATTTTACAGCACGAGCAAGTACAACACGTTCGATAGTACGTCCAATTCTTTTTAGCTCAGGAACATCATCCCGATGACTTACACGTCCCACGTCCTGCTCAATAATGGGACCTCCATCGAGTTCTTCCGTCACATAGTGTGCGGTTGCTCCAATGAGTTTTACACCGCGGTCATAAGCTTGAGCATAAGGCTTACCGCCCACAAAGGCCGGCAAGAAGGAGTGATGGATATTAATAATACGATTCCGGTAATGTTCGATAAACGTTGGCGATATAATCTGCATATAACGAGCCAGAATAATGACATCAATGTCTTCGCCAATCACTTCAAGCTGACGCTTCTCAGCCTCTTTCTTCGTATCAGGGGTAACTGGAATATGATGATACGGAATACCAAAGGATTCTACGTAATCCTTCATGTCTGGATGGTTACTTACGACAAGACCGATCTCTGCATCAAGGTCTCCCGCTTGCCACTGCCACAAAAGCTCAACAAGACAGTGATCTTCTTTGGAGACAAAAATGGCAAGTTTCTTACGTCTTGAGACATCGGAAATATACCACTCCATTTGGAACTGTTCAGCTACAGCACTAAAGTCCGCTTCCATCTCAGGTAAGCGACTAGACAACTGCGGAAGATCAAACTCCACCCGCATAAAGAACATGCCTCCGTCCGGATTCATCGAGTACTGATCGGATTGAATGATATTTGCTCCGTGATCGAACAAAAATTTTGAAACCGCAGCAACAATACCCGGAGCATCAGGACAAGAAATTAACATGCGGGCACGATCGTTATGTGCAGGTCTACTTTGTGTGTGTTTTGTATGAATATCCACTCTTTAACTTCCTCCCCCTTGATTTAGATCAAAAACCTAAACTTTCACCAGCGCTTCTTTACCAGCAAGCCATCCAATCAAACGATGATTCAATTGCTCCTCTGTAAGTTCAGGGAACAATGCTGCATTTACAACCATATCATACAAGCGCTCGAGCGGTTCGCGAGGATCCGCTTTTTTCGCTTTTGCATCATTTTTGAGGAGTGTCCATGTGTCCAGCACAAAACGGCGGGATTCAATATCTTCCCCTGTAAAGAAATGATGGAGTCTCTCCACATCTTCAAGGAAACCTTCTCCAAAACGACCTGCCACATCTCCGCGCAGCAAAGCAATCTCTGCTTCGTACATCGGACGCTGTGTTTTGGCATCTTTTCCGATCCATGGGGTCTCAAGTATAAACGGTCGACCTTTGAGCAGTTCATGATGGACAACGCGGTTAATGGTATCAAAACCAATCCAACCTGCCCCAATCGGCGTGTGTCTATCTTTTTTTGCTCCTGATGGGTTCTTACTATCATTGATATGCACAACTCCGATTCGGTCAAGGCCCACCGTGCGATCGAACTGTTCAAGAACACCATCCAGATCGCCTACGATATCATAGCCGGCATCGTGAATGTGGCAAGTATCCATACAAATCGTCAAACGCTCATTACGATCAACCTTATCAATAATACGGGCCAATTCCTCAAAAGAACGACCTACTTCTGTTCCTTTGCCTGCCATTGTCTCTAGTGCAATATTTACATCTGTTTCTTGGACTCCATTTAATACTTCATTAAGTCCCTCTGCAATACGCTGAATACCATAGTCGGCATCTTTATCCGTAAAAGCACCAGGATGAAGCACAATATTCTTCACGCCGATCGCGTGCGTACGGCGAATTTCTTCCTGAAGAAAACTTACTGCCAGTTCATAGGTGTGGTCTTTATAAGAACCTAGATTGATGATATAAGGTGCGTGCACCACAATCTCTTCAAATCCACCTTCTTGCATTGCTTTTTTACCTTCTTCAAGGTACATAGATTCCATTGGTTTACGGCGCGTATTTTGCGGAGCACCTGTATATATCATAAACGAAGAAGAACCGTATGATGCCGCTTCTTCTGTTGCTGTCAGCAGGCCCTTGCCCGAAAAGGATACGTGGGAACCGATTTTTAGCATCTTTTATCCCCCTAATTTTAAGAATGTAAAGCCTATTGTAACTTGATTATGAAAGCCAAGCAATACGTTCCTCGTATGTAACATACATCTCTCATCTTACCTTCATCTTTTGTCTATGCATTCCATAGGAAACATCAGATTGTGAGTGAGAATCTTATTTGTTACCTATCGAAATATATTCAAATCTACGTTATAATTCAAGAAAAGGACAAATTTAGAAAAATGATCCGCTCCTAAGATAGGTACATAACCACTGAATGACATGAGACATTAGGTAACGATCCATAGCAAAATTGAACCTTCATTTAATTATCGTCCTGATGAAAGCAGCGAAAGATATGATAAAAATGATTCTACTAACAATTCATTTACAGCATTGTTCCATTTTAAACGCGTGATGTCCGCATTTGAATGATAAGTTCATTATAAGTTCTTTATAAATTCTTTTCATGTTGATACCTAATTCTATTTAACTCTATCCTTGAGGTGATTGAAATGGATGTAATCCTGATGAATAGTAAGCTTAGTGCGGCTATGCCTAGTAACTGGTTTATGAACTCTATTGCGTTTTGGACCTTTCTTCTATTGGGAAGTATGGTAATAGGCGGTTTCTTTATGTTTCGCAAATTCTTGAAAGTGCTTCCTAAAGCCGATGGTAAATCCAAGCTGGATTGGCAGAATCACTGGGTCGAAGCAAGCCGCCATCTTTGGACAGACGAAGCAAAAAGTTTTTTAGATGAGCTGGTTCAGCCTGTACCTGGCCCCTTCCGAGATATTGCTAAGCATTCCATCGCTGCCGAGATTGGTAAAATCGCTCTTCAGAACCAGGCGAAAGAAGTAACGAGAGATCACTGTATTAAAGGCTATATTGTGGCAACACCAAAAAGAGACAACCGCTTCCTCGTTACCTTCCTAGACAAGAAGCAAATTGACTATAAGCCTTATAAACATCTAATGAACAAATAGATATATAAAACAGTCTGTGTATATAAGCAGCATCGATGCACTTACATATGATTCTATCTAGTTCGTTAATTTCATGAAGTAGAAGTCTTCTTACTATAGGTATAGTATAGAAGGCTTTTTTACTATCATTATAAGGGAATTTTGGCGTTAGTTATCTAGAAATCTCCTAGTCCAAATGTATTCGTTTCTTGGTTTAAAAGGAGGTTCTTGTATTATTGTATTTATAATAAATTTTAAAATTTAATACATAGGAAAGTGATAACAGACTACAATTGTGTAATAAACAAATAAGGCAGGCATCTCATACGACGGTCTAAAGAAAGGGGCGAGTGTATTACATGAAGCTTGCGATTTGCGGGGGCACCGGATTTATTGGGAGACATCTCTCTGAGTATTGGATAAAGCAGGGACATGAGATTATCATTATTACAAGAAAAGCAAGAACCAACCAGCCAGATGGCATAAAACTTGTGACTTGGGATGAACTAAGCAGCAATCCCCATCTGCTTGAATCACTGGATGCTGTCGTTAATCTAGCTGGTGAATCGCTCAATCAGCGGTGGACAAAGGATACGAAGCCAAAAATAAAGCAATCTCGCCTGGATTCGGTTCACCGACTAGGAAATATTCTCGATCAGCTCACAAATAAACCCCAAGCCGTCATTCAATCTTCAGCCGTGGGAATCTACGGTACTTCTCGAAAAGATACCTTTAACGAATCTTCTGAGGTAGAGAGTATCGATTTTCTATCTGACGTCTGCGTACAGTGGGAAAGTGCAGCCCGGCAAAGATTTAATACTACACGGCTGGTCCTTGTCAGAACAGGTGTAGTTCTTGGCAATCAGGGAGCCTACCCTCTCATGCAGTTACCTTATAAATTAGGGGTAGGCGGGCCTATTGGGGATGGAGAACAGTGGGTTTCATGGATACATATGAATGACATGGTGAAGCTGATCGATTACGCTGTGCGAAATCCTGAGATGAGCGGTCCAGTGAATGCCACTTCTCCATACCCTGTTACGAATACTGATTTCGGAAAAACCATTGGAAAAGTTCTGCATCGTCCTCACTGGTTTCCAGTGCCTTCTTTTATGCTCAAAGCACTGCTTGGCGAAATGTCCATTCTCATTTTGGAAGGTCAGAAAGCAGTGCCTGACAAAGCTGAGGAATGCGGCTTCCAATTTGATTACCCTCACCTAAATGACGCAATGTATCAGTTAAAAAACAGCTAGACGTAACGGAAAGTATATTTCGATTCTGCAATGACAAAGAAATCGCCTTCTTCGAGGACATATTCTTTATAAGGAATCATCGGCTGATCAAGCAATAGTGTACCGTTCATTGAATTTAAATCTTTAATATAGTATTGATCTTTCGATTTACTGATTTCTACATGTGCCCGGGATGTCCCCTTCCCTTCCTCAACATATTGAGACACTTCCTGTGAACGGCCAATAATAAAACTTGCTGTACCTAACTCCATTTGTTCAGGTGCAGCTTGGGGAGCTTGCCTTTCTAATATTCCTTTTTTTATAGTCACCACAGCGGACTGACCAGCAGAACTTGAAACTGACTCTACATCAGAAAGAAGCACCGTCGCCTGAGCATGAGATGAGTTCAGCATCTGCGTGCTATGACGCAAAGAATTATAGTAATGATCTGTCGTCTCCTGCTCCTCATTTCCTAGTGATTTAGGTGCGGTAAAAGAGATGTTAAAGTCTGAGGCTACTTGTTTAAAAGGATTGCTGAGGAGTTCAGCATCAGATTCTTCCAGCTTAGATGGCGAGTTCCAGCGCCAAGGTTCCGCGCCTTCTTTGTTTTTATTTCCACCACCGAAAATCCCCCTTTTCCCAGGAAAATCAGTCTCTTCTTTCTGCTGAAATAAGGAGAAGGAAGACGATTGCTCGTTATTTGAGAGTTCGTTGTTTGAGAGTTCGTTGTTCAAGTAATCATCTTCTTGTTTTCTTGTGCTGTTTAGAGACATGTTACCTATCCCAGCGAGCTTTCCTGCAGATAGCAGATAGGCAGCTGCTGCCAGTGTTACGGTAATAACCAAACACATTACAAGCCGAATGGTCGTTGGTTCATCCATATAAAGAAATCTCCACAACACAGAGGCGAGAAGCATCCCGCCGAGCCAGTAATAGATTGGTTTTTCTGATTTTTTAGGTTTTTTAGTCTCTTTCTCTTCTCCTTCGATAGAGTGATATCCACTTGATTCATAGGTATCTTTCATAGAAAAAATAGGGTGCGAAATAGAACCCAAAGCTAGGCCCGGTCTATTCTCGCTTGCTGATTCAGATGAAGAACGGCGGAGCGGGTTAAGCGGAACAGACGAAATGAAGCTATCGTTTGAGTGATTGGACAATACCGGTATTTGTTTGGGTACGGGTACAGGTATGGGTGCAGGTGTAGGTCTAGAAGATCTCTGTAAGTTAGGATCACCCGGTTCATTTATGAGGGATCGAGATGATTCCCCTTGAAAATAACCGTCCATAGGGTACGAAGACGACACACCATGAACGCTGTTTATTCTTGCTGAAGACTTACTTCCTACACCTGCCTCAGATATAAGCAGCTCATTCAACAATTCCTGCAAATCATCAAGCTGAAAATCTCCATCATTACATAACTGCAATATTCTTTGTATCCCCGTTCCTTCTAGCGCTTTGACATAAGGCATCATTCTATTTACCATCTGACTTATTTGAAAAGCGATGGATTCTACTTCCTTTTCTAGTGAAGCCGGTATATAGCATAAATACACTTTTGCTTCCTCAAGAGGATCGGTTGTAAAGATATAATCTTCATGTAATACATACCTTTGCTCGTCAAGCATATACTGCGGACAAGTAAGTAATGTCTGAGTGATCTGCAGCAGTAATTGAAATAGACCTGTTAGAGATAATTTCTCATGTCTTGCTGTTTGGGAAAGCATTTTTTTACCTGATATATCGTAGTGAAACGTAATTTCTTGATTGATCTCTTTCATAGACATTGGCAGATGACCTGAAATGACATTGGACATCACCATTTGCAGCTGTACCTCACTCAGTTCACTGCGAACAAATCCGCCAGTTTTATCAATCGTCATCATTGCTTTACCGTTATGTATAAAATCTCGTTTCAAGCTAATCATAACGTCTCTCCTTTAGACACTTCACTGTTCTAATCTTTGTCTATTCTTTGTATACAATTAGCACACTTTTTTATAATAAATATATCCCGCATGCACTTATAAACCCCGGTAACACAGCAATCATAAAGGGAAACCGAAGGCCTTCCTTCAGCGGACTGTAACTTTGCACTGGACTCATGAATCCGATACTTGGGATTACCCGGCTAAAAATATATAGAATGAGCTTTCCCAATCGTTGAACCAGCTGTTTTTTCCAAAGTAGAATAGCAAGGCCAATTATGCCTGCAATGAGAATGGAGTATACCATTGCTTGAACGGTAAATAAAACCCCAGTCCATGCCCCGATTCCGCCAAAGATTTTCACATCGCCCGCTCCTACCGCTCCAGCAAGATAAAGCACAAACATGATCCCAAATCCAGTACTAAGTCCGCTCATACTTGAAAGCAAACCTTGAAAACCACCTATGCATAAATGAACGATCAGCCCGCTAATGATAGCAGACAAAGATAACAGGTTAGGAATTCGCATAGAACTGACATCTGTAATAAACGCAGCTACCACAAAAATTCCACATCCGTAATAAACAAGTTCCATCACATTCACTTCCTTCACGTCTTTGAGGCAACCTCAAACATCACTTCTAACCTAGCCCCATCACTTGTTTCAATGACAAAAGGCCACGTTCCCTCTGTCGTTCTTGTACCGACAAACCACGTCCACTCTACCTCACCATTCTCATCGGCGGTAGCCCATCCTACATGTTTAGCTGTGCTTTCTCCTGTTTTATAAAATACCGACAAATTTGCCGAAGCACCCGGAGTAATCTTTGCCCTAATGGTAGCCTGTCTCGCAATATAGGCAGGTTCTGGTTTAGATAACAGGGCTACATTTCCCCTCGCAGCGTTGGTACCGTCTCCTTCTGAATTCCCCTCGTTTGTAGCTCCAATCCAGATCCGCTCTTTACTGCTGGCCTGAATTCGAATGCTTTTCTTTGTAAAAGGAACTTTAAGCGGCATCTCATAGGTTAGCTCGATCCCGAAGTAAGGGTTCGTTTTTTCTTTCAGGTTCGGTAAATCGATGCCGTTAACGTGAATTCGGTCATATTCAAGTACCGTATTCTCGATTACCGGAGAGAGGAGCGGCTTAATTACCGGGTCGAGTACAGCTTCCGAAACTGAACTTTGTAGATGCTGCAGCGGTGCTTCTCCACTTGCTGCTGCCATAGAAGCCCACTCACCAATCGGTTCGGGCAGAGCAGAAGCATACTTGGTAACTAAATCAGTCAAAGACAGTTCAGGGATCGGAAAAATTCCGCCCTCCCCTGTCCCTGGGATGTCCAAGCCGTCTAATCCTGAATCTACTGAGCCTGCCGCATCCACTGCAAGCACTACAGGATACATATGTGCAGAGATTTTTTTTACTGTTTCTGAGGCAGCGGTTTGCAGGGCCGTTACAAATAACGTCATTTGGACAAAGTAAATAAGAAAGACGATAAAAAAGAGAAAGATCGGCATGACTAGAGAAGCATCGAGTACTATACTCCCCTTGTCTGACCTCAGACTGCCGCCTATCTTTCTACTTCTTCTATTTCGTTTCTTGTGAATTTTCATAGTTATATTAGCCCCTATTAAAATGAACTGGATAATCTAGTAGGAGTAATCCGACTGAACCGTGATATAAACACTACCATTCTCTACACGATTAGCACTTCCTGATATCGTCCCTAACATTTTGGTTATCCCAGGTAAAAACCATAATTTCATCCTCATGCCTGTCTGTCCTGAGGCATAGGTATACGACTTCAACAGATCTATATCCGTGTTCAACCGGATCAATGCCATCATTCGGGACATCTTTTTCTCGTTATTGCTGTGTGCAAGCAAGAAAAAGCGTAAATGGTCGCGGTAGGTTACCGATATCTGCTTGGCGTATTTAGATAATTCTACTTTTCCGTCATCCGCAAGAGAGTTCATATCAGCAAGTGCATGTTCTAGTCCATACAGAATCGCTTTTGAAAGGATAAGCAGCGGATTACCCAGCTTACTGCTCTCCACAAGTCCCTCCATCGTCCTAATCGCAAGCCTTATAGTAAACACTTCGCCATAGGCTGCTGTAATATTCCCATAAGGATTATGAAACCCATAAATGATATACTCGAGTTCCTGACTTTCCGGTAGAAAAAATGATTCCGGTTCAAGCGTACTCGTGTTCGTCTTACTGCCTGATAACATCGAAAAATCAACAGACGAAAAATAATGCATTGCATATTCATTCTGAAACAGCTCATCACTCAGAACATCAATAAACCCAGACATACCGCCAAACATCTGATCCATATTCGTCATCGCATCTCCACCCGCATCATAAGGGTCATCAGATATTTGTGAGCTAACTGATTCTTCACTACTCGTCTTATTAAAGGAAATACTCTCATTAAAATACGTTTTTAGTTCATTAAACTGTTTAGTACTTTCTTCAAGACCGGCCGCAGCCACTAATAACTTGATTTTATTTTGAGCTTCATTCAGTTTTTGTTGTGACTGCTTGTCCACCTTTGCTCTTTCTTTATCAGCTGCTCTATAATCATCGATCTGCTCTGCGGACTGATCTATCACATTACTGCTGCTAGATTTTACGTAGCGGTCCATATATACCTGAATATGCTTATTCGCAGAAAGAACTGCATTTCTTTTTTGATAGGAATCACCGTCTGATAGGTTGCGAAGTGAACTTTCAGCAGCCATTACTTTTTGCTGAGTATATGTATAATCTGTTAATTGTTGATTCTGGCTGTTTATAAAATCAGCAAACTCCATATCTTTTCGCACTAATTCTTCTGTCTTCTTACGTAATTCGGCCCCATTTACATTTCCAGATGAGGATACTCCCTTACCTGGTGTGTTTGCTTGACCTACTTTGTCATATGCCTGATTAGCGGCTCTCGCTTCACCATCTTTAATGACCTGTTTCATTTGCTCATTCAGTTGTTTCGCTTCTTCAATCAGATCATTCGCCTCTTCAATCTTTTGCTGGTGTATGCTCTCTGCTTCTGTTCTCGCTTGTCCGAGGCGAAACAATACGCCAGTTAGGTCCATACGATACTCGCTTAGCTCCGCACCATGAATTCTAAGGCGAGGCTCCCTTGCTTCATCTTCTGTATATTTAGCGTAATAATCAGAGTAACGAGAGGCTCCATCTGCTAACGATCGAATGTTTCCACCGAGCGGGCTATCACTGAAGTAGCTGCTTGGAGGGTCCATCACCAGCTTCGCAATCATCTCTGCCGTTTTCGCAGCTTCCCTTCTCTTTTTGATAGCCTGCTCAAGTGATTTTTCACGCTTGTCGTATAGTTTTTGTAACTTCCGCAGAACGTCTACACTGTGAGCTGCTTGCTTTAGATCCTCTGAGAGAGGTTTAAATCTAGTTACCGCATCATATAAAAAATCAATCGGCGCTTTATACTTCATCTCTTCCTGAATCTGTTGATTAAAATGATCATACCTGCCCAGTTCACGTTCAAACACAAGACCTGAACTATCCAGTTGCATCGGAATAATGGCGAGTCCATCCCGATGAGGAATGGGCTTTGTACTATCATTTAGCACTTTAGACATAATGAAATCCCCTTGTTCCCCGCTGTGAGCAAATAGTCCATATCTCTGCTGAAGCTCCGGCATGTAGGAGGACATTACAGAACGAACAGCAGCATGAGATAACCTCTCTGTCTGAACTTTCATAGCTCCGATTCTTGCGTAATCTATAAATACAGCAACAAACATAAAGATGACCGCAAGCACCATGGCCAGAAAAATAGTTACTGCTCCCGACTCTGACTCCCCTTTCTTAAACAATCCGTTTCTCCCCCGCATCCTACAAGTTATTTCCCCGTTAGCTTCCCGAGAATTTGTGCGATTTCTGATGGATCACCGGGTGTTCCCATCCCCGAAAATCGTGCTCCATAATATCGAATCAGCTCTATATTGCGGATGAACTCGTCGGGCTCAACCACTGTTGCTTTCCCTGAATGGTGGATTTTACGATCTGAACGAAGTAAGAAACCCACCATGGGTAAAGATACTAATTGATCTATTTTCGTTGTGATCTGCCGGTTCATGAATTTATTCTCATACTCCATCGTCCCGCTGTACATTGATGGGAGCGATGCAGCTGTTTGACTCATTTTCTGTGATGTAAGATTACCTTCTAATCTCTCACTTGGAACGGATATTGAGGAGGCAGATTCTGCTCCAAACGTACCAAAAAGCGAACCAAGCATATAATCATCAGCTAATCTCCAATACAACCTATCATATTCGTTCTCTGGAAATGCACCTGTCTTCGGTTCCTTATGGCTGTTCTCCCAGTTATAAGCTGAGCGCTCCGAAGATGCAGATGCATACTGTGTTAACATCGATTTCTGGTACAGCAACACGCAAAAGAACATCAATAAACATATCGTAAACAAAATGACAGGAAACACGAGAGAAGCTTCAAGCGTGAAGCTCCCATCGTCGTTTCTCAAATGGTTTCTGAACCTGAAGAGTTTATTCGAAAAACTCTTCACTTTTTGTACCCACCTGTTTCAGCAATTTATTGACGATCGAAGTGATCTGATTTTTGAAAATAAGACCAATTACAATAATGACGCCAATAATTAAAATCATCTCCAGCGTACCAAGACCATCCTCTTCCTTCCAAAAACCAATCATCTTATTTTTAACGGTTGTTAGCATTACTATTTCCCCCTATAAATTCATCGTCATAAACGAAGGTGCACCTACCATAATTACAATGACTAAAAAAATGACTACCATTGGAAACACAAGCTTAGATGAAGCCTGCTCCCCTTTAGTACGACTTAGTGATTTTCTCTTCTCCCACAATACTCGCGACAGTTCCCTTAGAGAGAGTACAAAATCATTACCTCCCCGCC
Organism: Paenibacillus polygoni; assembly: GCF_030263935.1. Taxonomy (NCBI): domain Bacteria; kingdom Bacillati; phylum Bacillota; class Bacilli; order Caryophanales; family Paenibacillaceae; genus Paenibacillus; species Paenibacillus polygoni. Next base: position 1,158,729 of record NZ_CP127162.1, on the reverse strand, counting down.
GAAAGTTAAGCAGTACAGTGGTTGTAAATATAGATACTTCTTGAACGCCGCACCTTTTACTAAACTGCTCAAAGGCTTGTTGAAATGAAAATCCACTGTTCCATTCTGCAATCATTTGTCTCAGTTCTATGTACAAAGGATGGTCAGAACTCTGTTTACGCTCCGTACAATGAATAATTGCCTTCTGGACGGTCTCCCCTGCACCAACAAGCAAGACAACTTTGTTAAGAAACTCTGGCAGTTCCATTAAAATATCCTGTTCACGCAGCTTCACCTTCTCGTGAAGATCCTTCAGCTGTGCAAAGGGAATGATAATAGCGAGCATACATCCGATTGCAATTCCCATCAGCCCATGTAACCAAAGCGTCATCACAGCCCCACCCATTAGCGCAAGCCAGCTATATACAAACATCTCTGCAAGATATAACATCATTTTCTCATGACCATATTTAGGACCATAAGCTCTCTGAATTGAATGCTGCACACGATAAACAAACATCGGGAATTTTCTTACGAAGTCGATTCGTTCAATCAGGCCAATAAAGGGAGCATGCAGTTTACGAAAACGCAGTCCAGTCATCTCAACCTGATTCAGCTTTTGATACCTTGTTTTAGCTGTTCGATTGGCAAGAATCCACCACAAGGCAAGCAAAGCAACTATCATACTACAAATGATCACCATTACTCCTCGCCCCTTACACCCGAATATTCATAATACGATTCACCCATAAGAAACAAGCAAACAATACGATAATAGATACACTTGAAATGAGATATCCGGCCGGGCTGTATAAAGGTGTAAGGAAATCTGGAGACGTGACACTAAGCACGAATAAAAACACAAAAGGAGAAGCAAACACCGCCTTGGATTCAAACTTTTTCTGCGAAATAGTTACTGCAATTTCTTGCTGAATATCTAGCTTTTCTCCGATAACCGAAGAAGTTTTTCTTACGACTTCAACCAGATCACCGCCTGTACGTTTACAAGTAACAAACACATCAGCGAAGTTTGTAATATCCTCCATATGAGCACGATTTGCAAAATCTAATAAAGCTTCCTCAATCGGCTGACCATATTCCATTCTTGTACAGATAATAGTAAACTCTCGGATCAGATCATGATCTGCCTGTGGATCAAGCATTCGAAGATCGAGGACAGCTTCCCTAAATGCATTTTCTACGGACTTTCCAGCAGCAAGAGAGGAAGATAAAGAATACAGTGCTTGCTTAAAGTGAAGACTGAGAGCCGATCGTCTCTTTTCAAGCAGGTATTGATTATAGTGTTTAGGGATAAAAAATGCTGCTAAGGCTAATATGCTGCTCATAATTATGTGATGATAAAATAAGTAGCCGATCATAAAAAACAGAATGGCGCTGACAATCAGACATACTATTTTTTGCCGAGAACTTAAATCATGTACTGAATAGTCAGATAGTTTACCGCTAGACTCTACAGGTGAGTGGTTCTTGTTCTGAATAAACCTCCTGCTCAAATCCACTTTCATCCTCCTCTTATCTATCTTCGTTAAATGGATAATGGATGCCGGCAGCCCGCAATTTGTCCACATGTACAAGCTTCGATGAGTTCGGAACAAGTTCACCTACAATACGCCCTTCTGCTTCCCCGCGTTCCTGAAACTGATATAGCCGATTCAGCCTCACCTCCCCATCTTCCATTCCGACCACTTCACTGATCTCGGTAACCCGCCTTGAACGATCTCTGAGTCTTGATAGATGAACAAATATATCGATAGCTGAACTGATCTGCTGTCTAACGACAACAATAGGCAGATCTGCCCCGCTCAGTACCATCGTTTCTAAACGACTGACCATATCCGCAATGCTGTTCGCGTGTCCCGTTGAGAGACTTCCATCATGCCCTGTGTTCATCGCCTGCAGCATGTCCAGCGCCTCACTCCCTCGTACCTCGCCTACAATAATTCGATTAGGCCGCATCCGAAGTGAAGATCGAATGAGATCACGGATTGATATTTCCCCTCTGCCTTCCGTATTGGCATTACGTGTCTCGAGCGATACAAGATTCGGTACGGTAACAATCTGCAGCTCTGCTGAATCCTCGATTGTAATGATCCGCTCACTGCTGGGAACATACTGAGACAAGGCATTGAGGAACGTAGTTTTCCCTGATCCCGTTCCACCGCTGATAAAAATGTTGTATTTACTCTTTACGAGCTTTTGCAACAGCAGTGCAGCCTCTTTGGTCAGAGCACCGATACGAACCAGATCTTCCATACTCATTGGTTTCTCCGGGAACTTACGGATGGTCATTGTGGGACCCTTTAGAGCAATCGGCGGTAAAACAATATTCACCCGTGACCCATCTTTCAGCCTCGCATCCACGATCGGAGAAGACTCATTAACAATGCGGTTTACCCCGGAGACAATGGACTGAATAATATCTTCGAGCCGATCCGCGGATTCAAATGCGATGGGCATCTGCTTCACTTCACCATGTTCTTCAATGAAAATCTCGTGATGACTATTAATCATAATCTCCGTAATATTCGGGTTATCTACAAGCGGCTGAAGAACATCAAGTCCTCGAAAGGAATCATATAATCGTCTAATTAGGGTCTGCTTTTCTCCAGAAGTCAGATGTACCAAATCTGAATGATAAAGTACCCTGCGCTCGATATGCTCCATAAGTTCCGAATCTCCTGCAGATGAAGTCACATCAAGACCTGAACGCACCGTCTTCCTTAATTCCTTGAACCACGCTTCATTCATGCTGTATTCTCCCTGTACAGAGCGCCAATCGTTTCACACAGCTTATTCATTTCCTTCTGATATATCGGTGAATTCAGCAGTAAATCTGGTTCCCGCATCTGTTTCCAGGAAGGGATATAAGGCAGATAATGTTCTGCAATCATCCCTTCGTCCGGAAGCTCGTTTACCATATTTCCCATATAACGATTAATTACGTGCCATGTTTTTCTCATTCTATTCTCATGCTGTTCTGGATCAAGCTGCCTATGAAACTTCATCCATTCCTTGCATTTATTCATCGTATGAATATCATCAGACAGCAGCCATACTAAGAGCTGAGATTCCTCCATCACCGCTTCCGATCGCAAGTCCCACACTGAATCAGGGTCTGCAATAACAAAATGGTATTGACCTGACTCCGTAATGAGACGGATTAATTCACTCGTATCCGATTTACTCATCTGAAGCATTTCTTTGCGATTGTTTGCCGGAATAAAGCAATCTGCTTGAATACGTTCATTCCTTACCGTATAAGGATTTAAATCGATCCTGTCATTCTTCTCTCCATGAAAACTATTATTCGGTACTTTATTAGCTCTCAGCTGGTACAATAATTGACTAAACAAATCGCCGCCTGATTCGGTTTGCCTCTCTATTGATGATTTTGATGTATGTAAAAATGGCCCTGTACTATCCATGGTTTCTAGATTCAGATAGAATACCGAATAACCCGACCGTCCGAGCTGTTTAGCTAGATTGAGAGCAACGGTTGTCTTTCCGCAGCCCCCAGATGCTGAAGTGACCCCAATCACCCATGTTTGTGCACTGGTAAATCTACCTCTTTCTCGTCTGCTCAAACTGAGCAGCACTTCTTCCCATTTCGCTAAGATGGCAGGCAAAGGCTGATACTTCCTAATTTTCGTTTGACTTTCTTCAGAAACAAACTGCTCTGTTAATAGAAGAACAGATACTTTATCTGCAAAAGGACTGGAGTTCCATTTTTCAATAAATGACTCTTCCGCTACTACTAAATCCGGAGTAGAGGTTGGAGTTAATTCCTCTATGTACCTCGACATGGCCTCCGGCTGTGAAAAAGCAGTCACCTGAAATACGGCCGAATACGGACTTCCTTGAATAAAATCTAGCAGCGCCTCAACATATTCCAAACTGCTGCTTGCGAGCAGCACTTTATTCATTAATCATCATACCTTTCCCCTTCCACAGCAAAAAAAGCACCGCCCATTATCGCAAGATTTCCTGCAATATATGGACGGTGCTTCCGTCACGTGCTGATTAAGTTAACGATAGATTAGCATAATTTTCCACGCTCATCAAGAACAAATTTTTATTTCCTTATTTCTCTTTTAAAAAGCATTGAATCACAAGTAAGATTAGCAAACGTCCGTTCCCTTTCTTTTACGAATATAGTACACTTAGAGAGGTCCACGCATACATACTATACATCTTAGAATGGAGTGTTTTTCATGTCTTTTTTGAGACGGTGGATGATTCCACTTGTCCTGAGTATTACTGTTCTTACAGCGGGCTGCGGTGAGATTCAGTTAGGAGATTCGATCACTGATACGAATACAGGCAGTACATCAAATACAGGTACTTCTACCGGCACATCAAATGAAACTAATTCGCCAGATCAATCAAGCACGGATTACAAATATCCAAGAGTTCCTGTTACCCTCGATCGTGCTGTGGACGGAGATACCTTGAAAGTGATGTACGAAGGCAAGAGCCAATCTGTCCGCCTGCTGCTCGTAGACACACCAGAAACATCTCATCCAAAGCTTGGTGTACAGCCACTTGGTCAAGAAGCAAAGCAGTATACAAAGCAATTGCTAGAAAAGGCCAAGAATATCGAACTTGAATTTGATATCGGTCCCAATCGTGATAAATATTCTCGTCTGCTCGCTTACGTCTATGCGGATGGGGTAATGCTCCAGGAATCGCTGCTTAAGAAAGGTTATGCAAGGGTTGCTTATATCTATCCGCCGAACGTCCGTTATGTGGATGAGTTTGAAGCCATTCAGAATAAAAGCAAAAAGCAAGCACTAGGGATATGGAAATATGAAAACTATGCACAAGAGGATGGTTTTCATCCTGCTGAGTATCAGGAAGACAGCAGTACTACTTCAAACAGCACGACTAGCGGAACTGTATCTTCTAATGGAAGTAGTACTTCTTCTACTCCGCCTAACAACACTTGTACCATTAAAGGGAATATCAATGCTAAGGGAGAGAAAATTTACCACACCACTGCATCTCCTAATTACAAATCAACCCAACCCGAGGCTTGGTTTTGTACAGAAGCGGAAGCGGTAGCTGCTGGTTATAGAGCTCCTAAAAATTAAAATAAGGCAGCCACGCAGTGAACTGCCTTCACTTGTTAGATCTCACTAACAGATGGAGGTGTTATCCTGCTACTGGCTGCCTTATTTTATTTATCATCGTATTTATAAAAATCGTTCACGGATCTCGGGAGTTGGTAACATACAAGCATCATCTTCATCTTTGCCAAACCAGCGGTAACGATTACGGGCAACCACATTATATACCCGGTTCCGAACCGCAGCCGGAATTACCAAGAATACAGAAGCAAGATGATAAGGGAACCCCAGTTTTTTTGCAATATGCAGTGCGCCGGTGGAGCGAGTGTAATACTCTCCTTGTTCAATAAATACAAACGTATCCATAGAATGAAGAGGTAATCCTCCATGTTCAAGCAGCTTCTGGCCGATCTCCGATTGAAGTGAAGCAAAGTGAAAACTCCCCTTGCCATCTCGCTTAATAATCCATTTCGTGAGTCCTTGACATAAATGACAAACCCCATCAATAAGCACGATATTAAGATTCATATATGGTTTCATATCAAAGTGTGAATCATTCTTCATAATCTCACCCCTTAGCTTAGCTCAACCACTTCTTAGACTATACGAATATAGAAAAAAAGCGCCGTGATCTCACGGACGCTCATCATAACAAGCTATTCCTATTTGACAGCTTGCTCGATCAATTGGTCATTCATGATTTGCTCATGAATATCACCCGCAAATTTTTCCATACATTTACAAATGAAATCCTTACGGCAAATCGGGCATGGAGTCTTCTGAAGACGGCTGATGCTAGTCATGTGCCATTCCGGTTTGTTAGAATAAAATGCACGACAAAGCGTTCCATCTTTAAGCTTCATTGTAAATTCATAAAGTCCCGCTTCTTCATTGCGGCTAGCAGTTGTTAAGTCAACAATCTGGGGTCTATAAGACATGTAATCACCTGTGATTTCAAATTTATTCATGCCACGTACTATAAGTACTTAGTCATATTAAAGAATTTTAACCCTGATGTCAAATCAATATACGCCTGTATGGAAACAATATTCGAATGAATCGTAAAGTCAGTTACAAAAGAGAAGACCTTGGTGTACCCACCAAGGTCTCTTTTATATCTCGTCGAGAGATCATCTATTCAAACCTAATTTTTATTGATTCACTTAAATAACGTTAAGTTCAACTGGGATGTTACCACGTGTAGCTTTGGAATAAGGACAGAAATCGTGTGCTTTCTTAGCCAAATCTTCTGCCTGTGCACGGTCTACACCTGGGATCTTCACATCAAGACGAACGGCAAGTTGGAACCCGTCATCTTTCGGATCCTTCCCGATCATGACATTACTTGTGATTTCTACATCACTTATTTTCACGCCTTCTTTACGAGCAATATTGCTCAGTGCGCTTTCGTAACATGCACCATAACCTGCTGCAAATAGTTGTTCTGGGTTCGTAGCGTTACCGCCTGCACCGCCCAATTCTTTTGGAGTAGATAAGTCGTGGCGAAGTACACCATCTGATGTTTCAAAAGATCCGTCTCTTCCTCCGCGTACGGTTGCGCTTGCTGTATACAATGCTTCCATCTTAATCGCTCCTTATCCTAGTAAATTTAGTATTCGTGTTATAAACATCTTATTTCCTACCTTGTAATGTTAGGATGTGATGTTCGTGCATATTTATTTTTAAACTTCTCACAGAAAATAAAACAAATTGAATAAATGAACTACCTTTTTGAGGGCCGAGGAAACCAGCTATACTCCTTCTTATGAAACTAGTTCTATTCCCTCCCTCTACCTATAGATATCCTCTATAGATATTCGTCAGATATTCGACCTATAGATAGATCTACAAATGAATGTTCGTTAAGCAAAGTACTATAATTGCTATTCATCTATATCTGTACATCTGAGGATATTAATCCTCTGAATATTTATTATTTTTGGTTTATTATCCTAATATTGACTTATGGATACACCTGTAATACCATATTTTCGCAGCAGAAACCCTGTAATGTGAAAGGTTCCGTCTTATGAAATAAGTTACTGATGCTCCCTTGACCTAAATGGCGAAGGAAAGGAAGGTTGTCATGACGATTGATCTAACGGGATTTGTTCAACAAGCGAAAGAAAATAAGCTGCATGTCTGCTCTGTTCGAATTCTACAAGGCGGGAAGCCCGCTGGGGACTGGGATTTAACAAAAGATGAGCGCCGCTTGCAGCATTCGGTCAGTAAATCTTTTACCAGTATGGCGGTGGGTCTTGCACTAGAAGAAGGAAAACTGTCCCTCGAAACAAAACTCGGTGAAATTTTCTCTTACTCTACGACGCATAAGTCTAAGTACCCCAACATCCCTTCCCCTGAAGAAATCACATTATATGAACTGCTGACGATGTCAACAGGACATGATAACCCTCCATTATGGGCGAATGAGCGTGGTACTCTCCTAGAAAAAGACTGGGCGAAGCATTATCTCTCTTTACCTTTGGACCGTGCACCGGGAGAGCAATTTACATACAGCAGCGGAGATACTTTTATGATTTCTGCTCTTGTGCAAGCGGCAGTGGGTGAAACGGTTCGGGATTATTTGGTTCCCCGGCTATTTATTCCACTTGGGATATATGACGTGAAGTGGGACAGTTCACCGCTTGGCGTTACACTTGGTTGTACTGGACTTAGAATCAGCAATGAAGAATTGGCACGGTTCGGTCAGCTGTTACTGAACAAGGGAATATGGAATGGTGAACAATTAATCCCTGAGTCTTGGATCAACTATGCTACCCGGAAACATATAAATACGCCTGCTGAAGGAGACTGGGGAGTCGGATACGGCTGTCAGTTCTGGATGTGTACTCACGGGGCATACCGTGCAGATGGGGCATTCGGTCAGCTGCTTGTCATCATACCTGATAAAGAAGCGGTGATCGCGATCAATAGCGAGGAAAATAATATTCAAGGTATTATGGATGTCATGTGGTCTGAATTGTATCCACAATTAGGATGAAGATTCATCTGAATACCCTATCTTTAGAAAATAATTCAGCAAGCAAAGTGATTTACCATCCCTATCCTTTGCTTGCTTTTTGTATATTCAAATTATCGAACAAAGCAAATCCATTCGAATACCATTCGTTGCTTTAACCATGACGATATATAGGGCAAATTGCTTCTGTATCTATGAACCGTTACAAATTTATCGTTTTTATGTGTTATGAAATTGATTTTAGTTTATATGTATAAATGAACACATCTCGCATTTTTATTTATTTTACTCACGCATAAATGTTGCACTGGACAAATAAATTTGTGGTAGTACAATATATTTTGTAAGCAGAAGACATATTTCTGAAAATTCAGATTTTTATTCATAACTTTTATTCCCCATAGAAACAGGTGACATCTTATGAGTTTTTCTAAAAAACAAAAACAAAATTCAATGTATTCTTTATCGGGAGGAGAATCTCAAGGTGGAGGTTATACAGGTTCTCTTACGGTGCCGGCAGACGCATCCTGGTTTCGTAAGCTGCTCGCTTTTACCGGTCCCGGCTTCCTTGTTGCGGTTGGTTATATGGACCCAGGGAACTGGGCAACAGATATTGCCGGTGGATCTCAGTTCGGGTATCGCCTGCTGTTTGTCATCGTCTTGTCTAATCTCATGGCCGTTGTACTTCAGACGCTCTCAGGCAAACTGGGACTTGTTACAGGTAAAGACCTTGCCGAGGCATGCCGAGACCGTTTTAACCCCGCAGTTGTTGCAGTACTCTGGGTTCTCGCAGAACTCGCCATTGCCGCTACAGATCTCGCAGAAGTTATAGGTTCAGCCATTGCATTAAATTTGTTGTTTGGTATCCCCATTCTGTATGGGGTTATCATTACAGCAGTCGATGTTCTTCTAATTTTACTCCTTCAAAGTAGAGGAGTTCGGACTTTAGAAAGTATCGTCATCGTCTTAATGGGTACCATTGCGATTTGTTTTGGAATTGATTTGTTTATGGCACATCCCAGCAGTTCTGGTATCATGCAAGGTCTCGTTCCCGATTCCGAAGTGCTGCGTAATCCTGAAATGCTCTATATAGCCATTGGTATTCTTGGCGCAACCGTTATGCCGCACAATCTATATCTCCATTCTTCTATCGTGAAGTCACGCAAGATTGAGAATACGGTCAAAGCCAAAAAAGAAGCGATTCATTATACAACGATTGACTCAACGATCGCACTGACCATTGCCATGTTTATCAATGGGGCGATCCTCGTGGTCTCTGCAGCAGCGTTTCACCAAGCAGGCATGTTTGATGTAGCAGATATAACGGATGCATACCATCTGCTTACCCCGCTTCTCGGAACGACAGCAGCCAGTATTTTATTCGGGATTGCACTGCTCGCTTCAGGGCAAAACTCCACACTTACCGGTACACTATCCGGTCAGATTGTAATGGAAGGTTTCCTAAATATCAGATTGCCTGCATGGCTAAGACGACTTGCTACCCGGCTGATTGCCATTATCCCTGCTGTCATTGTTACGGCGATTGCAGGTGAGAAAGGTACCACCGATCTCCTGATTTTGAGTCAAGTCATTTTATCGTTGCAGCTTCCCTTTGCTGTCATTCCACTTGTCATGTTTACAAGCAGTAAAAAAATGATGGGTGAATTCGTCAACAAAAAATGGCTGAGCATCTTATCTTGGACCATTGCAGGAATCATTGTCATCTTAAATATCTGTCTGCTCGCATTAACCCTTTTCTGATATAAATGTAGTCTGCAGCTTAGTTACGAACTAAACCCCAAAAAAAGACCCCGAAGGGTCGACTTTTTCTAAGTCTACCCTTCGGGGCTCAGTTCAACAAAATCCATCAATTTTCTTTTTTTCTAAAGAAAGAACAATCCAGCGAATTATAAAAATAATCCAACGACTGTAGCGGATAGAATGGACGCCATTGTTGCCACAAGTAACATTTTCAATCCAAAGGCACCCACTTCTTTCCCTTTTGCACCATCAATAGCTTGTACAGCACCGCTTACAATACCAATAGAACCAATAGAAGCAAAGGAAATAAGGAACGTTGAAAGAATAGATACTGTTTTTTCCGAAAGATCTGCCATCATAGGTTGGAACTGCATAATTGCAGCAAATTCATTAGCAATTAACTTTGTCCCCATTACGGAACCAGCCGTAATCATCTCATTACCCGGAATACCCATTAGGTAGGCGATTGGTGCAAAAACATACCCAACCATCGTCGTTAAATCCATTCCAAAAACACCATCAAAGATTCCATTGACAAGTGCAAGTATCCCTAAGTAAGCGATCAACATGACACTTACAATTAGAGCTACCTTTCCACCATCCATAGCTCCGCTTCCAATAGCTTCGAAGACATTTTTTGTATGAATCATTTCATTTATATCGATTTCTTCTTCCTCTTTTGAAACCTTCACAGGTGCTACTATAGAAGCTACGATCAACGCACTGAATACATTTAATACGACTGCAATCAAAACAAACTTTGATGGCAGCATAGTCATATAAGAAGCAATAAGAGCGGCTGAAACACTCGCCATTGCAGAAGTAGATATGATAAACAAGCGATTTTTATTTAAACTTTTTATATGAGCTTTAATCGCAAGAATTGCATCTGCTTGTCCAAAAAATATAGAGTTAATTGCATTAAAGCTCTCGATTTGAGGCAATCCAGTCACCTTTGATAATAATCCACCCACAAATTTAATAATATACGGAAGGATTTTTAAATGTGTTAATAAAGATAGGAACGCTGAAGTGAAAACGAGGATAAGCAAGACATTAACAAAGAACGGCGATTGTCCCTCTGGGATCCAGCCACCCACAACGAAGTCAACACCTTCCATTCCATACTCTAACAATTTATTGAAACCAGTTGAAATGGTATCGACTACCTTCAGACCCGTCGTTGTTTTGAGAAGTAGCCAAGTCAGAATAAATTGAATCCCCAGCATAATAATAATCGCTCTAAAGTTGATGTTTCTTTTGTCGTTAGAAAGCAAGTAAGAAACACCTAATAATAGAACAATTGCAACGATACCAAGTAAAACCCCAAACAAAACTATCCCTCTTTCTGTTAAATTTCATGGGAGAAGTCTAAGAAAAAAACCTGCCTTTCTTCCCGCCGTATGTATACTAATTACTTTCCCTATTGAACTCAAGGACATATGTCCTACACCTAACAAATTCTATTCTATTATTTTCTCGCAGTTTTTAACTTTGAAGTTCAGGGCAGAATAATAAACAACACAAAATAAAATTAGAGGAAGAAGAAAGATGCGTATAACTGATAATCAACCATTAATTTATTCATATCTGGAGAAAATGAACCTGCATGAATTCTTTTCGATAGAAGATCTCAACAAGATACGATTATGCAGTTTTGAAAAAGGAGAAAACATGATCTCCGAAGGCGAACCTCTAAAGGAGATGTTTTTTCTAGTCGAGGGGAAAGTAAAAGTATACACATTAACTTCCGAAGACAAAAGATTAATCATACGATTCCAAAAAAATCCTGCAATGCTGGGGGATATCGAATTTGCGAATGAGGAAGCAGCAATGAATTCAGTGGAGGCCAGCACAGAATGTATCGCTTTACGTATTTCGTACAAAAATTTGAAAGAAATAATCGGAGATAATCCAAGCTTTCTGCTACGATTACTCAAGTCTATTGCACAGAAGTTTAGGACAAAGACCAATTTCACTACATTCCTTGTTCTTTATCCTGTAGAAGTGAGGTTTGCCAGCTATTTATTATCTATTTCTACGGATAGCATGGGTAATTTATTTCGGGAGGAAATGAAGAATTCAAGCTTAATCGAAATAGCGGATACTATTGGTACAAGTTACAGACATTTAAACCGAGTAATTCAGAAATTGTGTAATCAACAAATTATTGAAAGAATTGATGGTACCGTACATATCAAAAACATTAATAAACTTCGTAAATTAGCAAAAGACAATATTTATGAATAAACGGTAATAAGATGAAAACCTTGTAAATGGAAATTTTCGATAGGTGAAACCCCGAGATAGGATTCGCCTTTTTACACTGTCTACTATTCGGGGTCCATTCTGCCAGGCATATTATTTTTCTGTTCCTTTTTCCCAATTCAGTGTTATAGGAGCAGTCCTATTAATTCATCTAAACCGGATATTGTACAATCCGGCAGATCATCTGCGCCTTTAGAGGGTTGATATCTTCCATACCCTTGTAAAATACGGATGGTTTTCATCCCGAGTAATTTAGCAGGAACAATATCGTTATCAATCCGATCCCCAATCATTATTGCTTCCGAAGGAGCACATCCTGCCTTTTCCAAAGCATATTCATACAGTCTAACGTCCGGTTTAGCTAGTCCTTGCTCTGCAGAACAAGCAATAACATCAACATAAGAACTAAAACCATATTGATGAAGCCGTTCAGCCGTACCTGGACTTTGGTTCGCAATAATGCCAATCCGGTAATGTTCTCCAAGCTGAGCAAGAATTTTTTTAGCTTCTGGGTAGGGAGTCTCCAGTTCTTTACGATATTTCAGCCTAGGCCGAATATAAGCCCGGTCCTCTTCCTTCTCAATCAACTGAGAGATCGCATACTGCATGGGAGAGTCAATAAAATTAGAGTAGCTTTCAATAAACTTCTCCCTCACATCCTGAATCGTAATGGAATAACCTCGATCTGCAGCACGCTCAACAAACTGATTCATAATATGGTCCACCGGTATCCATTCATCGACAAGCGTGTCCCCTACATCAAAAAAAAGCCACTTTACGTCAGACCACATTCCCATCTCTTGTCTCAACCTTTCAAGTTACAATGATCTTCCATATAAAAAAGACCCATGATGATCATGAGTCTCACACTACGTATATCTTATCTGACCATTATAGCAATGCAAGATTTGTTCCGCAATCATAGCAAGGATACCTGCCCTGCTACATCAATAGATGTAAAACAAATTCTTTATTTATCATTTCAGGACGAAAAACATTCTAATTAACAGCAGCTCGTTCTTCGTTCAACAAGAATCCGACTTCACCCTTGATAGTGAAAACGATATGATTCGCTCCCATCCCCCGGTATACACCGCGCGGATGATTCTGTTGAGTAATAATCGTTATTGGTTTTTGTGTCCATGGTCTGCATATTTGCAGAAAGCGACAGGTTAAATTCATGCTGTTCTCAAACAAAAATATCCGTCCTACGGTTGCATCGGGCAGTGCCCATTTATGAGCAAACGCAGTATCCATACGGATAATATGCTGCACTCCAAGCTTTCTAACCTTTTTTTCTTCCTGTTCGCTATTCGTGAGAACCGCAAAGGACAATTTTTTGTACATAAGTAATCTTATAAAATTTCGAGCTGCTTCATTAGGTGCAGTAACCAGAATGATTTCATTATTCATTGTGTAAGCCTCCCTATGATTGAAAAGACAACAAAAAAAAGAACACCATTTACATCATGAAGGCATGCCGGCGCTCTCCCACCCAAATAGGAAAATAAGGAATCACGAAAATTCCCAATTCTCCTCTTAGGTGCTCACGGTTCTGCTGCCTCTCCCTATATACGCTTACGAGGTTAGCTGCCGGATTCGGACAAGAGAGAGTTGCCCTATTCCCGGCCTGACGACCCGGAAATTCACCCCTTGGAATAAACAATCTTCCGAATGTTCATTCCCGTTTGGTTCCCCCGTTTTTATCAAAGACCCACCTAAAAATTAATAGATGAATCTAAAAATTCAGCGTAGAAAACAATAAAAAACCACAGAGGGTTAGCGCCCCTGCGGTCGATAAACGATCACAAGATTCATCATTCCTCTCTCAAGTTATTAGCTTACGAGGTTAGCTGTCGGATTCGGACGATGAGAGTCGCCCTTCCTTACACACCCGAATGAAACTGTCATTCGACGAATAAAGATTCACCCCAACAAAGTTCCTAGAACCAGCTCTTACACCGATCCAAGCAGCCCTGCTATCATTGGTTCCCCCGTTTTTCGTTTGAATACATCAAGACGAAAATTCAGCAAGCATAGTAATGAGAATTTCTATTGTTTTATAAAATGTAACTCGTCTTTCTTTGTGCTCAAGATTTACGATATGAATCATACACCCGAAGCAGAACGGTGTAAAGGTATTCTAGAGCTCAATTCCGTCAATATTACGTCATATTCATCTAAATTCTATTAAAAAACAAAACAATAAGGCTTCCATTTCCTCTAATCTCTATGTAGCTAAGGATTACATGCATTTTGTTTAAATCTTAAAAAGACAAGGTATATGGTTGACTCACATTGGTTAACTCCCTTTATTAATTGTTTAAAATTTAATTGTAGAAAATATTGTAAACGGCTTGTCTATTCTCTTATAATAAGAAGAAAAAGATGAGGCGGTGGGTTAATCAATGTCCATTTATGATTACCATGTTAATACCATAAAAGGTCAAGAACTTCATATGTCAGCTTATAAAGGTAAAGTGATGCTTATCGTGAATACCGCCAGCAAATGCGGATTATCACCGCAGTTCAAAGGGCTGCAAGAACTTTATGATAAATTCAATCAACAGTCTTTCGAAATACTCGGTTTTCCAAGTAATCAATTCGCAAATCAAGAACCAGGGACAAGTGATGATATCGCTGAATTTTGCCAGATGAATTACGGTGTCAGTTTCCCTATGTTTGAGAAAGTAAATGTAAACGGAGAAGATGCTCATCCCCTTTTCAAATATTTAACGACTAAGGCACCTGGCATTCTAGGATCGAAAGCGATCAAATGGAACTTCACTAAATTTCTTATAGATCAAGAAGGCCACATTGTAAAAAGATACAGTCCACAGACAACCCCGGACAAAATTGAAGCGGATATCGCAAAGCTCTTATCACACCAAGGGATATAAGAACAAAAAAAGAGACCTTGAAGTTATAACTTCAAGGTCTCTTCTGTCTGATGCGGTCGAGAGGACTCGAACCTCCACGGGTATACACCCACTACCCCCTCAAGATAGCGTGTCTGCCATTCCACCACGACCGCGCATCTTGTTCAGCAACATTTTCGTGCCAACAAAATATATTATACACATAAACCTATATCATGTAAAGACAAAAACATAAAAATTTTTTTTACATCACAAAAACATAAAACAAGGAACTAAACATTCCCTTTACGTCAAATTTACGTTAATTTACATAACATATAATAATAAAAGAAGAGATTTATATTGACTTTTATGGTTTTTATATGTCAAAATAGGTATCAAATACAGCGGAAAACTTAAAAACATAACACACATATAACACACTTATCGATCTCTTCTTTTTATCAAATTCCATCATCACCACAATCCACAGGGAGGCGAACGGAATGAACCGAGGAAATAAGCTGCTCGATTACGTAAAATTGCTTGATTCCTCACTTCAGGTAGGAGGATTTTCACACTCCTTTGGACTTAAATCAAAGATCGAGACAGGAATGATCCATACTTCGCAGGATTTCGAGACATTCATGCGCCATGAACTTTACCCTAATCTCATCCGAATCGAAGGTATGGCCATCAAAGGAACATACACCGCTGCTGCCAATCAAGACTACCAAAGAATTGCTCTTATCGATAAGACCCTACATGGTCAGCACTCCCCTGCTGCAGAACAACCGAATTCATCAAGAACAACGGGAAAACGACTTATCAAGTTATCCAAAGCATTACATCCATGGATGGACTTTTCTCCACTCGAAAAAGCCGCCGAACAATACGGGGCTGTCATCTCTTTACCTATCGTACATGCTTGGATTAATTACGAAATCGGCGTCCCCCTCATAAATGCCGTATCCAGCTATCTTCACGCTGCCAAGAATGTGTGCTTCCTTCACGCAAGACAACTCCTTTTTATTAAACCAAATGAACTTGAACAATTACACAAAACATTAGGAGAACATTTAGATCAAGAATGGAACAAATTAGATTTGTCTGACTCCTCTGTATTTCTCCCTTCTCGTTTCACCGTACAACCATTTCTTCCTAACTTCCCTTTTCCCGAAGAAGGAACTAAGGCATTCAGAGCCCCATCAAGACTCTCCTCGTATTAAGTAGCCCCCCTTCCCTAAAACACGCCGATTATCCATCCCGGCGTGTTTTTCATCATTAATCGACGACATTGTCGGAAAAGAAAGACGTATGTAAGTTATTTATCATTGTTAGATGACGTAAAAACGTATATAATATAGCTATACTTTTATAGAAATACAAAGAAGAAACTCCTTCTTTATTGTTTTTTCAAGAACGAAATATTTAATAGGGAGAGACGGCCATTGTCTGAAGCAAACCCGCTTACACTCGAAGATTCCTACAATCAATTTCGTTCTGCGACCGTAATAATTAATGAAGAAGGACTCATTTCTTCATACAATCAAACATGGCTCACCAAAATTTCTGAGCTGCTTCCCCATCCTGCAGAGAGCTATTTAAAGATGAATTATTACAGGATCCTTAATGAAATTCCAGGAACCTGCATACACAACATACAACTCATTATTCTTCATCTGAAGAACGTATTGGAACGACATACACCTAGTTATGCCTGCGAAATAAGCACGCTTACAGATCAAGGCTACACATGGTTTCAGTTAGAAGCTTCCCCCTACAAAACTTCTCTTCAGCCCGATTTTGTCGGTCTCGCCATTTCATATTATGACATCACCCCCTTTAAAACACTGGAAACCCACCTTAACCACGCTTCTTCCCAGATCAAAACCCTTCGGGGCATGCTTCCCATATGCGCTGTATGTAAACGAATTCGAGACGAAGAGGATGAATGGAATCCTGTTGAGAGCTTTGTAGAAAGAAATACACACGCCGAGTTCACACATGATATTTGTCCTGATTGCATAAGAAGAGTGTACCCTCAGTATTCTCATTTTCTAGACGAAGCCTAAAGAAGCAGCTCCCCTTTGTTCATCCGAACATAGGAGAGCTGCTTAAAGAAACACGGAGCCAGCACTTACTTAGGCAACCCTCCGTTAAACCGTCAGATAATGTTCGAAGCTCGCAAGTCCAAGTTCTTCCGGTTCCCCCTGCATGGCAATAGCGCCTTTATCCATTACATAGATATAATCTGCCACACTGCGAACGAATTCTTCGCTTTGTTCCACAAGTAAGATGGCTGTATCCCCCTGATTCTTGATCTGAATAATAACATCGCGAATATCATCTACAATGGATGGCTGAATCCCTTCTGTCGGTTCATCAAGCAATAATAATCGCGGCTTTGCAGCAAGCGCTCTCGCGAAGGCAAGTTGCTGCTGTTGACCCCCGCTCAGATCGCCGCCCTGTCTATCCATCATCGTCTTCAGCACAGGGAACATTCCCAGTACATCTGCCGGAATTTCCTTCGCTCCCTTAGGAGCCGTTTCAAGTCCAAGCAGCAGATTTTCTCTGACACTCATCTGCGGAAAGACATCTCTTCCCTGAGGGACATAGCCAATTCCAACCCGAGCACGTTTGGCCGAATCCCACTTTGTCACTTCTTTTCCATCCCAATGAATACTACCACTGCGAACCTTTAATATACCCATTAGTGTTCGCAACAGTGTTGATTTACCTACTCCATTTCGGCCCATTAAACAAACAACCTGACCAGGTTTTATATCAAGATGTACCTGACGAAGCACCATACTCTCCCCGTACCCCGACTCAACCCCCTTCAGCAGCAGCATCTTCCTTCCTCCTTTTACCTAAATACACTTCAGCAACTACTGGATTCCGCTGAACCTCCTGCATCGTCCCTTCGGTAAGCAGTGTTCCTTCATGCATCACAGTGACCTTCTGCGCATACTGTCTAACAAATTCCATATCATGCTCTACCACAACTACCGATCGCTCTTTCGCAATCTCAGTTAACAGCACACCCGTCTTGTTTGTCTCTTCATCTGTCATTCCTGCAACAGGTTCATCAAGCAATAGCACCTCAGGGTTTTGAAGTAAAAGCATTCCAATCTCAAGCCACTGCTTTTCTCCATGGGACAAAGAACCGGCCATAAGATTCAAACGATGACCAAGGCCAATCTGTTCTACCACTTCTTTCATTTCATTCGTCAGACCATCCCCTCGCCGTTTACGCAGTGCGGAAAACACATTTTTGTTAGGATTCTGTGCGATCTCTAAATTCTCATGTACAGTCAGCCCGCCAAATACAGAAGGCGCTTGAAACTTACGGCCGATACCGAGTCTTGCGACCTGATGTTCTTTCTTAGAAATAAGATCTGTCCCATCCGGAAGAAGAACCTGGCCTGATACAGGTTTGGTTTTTCCGCAAATCACATCAAGCATCGTTGTTTTCCCTGCTCCATTTGGACCAATTAAGAAATGAAGTTCTCGCTGTTTCAAGGATAAATTCATATTACGCACCGCTACAAATCCAGAGAAAGAAACCGTGATACCATGAACCGCGAGCACGATTTTTTCGTTAGGATGTTGCTTGCTTATGCTTACGTTTACGGACGGACTGGCCATCTGGCACACCTCCTTTTCGCACCCGCATACCAGTTACACTGTGATATACACCAATAAGACCTTTAGGCATGAACAATACGATAGCTACAAACAGACCCCCCATAACAAAAAGCCATCCCTCTGGATACGCTTCGCTAATCCCTGTTTTTGCAGCGTTCAGCACTACAGCCCCGATCATAGCTCCAACCAGGGTTCCCCGGCCCCCAAGCGCAACCCATAACACCATTTCAATAGAGGGGACAATCCCCATCATTGAAGGAGAGATAATACCAACCTGAAGGACAAACAACATCCCCGCAAGTCCGGCAAGCGCACCAGACAAGGTAAATGCCATTGTTTTGTACCACGCAGGATCATATCCGAGAAATCGAACTCTGTTCTCACCATCTCTGGCAGCTTCGAGCACTTGACCAAACCTGCTGCGTACAACTCTTTTGCAGAGCACATAAGACAAGACTAGAATCAGAAGCGTTACATAATAAAGGATAATGGTTGTTGATGGACGATGAAGCTCCATTCCAAAAATGTGATGGTATCCGGTTAACCCATTGGTTCCTCCCGTCCATTCCTGCTTCCCTACAAACAGCGTTACCATGATCATAACTAGCGCCTGCGTTAATATAGTGAAATATACACCGGTAATCCGGTTTCGAAAGGTGAACAACCCAAGCAAAAAAGCAAGCAAACCCGGCAATAAGATACCAAGTAAAAACGCAGCAGGGAAAGATCGAAAGATTGCCCAGAACCACGGAAGTTCCGTCACACTATTCCATACCATGAAATCGGGCATTGCCGACCCGCTGGCTTGTAATTTTAGATACATCGCCATGGCGTAAGCGCCAAGCCCAAAAAACACTCCATGTCCTAGACTTAACACTCCCCCATAACCCCAGATCAGATCCAGGCCAATGGCAAGAATCGCTAAAGCAAGAAATTTCGCAAGTAAACTTAACCGAAATTCCGTAGATACGAGCGGCGCCAGACTCATCAGAATCAGCACGACTCCCCAGGCAATTCGCTGTCCCCGGGTTCCCAGTCTATTTATTAACGGCATCCTCAGCCCCCCTAGTCTAAACTCCGTGAACGCAGTGCCACGAGCCCTCTCGGTTTCCATTGAAGGAAAGCAACGATGCATGCAAACACAAGCACTTTACCGATAGATGCGCTTGTGTACGTCTCAAATAAAGTATTGAAGACTCCTATTCCAAGCGCCCCCGTCACAGTACCAATCAGTTTCCCTACCCCGCCTAGAACAACAACCATGAATGCATCAACGATGTAATAAGTTCCAATCGATGGTCCGATCGGACCAAGCAAAGTCAGTGCACATCCTGCCACTCCCGCAATACCAGAACCAATGGCAAAGGTAAGTCCATCAACGCGCCGAGTAGAGATCCCAAGACAACCCGCCATATTTCGATTCTGCATAACAGCACGCATCCGGCGTCCTGCTGCTGTTTTATAAATATAGATGTACATGCAGAATAGCACGACAGCGACCAGCAGAATAATGAACAAACGCGTGTAAGGAAGCGTGATGCTTTCCGTAACCGCTACTCCTCCATTAAGCCAGGAAGGACTGGTCACCCCGACATTCGGGGCACCAAAAATCGTCCTTGCCAGTTGTTGCAGAATCATACCTACTCCCCAGGTAGCAAGCAAACTATCCAGGGGTCTTCCGTATAAGTGGCGGATAAGAAGCACTTCCAGCATCCAGCCGACCCCCGCAGAAGCAAGGAACGCAGCAGGAAGCGCGACAAGATAGTACGCACTAAACCAAGATGAAGGCATATAGGAGAGAAATAAATTTTGCGTTACATAGGTGGCATAAGCACCAATCATGATCATCTCACCATGCGCCATATTGATAATATTCATTAGTCCAAAGGTTACGGCGAGGCCGAGTGCAATCAGAAGCAAAATGGAACTTACACTCAGGCCGTTAAAAGCTTGCAGCAAAAACATATCCATCGATTATGCCGCCTCCCTTCTCATCTATCTATTGTAGATACAAGTTAGTTAGCGCCAAGTGACTTTCCCCATTCATAGGTTTTCAGATACGGATCAGGCTTCACAGGCTCACCAGAGTTCCAGAGTTCTTTGAACTGCCCGTTGGCCTGGACTTCACCTATACGTACCGTTTTGTAAATATGCTGATTCTCTCCATCAATGGTCACTTTGCCGCTTGGTGCATTAAACTCAATGCCTTTTGCTGCCTCTTTCACTTGAGCCACATCAACAGATCCTGCTTTTTCCACTGCTGCTTTCCATAAATAAACGGCAGTATACCCGGCTTCAATAGGATCCGCAGTCACACGGTCAGCTCCATATTTCGCTTTATATGCAGCCGTGAATTTTGTATTCTCTGGCGTATCCGTTGTTTGGTAATAGTTCCAAGCTGCTAAATGACCTGCGAGAACATCCGCACCAATACCGCGAATTTCTTCTTCCGCAACACTGACAGACAATGTCGTTAGATCCTCTGATGTGATGCCCGCGTCTTTTAGTTGTTTGAAGAAGGCAACGTTGCTATCTCCATTCAGCGTGTTATAAACAACATCTGGTTTTGCAGCTTTGATTTTGTTGATGATTGTGCTGTAATCCGTATGACCAAGGGGAGTATATTCTTCTCCGACCACTTCTCCCCCTTCTGCCTTAAGCTGTGCCTGAATGATTTTATTCGCTGTTTTAGGGAAGACGTAATCCGAACCAAGCAGGAAGAATTTCTTGCCGCGATTCTCAAGCAACCAGCTTACAGAAGGAACAATCTGCTGATTGGTTGTAGCTCCGGTATAGAAAATATTTGGGGAGGATTCAAGCCCTTCGTATTGTACGGGATAGAATAACAGTCCATTATTTTGTTCAAAAACAGGCAGCATGGCTTTTCGGCTTGCCGATGTCCAGCCGCCAAACACCGCAGCTACCCGATCTTGCTGCAGAAGTTTCCCTGCTTTTTCTGCAAAAGTCGGCCAATCCGAAGCACCATCTTCAATAACGGGTTCGATTTGTTTTCCAAGCACTCCGCCCGCCTTATTTATCTCTTCAATCGCAAGCATTTCCGCATCTTTAACTGATACTTCACTAATAGACATCGTTCCACTGAGAGAATGCAGAATCCCCACTTTAATCGTGTCACTATCTGAAGCACTTATCGTACTACTGCCTTCCGTAGCAGACGTCTGCCTAGCGGGACCCTCTCCTCCAGATACACAGCCGGACAACATAATCACACCTGTTAACACCACAGGAAACCATTTACCGAACTTTCGCATTAGCATGAACCTCATCCCCTCTAATCAGTTAGCCCAAACCGAACATTTATTTCCTGTTTTTCCATTATTGTTTGGTATCTCACATTATAGAGAGGAGAAATCATCTATGTCAATATACCTAACATATTTTTATTCCATGCCTAGTTACATGGTGCATAATAACAAAAATAACAGGCTAAATAGACAATACCCCTAAATATATGTAAGTATATTTAACATTAGAATTGAAATCCATTACAAGAAATACACTATTACCTTGTCGTATTCATATTCACTGGACAGAGGAAGAAAAAGCAAAGCTCCCGTCGTTTACGAAATAGAAGCTACATTCCCTGATGGAACAAAACGCGACCCTGCTTAGACTATTCACTAAACAAGATAACTACAAAATCACTGGCACTTTAAAAAATATAAGAAAATCAGACAGGCCATGATCGATAAGATCATGGCCTGTTATGTGATAGCTATTTTAAATGTCCTTATGTAATCCGTTATTTTCTGTTACCTTTCTCAGAAGTTTTGCCGGCGTACAGACTCGCCTGTTTTCTTCTGCGATAATGTGTGAATTCAATATACTCTCTAATGAAAGCCTGCTCTTCTATAGATAAATCTCCTACATTTACATTCTGTTCATGGTTTCCCATACGATAGACAGCTTTCTGTTCTCTAACCTCATCATCATGCTTACCAAGCATGATCCAATCCAAACTCACCCCAAAGTAAGCAGCAATCTCAATTAGCTTCGCCGTGCTCGGAGTTGATTTTCCCCGTTTCCAATCCCCCAAATTACCTGTGCTAATTTTCAATTCCTCACAAAATGCTTTTTTGGTCATGCCTCTTTCCATAATTAGATACTCAATCCGTTCGTAAATCGAATGCATATAAGACCGCCTTCCATGAAGTCATAGTAATATGAAAGCCCAGCAATCTGTAGACTAGCAGCTCATATAACCTAGGTATTAATTCCATATTATAACACACAACACGCGCATTCTCCGTCTGGTATTTGTACTTACTGTGGGCGTTCTATATAGTTATATCTGTCACTGGTGATTACTATAAAAATACGTTATCCTTGATATGATGGCCTCTATCTACGAAGGAGTGAACAAATGAGTAAGATTAAAATTGTGACGGACTCTACACTGGATCTCGACCTTTCCGTCATTCAAAGATACGGTATTGAAGTGGTGCCTCTTTCTTTTACCATAAAAGGCGAAACCTATCTTGACCAAATAGATATTACACCTAAAGAATTCATTCAAAAAATGATCCAAAGCGATGAGCTGCCTAAGAGTTCTCAGCCGGCTGCCGGCGAATTTCTAGAAAGATACAATCGATTTCATGAAGAAGGATACGAAATCATATCCATTCATATGACCGGAGGCATGAGCGGTACTGTACGTTCAGCGCAAATGGCTGCCGACATGTCAGATGCTAAAGTAACGGTTATCGATTCCGAATTCACATCCAAAGCACTCGCTTATCAAGTTATCGAAGCTGCTATAATGGCGGAGCAAGGCAAAACAGTCGAAGAAATCATAAGTAAAATAGAAGAGGTCAAGAAAAATACGAAACTGTTTGTCGCGGTAGACACACTGGATAACTTAGTAAAAGGCGGACGTATCGGAAAAGGAAAAGCACTGATCGGTTCCCTTCTGCACATCAAACCTGTCGCTTCTCTTATTGACGGTAACTATACTCCCGTCGTAAATCTTAGAAGCCAACCCCAGATCGCAAGATATCTGGCCAAGCAGTTTGCTGAAGATGTGAAAGGAAAAACGATCTACAAAGTGGGAATCGCTCACGCTGAGAATTACAAATTAGCATCCCAGCTGAAAGATTTAATCCATGAGCTTACTGGTCATGAAGATGTAGAGATCAGTTACACCTCACCTATTATTAGTACACATACAGGTGTGGGTGCAATTGGGTTTATGTATTATTTTAAATAAAATAATCTTTATTCTAATATCATTTAATATTCTCTTATCTAATCTCAAAAGGACTTTTCTTGGCCCGTATTCTCAATCGGTTCCGGAAACAGTCCTTTTTCTATTGTTACGCGTCTAGTTCACTCTCTCTGCAAAAAAAGGAAAGCCTTATGCTAAACGCACAAGGCTTTCCTTCGATATGATGCGGTCGAGAGGACTCGAACCTCCACGGGTATACACCCACTACCCCCTCAAGATAGCGTGTCTGCCATTCCACCACGACCGCATATGAAATTATACTGGTGAGCCATGAAGGGCTCGAACCTTCGACACCCTGATTAAAAGTCAGGTGCTCTACCAACTGAGCTAATGGCTCTTGATGAGAAGTTCCATGATGTTATATGCCATAACACGGATTGGTATCTTCCTAAATCATTAAGAGAAAAAGTGACCCGTAGGGGATTCGAACCCCTGTTACCTCCGTGAAAGGGAGGTGTCTTAACCCCTTGACCAACGGGCCTTAGTAACATTCTGTGCTCTTCAGCGACAAGATAGAGTATACCATAATATAAACAACCATGACAACCCCTTTTTTAAATTTTTTTATTAAAAAATAAAAAACTTATGTTTCCTTATAAAAACGGGATTATACTCATTTAAATCAAGGTATTTTGTATTAAATATTGCAATTTGACTTACAAAACATTAAAATAACTTATATTGATGCATATAGTTAGGAGGTTTCCAAATTGTATCAGGAAGAACGAATGCAACTGATTATGGATCACCTTGCTAACGCAGGACGAATCTCCATTGAAGAGATTTGCCAACAGTTCGATGTATCTAGAGATACAGCGAGACGTGATCTCATTAAGCTCGAAGAACAAGACCTTATTGTCCGTACTCGCGGAGGTGCGCTTCTCCCCTCCCCGATTCAGGAGTTCAAAAATTATAAAGACCGACTTGTCACTGTATCAGAGGAAAAGAAAAAGATCGGAAAACTTGCTGCCGCTCTGGTTCGAAAAGGTGACCGTATCATTCTTGACTCTTCTACCACGGTTCAAGCCTGCGCTGAATTTTTACATGCGGAAAATTGCACCGTGATAACGAACTCCATCAACTCAGCTGATTTGCTGTCCGAGAAAGAATCGGTTGATATCCGGCTATTAGGCGGCATCCTGCACAAAGAACACCGTTATGTATATGGAGCTTCTGTAATTGAAACCTTATCTCATTATTATGTCGAGAAAGCATTTATTGGAGTCGGCGGAGTTACTACGGACGGACTTAGCGCAAATGATGAGGAAGGAAAAGTAAAACGTAAGATGATGGAACAAGCCGAAATGGTCATCGTCCTTGCGGATCATTCTAAATTTGGACGGAATTACTTCTACCGATTTGCAGACTGGTCCCTAGTTGATGTCATTATCACAGATCAACTTCCGAGCACATCGATGATGGATTTCTTTGAACAACATCAGGTGGAAGTTCTAGTGCCAGATTCTAGTGAGGAACAGGAGGAATTATCATGATTAAACTTATTGCGATTGATTTAGATGGAACACTGCTGAATACCGAAAGTCAGATTAGTTCCGAGAATGCAGATGCCATTCGTTTTGCCCAAAATAACGGGGTCCATGTAGTCATCGCTACAGGAAGAGCCCACGCTGATGTAAGAGCCCTGTGTAAAAAAGCAGAGCTTGTTACCCCCGTTATTGCAGCTAACGGAGCAACCACCCATGATGAAAACGAAAATAAAATCGAATCCATTCCTATGGATCGAGAGATTGCATTTAGCATACTCGAATGGCTGGAAGCAAACGAATTTTATTATGAGGTGCTCACCGATCAAGCAATCTATTCTCCCAATCAAGGACATCAACTCATGTCTATCGAAATTGACCGTGCCCTTAGTGCGAACCCGGAAGAAAGTATGGATCGTTTGCTAAAGCTCGCAGAAAAACAATATGAACAAACGGGTATTGTCCGTATTCCGAGTTACCGCAACATCCCTGAGAGTGCTGAAATTTACAATATTCTTTCACTTTCTTTTGACCCTGAGAAACTGGAGAAAGGCCGAGCTCAGTTCCGAAACGACAAGAATGTAGCCATGGTCATTTCGGCAGACCATAATTTTGAGGTAGAACACCCCGAAGCATCCAAAGGCAACGCGCTAAGTAAACTGGCATCTCGTCTTGGAGTATCCATGGAAGAGACAATGGCGATCGGGGACAGCTTTAACGATGTGTCGATGCTATCCATAGTCCGCCATTCAGTTGCTATGGGTAATGCAAATCCCAAGATCAAGGAACTTGCTAAAGAAGTTACCTTAAAAAATACAGAACATGGCGTCGCTTACGCCATTGAACGGAAATTAAAAAAAACTGCCGGCGAATAATCGGTAGATAAAATAATAATAGAGCGCATGGATTCCAAATTCCATGCGCTCTATTTTATAAATAATGCCGTTTTATAAAGTTACATTCGTATCACCACATTCAAAAACGAAAATTACCCGTTCTAAAATTCTAGGATATAGATCTAAAATTCTAGAATATAGATCTTTAATTCTAAAATTAAAATATGTAATGCTCGAATATGTAATGCTCGAATAACTAAATCTCAAATATGTAACTTCTCGAATACAAACAATCATCCCAAAATATAGACAACAAAAAAAGCCCTAACGGGCTTTCCTATTGTTCTTCGAACGGAGAGAGAGGGATTCGAACCCTCGCACCGCTTACGCAGTCTAACCCCTTAGCAGAGGGTCCCCTTATAGCCACTTGGGTATCTCTCCAAAGAATGGCTCCCCGAACAGGGCTCGAACCTGTGACAACTCGATTAACAGTCGAGTGCTCTACCAACTGAGCTATCAGGGAACATTAACTATATATAATTTATCAAAAAATTAAATAAGAGTCAAGCATCAAATTTTCTTAACTCTTATATCTGCTGTACACCACGATTTAAACTCAGCAGTGACAATGTAATTGCCGTAATTGCTTCTGCATAACTTGTAAAAGAAACACAATAAGCATTTGACACTTTACCGCTTCTACTGGATCTGCACCGGCTATAATCATCCCTGTCATCATACCGAGAAGCTGAACAATCCCTACCGTCTTCATACGATCTATGGTTGGAATCATGCTTGATTAGGGAGTACTTATCTCCGACATGGCAAGCGGACCGCTGCATCTGCCGCACCGATACTTTTTAACATCTACCTTACGCTTACGCTGATACGTTTGCCCGCACTTCTGGCAGACAAGCTTATATTTATAGGGCAGGGTTCTCCTGCCTTTTCCATCCGGCAAGGACTGACAGAAACGACTTCCACCCACTTTAGCTAGAAGCTGTTTAAATTCAGGGTCGCGATGACGATAACCTCTCCCTCGTATATGTAGATGATAATGGCATAGTTCATGCTTAATAATCTTCTCTACCTCTTCTTTGCCGTAAGCCTCAAGCTGATGCGGATTAATCTCAATCCGGTGGCTGCGAAGCATGTATCTTCCGCCTGTCGTCGTCAGCCTGCTGTTAAATACGGCTTCATGCTGAAATGGAACGCCAAAACTTTCGATTGAGATGCGCTCTATCCATGTCTGCAGTTCTTCATTCGTCATGGAGTTCATATATGCTCAGCTCTCTTTCTTTCATTGTTTCTACTTGATTGTAAGTATACCTTGGGATACACTGTCAAGGAACCACCGACCGAACTAAAGGGGAGAAATGCACGTATGTCGAAAATGCGATACGTTATTCTGCAACATGCCGATCAGTTAGAATTTGTGGAAATGCCTTCCGATTATGCTTATCAGCTCAGCGCACTGAATCTTCGTCTGAATAAAGAAATCGATAAGCTGACCGCTGATATTGTACCTGCCCTTCCTAGAGCCATTGCTGAATGTGATCAGCTGGACCTTTTGGAAGAACGCTATGTGATTACACAAGGTCTTGCCTATATTAACGATCTAGAGAAATCCTTTGCAGCTGTAAAAGAAGAACACTATCCTCTGATCGCCCTGCTAACCGAAATCCGTGCCCTTCAGGCACAGCTCGAACAATGGTACGAAGAAGAAGAAATTACTCTACAACATCCACTATAAAAAAACACAAATAACCGTCCTACAATCCTTGTAGAACGGTTATTTTCATGTGAACGGGCACAATACGGGTCCTCTCCCCATATGCTAACGTACAGAAATGAACCTACGGAGGAGGGATTCCCCTATGCCCCAATGGCTTAGTAACCAACTCATGCGTGCTTTCCATAAGAAAGATCGCCGGCAAATTCGGCTGCTGAACGAATGCTGGTTCTTCTATCGCAATCGCCCAGGCGCTCAATATAGTATGACGAATGAAACTGACCTATAAACAGCTGCCAGCCGGTGAATCAGAAACTTCATTCTCATCATCGGCTGTTGCTGTCCTTACGAACGATTACTGTTTGTTTTGATTTGGGTCCTTCATCGTGAGAGCAACGCGGCCTTTTTTCAAATCCACGTCAAGCACCCATACCGTTACATTATCTCCTACGGATACCACATCCATTGGGTGCTTAACAAATCCGTTGCTAAGCTGGGAGATATGAACGAGTCCATCACTTTTTACGCCAATGTCTACAAAGGCACCGAAGTCAATTACATTACGAACTGTCCCTTGCAGCTCCATTCCCGGTTCCAGATCTTCAATCTTCAGTACATCGGTACGGAAAATAGGAAGCGGCAACTCTTCACGCGGGTCACGGCCCGGACGCTGTAAGTTCTCAAGAATATCGCGCAGTGTCGGCAGACCGACTTCTACTCTGTCAGCAAGCTCTTGCGCGCTTTGTTCTTCCAAGATCCGTGTCAGTTCTTCGGTACCCAGTTTATCCAGGTCCACTTTGAGTTCTGCAAAGACACGGTCAACTACAGAGTAAGACTCCGGGTGAATTGCTGTTTTATCCAGCGGGTTATCCCCTTCCGAAATACGCATAAACCCAGCACATTGTTCAAATGTCTTCGCGCCCAGACGCGGTACTTTTTGCAGTTCTTTACGAGAAGAAAATCTACCGTTCTCTTCACGGTATTTCACAATATTTTTAGCAATCGTGGAGTTTATTCCCGCTACATAAGATAACAGCGAAGGAGAAGCTGTATTCACATCTACGCCAACATGGTTAACGGCAGATTCTACAACGGCTTTCAGACTCTCCTCCAGATGTTTTTGAGATACATCGTGTTGGTATTGACCTACACCAATGGCTTTTGGATCAATCTTCACAAGTTCAGCCAGTGGATCTTGAACCCGGCGGGCAATGGAAGCAGCACTGCGCTCTGCTACGTCCAGATCAGGGAATTCTTCCTGCGCAATCTTGGAAGCAGAGTATACACTTGCCCCTGCCTCATTCACGATCAGATAAGCAAGTTTAGGATCTCCGATCTCCTGCATAACTTCCGCTACAAATTGCTCGGTTTCACGGGAAGCTGTCCCATTACCAATGACAATCAGTTCAATATCATATTTATTGATCAGCTCTTTAAACTTAGCTAATGCTTCCTGCTTCTTATTATTTGGCGGTGTCGGATACGTTACAGCTACCTCTAACAGTTTTCCTGTTTCGTCAACAACCGCGAGTTTACAGCCAGTCCGGTAAGCAGGATCGACGCCAAGTACACGTTTATTTGGAATTGGCGGCTGCAAAAGCAAGCTGCGCAGA
Organism: Paenibacillus polygoni; assembly: GCF_030263935.1. NCBI lineage: Bacteria > Bacillati > Bacillota > Bacilli > Caryophanales > Paenibacillaceae > Paenibacillus > Paenibacillus polygoni. The sequence goes on along the minus strand of NZ_CP127162.1, from coordinate 1,129,235 downwards.
TTACCAGAGAAAATCGAGATGGCCTGTGCTTCACCTTTTTCCGTCAGTTCTGTACGAACTTCTCTTTCAATAGAAGGAGCGATGAGACGCTTATAAGCATCCACAATTACATTCTCAAGGATGTCGCTGACAACCGATGATGGTTTTAATATCTGACGGCCAATATAGTTATGGACCGGATCTGCATTTACATCGAGACCCACTTTCAATATTCCTTTACGTTCTCCGCGGTTAATCGCAAGGATACGATGCGGCGGCATTTTTTTTGCGAGTTCTCGGTAGTCATAGTAATTCTCATATACGGATTCCACATCGCTATCCTTCGCTTCCGAAGTCAGCATCCCGTGATCCAGTGTATATCTTCTTACCCAGGAACGAATGGATGCATCATCAGCGATATTCTCAGCTAGTATATCCTTTGCGCCTTGCAGCGCCGTATCTGCACTATCTACTCCAAGCTCTTCGTTCACATATCGAGCAGCTTCTTCCATTACATTTCCTTGTTTTGGCTGATTCCAGATCCACTCGGACAATGGCTCAAGCCCTTTTTCTTTAGCTACACTCGCACGGGTTTTACGTTTTTGACGATAAGGACGGTACAAATCTTCTACTTCTTGTAGTTTGACCGCTTGTTTGATTGATTTCGCTAGTTCCTCCGTCAGTTTGCCCTGCTCTTCAATAATGCGAATGACTTCCACTTTGCGATCTTCCAGATTGCGAAGATAGACCGTTCTTTCTTCAATCAGACGCAGCACATTCTCGTCCAGCTCGCCTGTCATTTCTTTACGGTACCTTGCGATAAAAGGAATTGTATTCCCTTCGTTCAGCAAGGATACCGTTGTTTTTACCTGCTTTAATGAAAGCGACAGTTCTTTGGCAACTTGATTAACAATACGCTCTTCCTGTTCTTTCTTCAGTTTCTCATCGTTCAATTCAACTGCGGATAGCTCTGACAAAAAAATCCCTCTTTCTTCTATGGATTACCCGCTCTGATTCCGTTGCATGATGAACTCTGCAGTGACACACTGCGCTAACGAAAATAGCCGCTACGTACACAAATGATTTCCATGACCGCTGTTGTGATTGGAGTTTTTTATCCTATCAACTCAGTGGTACAACTCCAATCACAAAGGCGGACGCTTCGCTTCTCGGAATTCATTTGTTACTTCGCTGCCGTCTGCCTTTATGCAAAGTGCACTATGCAGTGACAAACTGCGCTAACGAAAATAGCCGCTGCGTACACAAATGATTCCATGACCGCTGTTGTGATTGGAGTTTTTTATCCTATGAACTCAGTGGTACAACTCCTATCACAAAGGCGGACGCTTCGCTTCTTGGAATTCATTTGTTACTTCGCTGCCGTCTGCTCAGTAGCACTGCATTTACAACATCACGCAAAAGAATAAGAGACGTCCAATTTTCTTTTTTTATAAAGCACATATTTTTTAGATTAGTTCGAAGTTGCTTGCAATAACTGCACGCACTTCGATTTCTATTTATTTAAGAATACGCCCCAGAAAAGTATATCGTACACGAAATCTGTCTGTCCCATCCAGCATTTCTCGGGTCTCTATATCACGCCTTAGGCGGATGTATCTTATTATCACAGAACTTCGGCTCAATTTCCACTTTTGAAGCGCCAATTTACTGTATTTACGGCAAAAAAAGACTGCGCAGCAGTACCTTAAGGCAGCTTTTGCAGTCTTTCCTAAAAAACAATGATAAAAACGGACTATACGCGTTTAAAACGGTACATCTCGCTATGATAATCTCCCACTTTATTTCCTACGGAAATACCGGCATACATCAGGGCATCCCCGCTATATACGCCTTCTCCATCTACAGCAGCATAATCACGTTCAGGATCAAGTCCTTTCAGCTTCAAACGCTGCAGCGGAGCATTCGGTTCGGACAGTACACGGAAGTAGAATACGACCACATCTTCCCCATCCGGTGAGACAAACATCCATGCCGCTTCGTTCCCTTCAAACGGGTTCAGCAGACGATGGAACACACCGAATTGTACGGTCTTACGAATCTCTTTATATAGAGCAACCTGTTCCTGCACCGTTTTCTTATCGTTCTCATCAAATAACGTCAGATCCAGCTCATATCCAAAGTTACCGGACATGGCCACATGACCGCGGGTTTCAAGAGAGGTAATCCGGCCAACCTGATGATTAGGGACAGCTGAGATATGAGAACCCATAGAGCTAATCGGATATACAAGACTTGTTCCATACTGAATCTTCATACGAGATACAGCATCGGTATTATCGCTTGTCCATGTTTGCGGCATGTAGAACAGCATTCCTGGGTCAAATCTGCCTCCTCCACCGGAACAGCTTTCAAATAAAATGTGCGGGAATCTCGAAGTAATTCGCTCCATCACATCATACAAACCGAGCATATAGCGGTGAGCTGTTTCTTTCTGTTTTTCTGGCGGCAATAAAGCGGAACCGACTTCTGTCATGCTTCGATTCATATCCCATTTTACGTACGTGATCGGAGCACTTGCCAAAATGTCCGACACCATACGCACGATTTCGTCTTGTACACCTTTACGGGACATATCAAGGACGAGCTGCTGTCTGCCTTCGGTACGGCGACGATTTGGAATATGCAGGCACCAATCTGGATGATTACGATAAAGATCACTATCTGGAGATACCATCTCCGGCTCAAACCACAGGCCAAACTGCATCCCGGTCTCCGTTACACGCTCAGCCAGATTGTTTAACCCTTCAGGCAGTTTATTTTTATCAACAAACCAATCGCCTAATGAGGAGTTGTCATTATCCCGATGTCCAAACCAACCATCATCAAGAACGAATAATTCAATACCAAGTTCCTGCCCAGCGCGAGCAATGTCTTCAATCTTGTCCGCTGTAAAGTTAAAATAAGTCGCTTCCCAGTTATTAACAAGAATCGGACGTTCCTGATCGCGGTGCTGTCCTCTTGCGAGACGCTCCCGGTATAACTTGTGGTATGTTTGAGACATTTTGCCAAGTCCTTCGTCAGAGTATACCATAACTACTTCCGGTGTCTGGAAAGCTTCGCCTGGCTCAAGAATCCAGCCAAATTCAAATGGGTTAATGCCAAGGGACAAACGTGTCGTTTGGAACTGATCCACTTCTGCTTGTGCTATGAAATTACCGCTGTATACAAGACTGAATCCGTAGACTTCGCCTGTATCTTCTGTTGCATTCGGACTTAATAGTGCTGCAAACGGATTTTGTTGATGACTGCTGGCACCTCTACGGCTTTCTACACTTTGATTGCCGACAGTGAGCGGTTTGCGGACAATACTCCGTTCTCTAGTCCAAGCTCCTGATAGCTGCAGCCATTCGTAGTTCGCATGAGGAAAATCAATACTCGCACTTAAAGCACGTACAATTTCGTTTGTAGCATCCCCTATATTGATCACTCGTGCCGAGCGTGTGATCGCATCATATTCCTGAAATGCGGTATAAGTCAGCTCTAATTGGATTCCTGCTACGGAATCTTCCAGTTTCACAATGAGCGTATCCGCTTCGGTATCCTGCTCCGTATACGTCGCTGGAAGTCCCGATAATGCAGGCTTTCCGCTTACAATTTGGTGATCTTTGTACAAAAATTCAGTTACCGTCGAACCGTTTGGCTGACGAAGCTGAAAAGCCGGAGAGCGGTAATCGCTCGTGCCATATACCGGGTACTCCTGAGGCAAGGTATCAAAAGAGATTGTCCGGTCTTCCGGAACCGGATTCGGGCTGAAAGAACAACGCTCCTCACGCACATGAATCCATGCGAAATCGTTATCGCGTAATCTTTTACCATAATATATTTGAGTCAGATGACCTGTAGGCAAAGCCTGAAATACATAACTAGCCGTTTTTGTTTGCAGATGGAAAATACGTTTATCTTCGTTATAAAAAATCGCCATGATGTGATCCACTCCCATGTCTTTTAATAGCGCTTTCAAAAATCGAATGTAGAAATTGCTAATCCTCTTTCCCAGTATAGAATCCGTTAATTTTAAATGCAATGTACTATCTTCGCCTTCTGATTCCATCCCCATCTAAAATAAATACAAAAACGTTAAGATACACTGATGAGATGTCTAAACATAGCAAAAAGAGCGAACAGTACTGCAATACTGTTCGCTCCTTATGCTCACCTAAAAATCAATTAAACCTAGGCTGATCTGTAACGATTCATTAACAAGCTTCATCGTCTCGTCATCCAGATGCGTAATCTTATCTGTAAGACGCTGCTTATCAATGGTCCGAATCTGCTCCAGCAGAACAACAGAATCCCGGTCAAACCCATGTGCTTCGGCATCAATTTCTACGTGGGTCGGCAATTTAGCCTTCTGAATCTGTGCCGTAATGGCAGCTACGATGCAGGTTGGACTAAAACGATTGCCGATATCATTCTGGATCACAAGCACCGGTCTGACTCCCCCTTGCTCGGAACCAACAACGGGTGAAAGATCCGCAAAAAATACGTCGCCGCGTTTTACGATCAATGTTTACACCCCGCTCACTAAGCGGCCCAGAGTGCTGTCTGCATCGTCCTCCGCGTGAAAGGCTTCGGAAGCCATGGTCAAATTAATTTTGGCCATTTCCATGTAGCCGCGCTGCATGGTTTCTCTGATGTAACGCTTCTTGCGCTCCATCAAATACAGCTTCATAGCCTGCCTAATAAATTCACTGCGGTTCGAATTTTCCATTGCTACGATCCCATCAACTTCCTGCAAAAGATGATCTGGCAAACTGATCATAATCCGTTTGGTGTTCTGTACATTGGTCAAGTCTCTTCCACCCCCACACAAAACCTACGCCACTGTATACCAGTATAACGTTATTTCAGGAAATTTATACAAGAGGATATATATGCCCCGCGTATATCAAGTATGCATTACTCATTATAAACGGAATGAACGAATACGTACATCATCCATTTTTATAAATATCTACACAATTCGCGGGTTTTAGACGATATCCTCTTTCTTCACAGAAATTTCACGAAACTTAGGATAACAGGGCATTAACGTGAGCGATGACTTTTCCATCCCGGATATAAATACGCGGGACACGATTTGCAATCATGCACAGAACTTCGTAGTTAATCGTATCAATCTTCGATGCCAGCTCGTCGGCAGTAATTGTGCTGCCCATTTGCTGACCGATGAGAACAACCTCTTCACCAGCTTTAATATCTTCTTTATCCGTTAACGTTTGCAAAGACACCATACACTGATCCATACAAATGGTACCAACGACCGGGACGCGGTGGCCGCGTATTAGAACGTCTGCTTTACCGGTCAGCATCCGGGAATAACCATCTGCATAACCGATAGGAAGGGTTCCAATCCTTTCTTCATTTGAAGAATAATACTTGGTTCCGTAACTAATGCCCCAATGTTCTGGAACATTTTTTACATAAACAATCTTGGTCTTTAGTGAAAGCACTGGGAGTAATTGCACGCTCTGCTTATCCACTTCATCCGATGGATATAGACCATACAGGCTAATTCCTACCCGTACCATATTCAGCGAAAGAGACGGAGTATCAATAGCAGTAGCGCTGTTACCCGTATGTATGATCGGGAGCTTGTAACCTGAATCCCGCAGCGCGCTAATCACATCCATGAACCGTTGATATTGCATCAGTGTATAGTCTTTATTTTCTTCATCCGCTTTGGCAAAATGGGTATATGCCCCTTCGAGTTCTACATAGGAAAGACATGACAGGCGGCCTGCTGCCTGTTTTGCGTCTTCTGCCGTAATCACTCCAAGACGCCCCATCCCGCTGTCAATCTTAAGATGCACTTTCAGCTTGCGTATGTCTTCGGAAGGATCAAGGTTTTCGATACTTGTGATCACTTCCTCACTAAATACCGTTACCGTAATATCGTTTTGATATGCAATCTCGATCCCTTCCGGTGGTGTATATCCCAGTATAAGTATTGGTGTTTTTATCCCTGCATTACGCAGTTCTAGGGCTTCGTCAAGAAAAGCAACGTTGAGATAGTCTACTCCTATCCTTTCCAGTTCCTTTGACGTCTCTACAGCACCATGACCGTAAGCATTCGCCTTAACACAAGCACTGAATAACACATCTTTTGGCAAATTCTCACGAAATACATTCACATTATGTCTTAAATGATCCAAGTTAATTTCAGCTTGGGTCGGGCGATACTGTCCTTCCACCCAAAGTCACCTTCCCTGATTTTAATTCCTACCTAATAATAAACTAATGGTATGCGAGAGAAACACGACTGTCAAATCCCTATAACCAGGGCATTTTGATTGCTATAAGGAAAAGGGAAATACATTTATTGTTATATTCGCCGCCGGGTCCCATTTTGCCTACAATCTGCGGATAAAAAAGAGGCGAACAGCCGTTTAATTTACGAAGAAATACTTCGTAGATTTTTCGGTATCCGCCTGTCTCACCTATTATTTACCCGATTGCTCCTGCATAGAAGCGGCGATTTGTACCATTTCTGCTACAGGGAGGTTGTCGCTTGTAATACGGTACTCCATTCCTTCATCAAACCACGTTAATGTCTGAGGCAGTTCTGTCGTCATCATACCAATAGTGAAGCCTAGATCTACAGGTGTTGTAGCAGCATACGAAGAGGCTCTGTCTTGTGGTCTTGCTTCAATTATGGTGTAATTATATGTTCCTTCGAAACGTAACATGACGGCATAATCATCTTCTGTTTCCATAATGGTCGGCTCGCCTTTCATGTTGACTCCGTTTGGAAGATAAGTAGGCTCAATAACGCCAAAGTCTCCTAGTTCACTTGATGCTCCTTCTTCTGCAGCTGCACTATCATCCGGGCTTACTTCTCCCCCTACCTCGTCACCTGGATTCCCTAATTCAGGCTGATCGGAAACGTCCACTCCAGGATCCTGCTCTTCTGGAACTGTTACTTCCGGTGTATTCACATCTTCATTAATCGTAGGAGTACTGCCTGCTTCAGGAGCCTGTGTCTCTCCACTACCAGCGGACATGTTCTTTTGCATATCAAAGGAGTCTTTTTCAAACTTCGTACCAAATTCAAATGTATCAAACTTTACATCAACGACAACGTTAGCATTGGCATCTGATACGGCAACATGTTTTGGTGAATAATCTTTCTTGTCCAGCCAAATTTTTTGACGAACAAGCGAATGAGTATTGTAATTCGCAGCTACGTCAAACACATAACTTTCCTCTTCGTCTGCAAATTGACGGGCATTATCACCGATGATACTGCGGACAAGGGTCTCATATAAATAGACTTGACCCTGATCGTCCGGCCAGTTGCTTTGAAACCGGAAACTTTTATTCAGACTCGGTGTTAGAACAAATACGCCATCATCATTACGCAGCACAATTTGTGTAATATTTTTCTTCGCGTTCGTTAATGCAATACGATAATAAGAAGGTTTTTGATGCGATACTTCTACTTTGTACTCCTGTGGTGTTTCTCCAGAATACAGTGTCATTACACCCGAACCTTTGTAACTTTCTAGTTCCCCTACGACCTCGTTCAAATCTTTTACTACTGACTCTGCGTCCTTTGGTCCACAAGCCGTAAGCAGACCTGAAAAGCACAGTACCATGGCAATTATCCATGATATCCGGCGCATGACATCATCCCCTTTAACACTGTTTTCAGTTGATTGATACATGTTTATGAGGGACTTGTTCGATTTATGCAGACTGGCCTGACAAGCTGGATGATTGAATACTCAAAATCGTTTGAAACGAACAAAAAAAGCCCCAACTTTCTACTGTAGAAAGTGAGACTTATCTTGATTACATTTACTTATCCAATTCTTCCTTAGGAACAAGCTGGAAAATCTCTTCTGATTCCATGGTATCAATCAAACGGTTCAGCCACTTGTAGTAAGCTACCGCTTCCTCCATCTTTTTCTTATCTCTAGAAAGAATCTCGTATAGCTTCTCATCTTCGTCATGTTCTTTTAAAAGCCTATTCAGTTCTTCGATCGCTTTTCTAAATGTAAGAAGATTACTTTCTGCTGCTTGTCTCCATTTAATGGTGAAGTAATCCATAAAGGTCTGATGCCAGTCATACTCCACTTCGTACTGATCTTTACGAGAACCTTTACTCCATACCTTGTTCACCATTTGCAGATCAAGAAGATTACGTACGCTCGTGCTCATACTCGTCTTACTCATTTCCATTTCTCTTCCCATATCATCAAGCGTCATGGGTTGGTTTGCAAAAAAGAGCAGTCCATATAAATGGCCTGCAGAAGAAGTGAGTCCGTACAATTCCATATTTTTTCCGACGGTTTGAATGACACGCTTACGAATATTCATTATTTTTGATTGTTGTTCTTCATTTAATTGGTCCAAGCTCATGCTTGTAACCTCCCATTCTACCCTTAATCCTACTGTATAAAAATATTTACTGTCCAAATGAATAGCTAAAATATCCACGGCCCAGGTCTAAATACCAAATCATAAAAGAATTACATTAAGGACAATCTAAAATTCAAATTGCTCAATCGATGACTTTGATCACAATTTTTGTTAAATGTCATGATCTATTTTAAGAAAAGCAATATCAAAAGTAAAGATGCCTCCTACGTAGCTATTCCTCAATAAAGGAAGAATAGACGAGAAAATATGCTTATTTCGCTAAAATTCAATTCGTACAGTTTTTACTGTACAAACTAAACATACGGAATGTACATTTGAAAGTATAGAGCCAATTTGTTACAATGGCAAAGGCAAATGTTTAAATTAAGTGAAATAAAGCTTATATCGTTATAGAAAAAGGGGTGTAAAGATAAGCATGACCATACTAGAAGTGAAAAATGTAAGTAAGCTGTTTGGTCCTAATGCTCAGGAGGGAGTTAAGCTTCTTGAACAAGGTTGGGATAAAAAGCGCTTGGCTAAAGAGAAAAATATTACGGTCGGCGTAAATCAAGTCAATATGGAAATCAAACAGGGAGAAATTTTCGTTATTATGGGACTCTCTGGCAGTGGTAAATCCACGCTTGTCCGAATGCTGAACCGCTTGATTGAACCTACTTCGGGAGAAATCCTCGTTCACGGGAAAGATCTTCGTAAAATGAATAAAGAGCAGCTGCGCAAGGTTCGCAGAGAAACCATCAGCATGGTATTTCAAAGCTTTGCTCTTCTGCCTCACCGCACAGTACTCGATAACGTCGAATATGGTTTGGAGATTCAAAAGGTAGATAAAGCAAAACGCAGAGAAAAGGCAAAAGAAGCTCTTGAGCTGGTGGGTCTAAAAGGCTGGGAAGATAAACTTCCAAGTGAACTCAGCGGCGGGATGCAGCAACGTGTCGGTCTTGCACGTGCCCTTGCTAACGATCCAGAAGTTCTGCTTATGGACGAAGCTTTCAGCGCACTTGATCCACTGATTCGCCGTGATATGCAAGATGAGCTGGTAGAACTGCAAGATCGTATGCAAAAGACAATTATCTTTATTACGCATGACCTGGACGAAGCTCTTCGTATTGGAGACCGGATTGCGCTGATGAAAGATGGTTCTGTTGAACAGATTGGCACACCGGAAGAAATTATGATCCAGCCTGCCAACTCATTTGTCGCTCGTTTCGTCGAGGATGTGGACTTATCTAAAGTACTCACTGCTTCTCATGTTATGCTGCGGCCAGAGACCATCACACTCGATCGCGGCCCTCGGGTAGCACTTGAGCTCATGCGCGAACGCGGTATATCTAACCTGTTTGTCATCGATCGTTCTAAAAAACTGCTCGGTGTAATAACAGCGGAAGATGCGGTTCGGGCTTTTAAAGACGGAAAAACATTACAAGATATTCTCATTACAGACGGACCTCAAGTACCGCCTGAAACGATGATGAATGACTTGTTTGAAATTACAAGCTCTGCCAAAGTTCCTGTAGCCGTAGTCGGCGACAATGGAAGAATCGTAGGCGTTATCGTAAGAGGCGCACTGCTCGGAGCCCTTGGCGGCGAAGTTACAACGAAGGAGGAACCATCTCATGCCGAAGTTACCCATAGCTGAGTGGACAGATGCCGCAGTTAATTGGCTAAATGACTCACTCTCCGGATTCTTCGGCGTCATTTCGACTATTATCGAAAGTGTCGTCGGATTTTTCTCGGGGCTGTTTTTGCTGCCCCACCCTTTTCTTTTTATTATCATTTTTGGTGTTCTTGCTTATATCCTTGGAAAATGGAAACTTACCGCATTCACGGTAATCGGCTTCCTGCTCATTTATAATCTAGGATACTGGACGCAGTCCATGGATACACTTGGACTCGTCGTAACGTCAGGGATTGTATCCGTCGTGATCGGTGTACCCCTTGGTATTCTGTCGGCGTACAGCCGCAGCGTGGAAAGAGTGGTTACTCCGATCCTCGATCTCATGCAGACCATGCCTGCGTTTGTATACCTGCTTCCAGCCGTTACTTTCTTTAGTCTCGGTGTTGTACCAGGTGTTATTGCGTCCGTTATATTCTCCATTCCGCCAACCATTCGTATGACGCATCTTGGTATCCGCCAAGTGTCTACGGAACTTGTTGAAGCGGCTGACGCTTTTGGTTCAACTTCGGCTCAAAAGCTGTTTAAAGTACAGCTTCCACTAGCCATGCCAACACTAATGAGTGGTGTGAACCAAACCATCATGTTGTCACTATCCATGGTCGTAATTGCGTCAATGATTGGGGCACAAGGTATTGGTGCTGAAGTATACCGCGCTGTTGGACAACTTCAGATTGGTAAAGGATTTGAAGCAGGGCTCGTCGTAGTCGTACTCGCGATTGTGCTCGACCGTTTCTCTCAGAATCTAGTAGGTAAGCCAGGAAAGAAAAAAAGCACCCGCTTTACATCAAAGCAGCGGATCTGGATGATCTCGGTCGCTGCAGCTATTGTACTTATCGCTGGTTTTTCTCAATATTTTGTAGGTAATAACGCTGATGATGGTGCGGAACGAAATGCCGTTGGCCAAGCCGTAAATTATCAGATTGTAGGTATCGACCCTGGTGCCGGTATCATGACTTCTACGAAACAAGCACTGGAAGATTATGATCTGACCGATTGGACGCTTGTGGAAGGTTCTAGTTCTGCGATGACAGCGATGCTGGAGAAAGCACTGAAGAATGAAGACCCAATTATCATAACAGGCTGGACTCCGCACTGGATGTTCAACAAATATGATCTGAAATTCCTGGAAGATCCGCTTAAATCCTATGGAGATGCAGAAGAAATTCGTACGATTGTCCGAAAAGGACTTAAAGAAGATCATCCGGCAGCCTACGAGTTCTTGGATCGCTTCAACTGGACGGCTGATGAGATGGCTGAAATGATGATTGATATCCAGGACGGTATGGATCCACAGCAAGCAGCAAAAAAATGGGCGGAAGCTCATAAAGATAAAGTCGCGGAGTGGACAAAAGGTCTGCGGTCTTCAAATGGTGAGACTTTGAAACTTAGCTATGTGTCTTGGGACTCAGAAATCGCAAGTACAAATCTCGCGGAATATGTCCTCGAGAATGAGCTGGGTTACAATGTAACTTCACTTCAAGTAGAAATGGGCCCGATGTGGACTGGTGTCGCAGCAGGCGATGTGGATGCTACCCTTGCAGCTTGGATGCCTGTCACTTCCGCAGCATACTACGACCGCTATATTGACAAAGTCGAAGATGTTGGTGTGAATATGGAAGGTGCAAGAACAGGACTTACTGTTCCAGCCTACATGGATATTGACTCTATTGAAGATCTAAAATAAAACTTCTAAGTAAGAATCAAAAATTTATAATAACTCTGGTTGCTTCAATCTGATTCAATCATAAAAAGCATTACAAACAAATAAAACCGTAACCCTGCTCTGCTGGGTTACGGTTTTTTGTTGATGTTACCGAGCCTTCCACATCCGTCCATTACTCTAGTTCTTTTTTCCAATACTGCGCGTCTGTTTAACCACCTGATGTCCATATACAGAGAAAGACCCCGCGAGAACCCCTTGAACGACTGAATCCGCAGACCATCCCAGCATCCAGATCGTAAGCAGTACTGCAACAATAACAACGACATAGACAATGGTCCAATCCGGTACAGCTGGTGTAGACTTAAGAATAAATCCTACGGCCCAGCAAGCGGCTACGACTCCAACTAGACGCGGGTCAATAAGTTCCCAGATCACACTCCACTCCATATCTCCCACTCTCCCCTTTTCTGCATTTTATAAGTTATTAGGTTATGTATGCAGAATTATGGACAAACAGTACATGCAGTAGAAATGTAGATACATAAAAAGCCATCCCTTCATCCGAAGATAAAGGAATGGCTGAGAACTAGATAGATACTTAACCGAAGAATTTAATGCGTTCATCCAGCGGTTTGAATTCTTTGTCGCCAGCTGGTTGTGCAATACCACCGAATGGCATCTGAGCACGAAGTTTCCAAGATTCAGGAACGTTCCACTCGTTAGCAATTCTTTCGTCAACCAGTGGGTTATAGTGCTGCAAAGAAGCACCGATCCCTTCTGTAGCAAGACCCGTCCATACTGCGAATTGGTGCATACCTGCGGTTTGTTCAGACCAGATTGGGAAGTTATCTGCATAAGCAGGGAATGCTTCTTGCAAGCCGCCTACAACAGCTTGATCTTCAAAGAACAATACGGTACCATAAGCACCTTTAAACATATCCATTTTTTGCTGTGTTCCGGAGAAGTCTGCATCGCCCATAACGGCTTTCAGCACTTCTGTTGTCATGTCCCACAGTTTTTCATGCTCGCCTTTGAAAAGAACGACAACGCGGCTGGATTGAGAGTTAAATGCAGACGGTACGTGTTTTACTGCATGCTCCACGATTTCTTTAATACGATCGTCGGATACCTTTACTTCTTTGTTAAGTGCATATACGGAACGGCGTGTTTCTACTGCTTCAAAAAAATTCATAATTCATTTCCTCCTATTAATTGAATAATGTATTTATATTTTTCAAAGGATTACCTTTATTATTTTATCGGCTCGTTTAGAGATCGACCAAAATAATAAAGGTGCCTTTATCATTTCATCAACTCATTTCGAGTTTGACCGAAATAATAAAGGTGCCTTTATCATTTCATCGACTCATTTCGAGTTTGACCGAAATAATAAAGGTGCCTTTATCATTTCATCGACTCATTTCGAGTTTGACCGAAATAATAAAGGTTACTGCAAAATTTATATCAATTCTACGACGATAAAATTTTGCAGTTTACTCCTTATTGAAAACTTTATCACTTCGCATCGTGTCAATCGGGCGAACATCTCGCTCAATCTGCTCACGGCGCGGTTCCAAAAACGGCGGCAGAGACAATTTCTCTCCCAGCGTTTCATAAGGTTCATCCCCCATAAAACCAGGGCCATCTGTTGCAAACTCAAACAAAATTTGCGGAGTGACTCTTGCATACAAAGATTCAAAGAAGTGGCGGTCTACATAACCTGACGTAGTAAAGCCGAAGCTTTCCATACGAGATGTCCACTCATCAAGCACAGCCCGGTTTTCTACCCGGAATGCAGCATGGTGAACCGTACCGTAACCTTGACGAGCTGGCGGAAGTTCTGTGTTGTCTTCAACAACAACCTGTGCTCCATTTCCACCTTCGCCTCCTTCAAACAAGTGAAGATTTCCTTCCTGTGCAATTTCCTTGAACAAAAGTACTCTCTCCATCAATTCTTTGAAATAATCAAACTGAGAGAAGCGAACAAAGATAGGACCGAGGCCTGTGATCGCATATTCCAGCGGGATCGGGCCTTTTTGCCATGGTGTACCCGAAGGGACCCCTTGATTAAACTCATCTGAGATCAATTGATACTGCTGATCATCAAAATCAACGAAAGATAAGGTTTTCTTCCCGAACAGCTCTTGTATGCCTGAGTGACTTACTCCTAGACGATCAAAACGTTCTTTCCAATAATCAATCGCTTTGTCGGTAGGAACTCGGAAAGAAGATTTGTAGATTTCATCATTACCATGGGTCCCTTTTGGAATACCAGGAAAATCAAAGAACGTCATATCTGTACCTGCACTGCCTTTATCATCGGCAAAGAACAAATGATACGTCTGAATATCATCTTGATTTACTGTCTTTTTCACAAGTCTCATACCGAGGACATAAGTGAAAAACTCATAATTTTTCTCAGCGTTACTCGTAATTGCGGTTACATGGTGAATCCCTTTTAAATGGTTCATATTTTATCCCTGCCTTCTAAATTACCTTTAATTAAAGTATTACAAATTTAAGATATGTAGTTAAAAATCAAATCCCATATGTTCGACGAAATTAAAACGAATGGCTTCTTTATTTTCTAATGAAAATGAGCTGCATTCCATATCTCTAACATTCAGGGATTTTTATTCATTCATGCTTATTGGCATTTCATAACTTGATATTTGTAACTTACTTTTTCTCAATCGCTTAACTAAAGTTTATTACTTATCTAAATGAAAGTCAACCTTTTTTCGCAAAATAAATCGGGATGATTTCCCTTCTATATCGAACTCATAACTCATTTTCTCCCTTCTTATCATTACACCAATCGGAGTCACTTCATTCAATTTCTTCTGAATTTGGTTCTTTTGAACCCTGCTCTCTCCATCTGACCTTGTTATTCAAGGAGGGAGCAGAGAAATTCTTCTGCCCTCTTCTTTATTCTATCTAACCACCGATGTGTGACATTTCAATTTTCGAGTTCTTTCTTTTTCTCATTGTCTCTTCATTACGTTCATCAGAATAGCGATCATCTCTATTTTCCCATACGTTTGAAATAAACCGGGTGATCGATTCATCATCTTCCCCAGACCGTAATAAATCACGCAAATTCGTTCCCTCTGTGGCAAATAGACAAGTATACAGTTTCCCTTCGGCAGAGATCCGTGCACGCGAGCAAGTCCCGCAAAATGAATCGGTAACCGAAGAAATCACGCCGATCTCACCCTGACCATCTTCATATTGATAACGGGTAGCTACTTCCCCGATATAATTAGGCTCGGTAGGTTTCAAAGGAGAGAACTCGTTAATCCGGTCAATGATTTCTTTTTTTGACACCACGTCATCCAATCGCCAACCGTTTGAATTTCCAACATCCATGTACTCAATAAACCTGAGAATATGTTCTTTCTCTTTAAAAAATCTTGCCATAGGTACGATATCTTGGTCATTCTTTCCTTTTTGCACTACCATATTGATCTTCACTTGCAGTCCGGCCTCTGCTGCTTTTTCTATTCCTTCTAATACCGTTGACACTTTTCCGCGGTGACCATTCATCTCAAAAAAACGATCTTCATCTAAGGAATCCAGACTAACCGAGACTCGTGCTAATCCTGCTTTTGCTAGATCATGTGCATATTTTTTTAGTAGAGTACCATTGGTTGTTAAGGCAATCTCCTCTACCCCGGCGATGTGATGAATCCGTTCTATCAACTTAGGCAGATCTTGACGCAGTAAAGGTTCCCCGCCCGTAATACGTACTTTTCTCACACCTAATGAGACGAAAATCTTAACTAATCTTTCAATTTCTTCGAAACTGAGTATTTTATCAGACGGTAAAAAGGCAAAATCTGGACCAAATACCTCGGCAGGCATACAATACTGACAACGAAAATTACATCGGTCTGTCACGGATATCCTTATATCTCTTAGAGGTCTATGTAGTTGGTCTTGTAGATTTGAAATTGTAATCTCCTTCTTTCATTAGTAAGAGTTATTCATTTACAGGTCCGTTTTCTGCATCTTGCTCAGGTAAAAGAATACGCTCTTTATGTGTATAAATATTAAGTGAATTTTGTCTAATAAAACCTACCGTTGTAATACCGAGTTCATCTGCCAGTTGCAGAGCAAGTTCGGTGGGAGCAGATTTGGACAAGACAATTTCACAACCAATTTTGGATACTTTAAGTAAAATTTCCGATGAAATTCGTCCGCTGAATACGATGATTTTATCTTTCAAGCTGATGTTATTTCGCAGGCAATATCCATATATTTTATCAAGTGCATTATGACGTCCGATATCCATACGGCTTAGGATAATCCCATTCACATCACATAACGACGCATTATGCACACCGCCTGTCTTTCTAAATGTCTCAGCGGAATCTTGCAGATCGTTCATTAAACGGAAACAATCCTCGGTAGTAACTCTCACATGAATATCTTCCATTTTTTTAGCTACCAGTGCATCATTGGCAAACACAAAACCTTGGCGGCTCGTCCCGCAACAAGAAGTAATGTATCGTTTATTTTGAAATTGTTGATAAAAAGGATTTACGTTCTTTGTTTTGACATGCACATAACCTTCTTTTGGCTGGTACCAAATGTCTTCAAGGTCGTCTGCACTCCGAATGATCCGTTCAGAAGCTAAATATCCAACAACCATATCTTCTACATACTCTGGTGTGCAAACCATGGTAACAAATTCTTCTTGGTTAATTTTGACCGTAACTGCATGTTCTGTTACCACGAGATCTTCTATTTCTTTCATTTGTTTATCTGCAACATGTATAACCTTTCTAGTTACTGCATTTTCCATAAGGCATCCTCTTATTCACTAATATTATCTTCAAAAACAAATACAGAAATAGCAAAATCCTCTTCAATTTTGATATCTGAAAATAAATGCAGCAATTTCGAACCTACGAGTTCTTCCATGCCTTCTGGAGGCGATTCACTGTACAAATCTTGGATCATACTTGTACGTGCTGCATGAACCATTTTTAATCCTTCAGGAGTACTCGCAATGAATTTTTCGGTAGGTGTAATATTTCCATAAAGTGTGGAAACTGCCATATTCTCGACGAAAACGGTATGAATACGATCGGGTCCTTTTCCAAATTTATCTTTGCGTAGTTTTCGAATCATGTCATTAAATTCATGTATTTTTTTTGACATTTTAACGAATCTCCTATCATTATGAAACTTTTGTTTATTATCGTATTTTCATAAGGATAACCCTTATCATTTTGTATGAAATCAGCAGCTTATGCAGTTAAAATAGTACTAGTAATGGTTTCTCTTGTCCATTTATCTTATCAAAAGATCAGCTAATTTTTTAGTTAATTCTGTTTAGAGAATACAAATGATAATGACTCTCATCAATTAATTTTATTGATATTATTGATCATTTTAATTGAAAAGAGCTATAATAAATGATATACGAATGGTGTTTACGTATTTTGATTCCTACATGGGTTTATAGAATAGATTTGAACTCATTTCTCATATGGATCTTAATATTTGAATTCTATTGGTGTACTAAAAATTGAAATGAAGTAGATTGGATTTATAGCACGGCCTGCTATGAATTTTATCCACCATGAACATTTAGCATGTATAGGGCATGCTGTTTCATGGTGGATTTTTTATTTTCCAAACCTATTTCACACAGATACCTCGTAATCACGGTTTCATTAAATCTAATCATCAACTCGTTATTTTATTCATTATTTCATCCTAATTAGGATCCTGTGAACATATAAGTCTCTTAGAACAAAAGGAGGAAATCACCTTGACCAAAATTAATATTAATGGCGTACCGTATGATGCAGCAGAAGGGGCAACCATCCTGGATACCCTTAATCATAACGGCATCGCCCATCCGCAAATCTGCCACGTCCCCTCTGTTGATCCCATCCAAACTTGTGATACATGTATCGTTGAAGTCAATGGCGAACTTGTTCGTTCTTGTTCCACAAAAGCTATAGACGGTATGAACGTTCAGCTGAATTCCGAAAAGGCAAAAGCTGCGCAAACCGAAGCCATGGACCGTATACTCGAAAATCATTTGCTCTACTGTACCGTATGTGACAATAACAACGGGAACTGTAAATTACATAACACGGCAGAACTCATGGAAATTGAACATCAAAAATATCCCTATAAACCAAAAGTGGAACCCCATGAAGTCGATATGTCACATCCATTTTACCGGTACGACCCGAACCAATGTATCGCATGCGGGCAATGTGTAGAAGTATGCCAAAGCCTGCAAGTGAACGAAACGTTATCCATTGACTGGGAAGCCGAAAGACCGCGAGTGATCTGGGATGAAGGCGTTGCGATCAACGATTCTTCCTGTGTAAGCTGCGGACAATGCGTTACGGTTTGTCCATGTAATGCACTTATGGAGAAAACTATGCTTGGCGAAGCCGGTTTTATGACTGGTCTTAAACAAGACATGCTTGATCCGATGATTGATTTGATTAAGGAAGTTGAACCTGGGTACAGCGGTATCTTCGCTGTTTCTGAGGTCGAAGCTGCCATGCGCAGTAAACGCACGAAAAAAACAAAAACGGTATGTACTTTCTGCGGCGTAGGCTGCTCATTTGAAGTATGGACCAAAGATCGCAAAATCCTAAAAGTCCAACCTTCTGACGGTCCTGTAAATGCAGTATCTACTTGTGTCAAAGGGAAATTCGGCTGGGACTTCGTAAACTCCGAAGAACGGATTACGAAACCACTGATTCGCAAAAACAATGAATTTGTTGAGGCATCTTGGGATGAAGCGCTGGACCTGATCGCATCTAGACTTGGCGGTATCCAAAAAGAATACGGTACAGGTTCTGTCGGATTTATCTCCTCTTCCAAAATTACAAATGAAGAAAACTACTTGATTCAAAAAATGGCTCGTCAATTGTTTGAAACAAACGATGTCGATAACTGTTCACGCTATTGCCAGTCCCCTGCTACAGATGGACTAATGCGTACAGTAGGTATGGGCGGAGATGCAGGAACAATTAAAGATATTGCGAAAGCGGGTCTTGTCATCATTGTTGGGGCAAACCCTGCAGAAGGTCATCCCGTATTAGCGACTCGCGTCAAACGTGCTCATAAATTACACGGTCAAAAATTAATTGTTTCCGATATTCGTAAACATGAGATGGCTGAGCGTTCCGATATTTTCATGCGTCCAAAACAAGGTACAGACCAAGTATGGTTAATGGCTGTTACCAAATACATCATTGATCAAGGCTGGCATGATGAAGCGTTTATTCAAGAGAACGTGAATTTCTATGATGAATTTAAAGCCGTACTTGATAAATACACTCTGGAATATGCAGAACAACAGACAGGGATTTCAAAAGAAACACTGATTCAAGTGGCCGAAATGATTCGTGATGCAGACGGTACCTGTGTGCTTTGGGGTATGGGCGTTACCCAAAATACGGGCGGTTCCTATACATCCGCAGCGATTTCCAATCTGCTGCTTGCTACAGGTAACTATCGTCGTCCTGGTGCAGGTGCCTACCCTCTTCGCGGTCATAACAATGTGCAAGGCGCTTGTGACATGGGTACACTTCCAAATCTCCTGCCAGGTTACCAAAAAGTAACGAACGATGCAGAACGTGAAAAATTTGAAAAAGCATATGGCGTAAAAATCAAACCAGAACCAGGTCGTACAAACATGCAAATGTTAGATGCGATTATGGAAGGTAAGATGAAAGCTATGTATTTAGTGGGCGAAGATATGGCTCTAGTCGACTGCGATGCAAATCACGTAGATAAGGTTCTCTCACAACTCGAATTTTTTGTTGTACAAGATATCTTCCTATCACGTACAGCGCAGTATGCAGATGTGATTCTGCCTGCAGCACCATCGCTTGAAAAAGAAGGTACTTTTACCAATACAGAACGCCGTGTACAGCGTCTCTATCAAGTACTGCCAACGCTCGGTGAATCAAAAGCCGATTGGGAGATTCTTCAGGCCGTCGCTCGCCGCTTAGGTGCAGATTGGAATTACAGCCATCCAAGTGAAATTTTTGATGAAATGGCCAGCCTCTCTCCGATCTTCGCTGAAGCAAACTATGATGTTCTTGCAGATTGGGGCAGCTTCTGCTGGGGGAGTCTGGATGGAAAAGATACACCTCTGCTCTATGAAGATGGGTTTAACTTCCCGGATAAAAAAGCACGTTTCGCTTTACATGATTGGGTACAGCCTGTCGAATACGAAGCACAGTATGACTGCCTTATTAACAATGGCCGTATGCTTGAACACTTCCATGAAGGAAACATGACGAATAAATCCAAAGGGATTCAGTCCAAAGTACCTGAGATTTTTGTGGAAGTATCACCTGAACTCGCCAAAGAACGCGGCATTGAAGATGGCGCCCTGCTTCGTCTCGTATCACCATATGGCGCATTAAAACTTAATGCCCTAATAACTGATCGGGTACAAGGAAAAGAATTATTTCTGCCAATGAACTCCGTCAGCAAAGATTCAGCAATCAATTTCTTAACCGGACCGGCTGCAGATATCAATACATCTACACCGGCTTACAAACAAACAAAAGTACGCGTGGAAATACTGAAGCCAAAAGGAAAAAATCCGCTGCCTAGAACAAATCCGCGTTATAAAAAACGTCATCCGCAAAATGGCGTTGAAGTCGAGCGTAAATGGAACCGTCCTGGATACGTACACTTAACAACGACTCACGAAGGGAAGTGACTCAGATGGCTGCGCCAATTACAACGATAAAAAAACAACAAGTGACAGAAGAACAACGTAAGGAAGAAAAGTTAGAGAATTTAAAACAGCTTCTTTCTGAAAATGAAGACATGGTGAATCAGGTCTTTTCGATCATGGCTGATTTGAATGATATGGGAGCTCTAGAAGCGGCGGGAAAACTACTAGAAGCAAAAGAAGATGTCGCAAAAATCGCCCTTGGTCAAATGACTCGTAAACCTGTTACGAATATCATCAATAACTTAATGGGTGCTGCCGGAGCGCTGTCTGAAGTCGAACCGGAAACAACCGCGAAGCTGATTAACAGCTTAACTACAGGCTTAGATGAAGCAAACAAGGCTATTGAATCCGATGAAAAGATTAGTGCCTTCAAACTTTTAAAACTATTAAATGATCCAGATGTCAATCGCTCTTTAAATTTTGGAATTCACTTTTTAAAAGGGCTTGGCAAAGGCTTAAAATAAGAAGGTGGTTTCTTACATGCTGACAAACGAACGGATTTTACAAACACTTAAAAACATTAATGACCCGGAACTTCATCAAAGTATCGTTGACCTGAATATGGTTCGGAATATAAAGATTGACGGTACGCATGTCTCTCTGGACGTTATCTTAACCATCCAAGGTTGCCCGCTAAAAGCAAAGATTCAGCAGGATATTGAACAAGCACTAAAAGAAATCGGCGCATCCAGCGTTTCGATTACGTTTGGTTCCATGACAGAGGAAGAACGCCGGAATATAACCTCTTCATTAAAAACACAAAATGCTACGGAACAAGGTATGCCGAAAATGCTTCTGCCTGAGTCTGGTGTTACCTTCATTGCGGTGACGAGCGGTAAAGGCGGTGTTGGTAAGTCTACGGTTACGATTAACTTAGCCGCAGCACTTGCCCGGCTTGGGAAACGTGTGGGGATTTTAGATGCAGATATTTATGGGTTTAGTATTCCTGCGATGATGAAGATTGGCCAAAAGCCAACCATGATTGACCAAACCGCAATTCCTGTTATAAGTCATGGGGTAAAAGTGATGTCGATGGGATTCTTTGCAAAAGATAACCAACCTGTCATGTGGCGCGGCCCAATGCTGAACAAGTGGATTCGCAATTTCCTTACGAACACCCATTGGGGTGAGCTCGATTATCTTTTGCTCGATTTGCCTCCCGGTACAGGAGATGTCGCCATTGATGTGGCAGCCATGATTCCGCAAGCGCAGGAGATCATAGTGACCACCCCTCACTATGCAGCTTCTCATGTCGCTTCTCGTGCGGGAGTCATGGCGCAGCATACCAAACATTCGATTCTTGGTGTGGTTGAAAACATGGCCTACTTTGAATCGAACGGTGAAAAGAACTACCTCTTCGGTCAAGGCGGTGCCGAAAAATTAGCAGAGGAGCTTCATTCCCATATCATTGCTCAAGTGCCTTTTGCTCAGCCTGAGGAGAATACAGGCTCCTCCGTCTATGACGAGGATTCGGTGATCGGTGAAGTATTCACTCATCTTGCAGAGGAGCTTATTTATTAATAGTAAAATAAAGCTAAAACCCCTGGCTCTTTAATGTCAGGGGTTTTCATTTTATATGAACGTTAATCTCTTTTTTCATATGCTTCATATAAATAGCAAGGCGTTCCCAGGTAACGATAAAATCAATTTCATTGTAAACTATTTAAATGACCATAACAAATAGTTTGATACTGGTCAAATTGACGACGTTTCCCAAATACGATGCGAGTAAGCCTTAGGTGGCCCCCATCAAAAAACAAGGAGGTTTTTCATTGATGTCAAAACGGTTCCGCAAAATGCTCGCGTTCTTCTGTTGCCTGGTAATGACGACGTCGCTAATGCCTGTCAGCTTTGCCGCCGAAAACGACACCATCGAGAATGCAGAAGCGAATGAAACGCTAACAGCCCTTTTCGGAACTCCCGAACTCGGGTCAAACGACCCACTATGGGCACAGACAAAGGATTATCCTATCAACAAAAGCACTATCCCCGGCGATCCTAGACCTCATGCCACGGGCACAGCCCAAATCCTCTGGGACAACGAATACCTTTATTCCCGCGTAGTTGTAGAGGACAGCAATGTTTATCAGGGATCCGGTCCGAATCATACATACGACAGTCTTGAGTTCTACGTCGGCCCAGGTTCCAGCGGTTCAAACCAATGGCGCGTTAGTACAACGGGCGTATTTTCAGGGCAGTCCGATACGAACAGAGCTGCATGGACCCAAATTACGGATACGGGATACATCGTGGAGATGAGAATCCCAAAAAGAAACCTAACACTTCAGCCAGGCAAACTTACCTTCGAGGTTTATATCAATAACTCGACTGAAACTGGCGGGGATCGCTATGAAGTTGTTTCCGCTTTCGGTGATCCAGACACAGGTTTTAATAGTGATGCTGCATTTACAGACAGCCTGGAGCTCATTGAGGCCAGTGAAGAGGATACAAGACACTCCATCACCCTCTTGACGGATACGGGCGGACAAATAACGCCGAACGCACCCGGCAATGTTCTAAGGGTCACTCCTCGCTCAGACATAACATTCAAGCTCGTTCCAAATAACGGAAAAGTTGTAGACATCGTAACAGTAAATAGTGAGCCTGTAACTATATCCAGCGATAATACTTTTTCTGTAACAAATATTGAGACAGATCTTAACATTCATATGACATTTAAAGATGATTCAGCCGCAGATCAGCTTCCTTTTATTGTATGGAATGACAACTTTGCTAGAGGCGAATACACCACTGCTGTCATCATTGACTTAGGGGAAGGGAAAGAAGCAGTAGGCTCCGCACTTCATCCAGGCCTGTTTACCATATCAGCCAGGGACACAACCTTTAGCGGTGACTCAGTGGTTTTTGAAGGAACACGCAAAATCGCAAGAGTATACGCCAACAACGAACCAAAAGTGCGCGGCTATCTTGGAAAAGCACACAATTCACCGGATTATCAGGAAGGACTGGAAAGCGGCCGTTACATCGTGGCTGAGCTTGAGTTTTATACAGAAGTCGGCGGGAATACAACGCTGGATGGAAGTAACTCAACAAAGCAAAATTACAACATTGTTCAAAAAGGAGATATCGTGCTAACTGAAGGCGATCCGTTTAGAAACACTGTCTTCAAACAGGAGAAAGTTGTAAATCCAATCCTTGACAAGTTTACAGCACATACAAGCGACTCGGTCAATTACGCACTCTACCTCCATCAAGATGAAGAAGGTGAAGTGCTGCAAGGAATGCCGCTATATATTTATACTCACGGCTTCTCACGCGGCGGCACACAGGCACATATCGACCAAAAAGCGTCTATGAAATCCGCTAACGGTTCGGTTGCTCTAATGAAGAAAATGGAGAAGGATCCTGACAAATATGCCAGCCATATTTTGAATATATCCTTTAGTGGCGGTTCTGCTCCACAAATAGGCGATGTGAAGAAGATTATAGACAATATGGTTGCCAACGGGTTAGTAGATCCTAGCCGTATTTATGCTTCTGGCTTTTCAATGGGCGCCATGTTTACGAACACCTTAATTAACACATACCCAGACTTTTTCGCAGCAGCTGCACCTCTGGGAATTGCAAGTGGCGGGCCGTCAGCGAGTGCAAACGAAGCGCATAAAGACCTAGCTTATTGGATACTTGTAAACGCTTATGACACCCGAGTAAATGCATCGCAGCTCGATAACTTCATTAAAAATGATATTCCGAATTTGACCAACGCAAGGGCTTCTCGTTTTGAGAGCAATGAGGCTCTTACCTGGCCATACAACCAATTTGATCAACCAAATCAAAGACCAAATCCGAATACTACTCCTCCCCTGCGTGACTATATAGCCCACGAAGTAGAAGCGGCGGTTCTTTACAATGAGATCAATATGGAGAATCCTTTTACTAAGACAACTTGGAGCATGGCTCCAATAGCACAGTCCCCTAATTTGCCATCTTGGGATAATGACTACACGGACGTCTTTGATTGGATGTACTCACAGAGTAAACAAATGGTACTGCCAGATGCTTCAACCGCATCATATGGAACTCCTGAGCTTGGATCGAACGACCCACTGTGGTCCAAAACAACGGAGTATCCTATTAATAAAAGTACGGTTCCTGGCGATTCTAGACCTCACGCCACAGGCACAGCCAAAATCCTATGGGACAATGATTATCTCTATTCCCGCGTAGTTGTACAGGATAGCAATGTGTATCAGGGACCGGGCGGGGATCATACGTACGACAGCTTAGAGTTTTATGTCGGCCCAGGATCCAATGGTTCTAACCAATGGCGTGTTAGTTCAACAGGCATATACTCAGGACAGTCCCATACGGACAGAGCTGCGTGGACCCAAATTACGGAAACTGGATACATCGTAGAGATGAGAATTCCAAAAAGAGACCTGATCTTAGAGCCAGGCAAGTTTACCTTCGATATTTACATTAATAACTCGAGTGAAAAAGGCGCGGATCGCTATGAAGTCGTTTCCGCTTTTGGAGATCCGGACACGGGTTATGGCAGCGATGCTGCATTTAGAGACAGCTTGATGCTTATTGAAGCCGATGAAGTGGATACTAGATTCTCCATCTCCATCCAGGCGGATACGGGCGGCAAAATAACGCCAAACGCACCCGGCAATGTTTTGAGAATGGAGAAAGGCGAAGATATCACATTTACAATTACCCCTAATCAAGGCAATGTTGTTGATACAGTAACGGTTGATGGCAAGGCTGTGAATATATCCAGCGATAATACTTTCTCTTTAACCAATATTCGTGCTGATCATGAGATTCGTGTCACGTTCAAAGATGATCCAGCCGCTGATCAACTTCCTTTTATCGTATGGAATGACAACTTTGCTAGCGGTGAGTACACAACTGCCGTCATTATTGACTTAGGCGAAGGAAAAGAAGCATTAGGTTCCAAACTTCAAGCAGGCTTGTTTAACGTATTGGCAAAGAACACAACCTTGGTCGGTGACCAGTTGGTCTTTGAAGGAACACGCAAAATTTCAAGAGTATATGCCAACAACGAACCGAAAGTACGCGGTTATGTTGGGAAAGTAAGCAATTCGCCGGATTATCAAGCTGGACTGGAAAGCGGCCGTTACATCGTAGTTGAGCTTGAATTTTATACAGAGGCCGGAGGTAGAACAACCCTGGATGGAAGCAGTAACTCGACAAAGCAAAGTTACAGCATTGTTCAAAAAGGCGATATCGTGCTGACGAAAGGCGGTTCGCTTAATAACGCCGTCTTTAAACAGACAAATGTTGTGAATCCAATCCTCGACAAGTTTACAACACGTACGAAGGATTCATTCAATTACGCCCTCTACCTTCACGAGGATGGAAAAGGCGAAGCGTTGCAAGGAATGCCGCTATATGTGTATACCCACGGGATGTCGCGAGGCGGCACACAGTCAAAAATCGATCAAAAAGCGTCTATGAAATCTGCTAACGGTTCGGTTGCCCTGATGAAGAATATGGAGAAAGATCCTAGTAAATACGCTAGCCATATTCTGAATATTTCCTATAATGGGACTTCCACTCCTAAAACAGACGATGTTAAGAAAGTGATTGACGACTTAGTGGCAGAAGGATTAGTAGATCCTAACCGTATTTACGTTGCGGGCTTTTCATGGGGCGGCGCATATACGAACACCTTAATTAACACTTATCCTGGATTCTTCGCAGCAGGTGCACCTATGGCCCCGGTATTCGGCTCACCGGAAGCAAGCGTAAATGAAGCTCATAAAGATTTGGCCTATTGGATATTTGTAAACACTCATAACGTAGGAGGATACCAGACTAACCTCAATAACTTCATAAATAACAATATGCCGAAAATGACGAACGCAAGGGCTTCACGTTTTGAGAACAATGAGGCTCTTACTTGGCCATACAACCAATTTGATCAGCCAAATCAAAGACCAAATCCAAATAACAACCCTCCCCTGCCCGACTATATAGCACACGAAGTAGAAGCGGCGGTTCTTTACAACCAGATTACGATGGGGAATTGGAGCATAGCTCCAACAGCACAGTCTTCTAACTTGTCAGCTTGGAACAATGACTACACAGACGTTTTTGATTGGATGTTCTCACAAAGAAAACCAGGTGTGCCTGATGCTCCAAGCAGTTTCACAGCGACGGCGGGCGATAAACAGGTTACACTGAAATGGACTGCTCCAGCGAACGACGGCGGCAGCACGATCTTAAGTTATAAAGTCTGGTATGGTGACAAGACACCAATCACCGTGGATAAGTCGACGTACGAGTACACTTTTACGGGTCTGACCAACAATCAAGAATACACCTTCAAGATCGTAGCAGTAACTGCCAAGGGCGACAGTGCGGAGAAAAGTGTGACAGCTACGCCGAAACAGACTTCAACTCAAAATCCAAATCCGTCACCATCACCTACACCGACTCCGACACCTTCGAATCCAACTGTGCCTAAACCTTCAGGAGACAACACCAACAATACTGGCACAGTGACAGACACGGGTTCTTCTAAGCCAACCTATACAGTGAACACACCGAAAGATAAGCCTGCGGTCACGGACAAAAATGGCATCACTACCCTCCCTGGCGGTGGTGAAATTGTGACCAAGGAAGGTACGAAGATTGAGGTGCCAAAAGGCACAACAATAGACTCGAACGGTAAGATCGTGGTAGGATCTGCTGGCGCGAGTGTTAGCTTAGAAAACGGCGTATCGTTGAATATTCAAAAGGGTACGGAGCTTGTACTCGATGACGATACTGCACTGGGCTTTATCGTCGTATCGGGTAACCCTTTCAATGATGTAAACGATGACAACTGGTTCTACAGCTATGTAAACTTCGCCTACTCATTTAATCTTTTCAACGGAACGACGTCCACAACGTTCTCACCGGAAACTGCTATGACACGTGCGATGTTTGTGCAGGCACTAGCCAACCTTGAGAACGTAAACCGCTCGGGCGGCGCAAGTTCCCGCTTTAATGACGTGCCGAAGGATCAGTGGTACACCGCGGCAGTCGAGTGGGCAGCCGAAAAAGGCATAGTCAGCGGTATAAGCGCAGACCAATTTAAACCCAATTCAACAGTATCACGTGAGCAGATACTGGTGATCCTGTACAACTATATGAAGTACAAAGGCTTTGAGATACCGAAAAGCCAAACTATGTCCTTCGCGGACGAGAGTGAGATCAGCTCATGGGCGCTCGAGGCCGTTCAGGCACTGCAGGGCATCGGCATTGTATCAGGTAAGCCGGGCAACCTATTTGACCACAACGCCAACGCAACCCGCGCCGAGGTAGCTACCATCTTTACAAGATTCGTGGAATATCTCGCTAAGTAAAAACGTAAGCAGAAAAATACAGACCCCTCCGTCTATGACGAGGTTTCTGTAATCGGTGAAGTATTTACTCATCTTGCAGAGGAACTTATTTATTAATCAAGTGTAAGACCCCTGGGCTCTTTAATGAGTCAGGGGTCTTATGCTTTATTTATTATTTAAATGCTAGATAATTTCATAGCCTTTAGCACACTTTTAGCAAGGTTATTGTCTTGTAGAGCTTCATCATCAAGAATCTCTACACTCTTTATGCCGGGATACGCTCCATTCTTCATCTTTTTTGTAGCAGTAACTTTAAAATAAGGATCGTCATCAAAATGATGATTCACCATAACTAGTTTTTTATCACTTTTTGCCTTTTTCCAACTTTTTATTCCTAGATGCTTTGCTAAAGGATCCACTTTATCTTCTTTTTCCAAAGTTATAGTATTTGATTTATTTAACGCTTCAAGTAACGTTTTTTGTAAGATCTCTTCACTACAATTCCATTCCAATTCGGTAACCTCTCCGTACTCTGTTAAAAAACCGTTTAGTAGAATTTGATTAGATATTATAAACTGTTTCTCGTTATTACTGTAAAGTTGTGCTGATTTCAAAAACATGAATATAAACTCCTTATCATTGCTAATTCGCCTTAATAGTTCGAAAGATGAAAGTATAACTCAACAATTAATTTATAAGATTCTAATCAATAAAAAGAAAGAGGCATCTCAATAGTTTAGAGAACTATTGAGATGCCTCAATTAAAATGTGGCTACTTCGATGTATTGAAGCAACAAGGTTTAAACCTTGTTATTACATCATGCCGCCCATTCCACCCATGCCGCCCATGTCTGGACCTGCAGGAGCTGCTGGTTCTGGTTTGTCAGCGATAACTGCTTCCGTAGTAAGGAACATAGCCGCGATAGATGCAGCATGTTGCAATGCGGAACGAGTTACTTTCGCTGGGTCGACGATACCTGCTTCGATCATGTTTACCCATTGACCGTTAGCAGCGTTGTAACCTACGCCTACTTCTTCGCGTTTCAGACGGTCCACGATTACGGAACCTTCTTCACCAGCGTTAGCAGCGATTGTACGGATTGGAGCTTCCAGTGCGCGAAGTACGATGTTCACACCTGTTTGCTCGTCTCCTTCAAGTTGCTCAGCTACTGCAGCTACAGCGCCATATACGTTCACTAGAGCTGTACCACCACCGGATACGATTCCTTCTTCTACTGCTGCACGAGTTGCGTTCAGTGCATCTTCGATACGAAGTTTGCGTTCTTTCAGCTCAGTTTCAGATGCTGCACCAACTTTGATAACAGCTACGCCGCCAGCAAGTTTAGCAAGACGCTCTTGCAATTTTTCTTTGTCGAACTCGGAAGTTGTTTCTTCGAGTTGGGAACGAATTTGTTTTACGCGAGCATCGATGTCTTCTTTGCTTCCTGCGCCATCAACGATAATTGTGTTTTCTTTGGTAACACGTACTTGACGAGCAGTACCCAGTTGATCAATTGTAGCGGATTTCAGATCAAGTCCGAGTTCCTCAGTGATCACTTGGCCGCCAGTCAAAGCAGCGATATCTTGCAACATTGCTTTACGACGGTCACCAAATCCAGGAGCTTTAACCGCTACTGCATTGAATGTTCCGCGCAGTTTGTTCACGATCAGCATAGCTTGCGCTTCGCCTTCAATATCTTCAGCGATCAACAGAAGCGGTTTGCTTTGTTGAACGATTTTTTCAAGAACAGGCAAGATTTCTTGCGTGTTTGTAATTTTTTTATCAGTGATCAGAATGTATGGGTTGTCTAGGACAGCTTCCATTTTATCTGTATCTGTAATCATGTATGGAGAAATGTATCCACGGTCGAATTGCATACCTTCAACCACTTCAAGTTCAGTTTCGAATCCACGGGATTCTTCAACTGTGATAACACCGTCGTTACCCACTTTTTCCATTGCTTCAGCGATCAGTTCGCCTACTTCTTCGTCAGCTGCGGAGATAGCAGCAACTTGTGCGATGGATTGTTTGTTCTCAACCGGTTTGGAGATTTTGTGAAGTTCTTCAACAGCAGCACGAACCGCTTTGTCGATCCCTTTACGGATACCGATTGGGCTTGCACCTGCAGTTACGTTTTTCAAACCTTCTGTAATGAGGGCTTGAGCAAGAACTGTAGCTGTTGTCGTACCGTCACCAGCAACATCGTTTGTTTTTGTAGCTACTTCTTTAACGAGTTGAGCACCCATGTTCTCGAATGCATCTTCAAGTTCGATTTCTTTTGCGATCGTCACACCATCATTCGTGATGAGGGGGCTGCCAAATTTTTTCTCAAGAACAACGTTACGTCCTTTAGGTCCGAGTGTTACTTTTACTGCGTTTGCCAAAGCGTCCACACCACGAAGCATGGAACGACGTGCGTCTTCACTGAATTTAATATCTTTAGCCATAGTGATAAAACCTCCTAATATATTATGAAATCAACGATTCAATTCATATATTCAAGCTCTTCACGAATGAAGATTAACCCAAGATTGCGTGAATGTCGCTTTCCTTCATAATCAAATATTCTTTACCTTCGTATTTAAGCTCTGTTCCAGCGTATTTGGAGAAAATAACGCGGTCTCCTTCTTTTACTTCCAAAGGAACACGAACGCCATCTTTTAAGCTTCCAGCGCCAACAGCGATAACTTTACCCTCTTGCGGTTTTTCTTTAGCAGAGTCCGGAAGTACAATCCCGAAAGCTGTTGTCTCTTCTTGTTCGATCGGTTCTACCAATACGCGTTCACCTAAAGGTCTGATCATGAAAAATAGCCTCCTTAAATAAGTAAGTTACATATCTTACGGTTGTTGCACTCTTCTATATTAGCACTCGACAGTCGTCAGTGCTAACAACCAATTTCATGATACTGAAATTAGAAGATGATTTCAAGTCCTTTTCAGGATTTTTAGCAGATCTTTTCAGTTATACATGAAGCCATCTTCCATTCTCTCCAATCCTGTAAAAATTATGCTCTATCCTAAACCTTCTCCCCTGCATCGATCTTCACATATCTCGATTCGTATTCCTCCGTCTCTTCGAGCTGTTTCCGGTAAACCACAGATGACAGAAAGACACTGAATTCATAAAGCAGAATCAAAGGAATTGTAACCAAAATATCGGAAATAAAATCAGGCGGGGTTACAAATACAGCGATAAATACAAGTATAAAATAGGAGATCCGGCGCATTTTACGTAAACGCAGTGGATTGAGAATTCGCAGTTTTGTCAGAAACATAACCACAACAGGCAGTTCAAATAACAGTGATACAGGCAAGATTAGATTAAACATAAACGTAAAATATTGTGCCATCCCGTACGTTTCGACAAGGCCAAGATTCTGATTAATACTGCTTGTAAAGGAAGTGGCCATCGGGAGCAATATTTTGTAGGAAAAAGCAATCCCTAATAAGAACAACAAAAGGACAAAAGGAATATAACGTACAGTCGCTTTCTGCTCACTTGGCGTCAGACCTGGACTTACAAATTTCCAAATCTGATAGGCAGTAAAAGGCAACGTAATCACGAGTGAAAAAATCAGGGCAATCTTCATATACATCCCTAGTCCATCCCATAGCGTAAGGGCATGCAGTTCAATACCCGGAAGAGGCCCATAGGTTATCAAATATTGATAGATCGGATCACTAATAAATAACCCGCCAATCAGTCCGAGCAGAAGAACGACCAGTACAGCGACAAGACGTCTTCGCAGTTCACCCAAATGATTAACCAGCGTCATGCCTTCTTCTTGTTCAGACAAACGTAACACTCCCTCTCTCTGCTCATCAGCTAGAAGAAAAAACAAAACCCTTCTTACAAAGAAGGGATCGATATTTGCTTGAAATAAGCGCTTAGCAAGGCACCCTGACTTAAAGCGCGCAAGCATAAGGTATATACAGTTACTCCGGCAGGCGCTTATCCTCTGTTTTCTGAACCGTTGCTGCTTCAGCTGGCTTAACTTCACTTGCTGAAGGTCCCTTACGGGACGATGATTCATCTGACATGATCTCCTGCGCACCATTCTTAAATTCACGGAACGTTCTGCCGACAGCTCGTCCCAGTTCAGGAAGCTTATTAGGTCCGAATAACAACAAGGCAACAATGACAAGCAGAATAAAGCCCGTTCCTCCGATATTTGGCATGTATACCCCTCCTTCTTGTTGTACTATACATATGGATTAGCATCCATAATCATCCATCTACATGAAATCATACCACAAATGTAATCACATACATAGCCGTATTTACAAGAAAAAGGAAGGAATACTCAGCCGGCTTTACTGTCTAAATTGTCCTGTAACCATCAAAAGTGCCTCAGGGAGCTGGTCCATAATCGCTGCGAGATTCTCGTGTACACCCTTTGGAGTTCCCGGCAGATTCACAATTAGAGTTCTTCCGCGAATACCGCAGATTCCTCTAAAGAGCATCGCTCCCCGGTTCTTCTGGAGCACCGTCATCCGCATGGCCTCTGCCATACCCGGTACTTCACGGTCAATGACTCTGCGCGTAGCTTCTGGGGTTACGTCTCGTATCGCAAGTTCAGTCCCGCCTGTGGTAAGAACAAGATCCGCATGAAAATAGTCCGTCATTTCGATCAACGCAGCAATGATCTCGTCTGGTTCATCAGGTACAATGCGGTATTCAATAATCTCACCGCCCAGTTCTTCTTCGACAAGTTCACGGATGACCTGCGCACTCGTGTCTTCCCGCTCTCCTCTCGCTCCCTTATCACTTGCTGTAAGGATCGCTGTTTTCCACAACATAAGATCACCCATCCCTCTATTTGAATTTATAATCTCCACTTTTACCGCCTGTTTTGGAACTCAGCAGTGTTGGACCTATGATCATATCTTTTTGCATTGCCTTACACATATCGTAAATGGTAAGGGCAGTTGCTGACGCAGCTGTTAGAGCTTCCATCTCCACTCCTGTCTTTCCTTCTGTCTTAACGGACACTTCGATATACAGTTCGCGTTCTCCGTTATCTGCAAAAGTAATGTTAACACCCGTAAGCGGCAGCGGGTGACACATCGGAATCCAATCGGAAGTACGCTTGGCAGCCTGAATACCGGCTACTTGTGCAACGGCCAGTACATCCCCTTTTCCCACTGTACCTGCCTTAATCGCCTGGAGTGTTGCTTCATTCATTGTAATCTTCGACTGTGCGACCGCGGTACGAACCGTAATCTCTTTTCCCGAGATATCCACCATTCTCGCACGTCCCTGCTCATTGAAATGAGTCAGCTGCTTTATTTCATTCTGTCCGCTTTGTGACTTCGCATCCATGTTCCATCACGTTCCTTTTTTATTTAAGTATGTAAAACGCCCTTCTCTGTAAAAAGAAGGTTCAGTCTAAAATCCTGCGGTTCCATAGGAATATCATTCGGTGGAAGCAGTTGTCCGGGAAGAACAAGCCCTGCATATAGAGGTAAAGTTACATTTTGACCTTCGATCTGCTTTTTCTGGACTTCCATATACATCTTTTCGGCAAAGCGGTCGTAATACCCTCCACCGTATCCAATTCTTCCTCCACAAATGTCATAAGCAAGTCCGGGAACAATGACAAGATCAATCTCAGGCCATCTCTCTACAGGATAGATTAGGGTATGACCTGCCGGCTCAGGAATGTTCCATCTTCCCGGTTCCACATCCGTCATCCGCTTAATCTCCCTAAGTTCCATAAAGTCCGAATCCTCTTTCACCTTCGGCACAAGTACCGTGTCTCCCTTTGCCAGTGCCTTTTTGAGTAGCATAAAAGTATCGGCTTCACTACGAAAGGTCATATATAGAAAAAGAGTTAGATTCTTCTGCCCAAGCTTGCTGCGCAAAAGGTCCATCTCCTGAGTGGCATACTTACAGATCTGCCTTGATGCTTCTGTTCGCTGTTCAGGCGGCATTGCTTCGCGCACCGCAAGCATTCTTCTTCGAAGCTTCTTTTTTAATTGGAGCTTGTCCGGATGTACTTCCATCCACTTCCCTCCGTCTTATCCGCCCTGTGAAAAGTGGTTATTCAAAGCCCTTTTATTAGCATTCATCCCCACCTGCTGACGTCTACTCATGCGAAACACAATTCGGCTTTTTCTACCCTTAAGTTTATCACCTATTTCATGAAAAGACTATAAGCGAGACAAAGTTCAACCCTTTTTATCAAGGGCGGACGGGTAACTTCGGTTATAACTTGTTCTAAGCGGTGCAAAGCCTCTCTTTTTCATGTAAACTAGGACTAGTTTATTGCTTTCTAGACAGGAGGAAACATCATGCTTTTTCAAGCATCTGGAATTATAAAACGATATGGCATAGACAGCATTCTTGAAGGTGTCAGCCTGCAGATATTAGAACGTGAACGAATTGGACTTGTAGGGGTCAATGGTGCAGGAAAATCTACTCTACTCAAAATTTTGGCTGGTGAAATGTCCTATGACGGCGGTCAAATCTTCAAAGCCAAAGAAACAACCATCGGGTACCTCGCCCAAAACAGCGGACTAGAATCGGATGGAACCATCTGGGAAGAGATGCTGAAAGTTTTTGCTCACCTTACGGAAGCTGAAGCGGAACTTAGACTGATGGAACAGCGAATTGCTGATCCAAAAGAAATGAATGATGAGAAAAAATATGCCGATCTGCTGGAGCGTTACGCTGTACGTCAAGACTGGTTCAAAGATCATGGCGGATATGAGATTGAAACAAGAATTCGAAGTGTCCTTCACGGGATGGGATTCGGTGAATTTCCTGTAGATACGAAAATTTCTACGCTCAGCGGCGGACAAAAGACAAGACTTGCTCTTGCCCGAATTCTCCTTCAAGCTCCCGATGTGCTTATGCTGGATGAGCCGACGAACCATCTCGATATTGAAACACTGACTTGGCTAGAGGATTATCTTCGCGCTTATTCAGGCGCCATCCTAGTTGTCTCTCATGACCGTTATTTCCTTGACCGGCTTGTTACGGGTATTGTGGAAATTGAGCGGCATCGTTCCCGTAAGTATACGGGAAATTACAGCCGTTATATGGAGATCAAAGCAGCAGAATACGAAGCTCAGATGAAACAATATGAGAAGCAGCAAGATGAAATTTCCAAGATGGAAGAATTTATTCAGCGGAACATTGTACGTGCTTCCACTACCAAACGCGCTCAAAGCCGGCGCAAAGCACTGGATAAAATGGAAGTGATGGACCGCCCGCAAGGGGATCTGAAACGGGCCCATTTTTCTTTTGATATTGCTTATATGTCTGGAAAAGAAGTGCTGCATGTGCGGGATTTATCTGTCGCTTTTGATAAAGAAAGCCAGCCGCTCTTCGAACATGCCGATATGGATCTGCGCAGAGGAGAAACCGTTGCTCTCATTGGACCGAATGGAATCGGGAAATCCACACTGCTGAAATGCCTGACAGGACAGATGACCCCTCGCTCAGGAAAGATCGATTGGGGTACCAAGATTAAACTTGGATACTATGATCAGGAACAGACAAACCTCAATGATAAAAATACGGTACTCGAAGAATTGTGGAGTGAATATCCACATATGGAAGAAGCACGTATTCGTACGGTACTCGGTAACTTCCTCTTCAGTGGAGATGATGTGCAGAAGCGAATCAGTGCGCTGAGCGGCGGGGAAAAAGCCCGTGTATCATTAGCGAAGCTTATGCTGCAAGAATCCAATGTACTTATACTCGATGAGCCGACGAACCATTTGGACTTATTCAGCAAAGAGGTACTAGAATCCGCACTGATCGATTACGAGGGAACCCTGCTCTTCATTTCACATGACCGCTATTTCCTGAATAAAATGGCGGAACGCATTGTCGAACTGCACCCTGGCGGAACTAAGCATTTCCTAGGAAATTATGATGACTATGTGATGAAGAAACAGGAACTCGAAGAAATTGAGCAGGAACGCCAAGAACTGAAGGCGGCAACAACGAAACAGTCTTCGGCATCTTCTACCGCTGGGAAATCTGGAGCTGATCTTTTCCAAGCAGAGAAGCAGGCAAAGCGGGAAGAGCGGAACAGACAACGCAGGCTGGAAAGTCTTGAAGAACAAATTGCAGATATCGAGAGTAAGATTGAAGAAGAGCAAACGGAAATGGCGAAACCTGAGGTCTACCAAGATTACATGAAACTACAAGAAATTCAGCAGTCCATCGAAACTTGGAAGAACAAGCTCAGCGAAGTCTATGCAGAGTGGGAAGAGCTCGCGGAATAAAAAAATAAATCTTTAAATTGACATATTTACAGTATGAAGAAGTAATTAACAATTATATCCACAGAAAAAGTGGATAACAATTCCAATTTAACAGCCCATTGGGCTGTTTTTTTTGGCTTTATAAAGCCATTTTCACAGAAAACCCAATATTATCCACTATTCTATCCACATTATCCACAATTTACCTTACATATGCATGTTAAGGTTTTTTGTTATTTTCATTTATTTGCGAAAACGTAATATGTCTCATTTTTTTGGATTTATCCCCATTTCCTTCCGGATATGTGGATAACTTTGTTAACAACTTGACAGATTTACCTTTTTATAGTTAATGACGTTAATCTCATTATTGGTCTCCATACAAAAGAAAAGTCGATCATCTATAGAAGATGTCGACTTTTTGATCTTTATGCTCTTTATCATATTTTTTGTATTTTCATCTTACTATCTGATGGTCCTATACTCTTCTTAATCCCACACTCATTGCGTTTCATTTCTTACTCTACAGACCAATTCTCCAGTGATAAACCTGGTTCTGCTTGCATCTTCAGATCCGAAAACATGCCGCGTTCCCATTTCAGGTAGGCTGCTGCTCCAATCATCGCTGCATTGTCAGTACAATATTCCATTGGCGGAATGAGAAGTTTGATATTTTCTTTGGCACAGCGTTCCTCGAGCGCCTTACGCAGACCTTTATTGGCTGCAACCCCTCCGCTTAGCAGAAGCTGCTTCGAACCATAAGCCCGAACTGCACGAACGGCTTTCTCCACGAGCACTTCAACGACTGATTCCTGAAAACCACGCGCCACACTGCTGCGATCAAGAGTCTCGCCTTTCATCGACGCTTGATTAACAATGTTCAGCACAGCGGACTTTAGACCACTGAAGCTGAAATCATAAGAATCCGGTTCAAGCCATACCCGTGGAAGCGGTGTTACCGTCTTCGCCTCATGTGCCATCCGGTCCACATGCGGTCCCCCCGGATAAGGACAACCGAGTGCGCGTGCGACTTTATCATAAGCTTCACCTACTGCATCATCCCGCGTACGCCCAATCACTTCAAACTTTCCTTCCGAAGGGATATGAGTAAGCTCTGTGTGTCCGCCGGATACAACCAGCGCCATCGCTGGATATTCAATCTCTTCCACGAGACGATTTGCGTAGATATGTCCTGCAATATGATGGGTTCCGATCAGCGGCTTATCAAGAGCCATCGCGAGCGTCTTGGCAGCAACGATGCCTACAAGCAGTGCACCTACAAGACCTGGTCCCTGCGTAACCGCAATCGCGGATAGATTCTTTGGCTGGATACCCGATGCTTCAATCGCCTGCTCCATAATGAGTGTAATGACCTCAACGTGTTTACGGGAAGCAACTTCCGGTACAACTCCGCCAAAAGCTTTATGGGTTTCTATCTGACTTGCAATCAGGTTGACCAATACTTCACGACCATTCTTAATCACAGAAACGGACGTTTCATCACAGCTTGTCTCTACTGCGAGTATATAACTTGTATTTTGTAAGGACGATTGTGTCATGAATCTCTTAGACTTCCTTCCTCTGTTCCTTCCGTCCCCAGGTGCACGCTTGCGGGTAAGTCAGCCCACATAATCATTGCATCTTCATTATTATCAGAATAATATCCTTTGCGGAGTCCGGAAGGTCTGAATCCTTTTTTCTCATATAAACCTTGTGCTACCGTATTCGAGACTCTGACTTCGAGTGTCATTCGAGTCATTCCGAGATAAGCTGCTGTCTTCATCAGTTCCGTAAGCAGCTTCTCTCCAAGCTTCCTGCCACGGTAAGCTTCCAGTACGGCAATATTCGTAATATGGGCTTCATCAATAATCGTCCACATTCCTGCATATCCAATCGGTTTACCGTCTAGTTCCATAATCATATATTTCGCAAAATGGTTATGTGTAAGTTCATTCACGAACGCACTTTCCGTCCATGGCAATGTAAAACAATCCTGTTCAATGATAAGGACATCCGGTATATCTTGCATCGTCATCATCCGGAAAACGAGCTGTCCTTTTTCTTCGTTACCATCCATAGAGTTCTACGACTCCCTTCATTTACGCAGAAGATTTGCTTCCGCTTCGGCAAGCTGCGTGTAATTCGGCAGTAAGCTATGAATATCTTCCTGCTCCCCTTGAAGCAATTTCGCTGCTCCGAGCTTGCCAACATAACGCCCTTCCATCTCATAAGATCGAAGATGAATCGTAACTTCAGGCTGCATCGTCTGAAGTTTCTCAAGCGTCTGCCTATGCGGCTCTACATCTCCTACAAAGAGTATTCCATCCGGTCTATCCGAAGAATCCAGTTCACTTAGCAGCGATGCAATCGCATCTACCCAGCTATCAACCAGTCTGATCGCATCAGGCTCCATACGGTGAAGCTCTGAACTTACTCCTTCTCCTTCGAATAGAGCGGTGTAAGCTTGACCTCTACGCGCATCCATCAGCGGTACAACCCAGTAGCGGCTGTCAGACTCCTCTATTGATCCTTGAGGATTTTCCACTAAGTTCGTATCGTTCTCATAAGTATGAAGTCCGCCTAAAGCAAGTGCTGCAAGACTTGATACCGAAGCTACAGGTACACCCCAAGCCCAAGCTAATGTTTTGGCCGCCGTGACCGCGATGCGGACCCCAGTATAAGAACCGGGTCCAATACCGACAGCGATACCCGCTATATCTTCTTTGGTTATTTGATTATTCTCCATCAGATCCTTCAAAGCCTGCACTACATGCACGGCATGATTACGATCTGCTCTTGTATTACTTTCAGCTACTAGTGACTCTTCTGACATGACCGCTGCGGCAAGCACAGCTGTCGATGTATCAAGCGCCAAAAACCGCTGACGCGGCTGATGTTCTTCGTTCATCCCTTATCGACTCCACTTCTGCTTAATTCCTGACACCATGCAGCATAAGGTGCTCCGTACCCATCTAAACGAATCACTCGTTCTTCGACTCCCGTAACTTCCATCTGAATATGAAGATGAGCTTCGGGCAACAGTTCAGGGATAATGCTCGACCATTCTACCAGACTTACACCATCACCGTAGAAATATTCATCAAGACCGAGTCCTTCAGCCTCATCTAGAGAAATACGGTACACATCCATATGATATAGTGCAAGTCTTCCCATATATTCTTTAATCAGTGTAAACGTAGGGCTGTTCACAACCCCTTCTACACCGAGATGTTTTGCAAAGCTTTGAGAGAATGCCGTCTTTCCCGCACCCAAATCTCCATCAAGTGCAATGACGGTTCCAGGAGCCGCTAAATTCGCAAGGACAGCCGCCAATTTGTCTGTATCTTGTACACCTTTAGAGTGAAACACCCATTCCTGATGTTCTTGTACCAATGTGCCAACCTTCTTTCGGTCCATTATCCTTACGTAAGGATAACAAAATACTTCATCTCATTATATAGTTCCACACTATCACTCGCAAGGCGAAAACAAGTCAAAGAACCCGAAGGAACTTACCTCTCCCCCGAGTTCTCCTAATCTTCTGCTGTTCATGGCATACTCAATGGAATGATTAAAATCATCTCAAGTCATGTTACCTATTAGCCTTCTACAAGTCTCTCTACATTCACGGTATGCGTGTCCAGCGGATTGTTTCCAATTTGCACCGTTGCCATTTTATTATCGAGATCCACATGCTCGATCCATACCGGTTTTTCACCGTCTAATTTTACAGCATAATTTTCTTTGGCATCAAAGATTGCTTTTGCGCGAGCTGCTTCCATCCTATTCCTCCCCTTTCTTTTCGTTAATCTGAAATTCGCTTTCATCAAAAAGAGCATCATTTGTACTGTCCTGGGTATATCCGTTATCCCGTGTAACTTCGCCGCCGCCCAGTCCTTCATTCACCATTCGATCAACGTCAAATGCGGTATTCTCGAATGATTCCTCGACTTCATCTTCTGGGGCAGTAACAGCTTCCCAGTTGACTAAATCGACAGCTATCATGTCCGGTCCTCCAAAATTAGAGGAAAGATTCCAATTATCTTTTCCATCTCTTCCTTCAAGTGAATCCGAATCATCCCATGTCATCTTTTAGCATCCCCCTTTAGTAATGTTTTATGTACTATGCCCTCTAGAAAGGAAGAACATGCGTCAGAAATCAGGATAGATCCGGCTTTTCTTGACCATAATAGCAGTAAAACAGGTTTGATAAAGATTCAAGAAGAAGGAGGAGAAATCATGCATACCGTCTGGAAGGGAGCCATCAGCTTCGGACTTGTTCATGTCCCTGTCAAAATGTTCTCGGCTACCGAAGATAAAGATATCTCAATGCGTTACATTCACAATGTGTGCGGAAGTCCGCTTGCTTATATCCGTAAATGTCCTTCGTGTGATATTGAAGTGAAATGGGAGGAAATCACGAAAGGATATGAATATGAGAAAGGGAAGTTCGTCCTTTTTGAAAAAGAGGAGTTAGAGCAATTGTCAGATCAGGCTAATAAGAATATTGCCATTCTTGATTTTGTAAATTTAACCGACATTGACCCTATTTATTTTCAAAAAACATATTACCTGTCCCCCGATCAAGCGGGTGCTAACGCCTATCAGCTCTTGATGTCCGCAATGAGAGATACAGGCAAGATTGGTATTGCCAAAATCTCAATTCGCTCAAAAAGTAGCCTCGCTGCCATCCGTGTATTAGATGAATGTCTGGCGATCGAAACGATCTTTTATCCTGACGAAATCCGCCCCATCTCTCAGGTTCCGAATCTTCCGGAAAACATCCAAGTGAATGATAAAGAACTCACGATGGCTAAAATGCTGATCGATCAGTTGTCTACTCCATTTGAGCCTGAAAAATATACGGATGACTATCGCTTGCGCCTGCTTGATGCGATTCAGCATAAAGTAGCGGGAGAAGAATTCAAAGTAGCTCCTGCTAAGCCAGAGACGAATGTTGTTGATCTCATGGCCGCTCTTCAGGCAAGCATTGAAGCTACGCAGCCGATACCAACCGACCCAGGGAAACCGCCTGCCAAGAAACGGACGCGCAAAACGGCAGTTGCAGCTAAATCAGAAGAAGCGACTCCCGTCGTTACGCCAAAACCTAAGAAACGCAAAACTGCCAAAACGAAAGAATCAGGAGCATAACGAAAGAGTTAGGAGAAAAACAAACGAAACAGGAGTATAACAAACGTAGAATCTATCTATATAAATTCTTCTTGTTGACGTAAAGCGATTATCACTTTATACTTACTTACACAAAGTAACTAAGTATATTTATTTTAGTAATACAAAGTGAGCTTTACTTAACTAAGGGGGATTTATCATATGACTTATTCTATACATCCAAATACCGTGCTCGGTGAAGTAAAACTTCGTGTAAGTGACTTGGAACGGTCCATTCTTTTTTACGAAAAAGTAGTTGGGCTAACCGTGTTATCCCGCAGTGGAAAACATACAGCCAGCTTTACAGCAAAAGGCGGTTCTACACCGCTTCTTATTCTCGAAGAGATTCCGAATGCGAAAAGGGTTACACCAAGAAGCCATGCAGGACTATATCATTTTGCCATTCTTCTGCCTGATCGTACTTCTCTAGGCATTGCACTACGACATCTTGCCGAAGCTGGAATTGAGATTGGGCAAGGCGATCATACGGTCAGCGAAGCATTATACATCAATGACCCGGATGGACATGGAATTGAGATTTACGCCGATCGTCCAAGAAGCACGTGGAAGAAAGATGAGCATCACAACTACATTATGGGAACCGACCCTGTCGATGTAGAAGGCTTGCTGCAGCTTGCGGGAAATATACCATTTACAGGTCTGCCTGCAGGGACCATCATTGGACATGTGCATTTTCATATCTCTGATCTAGAAGTAGCACGCCATTTTTACAATCATCTGCTTGGTTTTGATATTGTGGTAGACGCTTCCCGCTATATGCATGCCCTTTTTGCATCCGCAGGCGGATACCATCACCACATCGGACTTAATGTGTGGGCAGGCAAAGGTGCACCGAAAGTTCCATCAGATGCTGTTGGCATTGATTATTTTACCATTATCTTTGAGAATCAGACCGTGTATGAAGAAGCTCTCACAAGACTTGAGCAGAACGGAGTCTCTGTCAGCCGCAAAGCGGAAGAAGCTAGAGTCATGGATCCCTTCGGTATCCAGATCCGCATCACTCACGCCTGATCTCTCTTACACATAAGGAGAAGCGATATATGAAGCTTACACCCGTCATTCCTTTTGAACCGGTTCGAACCGAACGATTCCCTTCAGGACATCCCTGGATTGCTCAGGTAAAATGGGACGGTGTTCGAATGCTTACTTATTATGATGGTGAGGAAGTACGGCTCGTGAACCGCAAGCGAAACGATCGAACAATACAATACCCGGAACTTGGTCAGGCGGATGTATATTCATCCGCTTCTTCTTTTATTTTGGATGGAGAACTCATCGCGTTTGCGGGCGGTAAACCTTCTTTTCATGAAATCATGCGGCGGGACAGCCTGCGAAGTGAACGAAGTATAAGGCAAGGATTACGAAGTGTACCTGTTACCTATATGGTGTTTGATCTTCTCTATCTGAATGGAGAATGGATCACTCATCTTCCGCTCTCTGAACGCCAGGAACGGCTAAACCAGATCATTAAACCTCAGCCTCTTGTACAGCTTGTGAAGAACTTCCCGGATGGAAATGCTCTCTTTGAAGCGACGAAAGCGCAGCAACTTGAAGGGGTTGTAGTTAAGGATTTGACGAGTACCTATGCGCTGGGCGGTAAAGATAATCGCTGGCAGAAGCGCAAGAAAAACGGTGATCTCTATGCGGTGATTGGCGGCGTTACGCTACGTGACAACATCGTAAACTCTCTGCTTGTCGGATTATACCGTGAGGATGGAGTGCTTTCCTACATTGGTCATGCGGGAACCGGAAGATTCACAGCTCAGGAGTGGCGGGATCTTACCGATCGCATTCAGCCCCTTCTCACCTGCGAAATGCCTTTTGATCATTTGCCTGGTCGATATCAAGAAGCACTCTGGATTCGTCCAGAGATCGTCGTTCGCATCACCTTTCTCGAATGGACACCTGGGGGGACGATGCGTCATCCAACTATCGAAAGCTTTGCTCCTCATATCCAGCCAAAGGACTGTACTTTATCACAGAAGGAGGAAGATTCGTAATGGCTAGAACGGTAAAAGGAAGTATTCAGATTCAAGGACAGACCCTGACCATTACGAATCCCGACAAACCGCTGTGGCCGGAGGCGGGTGTAACAAAGGCAATTTATTTACAGAAACTAGCCGAACTTTCGCCTTACCTTCTGACTTACTGCAGGGATCGCCTATTAACTACGATTCGTTATCCGCATGGGGTACATGGTGAATTCTTTTATCAGAAGAACGCTCCCGAGCCGCTGCCGCCCTTTGTTCAAACGGCGGTTCATGAGAAGATCAATTACGTTGTGCTAAGCGGCCTGCCCGAACTACTATGGCTTGGCAATCTGGCTGCACTGGAATTTCATCCGTCTCTTCATGCGGTAGGTAGCACTCTGCCATGTGAATGGATGATTGACCTTGACCCTACACTTCAAGAAGAACCAAGAATCATGGAAGCCGCGCATATTGTAGGCCAGGTCCTCTCTTCGCTCGGGGTTCAATCGGTTCCCAAAACATCCGGTGCAACCGGTGTTCAGATCATTGTGCCGATCAGGAAAGGGATTACGTTTGAACAGCTTCGAAGGCTCGGTCATTTTGTTGGCAGGTATGTATGTGAGAAACATCCGAAGCTGTTCACCCTAGAGCGCCTCAAAAAAGATCGCGGCGACAAAATTTATTTTGACTATTTACAGCATTATGGAGGAAAGACGCTTGCTGCTCCCTATACGCCGCGAGCTAGAAAACATGCAACGGTCTCTACCCCTCTCTTATGGGAGGAAGTAGCACGTGATGTATCACCTAAAGATTTCACGTTACTTAACATTGGAGCGCGCCTCGCCGAAAAAGGGGATTTGATTGCAGCTCTCCCGGCTCAGCCGCTAAATCCTCTCCTCGCTCATTTGGCAAGGACATGAGATCCTATGTAATATATTGGATTTGTTAAAACAAACAGCCCGGCCTTCCTATAAACTTAGGAACAGCCGGGCTGTGATGTGTGGAATCCATCTCATTTTCATGAATCTCATGAAATCATGAAATGGATTCGTATATTAATGAATTCCTTTTTTCTTAAAGCGTCCGCCTTTTACATCGTGAATGTTACCAATCGCAAGAAATGCGTGCGGGTCCCAATCTTCCACAATACTCTTCAGTTTGGCTTCTTCTAATCGGGTAATAACAACAAAAATTACTTTCTTCTCTTCTCCGCTAAAACCGCCCTCACCATCGAGGTATGTAACGCCGCGTCCCAATCTGTCGGTAAGTGCTTCACCGATATCTCGGAACTTGTCGCTGATGATCCATACCGATTTGGATTGATCCATACCTTCGATCGTGATGTCGATCATCTTCATCGCAATATAGTATGCAATGATGGAATACAGTGCATTCGGCC
Source organism: Paenibacillus polygoni (assembly GCF_030263935.1). Lineage (NCBI taxonomy): Bacteria > Bacillati > Bacillota > Bacilli > Caryophanales > Paenibacillaceae > Paenibacillus > Paenibacillus polygoni. The sequence continues at coordinate 1,084,679 of NZ_CP127162.1, read as the reverse complement.
ATCCGAATACAAATCCGGCCATAACGAAGATGAATAAGTTAATGAACAGAACAATCTGTCCAACGGAGAAGGGGGATTTTTCACTAAGGAGAATAGCAACAATCTCGGTACCGTCCAGCGATCCGCCAGAACGAATAACAAGACCTACACCAATTCCCAGGATTACACCGCCAAATACAGCCCCAAGCAGCGGCTCGTTCGGTGTAAGCGCACTGACATGATGCAGCATTTGTGTGCCGATCGACATCACTACGATCCCGAAGAAGGTACAAATCGCAAATGTCTTGCCGATCTGCTTATAGCCGATGAAGAGAAAAGGCAGGTTAAGTACGGTAAGCAGGACACCCAGCGGCATACCGGTTACTTTGGATAACATGATCGATATCCCCGTAATTCCCCCGTCAATAACGCCATTTGGAACCAGAAAAATTTCAAGACCTACTGCCATTAATGTAGCTCCCACAATGATTAAAAGTGCTCGTTGCAGAAGCTTGAGACTAAGCGGAGAACTGCTTGCCTTCGTCTGTTTACTTTGACTTGGCACCATTTCTTTGGTTGTCATCTCTGACATAGAACTCCCCCTTTTCTTATCACTTTTTCTATGCCATAAGACATACTCGATACCTTTATTATAACATATCAAAGTTACAAAAGTCACAAAAACGAAGCAAAACAGAGATAAACGATTAGAAAGTTGTTTTTCTTTTAGAAATTCGGTAAATACAATCAAAGCAGCGGAGATAGTAACCTACATACGACTTCAGCGCACTTGGAGGCCCGAGAACGCTGCTTGAATTCACTCAATTCAATTTGTTTACTATTCTGTAAATCATGTTCAAAATCGGCTGTCAGCTGATCTAACGCCCTGCGAGAATACATCACAGCTGTCAGTTCAAAGTTGCTGTAGAAACTGCGCATATCAAGGTTCGCTGACCCTACCGCTGCGAGTAATTGATCCACAATCACCACTTTGGCATGAACAAACCCTTTCTGATAACGGTAAAACGTAACCCCTGCTTCCATTAACTCTTCTAGATGAGACAGGGAGGCAAGCAGCACAATCTTGTAGTCCGCTCTCCCCGGGATAAGCACTCTTACATCGACCCCGCTTCGGGCTGCTGTTTTAATCGCCGTCATCAGCGCTACATCGGGAATAAAATAAGGGGTAGTAATATACACTTTTGAGTGCGCTGTTGCAATGGCATTAAAACACATCTCCTGGATGGGATGCCTAGTCTCATCAGGACCGCTCGCGATCACTTGTATTTGCTCCGTCCCCTTACAATGATGCTCAGGAAATAAAACGGGAACTAGAGAAGAACGTAAAGTCTGTCCGCTCACGAGCCTCCAATCTTTAATAAAAGCCATCTGCAAATAGTACACGGCATCACCGTGCATACGCATATGAGTGTCACGCCAGAATCCCAATTTGAGCGATTCGCCTTTGTACTCATCACCGATATTCATCCCGCCCGTATAACCAATCTTGCCATCAATCACTACGATTTTTCGATGATTTCGATAATTTATTTTCCTAAGTTTTAAGGCATGCAGCGGCGGTAAGAAGAAATGAACTTCTACCCCTGCATCCTTCATCCGCTGGATGAAAGGTTTCGACAGACTTTTGCTTCCGAACCCGTCACATATGATTCTCACCTGGACCCCTTCCAGCGATTTCTTGATCAGCAAGTCTTGAAATATCGTGCCCATAATATCATGCCGAATAATATAGAACTCGAGATGGATATGTTCCTTAGCCTCTTTGAGATCTTGATATAAAGCAGTAAACAAGGGATCTCCTTCCGCATAATAATCCGTATGATTGCAACTTGTGATTGTACTATTAGGAATTTCCGATAATAGATTGTACAGCCGCAGATTATGTGCAAAATCTTCGTTCTTCATGCCTTCTATGGAAGTAACTCTGCTTACTTTTCCAGAAATCTGTGAGTGCATCTCATTCCATACCATTCGCTCTTCGCTTGTCATAGACACACTCTTGCCATAAGGCCTTCCTGCAATCCGATACAACCATATACCAATCAGAGGCAGACAGAACGATATAAAGATCCACACAGCAGCTTTCTCTGGCCGTTTATACTCCAGCAATAACAGCAGCATCGTCTGAAACAAGTACAGCAGGATAAGAAAAAGGATAACCGTCCCTATCATCGCTAAGCCCCTCCTCTGATCTGAGTAAACCGACTGAATACAGTCATCTATACAGTTTGACAATCTTTAGTGTATTTCATGCACTCATCTGTATAGAATTCTGTTTTCGGCCGCCTGTGATCGGTTTCGGATCACAATAAAATGTTTCAATAATATATATACAAGTCTATACATATCGTATTGGAGCGTTATTTTTCTTAAGAACACTGATTTGGCTTTATGTCAAGTTGGTCATAAGAGGAAAGATGCGATATAATATTCGTTAAACTTTTATATATTTTAAAATCATGAAGGAGAAGAGATGTGAAATGGACGAAGGTAGTAGGTACGCGTTAAATTTAGTAATGGTGGCAGTGCTCATAGGATTCTCTGCTTTTTTTGTAGCCATTGAGTTTGCCATAGTACGTGTAAGAACAAGTCGGCTCGATCAATTAATTGCGGAGGGCAATAAGAAAGCAGCCGCAGTAAGGCAAGTGGTTGCCAATCTGGATGGTTATCTGTCTGCTTGTCAGCTGGGGATTACCATCACTTCACTGGGACTCGGATGGCTCGGTGAACCAACGATTGAGAAAATTCTGCATCCGCTGCTTGTAGAAAGCTGGGGAATCCCCGAATCCGTAGGATCGGTGATATCTTTCGTACTTGCTTTCATGCTGATTACTTACTTACATGTTGTTGTAGGGGAACTGGCCCCTAAGACCGTCTCGATTCGTAAAGCCGAAACCGTGGCGATGTGGACTGCGGGACCCATTATCTGGTTTAACAAAGTGATGTACCCATTTATTTTCATCTTAAATAGCTCTGCTAACCAGCTAGTTAAATTGTTTGGTGTAAAACCGGCTTCGGAACAAGAAGAAGCTCACTCAGAAGAGGAACTGCAAATCATCATTAATGAGAGTTTCGAAAGCGGCATGATCAACCAAAGTGAATTTGGATATGTAAGCCGAATCTTTGCTTTTGATGAGATGTTGGCCAAAGAAATTATGGTTCCACGTACAGATATGGTATGTCTCTATGCCAGTAAATCGGTCGAAGAGAACCTCGCTATTATTAAAGAAGAACAGTATACTCGTTTCCCTGTCGTGAATGAGAACAAAGATGATATTATCGGAATTATTCATACCAAACAGTTCTTCTTGGACTACTACGGCAACGATTCAAATACGATTGATATCCAAAGTTTGATTCACCCAATTCCGGCAGTACATGAGACTACACCGGTCAAAGACCTGCTGAAAAAAATGCAGCAAGAAGGCAATCATATTGTCATCTTGGTCGATGAATACGGCGGTACATCAGGCATGGTTACGATTGAAGACGTCCTGGAACAAATTGTCGGTGAAATAAGGGATGAATTTGACTCCGATGAGGTAGAAGAAATTCAAATCATGGATGATAACCATATCCTTTTTGACGGAAAAGTCGCTCTCTCAAAAGTAAACGATCTTTTCTCTGCTGCTCTGGATACCGATGAATGGGATACAATCGGTGGATGGCTGTACAGTCATCAGCCCGAAATGGAAGTACAAGAAGAATTTGAATTTGACGGCCTTACATTTACTCTGATTGAAAAAGAGAAGAATCGCTTCCTCAAAGTAGCGATTACAACGAAGGTTCCTATCGCAAGTACTCTGAATGAAGAAACTGTTATGGCTGAGTAATTCTTTTGTTATATAGAATAAGGCCCGCTTCCTCTGTTGTGAGGATGCGGGCCTTATTTTGCTTTATTTTCAAAATACAATACATGTGGTTATTCTTTTCTGGTTCCGCTATACTTTCTCCCAGCGATCTTTAAAGAATACGTTATATACACGCCCAACGATAATCTTTGCCGTCATGTAAACAGGGATCGCAAGAAGCATACCCATAAGACCGCCGATATCTCCGCCCACAAGGACAACAACAATCGTCGTGATTGGATGGATATCCAGTGTCTTGTTCATAATGTATGGGGCCAGCAGGTTATCCTGAATTTGCTGCGCAACCAAGATAATAACCAGCGACCAGATTGCCATCATCGGTTCCTCCGTAAAGGCGATAATCACAATCGGAATCGAAGATACAATCGCTCCAATGAACGGAATGAAATTCATAATTACGGAGACGACGGTAAGAAGTAACGCGTACGGTAAACCAATAATAAGAAAACCAATGTACATCAGCACACCTAATGCAACGTTTGCAATGACGCGGCCAACAATAAAACCACTAAGTGAGTTATCAATATCATTCAGTAAGTCTGTACCTTCATCTCGAAAACGTCTTGGCAAGAAGCTGACAATGTTCTCTCCAAATTTACCGCCCTCTTTGAGCATGAAGAATAGAATAATAGGAGATACAAAGAGCACAACGACAAAGGACGAGAAGAAAGACACAAGCCCTGACAGATAGTTAGTGACTACCGTGAATCCCTGATCGATAAAGTCCGTCACTTTGGATAATACACTTGTACCCTCCGGTAAAAACTGGGCCAGAACACCGCTCTGCTCTAATTCCTTCACTTGCTTTCCTAGCATATTAAGCAGATCAGGTGCACTCTCGATGAAGGCAAGGAACTGCGCCCGAAGAGACGGCCATACCCCTAGAATAAATCCAACCAGAATGAGAGTAATCGCCAGATAAATCAGGAGAACGGCCACCGTACGATTGAGTTTTCTTTTTGTCATAATTTCTACTAAAGGCCGGAGCAGATAATAGAAAAATGCCGCCAGCATCAGCGGAACAAGAATAATACTGACAAAGGAGATGATCGGGTCAAAAATAAAGTTTACTTTTGAACCCAGGTAAATCACAAGAAAGACCAGAATAATTCCGATCAAAAATCGGAAAAATCGGTTAGTTTGAGTCAATGCCAGACCCTCCATCCACATAAATTTTGTCTACGATATGCAAAGGAAGCTTCTGTATGGATATCCTTTATAAGCGTAACTACATTCCGGTCATGCTGCTTTATGCAGCCACATCTCTTTTATTAAATACGTACCAGGAGATTCCCATAAAGAGCGCATAATACACGGCGAGAATCAGCATGGAAAAACCAAGGGTCATGCCTCCAAGACCATCCCCATACATATACTGACTAAGATCCATATTCGTAAAAAGTATGTACTTCGCCCATACATAACGTTCAGGATTAAAGATCATTCCGAAGATTCCCTGAGTAAATAGGATAAATAGAGACAAGCCAATCGCAAGCGCACCCGAACGAAATACGGTTGATACCATAAAAGCAATCGCAATCGTAATAAATAGATCTACATATTCAAATACCCAACTAATCACTGCATAACTCGCGGGAGTCATATTTTCAGGTATCATCCCCACATCAGCTGTAGAAGATAGAAGCAGATACGATGTACCAAGAGCCAGCAGAATCATCGTAAGTGTACTGAGTATGCTGAATAGCAGAACAGAAAGATACTTGGAGAAAAGAATCTTACTTCGCGTCCAAGGACGGATCAGCAAGAGCTTAATTGTTCCCCAAGAGAACTCCCCTGCTACGGAATCTGCTGCAATCACGACGGCAAAGATCGTATTCAGGAAGCTGACAAACGTAACGGAGAGCATCGCTCCCTCCCAGAAAGAAGTCGTCTCTCCTCCCCCGTTGCCGGAAAAGAGATAGGGAATGATGATCGACATAAAGGCCAAAATGCCCAGCATGACCCATGTCCGCATACGCCGGTATATCTTCATATTCTCATTATGGACAAGCATCAAAAAATTACTCAATCGATTCACCTCCTGTAAGGGCTAGGAACCGATCTTCTAGAGAATTCCTTTTCGCACGAATTCCATATACCTGTATACCATTTTGCACTAGAAGAGCATTCAGCGCTGCAGCCTCATCTCTCGTTCCAGATAGATATAACATCCCTTGTTCGACTCTTCCTTCACCTTTTAGCAGCTTGTACGCCATATCCACGTTACTTACCTCAAAGACATATTCCGTAGCTGTTACTACTCCCTCTTCTCTTACGCTTCTCACATCGATGAGGTTTCCATTTTGTATGACAGCCACCGTATCACACATCAGCTCCATCTCCGATAACAGGTGACTGGATACGAAGACGGTCGTCCCTTCTTCATCACATAGTCTGCGGAGGTAATCCCGCAGTTCACGGATTCCCTGAGGATCAAGTCCATTCGTCGGCTCATCTAGAATAAGCAGTTTCGGACGATGGAGTATAGCCTGTGCCACGCCAAGTCGCTGCCGCATGCCTAGCGAGTAATTCTTCACCTTATCATGGATGCGCTGTGTAAGTCCGACGAGTTCAATCGCTTCCTGAATTCGTTCTTTGGTTACACCTGGTGACATCCGGGCAAAATGTAACAGGTTCTGGTACCCGGTCATAAATTTATACATTTCCGGGTTCTCCACGATCGCCCCTACCTCGCGAATTGCCTCTTCAAAATCATGTTTAATACTGTGCCCCGCAATATGTATATCGCCTTCACTGATCGAAATCAGTCCAACCATCATACGGATCGTCGTCGTTTTTCCCGCACCATTGGGTCCTAAAAAACCAAAGACCTGGCCTGGATGGATATCCAGAGTCAGGTCTCGTACTAGATAGCGGGAAGAAATGACTTTGCTGACCCCTTGCATTCGAACAACCGGTTCTTGATGCACGGACAAGTTCACTCCTTATTTATCAAATATCATACAGATTCGTATCGAGACTTAAGCTCAGAAGCTAGTGTACCATACAACCTGTACCACATTCGAGAGGTGAAGCACTCTTTTGAGAATACATGGAAGGAAGATGATGACTTTCCTGCTGCACAGCCTGCTCTTGATCTTGTAGATGATGGTGAATTTCACGGCAGTGACCACAATATCCTAGCGGCATTTCATTTCGATAGAATCCCGTCCGGAAGATAAGATCGGCATTAATGCGATCGGAGTCAAAAGTACTTACAGACTCATTCTCGACCCACATAATTTTCTTGCAGGCCACACAATAAAAACGGCGAGTACCTATCACTAAAAATCCCCTCCCATTCAAGTAACGTGTAACACATTCTTGAACTACAAAAATCGATCATTTTCGATACTTTTTGTATCTTGAACATAATGGAGTCCTATATCTTTGTCAAGAATAATCACTCCATATTACAAATATAACCTGTAATTTAGGGGTTAAATCGCGTTTTTTCTGAAAACAAGGATGGAAATGCATCATATTTACGAAAATAAGTCATTTTTCGCATTCACACACCTAAGGAGGAATGATACAATTTGTATTATGAAATATAGTTATTTGAGGAGGGATAATGATGAGAAGAACAGTGAAAAAATGGAGGAGGAATGCATCGAGGCACATCAGCCTCTTACCTGTACTTGTCATTGTAGGCGCACCCGTCTTGACCTACTTTATTGTACGCTTACTGCTTGTACGTTAGGACAACTTTGTGTAGAAATCTCGAAAAAAAAAGCAGGAATAGAGCAAAAATAAGCCCCTCTAATGCACGGAATTTCTTCGTGCACAGAGGGGCTCTACCTATGTATATACATTAGAAGTCTTCCGATTTCTGAAATGACCATAATACCCGCCAATTACCTGATTCTTCAGCAGCATATACAGGCTGGACGATCTTAAAATTACCGAAGGATGAATGATAAATCTGTGTTATGGTTATAAGATAAACTTCCTTCAAGGCATCTGTTCCTTCGACCAACTGCACATCAAATTTCCGCTCTGGTTCGCTCCTTTCATACTGGAAGGTGTTCGTACCGAAATGCTGCATGAACACATGCGCCCGGGTCTGAACATAGTCGGGTTTCTTATATCGTTCCTTCATAAGCGAATGAAACAGTTCCCATGAACTCCCAAAGTCCCCTTCTTGCTCATAGTCATAGAATTGTTCTACGATCTTAATTGCTTCTTCTTCATTTGTTGATTTAACCATCCCACGTACACTGAAGAACAAAAGAATAATCAAGCCCACTACCAGGACGGCAGTGAGCAATTTGATAAGTCCATTCCCTCGGCGTCTGCGAAGCATGATGCTCCCTCCCCTTGTCCTTTGTATCTTTCTCAGGTTATGAGCGAGGAGGAATCTTTAGACCTTCGTCTGCGTAAGAACCTTTCAATCAGGATCATGAGAAGTAGAGCGATGCATCCACCGGTGAAGTCTAGGAGAACGTCATAGGGGTTATATCATTTTATAAAATGCATCGATCGATAGCCGTGGAACAATGCTCAACATTGAAGAAATGACGAATGTTTTAAGCAAGAAGGTTGAGGAGTAGCTTAGCTGATTTGAATACTTGGTAACTTGAGCTGATATAAGTATTAGTAGCTTCTGATTAAGACAAAGTGGGGAAGAAGTCTATACAGCTATATTCTTCCGTTAGTTTTTGTTGTTATTGTGTCAAGTATTTGATAAAACTTTACAGAGATTTTCAGTGGACCGTACGCGATCAACTTGCATGATCTAAATCTTGGGATAGGGTCTGATGAAAATGTTTCGATATAAGCTTCAGGATAAAATAACCGAATTCTTTTCGATCTATAACTGGGTATCTTGTTCCAGCACACTCGACAAACCTATATGATTATATTCAGCAACCACTTGATAAAACGATGTTTTTCGTTGTTCAGTGTCGAACAACGAAGAAAAATTGCCTTCTTGCGTAAATGTGATGGCATAAACTAGATCTTATTAATCCAGCTCTTTCTTAGTCCAAACCAAGATATAATTCTCAGCCAAAGCGGGAAATATTTCCCCGCTAAAGAAACCTCATTAAGATTAAAATAGACTATGATTGTCAATGACAATCCCCATCAATACCTTATTCCAACAGTTAATTATGTTGCACACTAAGATATTGCGGTCAAACAACTAATGCAGTAACTATTAAAATATAGTAAAATGGCGATATGTCTAGATAAATAAGTCTATTTTATTGTAAATCTTGTCTCTTATCAGAGACCATTCTTCAATTCGATCTAACGGACGCAATTCATATAGATATGGCATTCGCTGAATCATCCAGTTCAATTGTCCATTTATATATGGTTTTTGTTCCTCAAGATTATGTAGAAATGCATGATATAACGTAAAGCTTCCGAAATCTTGTTTCCATTTCAAAGTACAAAATGAATGAATACTACTAAGTTCATCTTGAATGACCAGTCCAATTTCAAGCTGTGGTATAACCGGGATGTACAGGTCACTCACAAAAGTAATGCAATTTCCACTTATCCCCATAACCATAATGGGTCTTGATTTGCTATTAATAATTTGTTCTTGATACTTGTGAATATACATAACTGCTGCTTTTAGATCGTGCTCATCTACATTAATCTGGTTCATTAGATTCATTCCCTTTTGCAACCATATTTCAAGGTATGAATAATATGATTGAGGTAAAAGCTAAAAAGTAAGACGAAAAGATACAATTTGTATAATTAATAAAACTTTACGATACATATAGTATCGTGTCAAGCAGTAATTAGCTAATATTCCATTTTTAATACAAAAAGACATATATGTTTGGAGCATTTATTAGAAACCAGGAGGAAAGATATAGATGGATTACGGACACCGAATTGCGGAACTTAGAGAAAAAAGAGGTCTTACTCAAGAGGAATTATCCAATATGCTTGATATTACAAGAGCCTCTCTCTCCCATTATGAAAAAAACCGCAGAAAACCGGATTTTGAAACACTCACCAGATTTGCTGATACGTTTCATGTGTCGGTAGATTACTTACTTGGAAGAACGAATAATCCAGACATGGTACTTGATGAAGATGTGCGAGGTTTTGTTGATTCCTTAGAATTGTCAGATCGTGAAGTACTCGGTAAGTTCGAACTCATGATTGATGGGAAACCCTTGTCAGAGGAAGAGGCAAAACGATTTATTGCGTTTGTACGAATGGAACGAGATATGAAATAACTTATTTCTGAGTCATAAGGTATAGAAAGAATAGCTGCAAAATATTGCTGACTCCAGCCAATATTTTGCAGCTATTCTTTTTGTGTATGGTTTCTCTATTGTAGTTGAGCAGAATCCGTTCTTGACGGGCTCTTATGAATCTTTCTCTGGAAGCACAAGGGATTCCCAATGACTTGGATCAATACCGCATTGCTTAAGTATTTCCATGATATCCACTTGTTTGCGCGGGTTGTCCTGCTGCTCTAAGTTCTGATCATTGTTCCTGCTTGGATAATCCATGTTCATGCCGACAACCACTCCATTTATTTAGATTTATAATATATATGTATTTTTTATTGATCTGAAACACTAGACCTATTATACGTAAATAAGCCTATTTTTGTTGTCGTCTCATGGCAGAATCTAAGGGGATTTTGCTTCTATTTTTGTCGAAAACATAAAAAGACCTTAAAACCGACCTAACAAGAGGTCCTAGTTTTAAGGTCTTTTTCTCAATCTGTCTGTAATAAGGATTACCTTGTTAAAATAATGTTGAATTACTACTGTCCCGCTCTCGTTAATTCACGCATGTTTGCTTCAAAAGCAGCAAGCAGAGCATCGTCTCCCGTAAGTCCATTCGCTTGTACTTTATCAATCTGTTCCAGCATACGTTTGAAGTCTTTTGGAATCACCCGAACAAAATACCCAATCTCCTGTTTCCAGTAATCTAGGATATGCTGACCTACTGTACTTCCCGTATATTCTACGTGACGGCTTATCATACCATGCAAAACCGCAGCTTCAGTCGTGTCTTCGATTCGCTCCAGAAGAACCATCTCGAGGTTACAACGGTTTAGGAACGTACCGTCTGAGTCGTAGACGTAAGCAATCCCGCCTGACATCCCTGCTCCGAAGTTACGACCTGTATCCCCAAGGATAACGACACGCCCCCCGGTCATATACTCACAGCCGTGATCTCCTACTCCTTCAACTACTACACGAGCTCCTGAGTTACGAACCGCAAACCGTTCTCCTGCAATGCCGCGGATATAGGCTTCTCCACTTGTCGAACCGTAAAGTGCAGTATTCCCGATAATGATGTTCTCTTCCGCAGGGAAAGTTGACTGAGGCGACGGCTTTACAATCAACTTGCCGCCAGACAGACCTTTCCCTACATAGTCATTACAATCACCTTCGACCGTAAGCGTTATTCCTTTCGGTACAAAGGCACCGAAACTTTGACCTGCCGATCCAATAAACGTGAACTTAATTGTATCTTCCGGAAGACCTGCAGCGCCATATTTACGTGTCACTTCACTGCCAAGGATGGTTCCGACTGCACGATTCACATTCGTAATACCAAGCACACCTTCTACGAATTGGCCAGACTCCAGTGCGGGAGCAGCCATCGGTAGAAGTTTCTGTATATCCAGGGTCTCTTCTAGACCATGATTCTGTCTTTGAGTACGTACACGGTTTGTTCCATCAGCTTGTTCTGGCACATGGAGGAGCAGCGAAAGATCAATTCCGCTCTTCTTCCAGTGGCTGTCCGCATGTTCCGCATCCAGACAATCCGTACGGCCTACCATCTCTTCGATCGTACGGAAACCAAGTTCCGCCATAATCTCTCTTGTATCTTCCGCAACAAAACGCATAAAGTTCACGACGTGTGCTGGATCACCCATATAGTTCTTACGAAGTTCCGGATTCTGAGTCGCTACCCCTACAGGGCAGGTATCCATCTGACAGACACGCATCATAATGCAGCCCAGTGCAACTAGTGGAGCCGTTGAGAATCCATACTCTTCTGCTCCAAGTAAGGCTGCCACAGCTAAGTCTCGGCCGCTTAGCATCTTACCATCTGTCTCCAGAACAACACGGTCACGCAGATTATTGATCATCAGGGTCTGATGCGTCTCTGCGAGTCCCAGCTCCCAAGGCATACCAGCATGACGAATGGAACCTTGCGGGGAAGCCCCAGTTCCTCCATCATATCCGCTGACTAGAATAATATCTGCACGTCCTTTAGCCACGCCCGCTGCAATGGTTCCTACTCCGGCTTCGGATACTAGCTTTACATTAATATCTGCACGAGGGTTCGCATTCTTAAGGTCATAGATCAGTTCTGCTAAATCTTCAATCGAGTAAATATCATGATGCGGCGGAGGCGAAATAAGACCTACACCCGGCGTTGAGCCGCGGACTTCAGCTACCCATGGATATACTTTACGTCCTGGAAGCTGACCGCCTTCTCCTGGTTTCGCTCCTTGCGCCATTTTGATCTGAATCTCGTCAGCATTTACCAAATAATTCGAGGTTACTCCAAAACGTCCAGAAGCTACCTGCTTAATCGCACTGCGTCGAGAGTCTCCATTACTGTCTTTTACAAAACGAGCGGGATCTTCTCCCCCTTCTCCCGTATTACTCTTACCGCCAACCCGGTTCATTGCGATCGCTAAATCCTCATGAGCTTCTTTACTAATGGAACCAAAAGACATAGCTCCTGTCTTAAATCGTCTCATAATGGATTCAGCTGACTCTACTTCCTCAAGCGGAACCCTTGGACCTGCGGGTTTAAATTTTAATAGCGAACGAATGGTAAGTTTCTTCTCGTTCTCACCTTGGACAAGTTTTGCATATTTCTTATACAGCGAATAATCTCCCGTTCTAACCGCGTGCTGCAGCGTATGAATCGTCTGCGGCGTAAATAAATGGTCTTCTCCATCACTGCGCCACTGGTAATCTCCTCCGGAATCCAGCACTTTATCGTTACCATCTTTATCTGAAAATGCGCGCTCATGATGCACTAGTGTCTCAGCTGCTACCTCCGAGAGGCCAATACCACCGATGCGAGAAGGTGTCCAAGTGAAGTATTCATCGACAAAATTACTCTTCAGTCCCACTGCTTCAAAAATCTGTGCACCTCGGTAGGATTGAATCGTAGAGATTCCCATCTTGGATAAAATCTTTACTACCCCTTTTGTCGTTGCTTTAATGTAGTTTTTCACTGCTTTCTCATGCGTAATTCCGCGCAGCATACCTTGCTGGATCATCACATCCATGGTTTCGAATGCTAGATATGGATTTACAGCACTCACACCATAACCTAGCAAGACTGCATAATGATGAACATCACGGGGTTCACCGGATTCCAGCAATATGCTGACTTTCGTACGGGTTTTTTGACGAATCAGGTGATGGTGAAGACCTGAGACAGCGAGTAACGCAGGAATAGCCGCATTCTCTGCATCTACACCCCGATCTGAGAGAATCAGAATATTATGCCCCTTCTCAATAACACGATCTGCTGCTTCAAAAAGTACATCCATCGCCTTCTTCATTCCCTCTGCACCTTCACTGGCAGGGAAGAAGATCGGAATCGTCATGGAACGGAAACCGGGTCTGCGTATATGGCGGAGTTTGGCAAACTCCTCATTAGAGAGAATAGGTGAAGATACACGAATCTGTCTTGCACTTTCGGGTTCCGGCAGCAGTAAGTTACGTTCAGGACCAATCGTAGTTAGTGTCGAAGTGACAATCTCCTCGCGCAAAGCATCAATTGGCGGATTGGTAACCTGAGCAAACATCTGTTTAAAATAGTTATAAAGCCGCTGAGGGCGATCTGATAATATGGCCAGGGGTGCATCGTACCCCATGGAACCGGTTGCTTCCATTCCTGTAGAAGCCATCGGCTCCAGAACTTTACGCAGCTCTTCAAAGGTATATCCAAATGCCAGCTGAAGCTGATTGATATTCTCATGTTTTGGTTCTGGCGGTTCCGGCGCATCAGGCAGCTCATGAAGATCGACGAGATGCTCATCCAGCCATTCTTTATATGGTTGTTCGGACGCAATCTGCGATTTCACTTCATCGTCCGAAATAATACGTCCTTCCTTAGTATCCACGAGAAGCATACGCCCTGGGCGTAATCTATCCTTGTACAGAATATTCTCTGGCGCAATATCAAGGACTCCCACTTCCGAAGACAGCACAATACGGTCATCTTTCGTTACATAATACCTTGCAGGACGCAGCCCATTACGGTCTAGTATGGCTCCGATCTGGATTCCATCTGTAAAGGCCATTGCAGCCGGTCCATCCCATGGTTCCATTAAAGTACTGTGATATTCATAGAAAGCCTTCTTATCTTCATCCATACCAGCATCGTTATTCCAAGGTTCAGGCACCATCATCATGGCGACATGCGGCAGGGAACGTCCGCTTAAATATAGAAATTCAAGCGTGTTATCAAACATTGCTGTATCTGAACCATCTGGGTTAATGACAGGTTTTACTTTGGATAAGTCTTCTCCGAACAGTTCGCTCTCAAACAGGGACTGACGTGCATGCATCCAGTTAACGTTACCTCGCATCGTGTTGATCTCACCATTGTGAATCATGTACCGATACGGATGCGCTCGCTCCCAGCTTGGGAAGGTATTGGTACTAAAACGAGAGTGCAGCAGTGCCATTGCTGATTCTACCCGTTCATCTTGCAGTTCAAGATAGAACTGACCTACCTGCTCAGTGGTCAGCATGCCTTTATATACAATCTTACGACAAGACATACTTGGAATATAAAATGCTTCTGCGTCTCTTACCTGGTCAGCATACCGAATCTGCTGCTCTGCGCGGCGGCGAATAATATACAGCTTCCGTTCGAGTTCCAGTCCGCTCAGCTTCTCCTCGTTCGTGCCAATGAACACCTGACATACATAAGGCTTCGCAGCAAGCGCTGATCTGCCGAGCATTCCATCGTATGTGGGGACTTCACGAACACCAAGATACTGCTGTCCCTCATCTTCTACAATCTTGCGCAGAATATCCAAATGCTCCTCGCGAACCTCTTCGTTACGTGAGGTGAAAATCATCCCTACACCATAATGATCTGGCTCTGGGAGCTCATATCCTAGCCGCTGTGCTTCTTCTGCAAAAAACTGATGAGGGATCTGAATTAAAATTCCGGCTCCGTCACCTGAATTTGGCTCACTCCCTTGTCCTCCGCGATGCTCCATGTTACTCAGCATCGTCAAAGCTTGACTCACAATATCGTGAGAGGGAGCCCCTTTAATATTAGCTACAAACCCCATACCACAAGCGTCTTTCTCGAACTGCGGGTCATAAAGCCCCTGTTTTGGAGGTAATCCAGTCTGTCTCATGGAACGCAACCTTTCTATGATCATGAATTTTAGGAACATCCGTGATAAGCGAAAAATGACGAAGGGACAAAGGGAATGAGGAAGGGGAATATATAGTCCGTATTAGAAGATCAAAGGTCATATAGTTTCCTCATTTTAACATCGAGTGTAAACTCGGTGCAATTTAAAATTTCTATGGTCGTCATAAGAAAAAATTTGTGTTTATTCCCCAATATACCGATGTTTTTCCCGGTATTTTCTTCGATCTTTTATTCCTGCTCATTCCCTATAAACTCTATATATTGTTCTTAATTATTTGCCATAACGGTGTTATATTTGAATGGACCAATACTCTGAAAATTTGTACAATCTTTCAGAAATTAGAAAGCCCCGCCTTCTTATGGAAGGCGGGGCTTTGTGTGACAAGAAACACTTTCAAACAAGTCTATCTATGATAGGCTGTATTATGGGTGTATTCCATATTTTTTTGATATTACTATTTTGAATTGCTTCATCATGCGGTCAGTGCTTCACCACTGTGCGTATGGTTTTGATTTTCTGATTGATCCTTACTTTTTTTAGTACCGCTCCATAAGAAGTATCCGAGTGTTAATAACACGCCCACTACAGCATAAACACTTAACATTTCAGCTTGTTTCCACATTAGATCATAGTTTCCGCTCATCACTACAGCACGGTAACCGACAACGCTGTGGTACATCGGCAACAAATGACTAATTGGACTCATCCAACTTGGCAGTGTTTCAAGCGGGAATGTACCGCCACTTGTAGCAAGTTGAAGTACGAGTAGAACGATCGCAAGATAACGTCCCACTAGATCCAGCCAAGTTACGAGTGCCTGAACAATCATCATAGAAGCAATACCTGTGATGATGGAGAACAGATAGAAATAAGGAACACTCTGTACTTCAAGGTGTAACCCATAGATCATAAACGTAGCGATTGCAATGGCTTGAATAACACTCATTCCTGCAAAAGCAAAGAACCGGCTCACAAAGCGTGCCCAAGGCGTTGCACCTGGTACACTCGTTTCACGCATGTTCATCACGATGGTTGAAATCAATGCACCTACAAATAATCCGATCGACATAAAGTAAGGTGTCAGTCCTGTTCCGTAATTCGAAACGAGTCTTGATTCATTCTCTACGGTTTGAACCGGCTCCGCGAACATATCAACAAAACTATCGTCTTTGCCTTTCATCTCTGCAGTCTCGTCAGCCGCATCGTTAAGCTTATCTGCAAGCTCTTCTGATCCGTCTTTCAATTCTGTCAATCCATCATGAAGTTCGCCTGCACCATCCGTAAGTTTTACAGAACCGTCTGCCAGAGTATCTACCCCTCCAGTAAGTTCACCTACACCGCCAGCAAGCGTACTTGTTCCTGTTTTAAGATCGGCTGCACCTGAGCTGAGTTTGCTGCTTCCCGTTGCTGCTTCACTTAATTTTTCTCCGAACAAGTTCATATTACTAGAAAGTTCTCCTTGACCGCTATATAACTGATCCGCCCCTGCGAGAAGCTGATCTTGACCTGCAGCAAGGGTACTTGCCCCTTCTGCTAATTGTTTCTGGACATCAGCAAGCTTTTGTGCTCCGCTTAACAGCTGTCCGTGTCCGTCATTAAGAGACTGCGCTCCATTAAGTAATTGCTTCTGAGCTGCAAGAAGTTCGTCCGCTCCTGAGGATAACTGTGAATTCCCCTCATTCAGAGCCTGTGCTCCACTTAAGAGCTTACTTTGTCCTTCACTAAGCTCACTGCTTCCCTCTGCAACAGCCTGGCTCGCTGCAAGCAGCTTTTGCACCTCAGGAATTGCTGCGAGTTCTGGACTCTGTTCAGTCAGCTGTTTAATTCCAGCTGCTACACCTTGTGCACCCTCAGCTATTTGCTTACTAGCCGCTTGTGATGCAGTGAGACCACCTACAAGTTGCTCACTTCCTCCAGCTGCACTTTTTAGTCCATCTGAAAGTTTGCTGGCACCTGCTTCGGTAGCAGTAAGTCCAGCTACTAGTTTTTCACTTCCTGCCGATGCATCTTCAAGACCGGATACTAGGGAGTCCGCACCATCCGACGCAGCAGAAAGACCCGTACTAAGCTTGCCTGCACCTTCACGAGAACTTTCAATACCGTCCTTTAGCTTACCCGCACCATCCTGAAGCTGTCCAATTCCGCCAGCCAGCTGGCCTTCTGCATCAACGAGCTGAGAAAGTCCTGAAGAAAGATCACTCGCACCTGAACTTAATTGACCCGCTCCATCATCCAAGGTTTTGACCCCGTCTGCAAGTGGAGCAATGCCTTCTTTTAGTTCCAGCGTTCCGTCTGTCAGTTTCTGAAGATTTTCTTGAAGGGTCAGCGCCCCATCATTCAGTTCACCGGCACCGTCATTAATTTTGGTTGCTCCATCTCCTGCTTCTTCGAATCCATCCGCTACTTCTGTGAATTTATCAAGCAGCGTCTCTGTATAGGATTCGGTTACCGCAGCAGATACCTTCTTGCTGATTTCCTTCATTGCCGTGTCACCAATCTGAGCTCCAACAAAGTTATAGCTCGCATTTGGTTCATAGATCAGTTCAGAAGGATTTGGTTCATCATCCATTAATGTCGTTGCTTTTTGTGAAAAATCTTCTGGAATGGTAATCATCATATAGTACTCGTTATTATCCATTCCTTGTCTTGCCTCATCGAGATCAACAAACTGCCAATTGAAATCTTGTCCTTCTTTCAGTTCCTCGATGAGATCTTCGCCGATCTGAAGCTGCTTGCCTTCAAATTCAGCACCCTGATCCTGATTCACCACCGCTATAGGCAGTGTATCCAGCTTGCCGTAAGGATCCCAAAAGGCGGTAAGATATACGCCTGTATACAGAATAGGAATCAGCATCACTGCGATGAGCGGAATAAGAACTTTGGGGTTCTTCAGTGCTCGCCATACATCTTGAAAAAATACGGATAATGTCTTCATTTACTTCTTTCTCTCCCTTTACGCTATCTCACTTCGAACTTTCTAGTTGTCATTTCATTTCATAAGCGCAGTATGAAAAATGAAAGCGCGAACTTCATGACTGTTTTCCCCAAATAGTCATATGAGATGAAAAAAAATAACCTTTCTCCTATGCTTTTTCAAAGATACAACCTAGTTACTGCATTATTTATATAATCCTCTACCTGAGCAATGAAACATTTTTTTGTTTTATCGCATACTTTCTACTTTGTCTCAGGGAAGTTTTTTTAAAAGCCGGCTATTTCTATCTATCTACTATATATCGCAGCCGGCTTTCCGTAAGTATTTTTATACTGGAAGATCTGGCACTAGTCCATGCACCAAAAACAACTCAATATACTGCTTAATTTCTTCTTTGCTGAGAGGATCATTCCCATGACTCCAATCCGAAGTAAGTGCAATGTAGATCTTAAACATAATGAAAGACGCTACTTTTGGATCACAAGGTTTTATCTCTCCCTTTTCTTGCGCTAAGCGAAGTTCTTTCTCGAGATAACCTGTGATTACACCTTCCACCTTGGCATTGCCCGTTTTTGCCTGCAGTGTTCCAAACTCCCTCACTTCTTGAGAAAGCTTAATGAGCAGATCATGCTGCTCTCTGAACTCAAGTAAGGAATCTAATATTCGAAACAAGTTATTAAAAAACGTCTGCTCATGATCTAATTCTCTCTCTGCCACATTTTTCATTTCTATAATGACTTCATGCAAAATCTCATCGAACAATTCTTCCTTATTGGTAAAAAAGGTGTAGATTGTTCCCTTACCTACATTCGCAATCTTCGCCACCTGATCCATCGTCGTTGCTTTATAACCAAACAAAGCAAAGGACTTCGCTGCTGCTTTGAGTATTTGTTTGCGACGATCTATCGGAGCCATTGCCTCTCCTCCTCTAATCTCTAATTGACTATAAATCCAATTCAGTCATTCGGTCAAAAATCACTTTACCACTTTTCTGTTCTATTGGCAAGAAAAAAATTACATAATCAAAAAAAAAGAAAGAGCAGCTCACCATCCGGCTTACCCAGCAAGATCATAAGCAGCTCTTTCTTATCTATTTAATCAATATCATAACTCATGAAAATGGTGAAATTGATTCAGTAAGAACTAAATTTCTGTACTAGCCCCCGGCTCTAAAGCGACTCCTACTATCCCTTTGGGCTCTAGAAGCTCAGTAAACGAATTTGCATCCTGTTTAATAAACGGGAAGGTGTTGTAATGAACTGGAATGACCTTTTTTGCTCTCAGCCATTCAGCGGCGATTGCAGCATCCTCAGGACCCATTGTTAGCACATCACCGATTGGCAGGATCGCTGTATCAATATCGTTCATTTCACCGATGATTTTCATATCACCGAAAAGTGCTGTATCTCCTGCATGGTAGATCGTTTTATCACCCATCGTTAACAGGATTCCCGCAGGCTGTCCCATATATACGGTTGTCCCGTTCACTTCAAGAGAGGAACTATGGAAGGCGAGCGTATACTTCACTTTGAAACCATCAAACTGGCAGCTCCCGCCAATATTCATATGTTGTACTTGTACTCCTTGACTCTGGCAATACTCTGCTAATTCATAGACCGCTACAACGGGGCAATCATTCTGTTTAGCGATCGTGAGTGTATCACCGAAGTGATCCGAGTGGCCATGTGTTAGCAGCACTGCATCTACTTTGACGTCTTCAGCAGCTATTTTAGCGGTAGGATTCCCTGTTAAAAAAGGATCAATAATAACACGTTTGCCTGCTTCTTCAACAAGGATACATGAGTGTCCATAATATGTGATTTTCATAGAGTGATACGCCTCCTAGTCAGTAGAAATGAACATTTCTTAAAGGAACTATCTTTCTAGTATATCACTTTTGGAGCTTATTTATAAAATGTATGATTTCCGATTCTCTTAACTTTTATTTGTGAATGATGTACTGTTAAGTCGTCAGCTAGGGTAATAGATAAGAAGTAGAGTGTTTCGTCAGGCACTTCTTTCCGTCCGTTGAGCGCTTCATTGACAGCACGAATGGTGTCCTCGTTCGGCGTCACACGGTCCATTCGGCCGTTCGCCACGGGACTAAATTGATACTTTTGATAGATAACGCCTTTAATGGTATCGGGATAATTGGCTGACCGTAGCCGGTTTAAGACAACGTTAGCTACTGCAACTTTGCCTTCGTACGGTTCACCTTCTGCTTCTGCCATGACAATTTTTTGTAGCATAAGCAGCTCTTTATCCGAGACGTTGTAGTTCCAGGTGGCCTTGTCTTTTTCCTCCTGGGTTAGTAATTCCGTCTTGGTAAAGTATAGAGTTTTTGGGGGAGTAGTTTGTTTTTCTTTTTCTTTTGCTAACGCAATTGCTTTTTGTTGTTCACGTAGTTTTCTTTGTGCTTCTTTTTTGGCTTCTAGAGCCTTACGTTCCGCTTCTTTCTCATTTTGGGCATTCGTTTCAGCCGAAAGTGCAGCTGTTTTGAGCAAGACATGGTCTTCCGAAGACGAACGTCCTGATTCTTGTGTCAGCTGTGCCGTTGTTACAGTGGTTACTCCTGTAAAATCCGTCACGGAAGTAAGCATAGCGACTCCGTCCCGATCAGAGTACATCCTGCTGTTATGATTTACTGCTATTTGATTCATAGGAGTTCCGGATTCCGTACTACCCTGAGTTGTACTTTCCCCATATACTTCAACAGCCTTCGTAATCAGGCTTGCCCCCAATATAAACACAAGCAGCACATACATGAGCGGTGCTACCCAGCGAGTCTCTCTATTTGTATTCATAATAACCTCCTGTTATATCGGCACAATTCTACTTAACTGTAACCAAAAATGCAAGGTTTGAATACATAGAGTAAACTATTTTATGCGTCTGATATCCCTGTAAGCCCCTCAAGTGAGGGTAATGCTAAACTCAGAAATTCGTTGATACATCAGGATTTTTAACACACGAACACCTGCTCTGCATCATAAAATAAAAAATTTTGAATAATTTTTGTGAATTTTTTTAACTCTATTAATTCCTTTAATATATTTGGGTTGATTGTATATTTTTAGGATAATAAGTAAAAAGCCCATTTTGGAGCGAAGTTAAGAGAATAGAGACAATCAAAAATCAAATTTCTCGATTATTTTATACATCGGTTTTTGACCAAGTATCGTCTGAAATAATACAAAGTCTTTGACAAGCCATGGTTCAATTTTTTCCTGTGCCGGAAATTTCTCCAAGTTCCAATTAATCTTCTTAGAATCATCAAATTTGCGAGCAATCGTAATATGGGGTCGATAAGGACGATTCTCAGAAATATATCCTAACGGAGCAGTTGCATCTAGAATATACTGGAAAAGCACAGCGAGCTCATCAATCTCTCCTTCGACTCCTCTCCATAAAACCCTAGGACGTAATGGCGAACCAAAAACACCTGCATCTCCAACACTTAAAGGAAACTGTTGCATCTTAACAGCGGCTTCTCGCAGAGCTTCACACAGCGCGTTAATGGTACCTCTTTCCGTATCCCCTAAAAATTGAAGTGTAATATGATAATCTTCTTTATGTGTAAAATTACGGAAGGAAAGTTTATCTTTATTATCGATTGTCCAGCGCTGTATTTCTTCTTTCACATGATCTGGTAGAGAAACAGCTGTGAAGATGCGTACTTTATCTTGTGGCATTTGCGTCATTCGAAACTCCCTTTCTATTTTCAATTTTATCTATATATCTTTACCTAGTATTAACCAAATTATAATACTAATATCCTAGTACTAGTACCAGGTACTAAATTATTATAAAAGGTTTAATTTCCCATATTGTATGTTTACTCCCAAAAAGATCAAAAGGAATTGAATAAGGTAACAATCATAAGTTAATTGTCACTCACTCCATAAAATATGGTAACAAAAGTAAATTTATATCACTCCTGTTTTCTGGGTAAATAACCTATAATTAGATGTCGATTTCCCGCTTAATCAACGTTAAAATTTTTTTATTTCTATATAATAGGTTTCTATATATAGTTACACCTGTTCTAATACAACAATAAAGATGGGTTTCTTCTATTATAAGTGTCAGGAAATAGATGGTATAGATGACGGGGTACTCTCCCCTGCTTCAATTGCCCGTCTGCCTTATCATCTGCTACACTGTAACTATACATAAAACGAGGAGGATCTACGCGAATGAGCAAAATTGTAAGTTTAATTTCTTTTACAGAGACAGAGCAGAAGCGTATCCAGGATATAGCACCTCATTATACGATAACTACAGGCAAAGCAAAGGAGCTTGATCCCTCCGTCCTGCGAGATGCAGAGATTCTAGTGGGTTGGCCAAAAAGTAAACCAGATGAATTATTACATCCTGACAGCAAATTAAAATGGGTACAGACTTGGTCTGCCGGCGTAGACTATCTTCCTCAAGAAACTTTTGAAGAACGAAATATTCTACTCACCAATACAAGCGGAATTCATGCGATTCCAATCTCAGAAATGATTCTTGGTATGATGCTGTCTTTATCCCGTAATCTTAAAAGAGCTGCTGTTAATCAGGCTAACGGCACATGGGATGCAAGTGAAGATAACATGAGCGAACTTCATGGAAAAACGATGGTCATCGTTGGCGTAGGTGAGATTGGGAAGGCCACAGCTAAACTTGCCGAAGCTTTTGGCATGAACGTAATTGGTGTTCGCAGATCGGGTAAAGAAGTAGAGCATGTCAGCAAAATGGTCTCCATGGAAAGTTTTGAAGAAGTACTGACTGACGGAGATTATGTGGTTAACATTCTTCCGCTTACCGATGATACCCGCCATCTATTTAATGAGCAGGCTTTTGCAGCGATGAAAAAAGAGGCATGCTTCATCAATGTCGGCCGCGGCGCAACCGTAGATACTTCTGCACTGCTGAAAGCCCTACAAGAAAAACAGATCGCATCTGCTGCACTCGATGTATTTGAAGAAGAACCCTTGCCGAGCGATCATCCCTTATGGTCGATGGATAATGTACTGATTACACCTCATATTGCCGGAAGCACTCCTTATTATAAGGAACGTGCTTTTGAAATATTTATAGAGAACTTGAAAGCTTATGTGAAGAACGAGACTCTTCCACGTAATCTAGTCGATTACAGTCGTTCTTATTAGAATTACAAAAACCCGCTCAAGACATATTGAAGTGCACCCTGTCAAGTAGACAGATAAAAAAACAAAATTATAAATGTTCAATCCCCTCGGTTATCAAAGCTGAGGGGATTATTTTTTCTTAGTTATGCTGCTTGCCGATATTCGTTAGGGGATAAGCCGTTAAGTCGTTCGGTGTATCGAAAATTATTGTAATAATGGATATAAGTTCTTACACTACGAAGGAGATTGTCGTATGTATCGTATTTCTCCAGATAAAAGCTTTCTGTTTTAAAGGTACCCCAGAATCGCTCAATAGGTTGGTTGTCCAAACACCGACTTACACGAGACATACTTGTTCTAAACTTGTATTTCTTTTGAAGTCGTTGGTATTCATGTGAGGTGTATTGAAAACCT
Organism: Paenibacillus polygoni; assembly: GCF_030263935.1. Classification (NCBI taxonomy): domain Bacteria; kingdom Bacillati; phylum Bacillota; class Bacilli; order Caryophanales; family Paenibacillaceae; genus Paenibacillus; species Paenibacillus polygoni. The sequence continues at coordinate 1,060,961 of NZ_CP127162.1, read as the reverse complement.
CTATCACTGTGCAAGAGTGGCTTAGCACCTGGGTTCCTTTTGTAAGCTTTCTTTACTGTATTCATAACGAGTTCATTGTTATTGGAATGGCTGAGTACCCATGACACCACGGAGTTGTCATATCCGTCAATAATGGCACTCAAATAGGCCTTACGGCCATTTCCGTACTTTAATTCTGTTACATCGGTGCACCACTTTTGGTTAGGGGCATCCGCTTGGAATTTTCGGTTCATGACATTCTCTGCAATATGAAGGGCTGGAGCTTTCACGTAATTTGGCCGCTTTTTGCGAATCACTGCCCTTAGTTCAAGGGCGCGCATGATACGGTAATAGCGTTTACGGTTGTAGCCTTTTTTAGTTTGCGATTTAACTGAATACGCATTTGGCGATAATCGAGTATCCCTTTTCGTTTGTCATAGCGACACTTGACTTCCTTGGCGAGTTTAAGATTTTCGAGTTCCCTGGTGGATGGCGTCCATTTCAGCCACTTATAATAGGCAGATCGGGCGATTCCTGCGAGCTCACAGAGCTTGGTGAGTGCATATCCCTTTTCGCCATGCAGTTCCTTAATCGCTTGATAGATGTCTGCATGCCGAACGTAGGTTAGTGTGTATTTCTTCGCCGGATCTCTGCCAACTTTTTTGCGAGTGCATTCTCCATTTCAAGGTACTCATTACGCGCTTCGAGTTCCTTAATCCGAAGCTTTAATCTTTCCTGTTCATCTAGCTCCTCTAGCGGTTTTTTACGACCTCGGAGGTCTTTTAACCCTTCGTGACCATTCGTTTGATATTTACGAACCCAGGCGTAGACTTGCTGATAAGAGACATCGTACTTGTCGATGGCTTTCTGGTAATCTAAATCATGGGCGATGGTGAATTGTGCAATTTCAATACGTTCTTCGTAAGTCGTTTTCCGTCCTTTATTCATATGAGGGGATCCCATCCTTTTCGGAGTTGGTTTCATTTTCGCCCCTTCAGTATACTTGGAAATCCAGCTCTCTAACACAGATTTACTCGAAATATGGTACTTTTTCACCACTGATCGTACAGAGTGTTCACCAGAAAGTGCATCTTGTATCGCCGCCAGTCGTAACTCTTTGGAGTAAGCTTTCCAACCTTTCGATTTTTTTAAACCTTCCACTCCACCTGCTTGATATTTTCTTATCCATTCGGTAACCGTGCTTTTATGGATCCCCAGTTGTTTTGCCTCGTAGTTGGGATTGGATTCATGCTGCAGGCAACGTCTTACAACCTGAATCTTAATTTCATATGGAATTGGGCTTCTTTTAGACATTACAAAAACTCCCATCATGATAGAGGTAGAAGTTTTGTTTTTTCTACTGTCTACTATGATGGGAGCGTATCATATATCTTGAAGCGGGTTTTTTCTTATTTTTAACTAAAGAGCTTTATTCTCTAACGTGATTTCCGTTAGCCTCTTACAGTACCAGATTTCCCGAACAAAAGAACCTTTTGATGTGGTTACGTGGTCCTCGATTCGCCATCCCGTCTGCCGGAACTGCTCCGCAATGGGCTGTGTACTTACAATGACTGCTTCTCCGGCTAGTTTTCCAAGGTGATTTAGCAGCTGCAGCTGTTCTTCTACCGGCAACACGGAACACACATTATATGGTAGATCCAATATAGCGCGATCGGCCTTTTCTTCGAGATGCGTCATATCTCCAAGCGTAACAAGAGTATCATCATAACCATAATGACGAAGATTCTTACGAGCCCCTTGTACGGCAAGCGGGTTGATATCATTACCGCGGATGGATATTCCCATGGATAAAGCTTCAATTAGGACATTCCCCATCCCGCAGCAAGGATCAATCATCGTTACCCCTGTGGCTTCAGGCGCTGCTATATTAACGAGCGCTCTGGCAACCCTGGAACTGAGGCCAGTGGAATAATTATGCGGTTTATTTTTGTGATTCAGCCACACACTCTCTGCTTCGTGACATCTTCCAAGCATCCATCCTGATTCCAAGTGAATGAGACCCAGTGTAACATCTGGTTTTTTCATTCTCGCTGTACCTTTTATCCGGCTCCCTACCGAACGTTCAAGCGTTCTTTGCTCGTCATAGGTGTAAGGAATCCCTTCTTTCAGATACAATACTTTAAAAGTGGAACCCTCTTCTAGTTCTATAGATTCGGCAAGCACTAACAATTCATCTAGGCCAGGAGCCAAGAATAATACATCTACTCTCATGTTAAGAAAGGGACTCCGCGAAGGATCGATGCAGTGATTCGTTATATAAAATGAATGGTCCAAAGCCTCCTGCATTCCAAGCAGTCGTTTCAGCTCTAAATGACAAAGAGCCTGTTCACTTTCGTGACAGGCAAAGGTATATAAAAAGGTATCGCTCGTTCTATTTTTATTGTGAATGATCATGAGTAACCGTAAATCCCTTCTCATCTCGTATTGTTCATACTCGCTTCTATTATACCCGAAGCTGAGAGATGGAAGCGAGTAGTTCCTCTGACAACATTCTGAGCTTCCCAATTCGATCGGCTACCACTTCAAGCGATCCAACTTGTTGCTCTGCCGATGCAGACACTTCTTCTACACCCGCTGCTGACTGCTGTGAAATCGCAGAAATCTGCTGGCTGAAATCGTTCATTTCGCCGCTTAGTTGTTGCATCCCACCAAGACTCGATGTCACCTCATTAATGACAGCCACCATTTCAACGACCGAAGACGTAATCTGTTCAAATGCATCATTTACTTCTTCCATTTGGTGGGTTCCTCGCGTCGTTTCCTGTACTCCGCTTTCGAGTGACTCCACAACCGATCTCGTACCTTGCTGAATTTGAGCAGTCAGTTCACTAATCTGACCCACCGTATGCTGAACGGCGTCTGACAATGATCTTACTTCTTCCGCGACAACAGCAAATCCGCGTCCATGCTCCCCTGCTCTCGCTGCTTCAATCGATGCATTCAAAGACAACAGATTGGTTTGTCTTGCAATTTCGCGGATCACATGAACAAGTTCGTATATACTCTCGTTACTCTTATCCAGTTGGTTCACTTGATTCATAGAGGAGGATACTCGGTCCGCAATTTGGTTCATCTGTTCAATTGACTTCTGCATAATTTCTTTTCCGCGAGTTCCTCGTTCCAGAACAAGTTCAGACATGCCTTTAAGCTGTTCTCCTTTCGAAGCATGATCCTGGATATGCTCATTCAGCACCTCAACCGTTCTAGCGGCGGAAGTAGCGGTTTCTGCCTGACTTTCGGTTGCTTTTGCGGATTCCTCCATCGAGATGGCAATTTGCTGGCTTCCGAGTTTCACTTCTTCGGATGTAACTGCGAGATCGCTGCTATGCGATTCTACTAGCTTGGATGAGGCGCTGATCTGTCTCACGATCTCAACCAGATTTGCCTTCATTTGATTAACTCCTCTACCGAGCGATGTGAGTTCATCTTCTTTCTTCCGGTAAATATCTTCTATAGTTAAGTCTCCATCCGCGATGGATTGTACATTCTTCTCTATATCCTTAATTGGTTTCACCAGCGCACGAATTAATGCAAAATTACTGACAAGTGTTGCAATTAGGATTAAGCTGATACCAAGAATCAAGACCCCTACAGCTCTAAACGAACTTTTTTCTAGCATACTGGTCGATTGATCTGCCTCTTGTTGATTCAGTTCAGCCAAGGATGTTAATTGGACCAGCATCTTCCGGTAGGAACTCTCTGATTTGAGCAATACTTCATAAGCCAAATCGTGATCATTCAAATCTACTTTCTCAATGGCTTTCGTATTCACTTTACTATAGGCATTCCATTCCGCTGTAAAAGCATCATATTGATTTTGAATTTCCTCATTAGTAATATTTGCTTCATATGCTGTTTTCGACTCGCTAAGATAGCGAATGGTCTGTAATCGTTCCTCTCCGATCGCCTTTCTCTTTCCCTCATCATCCGCTGCTAAGTAATAATCATAACTCAGCTTCTGAATATGCTCGGAAGCAAATGTGATATTATTAATTTGGTTCATGGCAGGCATTACTTTTTGAGTAATGTCCTTCGCATTTGTTTCCATAGATTTGGTCTGTAATATGGAAACAGATCCAACCACGATCACATAGATGAGCAGCATCACCATTACAAACGTAATTCGCCGCCCTATTGTTTTCCTCTTAAACAATGGTTCTCCCCCTACCGAAAGCCTCTAACACACTTCTCTCTATGAGTTTCTCTGTGATAAAGCTTCATGATTGATTAACTTCTTTCTAATATGTCGGTAAGTGAAGGTGAAAACGTGAGTTACTTACTATATATTTAGCCTAAATAATCACCTTTTTCACTTATTTTGGGTATGTGTCATGAAACAAAGCAGTCATTCATCATAAACTACCTTAAAATGCGAAATACAAAGGAACGAAACCAGTCATGAAAAAAAATGAAAAGTCGGCATCTTCTTTGCATAAAAAAACAGATGTACCCAGAAGGAAACGTACTGTCACCAAAAAGCGAAAACCAGCAAAATTAACTACAGCTTCTAAAGTCCTCTCTTTTCCGCCAAAGATTTCTAACCCAGGTGTGCAGCTGAACCATCCTCTTCCTGAGAATCGGAGCTCGGCTGCTCCCCTTATTCCCTCTAAAAAGCCAACTTTTTCTATTCGTGATGCTAAGAAACTACGAATTCTACTACTCTGGGAACACGATACAGGATTACCTTCAACAGAAATCCGGTTCAGACAATCTTTACGTATGCTTTTTAAAGAGGTATTCCCGCTGAAAGTTGAGGATAACTTAGTCAATGCAGTCGCACTATATCAGCCCGATGTCCTCCTTGTCGTGGGAAACCGATCCAACCTGCCTCTTGCTGGTCAGGCATCTTATCATAAAGACCTTAAAACGGTCCTTTGGTTACAGGATGTACATGGTCCTCTTTCCCGCTTAAATACGAACCCCGATTCTCTAGTCTGGGATTATGTTATTACACAAAATCCAAAGCACATCCGCACCTATCAAAAGACAACGACCTCAAAGGTAGTCTATATCCCCTTCGGTCCTGATCCAGAGCTATTCGCTCCAGAAAAAGCACCTGCACATATACAGTCCGATCTACTCCTTCTTGGAGATTACGAACCTCGTTTGCATCCTTATCTTGAAGCCCTTCGTGAAAGCAGTCCAGATGAACGCATAATCGCAATAGGTGATAACTGGGGAGACATTCCTAGAGTAGAACCATGGATCCCAGAAACAAGTAATGATATAAAACAGCTCTACAATGGAGCAGATATCATCATAAATTTTGGCGAGAATGACCGAAGGGGACTAGATATCGCGGCGTGCGGAGGGTTTTTGCTTGCGGAACATGGTATGAATCAGGATAACTATATGATACCGGGAGAAGACTTTGTCTCCTTTCATAGCCCTGAAGAACTTGGCTCACATGTGACTTATTATAAGGAACATCCAGAGGAGAAGAGAAAAATCAGCTCCAGAGCTCTGGTACGAAGCGAGTTTGATTATTCCTTTTTTCATCTGATGATGGATTTTACGAATACTCTTCTTGAAGGCAAGTGATTTATGTATTCCGAAAGGGGCCTTTACCTCTTTATATGAACGTCTTAGATAGAGGAAAGGAGATAAAGTTCTATATGAAACTGATTGCTTATTTTCTTCCTCAGTTCCATCAGATTGACGAAAACGATGCCTGGTGGGGAGAGGGATTCACCGAATGGACCAATACGCGAAAAAACAAACCATTATATAAAAGACATGTTCAGCCGAAAGAACCGCTAAAAGATTTGTATTATAACTTAATGGATGCTTCCATTCGAAAATGGCAGGCAGATGCGGCTAGGTCTCACGGCATTTATGGATTTTGTTACTACCATTATTGGTTTAAAGGAAAACGTCTGCTTGAAAAGCCGTTCCAATCTGTTCTGAAATCAGGGGAACCTGATTTTCCTTTTTGTCTATCCTGGGCTAATGAACCTTGGACACGTAAATGGGATGGCGGAAATAATGAAATCCTCATGCCTCAAGATTATGGCGATGAAAACGACTGGGCAGAGCATTTTGATGAACTTCTGACTGCCTTTCAAGACCCGAGATATATCCGGGTTCAGAATAAACCTCTATTTATTATTTATCGTCCGGGCGCGATTCCCCGCTGTGAAGAAATGCTTCGGTTTTGGAATCAACTGGCTATAAGAAGTGGTCTCGAAGGGATTTATTTTGCAAGAACATTAGGGGGGTTCGAGATCCCCCCGCAGTCTGGTTTTGAAGCAAGTATTGAATTTGAACCGCATTATACGTTTGCTCATGGACATAATGCAAATCTTTGGAGTTATATTAGCACCAAGGATGGAGAACATCTGGTATTTGATTATGACAGAGTATGGGAAATGATACTGGGCCGATCTCCGCACCGAAGCGGTGAAACGATTTTCCCAGGTGCCTATGTCAATTGGGATAACACCCCTCGAATTGGAGCTCGCGGGCAAAGCTGTATTGGGTCTACTCCCGAAAAATTTAGTTATTATTTAACGAAACAGATGAACCGGGCTGCTTCGATCTATCAATCGGAGTTTGTATTTATCAATGCTTGGAATGAATGGGCGGAGGGGACTTATCTGGAACCAGATAAGAAACATCATTTTTCATATTTGGAGGCCGTTCAAAAAGCTGTTACACGCCATGAAAAGTACATGGAGGGTAACACAAAGCTTTCAAAAAAGAGGTAATATAACAAACCGTTTCGTTTATTTCTTAAATCCGATGGATACCGAGGGTTGGTGTACCCGAAGACACATCAATAAAAAGAACATAGTTGTTCCCGTCTGTCCCTTTCAGTACCAAACCAGGCTGACCGCTGTTCGTCGCATTATAGAAAGTAACACCACTTGGAGCAGCGCTGACGGGCGGCACGGCGGGAACCCCTAAAGAGATAAGTTTGGATCCAGCTACCACATTCTCGTTCGCACTGAGGCTTTGTCCTGCACCCAAATGTTGCAAAACGGTTGCACTGCCATTGACCTGAAGATGTCCGGCAATGGTTTGGCTGCCATTCACATTAAGGCTCTGCTGAATCGTTTGGTTCTGGGAGTTCACATCTTGTAAAGTTGTCCCTCCAAGGACTTGCAGATGTCTGTTAATCGCTGCGTCTCCCGTTACACTGATATTATCAAATGTCGCCATACACTTCACTCCCTTCCTTATTACTCTATTCTATGTAAAGGAAAGAGATTTGCTCTATAACAAAAGTACAATTATCTATCTTTTAAATTAAAGATCAATAGTATAGGAAGAGAGTGAAAATCCAATCTATTACCCTTTGCTCATTTCTTCCCCTAATAATCCATAGGATAATAAACGTTGTTCATAGGATGCCACACGGGTAGAGATAAGGATCTCGTTACACCCTGTTTTTTGTGCAAGCACTAGCAGCTCCTCTTTGACCTGTTTTGGATTTCCGAAGATGACTGGATAAGGCGGCACCTCTACAATTCCGCCCGTCGCTTTCCGGTGTAAGATGAGCGCTTCCTCTTTCCAGGAAAGAGCTTCATCTGCAGAAGGAGCACAGATTACATTGACCGCAATACTCGCTTTTGGTTTCGTAAGATTCTCGGAAGGGATAAACTGCTCCCTATATTTTTGCAGCATCTCCGCAGCATCCTGTTCACTCATAAACTGACCGAATACATAACCCGTTCCAAACTGCGCGGCATATTCCGCACTTTTCACATTGGTCCCTAACAGCCACAAAGCAGGAGGAATCTCCGGTACGGGCTTAGCCGCAATCGGCTCCCCATCAAAACTATATTTTCCGTGAAGCAAATCTTGAAGCTGTTTAATAAGTTCCGGATACTTGGCCACTTTCTCTAAGTAATTACCGGCAAGAGCCATTGATAAATGGGCCGATCCCCCTGGAGCGCGCCCAATTCCAAGCTCAACACGTCCAGGATAGAGGGAAGCCAGCATATGATAACTTTCAGCTACCCGAATCGGATGATGGTAGGGAAGCAGTACAGCTCCTGATCCAAGCCTAATCCGATTTGTTTTTGCTCCGATGTGAGATAGTAATACTTCTGGACTCGCAGATTCTGTACCTGGAAGATTATGATGTTCTGATGTCCAGTATCTTGTATATCCCCACTCTTCTCCTTTCATCGCGAGATGAACAGACTGGCGAATTGCTTCTTCGGCGGTTACATCCATTAATCTGGGAACGAGGTCTAAAATTCCTAATTCTAATGATGTAGAACCAATTGGGTTCATATATTCTCAACTCCCTGGTTATCTTAAGTTTGCTTCTCGTTCTACCTCTAACAAAAAAACAATCAGTTAATTTAGTATAGCAACCCCATTTCTACTAAATCAAATTTCACCTGTCTATAAGAAGATAAACGGCGGAGCATCATAAAAAGCCGTCTGCCTCACCACGATATGGTGAGACAAACGGCCGGAATCATTTTTTATAAGGAAGGGACTTGAATTTCGTTCCGTGCTTCTCCAGCAGCTGCTACCATGTTTCGAAGAGCTGCTACGGTTTCTTCTTTTCCTCTTGTTTTTAGACCACAATCCGGGTTAATCCAGAACAGTTCCGGATCAAGCACATCCAGCGCCGATACGACAACCTCTTTCATCTCTTCTACGGAAGGGACACGAGGACTGTGAATATCGTACACGCCAAGACCAATTCCTTTGTCATACGTCTGTGTTTTAAAGTTCTCAATTAGTTCTCCGTGGCTGCGGGAAGTTTCTAGAGAAATAACATCCGCGTCCATCGCCTCGATGGAATCAATCACATCATGGAACTCGCAATAACACATATGCGTATGAATTTGCGTTGTATCGTTAACCGATGAAGTGGATAATTTAAAAGCTTTTACAGAATCCGTCAGGTACGATTCATGATCGGCTTTTTTCAAGGGAAGCCCTTCACGAAGTGCCGGCTCATCTACTTGAATCATCTCAATGCCTGCCGACTCCAGTGCTTCCACTTCTTCACGAAGTGCAAGTCCGATCTGATAAGCAACTTCACTGCGCGGAATATCCGTACGAACGAACGACCAATTCAGAATCGTCACTGGGCCTGTTAACATCCCTTTTACTGGTTTTTTCGTAAGGGACTGAGCGTATACGGTTTCTCTCAGTGTCATTGGCTCTTGGTATACCACATCTCCAAAAATAATCGGCGGCTTCACACAGCGTGAACCATAAGACTGAACCCAGCCTCCTGCTGTAAAGGCGAATCCACCCAATTTTTCTCCGAAGAATTCGACCATGTCTGTCCGTTCAAATTCACCATGAACCAGTACATCCAGGCCCAGTTCTTCTTGAATGTCGATCCATTCTTTCGTTTGCTCATCTACAAAAGCTTCATACTGCTGGTTGTCCAGTTGTCCATTTCTCCATTGTCTTCTTGCCTTACGAACCTCAGCGGTTTGCGGGAAACTTCCGATTGTCGTTGTAGGAAGAATAGGAAGATGAAATCTCTTTTGCTGAGCCGCATGTCTTGTTGAAAAATCAGACTTTCTCACGAATGAAGATTCATCCAGATTATTTACAGCTTCTCTTACCGTACCGTTACTGCGGAATACGGATGTTTTCAGTTCGCTCAGTGCCTTACGGTTCTCAGCCAAAGCTTCTTGAATGACATTCTCATCTTCTGCCGCAATGTTCACCAGCAGCTGAATTTCATCCAATTTTTCTTCTGCAAAAGCTAATGAATTACGAAGAACAGGTAACAGTGCATCCTCTTTTGCAAGAGATACCGGTGTATGAAGCAAACTGCTGGACGGTTGAATGATCAGACGATCTGGGGATACGAACTTTCCGAGCTCTTTTATCACCTGAGTGTGCTCCGTCAGATCACTTCTCCATATATTCCGGCCGTCAATGAGACCTGCAGCGAGGACTTTGTCCTCTGGGAATCCATACTCACGAAGATGTTCAAGATTCGCTTCCCCGCCGTGAACAAGATCTAGACCAATCCCTTGAACAGGCAGACTTACCACTTTCTCATAATCACCTACAGCTTCGAAATACGTCTGCAAAATGATCTTAAGCTCAGGCGCTACTTTATTCAGCTCTTCATAAATACGCTCAATTTGTTTCCAATCTTCGGCTGGAATATCAGTAACGAGGCTAGGCTCATCGATTTGTACCCATTGTACTCCCGCCTGCTGCAGTTCAGAAAGCACTTCACAATATAGCGGAAGGAAACGTTCTACAAGGGAAGGAAGTTCAGCGTTCGCATACCCTTTTGATAATTTAAGAAATGTATAAAGTCCAAGAAGAACGGGCTTTCCTTCAATGCCAAGTTCCTGTTTTGCTTCCAAATAAGCATGAAGTGGACGATTCACTGTTAGTGAAGGATTCGCATCAGCGAGTTCAGGAACGATGTAGTGATAATTGGTATTGAACCATTTTGTCATCTCGGAAGCGGCTGCCTGATCGTTACCGCGAGCCATTGCGTAATAAGTATCCAAAGATACCTCTCCGCCTTCGTACCCATAGCGCTTTGGAACAATGCCAAACATTGTACTTGTATCAAGGACATGATCATAAAGTGAGAAATCGCCTACGGGAATCAGATTGATTCCTTTCTCTTGTTGTAGTCGCAAATGTCCAAGGCGAATTCCTTTTAATTCCGCAAGAAAATCAGATTCGCTTACTTTCCCTGCCCAAAAAGATTCGAGTGCTTTCTTCCATTCGCGATTGGCACCAATTCTTGGATACCCTAGGTTACTACTGATCCATTGACTCATTTCCTTACCTCCGTATGGGTATATTATGATGAATTCATTTCATTTTCGGCTTTGTTAGAAATGGCAAAAAGGGACGTCTTCCCTAGAGAACGGTTCCGTCTTTATTTACGAAATGCAGAACTCGGATGTCTGCACATGTAACGTAAAAACGTTGCTGTTTCCTTACTTAACTAGGGTAAAGACGCCCCTGGGTCTTGATCAGACAGGCAGCCATCTTAACACCTTCCTATCTTCCGTAGGTACAGCAGTGTTGTCAAAACAGGCAGGTCTCCTGGCTCCAGAGAAAGATTCGTAAGCTATGCGCCTTCCCAGTTCTTCAAGAACCAGTGGCCTATGCATGCCGCATCTCTGTTACAGTGGCGGGACCGCGCCGGTATCTCACCGGTCTTCCCTATTAAGTACGGCTGCCTATTTGCACCGTACACCTGTTTCCATGAAATTTATTTAGCCCCTCTTTTTCTCTTATATGGAGGTTGTATCCAATATACACCAAGTATATCCCTATGAATAGTCTTTTTTACATTATTTAATCTAGATCATAGATTGAGCCAACTTTTAGACCGTATAATTCATTGTATATTTTCTCAGCAAAAGCATCTGTCATCCCTGCAATATAATCGATAATCATGTGTTCCCATGTCCATATTGGATTGGGGCGGGCTTGGTCTTTTTCAAACCTTTGCAGCCAATCCGATGGAATGATCGATTTTGAAGTTGCAGGATCGTTAAATGCATACCATAAGCGCCGAAGAATCCATTCACTTCTTTTTTGCAGACGCTGAACTCTAAGATCTTTGATCATCGTTACCCACGCAAAGCTTTTCAGCACACTCACTGTACGGAGCAGATCAAGATCCTCTTTTCCTTCCTTGACAAAGGTAACCTTTTTCCAGTCTCCGGTATCAATAATCCCTAAGGAACTGACAAACAGACTCACCCAATACGCTTTTACTTCCCGGCGGGTACGAGAAAAATCATGGTCACAGCCGGGGATCTTCTCTTCCCATATTCGAAGGAAACTATTCAGTACCTCTTCTACTTTTGGTTCAATGGCTTCTTTTGTCCACCCCAACCAGAATGCATCATCAAGCGTCATGATCTTATCAACAATAAGCCGTTTAATGTGCGGGTCATGCAAAAAGTGTTCGTGAACTTCGATTTTTCCTGCCTTAATGCCATCTTCTAAATCATGAGCCGAGTAAGCAATATCATCACAGAGGTCCATAAGCTGGGCTTCTAGTGTCTTTTGCCCTTTCGGAATTTTCCACTCACTGCGAATATCGCTGATGTATTGCCACTCATGCCAGTACATCCCCTTCTTGTTCTCTATGCCGGGATAAGGGTACTTATTAACTCCAAGCAGCACCGCATCCGACAGATTGAGTCCATCTATGTTTTCTCTCTTTTCAAGGAACATCATGAGCCTAAAATTGTGTGCATTTCCTTCAAAGTGCTCATATTTTCTGCGCATGGCTTCAGTTACTTTTTGCACTTGGTTTGGTGATGCCTTGCCTGTTTTATTTACATCCACAATGGACTGCGTTTTCTCCTGAACCAGGTTCGTCAGAATATTATCGAGAACTTCTTCTCCTTTATGACCAAAGGGCGGATGGCCAAAATCATGAGCTATCGAAGCACATTCTACGACTTCAGGATCGATAACGAGCCCTGGGTTATCTGCCCTTCCAAGCTCCGCATCGGGATATTTCCGCAGCAGACTTCGGGCCGCTTCCCTTGCAATCTGCGCCACCTCAAGTGAATGAGTAAGCCTTGTGCGATAATAGTCACCTGTGCCTGCACCGAACACCTGGGATTTCCCTTGTAACCGGCGAAACGTCGGTGAATGAATTAAGCGGGAATAGTCTCTTTCGTAAGTAGCCCGCGAACCTTCGAGTTTATCTATTTCTGCATATTGTCTGTGTTCACGTAATTTGTCCATATGATTTCCTCCGTTATTTCAGGGCATCCAATCCACTGGTTTATCTTTTCTTTTTACCCACTCTACTGAAATCATTTGCACTCGTCTATCCCTTGTGTAAGATTTTCATAGATATTTTTAATTTTTCAACTTTATCACGAAAAATCAGATTTTATCCCCTCAAAAAAAACGTGTTTCTTCTATTATATAAGTTAAACTTATAAGTAATTTATCTTCGTGAATAACAACTTGAAAAGAGCGGTCCTATGACAGAATGACTACAGAGCTCACTTTTATATTGAAAAAAGCACCCGTCTTAAAAATAGACGCGCGCTCTTATTTATTTTATCTCACCCCATGTGTGTTCATGAGTATTTACATACCCTTTTTTAAATTATAATTTATTCCACTCTTCCCAAGGGATTACGCCAGGTTCTGGTCTCGCTTCTCCTGGAAGCATGGACAACCACTCAATCGAATGACCATCGGGGTCTTCTGCAAACATAGAGACAGCTGGCATCCAGCCAAACACGTAAGGTCTTCCGGTCTTGTCGCCTACAAAATTATCGAGAATCACTCCTTTTTGGGTGAGCGTATCGATCGTTTCTGTAAATTTAGACAGCGGCACCTCAAAAGCAAAATGCTGCCTAACAATCTCATGAGGTTCCCTCTTCCATAAACCAAGCATGGCATTTCCTTTTCCGCCAATCCAGTAAAACCGGGCTCCCCGGCGATCCGTATGGGCGAGTTCTAGTCCAACCTGATCTTCATAAAATGCAGCAGAGCGTGCTAGATCCCGTACATGCAGATGTGTTTCAAACAATCCTCTAATCATAATTGTAATTTTCCTTTCATTAAAATATTTATTTTACGTTAACTCGTATTCAAAACAGTCCATACTATATATATTCTACTTCTTATCTCTTATGGTGTAACCTTCCATTCATTCAAAAATTGATTAAAAAAACAAACTATTCTTTATAGTTATTTGGTAAAATGTGCTTGAGATAAAAATTGGGAGGGTTGAAACGATATGTTTACATGGAAAAAGACATTTTCGATGATTGCTATGTCCGCATTATTTTTCAGTACAGTGGGTTTAGCTAATGCTGCGGTTGTAACCTCAGGCACGGCTTCCGCATCTGAACAGAAAGGAACTCACATCACCATCCTGCATACAAATGATACACACGCTAGGGCGGTAGAAGATTCTCCCATCATGGGTTATGCCAAAGTAGCAGGAATTGCGGATAAGTACCGTAAGGATAACCCAAACACGCTTTTTCTGGATGGCGGTGACGCAATTCACGGAACAACCTTCGCTACGCTCGTAAGCGGAGAAAGTATCGTGAAAGTCATGAATGAAATGGGCTATGATGCCATCGTTCCCGGTAACCATGAGTTCAATTATGGATGGGAGCATCTAGTGAAGCTGAGTAAAGAACTCAATTTTCCTATGATTAGTGCCAACGTGAAGAAAAAGAATAACACAGGCCTTTTTGATCCATATATCATTAAAGAAGTGGATGGGGTGAAACTCGGAATTATTGCCCTCACTACACCGGAAACTGCTTATAAAACAAATCCGAAAAACGTAGAAGGTATTCAGTTCACCGATCCATCGGATGAAATGCAAAAATACGTTGATGAACTTCGTAACAAAGTAGATGTGATCGTTGCACTTGCTCATATCGGGCAGGATGACTCGGATACAGATAATACGTTTGATGTGGTAAAAGAAGTCGATGGAATCGATGTTTATATCGACGGTCATAGCCACACAACGCTCGAAGATGGCATTGTGGCGGATAATGGGACATTAATTGCCAGTGCCGGTGAATACACTAAATATGTTGGAGTTGTAGATCTATGGGTTGACGGCGGTGATGTAGTTAAGAAAAAAGCCTCCCTCATTGATGAAAAAGAAGCTGCAGGAATTGCTCCTAATGAAAAAGTAGCTGCTCTAGTTGATTCCATCACCAAAGAACAAGCGCCGATTCTAGACGAAGTGGTAGCAAACATCTCAACTGATCTGGAAGGTAGTCGTGAGAAAGTACGCACTGGGGAAACCAATCTAGGAGACCTCATTGCAGATGCCCTTCGTGATGTATCAGGTGCGGATGTAGCCTTAACGAACGGCGGCGGTATTCGTGCTTCCATTGAAAAAGGGGAAGTGACTAAAGGCGAAGTGATTACCGTGCTTCCTTTTGGCAACCAGATTGTCACTTTAAACGTCAAAGGCGAAGACCTCATTGCAGCCTTGGAAAATGGGGTAAAAAGTTATCCCGAAGCAAGCGGCGGATTCCCGCAAATCTCCGGCTTCACTTTTAAAATCGACCCTTCAAAAGAAGCTGGAAGCCGGGTTCACTCCGTGATGGTTGGCGGAAAAGCAATTGATCCGAATGCCGTTTATTCCCTGGCAACCAATGATTTTACGTCCATCGGCGGCGATGAATACGATATGTTCAAGAAATATAGCCAAGCAGGAATGTACGGCTCTCTGGATGAAGCATTAATTACACATTTGCAAAAGTTAGGTAAAGGAACGGTTACGACAGACGGCCGAATCTCAGAAGGGACAGCACCGGTTATTGCTCCGCCAGCAGAAGAAAAACCAGCACCCGTGGTTCCTGTTACACCCGAAAAACCAGCTACACCAAGCAAACCGTCTAAACCTGTTGCAGAAAAGCCATCCGTATATGTTGTAAAATCAGGGGACACCTTGTATTCCATTTCCCTTAAATACAACACCACTTGGCAGACCCTTCAACAACTCAATAAACTTAAAAATGCACACTGGATCTATCCAGGACAGACATTAAAGCTCCCTGTTGCGTCTTAATATCAAAATATAGATCAAAAGTCATGCTTGTACCCTGTTTTTTCTAAAATAATTTCACTAATCTATTAATATTTTCAGCATATAACCGATAATATAGTTAAGAAGTCGCGATTATGTAGCTCGTAGGCAAGTCCATATGTAAGTTTTAGACAAAAAAGTAGTCAATTAGTAACAGTTTGTAAGCAAGATTTTGAATGGTACCACATAAGTAAGGCGAAAAATATCATAAGTGTATCGTTAGAAGTTTAACACAGCATGCTCAAAAAGGCCCTGCAAATGCAGGGCCTTTTTGGTGCTTTATTTTGGCAACGAATGCTAACTAGTACCTTCTCATCTTCAACTAATGAGGAACTTCAGAGGAGAAATCATCTCGGCTCGAAAGATCGCTATTATAATACAGCACATCTCCATCCAATGATGAAAATGTATACCCTCTAGGCGTCACAAACCCACGCTCATATCCTTCTAACCTCCACTGGTTCATTAGCGGAGAGTGAATGTATTGCAAGTGAGGATTTGCAGTGTCTCCATTCTGGATACTCTCCATATTGAAGTTAACAATGATATACCCATTGTTCAGAAGTACATCGGATTGGTCATCTAGCATTTTAGCTCTTGCATACTTTTCTAGTGAAGTTCCTTTCTTCACCGCTACTACATCTGCTGGCAAGCTATATTCGCCATACCAATGCTGGATCGAAGCACTCGCCCTATACGTATCCACACCTTCAGGCAGTTTGTTTTTTGGACCCATGAACGTACGCATATCACGGGATAATAACATCCAGGAATACCGGCCCGACCAAGCAGGGGTTTTGGCGGTTCCTGTTACATACTGCGCTGTGTAGATATCTTTTGGAGTCTGGTGACGATCGGCATCAGATAATTCTTTTGCATAACGATAAGCTGCCGTATCCGCCATTTCCGTGAGAGGTACGTTACGCAAACGTGTATTTAGTACAACGAATCTTTTCTCTTCATCTTGCTCCGAACCAATCCGTATAAAGTGTTTGTTACCTTTACTGTAATACAGATCAACTTCCTGTCTCTTTGTACCATCCTCGGCTACATAATAAAAGGCAGGTGTAATTCGTATTCCATCGGCGGATGAAAACATATTCCCTTTGGTCTTTACATCAAACTTGAAATGATATCCTGTGTTCACAGCTACATTCCCATAACTTGGGACCGGATGGCTTCCGGGTCTCACAGGCAGGACATAAGGCAGTTTATTGCCTCTTGCTGCTCCGTCAATCCCTTTCAGTCCGGTCCAGTAGCTAAAACCGGAAGGTACATCACTTCCTAGGCTGCTACGGAATACATTCTCCCATTCATAATCTGCAATGTCTGTAATATGAAAATCATATAACCGCCCAATGACTTCAACTTCTGCTGAATCTGTGGCAACATGATGGGCAAGATTCGTATTCGCATCTCGCTGATGGCTAAAATCAGCGGGTGCGTTCTCGGCGATGGTACGGAACCATACTGTATAGTCATTTTCATCTACCCACACCGGCAGGAAAAACTCCATTTCGAGCTGAGTTACCGGGACAGGAATCCAAGTATTCTTTGGATAGAAAGTCCGCTGATCGCCGCTGTACACATCAAAGGGAAAGTAGACTTCCTTACTTCTTACATACTTCGCATAATCACGATCACCATATCCAGGGTAATTGACATGCTGTCCACTTGTAGGCATTCGTACTTTAAATGGTCGGTCTAAGATAAAAGCAGCTCGATCCGCATTTGGTTTTGTCTTTTGGTTATGCTCCTGATCATCTGTTACAGAAGAGTAGTTCACAACAGGAGTATGGACAGTAACTGTGTTGATTGGAGATACGGGATACGTCTTATCACCACTGCCGCCTACCGTAGTAGGGAGCAAGCCATACTGAATGCTTCCAGAAGAAGCCGTATTCGCTTGATTCATTAAAGAACGGCTGACCAGTAACCGGTCTTGGAAAAGTACCTGTTCTCCCGTTTCCTTAAACGATCCCATCTTAGATGGATTCGGTATTTTCGAAGGAGTCGGTCCATTCTGTGAGACTTTGCTTCCGTCCATTACTGTGGTAGTACTGCCGCCATAAGAAAACTGCAGGGCATCATTTTTCACATCAGGAGGTTTGGTTTGGCCTTCAGCTAACGCCTTTATCTTCGCTGTATCATCAGGAGAAGAAGGCCTAGAATATCCCCCTTGATCAACGATTTCCGGTGTAAAACGGATATCGCCCGTTTCTTTTGGTGTCACATGCTCCTCTACCTCTTCAGCATGCTCCATATGTAGAGATGGAGGACTGTACCCTTTGGGGCGTAAGGTTACGTTTCCACCTGGTAAAGCATAGTTACTCATTGTGGCTTCATTGATCTGATAGACTTCAAGATTATCGATCTTCCAGTATGAGTAATCTCGTGTAAAAGAAAAAGGATAGCTTTTCACTTCCGTATCCGTTTTATCTATATCAGGCTGCGGCGTCTTATTGCCTTTTTCATCTACTTTATCAGGTTGTTTTTCCTTCCACTTTAAGACGTAAGTTGCTTCTACGTTACAGGTATACGTGATTTTCCCTTTCTGCTGACCAAAGGTATGCCTATACAAATAGTTCATAGCCCACGTATTTGCGTATAGGTTCTCCGACGTTGGAATACCAAGCGTTGCATCAAACTGTCTACCATTTGCGTTGTTATCCGCGAGTATATGTCCTTGTGCACCCGGCTCCATGAAAGAGGATACAGGCGAAGCCACTTGAGATGGTGAATTTATATTATAAGTGCAGACTCCACCTCCACTTGGATCAGAGGGCGGTGACGGTGGCGGATCTATTTTTGGTTCGTAATAGAAATTCACATAGTAGATTGGGAAACTTGCATCATAAGTCAATTTAGGAGGATCCCCTGGTAGAATGTCACCTCCACTTGGTGAAGCAACGGTACTTTTCTTATAACCTATGTATGGATAATCTGCCGTCCCTGTCGTATGAGGAAAGTTATAAGCTTTATCTTTCTCTATCTTCTCTTCACGATTCTTGAAACCAGACACTCCATCAAGAGACTTACCCGTGGTAGTGTAATGTTTTATGATTGCTTTACCTTCTTCAGGTTCTAGTTCGATTCGGAAAAGGGTTGGGAAGAAGTAACGCCATCCTTCCACGTTAGAAGCAAAATGTGCATCATTCTCAAGTTCTTCTTCTAATCTTCTGTCTACAGGCTCAAGTGTTGCTGTGAGTAACCCGCTCTGAACATATATAGGAACGACACCTGTGTTCGTTCCTTTACCTGACCAGACAACAGGTGATGTAAAGCTATAACTTGAAGAAGTTGCTCTTTGATAGTATTCAATATTATTTTTCGCAAGCTCACCAGTCCTAGAAGCGTCAAAAGTATCTTGTGCGTATTTCCAACCAAAGTTAAATTTACTTACCTGTATATCTTTAATTTTCTGGTTGGAGTTAAATGTAAATGTATAATCAGATCCGTCAATATCATATCTCTGGTTTGGTCTTTTATTATTTGTCCACTCTCCCGCTTGATTTTTCCATACTTCAAAATAAACCATGCCTACAAAATAATACACATTGGGATTATCAGGGTCTTGAAGTAGCCTTGTAGACCCTATAGCATCAGCTGTTTCAGTCCTAATCAGAAGTACAGAAGACAGAATGAAAACGATACTAAGTAATGAACTAATTGTTTTTTTTAGCATAGAGTCCTTAGATCTCCCTACTTGAACGGATTGGCAATTGCTACGATATATTCTCTTGGTTTACTTGTAGCGAAAGTAATATAATCTACATTCTTGAACTTAAACTTAGTAGGATCAACAGATGATACATAAGTTCCATTTTGAAACTTATCGGAATTACTAATTACTGGATAATAGTTGTTAGCCGTTGAATCTCCGTTATTCTCGAATAAACTATCTAAACTAAAACGCCCCTTAACAAAGTCACTTTTTGTTAGAAAATCAATAGGTGTTCCTCTCTCTGTACTTCGAATCTTTATATATTCTTTTCCATTGATTTTCACTAAGTCAATACTATAAATAACTTGACCATCACCTAATTGAATAGGCAGTTGGTTTCTAATTATGACTTTAACTCCCTCAAACTTCTCTCCATACATATTCTCAAGTCGGTTAGACGTCTTAGCAAAATAAGTTTTGAGTTCGTTCATGGATTTTAGTTTAAATTCCTTGTCATCCGTACTCCTAAAATTCTTTTGTCCAATCCAAACCCAGCGTCCTACCTTATCCCATTCCACTTTCTGCCCCAACCCTTCACTCACCAATCGTAAGGGGACAAAGGTCCGATTTTGCTTCAATATAATTTTGGTACCATAACTTTTCTTTGTTCCATCAATCAAAGCGGTGGTTTGTCCCACGGTCATGTTCACCGTATGATCTTTATTGGTAACTCCAACCACAGTCATTTTTCCACTTTTGCTGTAACTCACCTTTGCACCTAACGCTTCAGATACAAATCGAATTGGAACCATTACACTTCCCTGTGAATCCTGAAAAGGTTTGGCATCAGGGAAACTCATTTTCTTTGTATTTAATAATACTTCTACGGATGTAGTACCTGCCGCTTCTACACCACCAACAGGTATCGAAGCAAATACCAAAGACCCTAACAACATCGATAAAACTAACTTTTTCATGCTTTTTAACTCCCTATCTTCTCATTTTTATACTTTGTATCATTTTTCCTTATTCTTTTTATCGGTTCGCAACACTTACCTTTTAACGTATTTAAATACATATTTTTCCTTGTGTTTTGAGACCTCCCTTTTTTCTATCTCTCAGCATGTTAAAAATTAAAAAACAGCTTCAGAAATACCTGCTATATTTACACAACCACCCTAAAAAGACACAAAAAAGGGCCTTGATTGAAATCAAGGCCCTATGCTTTAGGACAAATCGTTATATGCTGAGGTCAAACCCTTTTTTAATAGAATATAGTATATTAATCATTTTGACTAGTCTGCTTTTGGGAAAATATGCATTTTCACTGCCTCAAGCATTTCTTCCACAGACATGTGCTTAGAACTAGACAGTTCTGTGTTCTCTGCATCTTGGGAGTTCACTGGCCAACTGCATTCGACTTGTCTGTCTGCTGCATCTCTTCCTACAATAACTCGTATCGGCAGCCCAATTAAATCAGCGTCTTTGAACTTCACGCCCGGACGCTCATTTCGATCATCTACGAGCACCTCCACGCCAAGGGCAGTCAGCGAACTTTCAAGTTCGTGAACGAGTGCCATCTGTATCTCATCCTTTACAGATATCGGAATGAGATGCACATGGTAGGGAGCAACAGCGACTGGCCAGCTCATCTTACCATCTGCCGAATATTGCTCAGCAATCGTTCCAAGCAGCCGAGAAATCCCAATGCCATAGCAGCCCATAATCGGTTTTTGAGGAGTCCCTGTCTGATTAAGGAAGGTCGCCCCCATCGCATCACTATATTTTGTACCCAGTTTGAATACATGCCCGACTTCAATTCCACGATCGAACGTAAGCGCAGAACCGCATGAAGAACATAAATCGCCCTCTACGGCATTCCGGATATCGGCCGCTACATCCCATGTGAAATCTTGACCAGGCTGCACTTGAATATAGTGATGATCCACTTCATTCGCCCCAGTCACCGCAAGATCCATCGAAGTAACAGCATAGTCGGCAATGATTCTCATAGAAAGATCGTATGGTCCGAGGTATCCCACAGGAAGCTGTAGATCCTTATGTTTTTCTTGATCTAACATCTCCAGTTGCTCTACTTTAAGTGCATGCTGCAACTTAATCTCATTCACCTCATGATCTCCCCGAATCAGTACTGCAACCGGGACCCCATCTGCCTCATACAGCAGGGTTTTGATGATATTCTGAGGTTCGAGATCTAGATATGAAGCAACTTGCTGTATAGTCTTCGTGTCTGGGGTATGAACCTTTGACTTCTTAGATTCGGACACCCCAGTAAACGTCTCCGCTCTTCCAGCATCTACATCGGTTTTAAAAGTCGCCTTCTCCAGATTCGCTGCATAGTCACATGAGGTACAAGTCACAATTGTATCTTCACCAATGTCCGCAAGCGCCATAAATTCATGTGTTTCGCCGCTTCCTCCAATCGTTCCTGCATCTGCTTCTACTTTCGTGAAGTGAAGTCCTACCCGAGTAAAGATCCTTGTATATGCCTGAGTCATATCTTCGTATACTCGGTCAAGCTCCTCCCAATTAGCGGAAAAAGAATAGGCGTCTTTCATAAGAAACTCGCGGCCGCGCAGTACACCAAAACGAGGTCTTCGTTCATCTCGATACTTCGTACTAATCTGATATAGTGTAAGCGGCAGCTGACGATAACTATGAACTTCATCACGGATTAGTGCGGTAATTACTTCTTCGTGAGTAGGCCCAAGGGCAAATGATCTGTCATGCCGATCAGATAATCTCATCAGCTCCGGTCCATAATCACGATTTCGACCTGATTCCTCCCATAGCTCTATCGGTTGCAGCGAGGGAAGCAGCGTTTCCTGAGCCATAATGGCATCCATTTCTTCTCGAACGATTTGTTCTATTTTATGAAGGACCCTTCTGCCTAACGGTAAAAGACTGTAGATACCGGATGCCGTTTGCCGAATCATACCTGACCTCAGCAAGATTTGGTGACTTCGCGCTTCCGCTTCTGCAGGTGCTTCTCTCAGTGTTGGAATAAACAACTGACTCTGACGCATGATTATCCCCTCCTCCTATTAGAATGTAAAATAAAAAAAGACACTTTCGTCAAGGGACGAAAATGTCGTGGTACCACCCTAATTTAAGTCATTCCTCTGCAGTGGAATACGTAAACGGTTACCCAGCTTCACGTGTCAACATACAAAAGAATGGTCTTCTCTACGGCATAACGTGCCTAACCCGGCAAATGAAATCTTCTACAGATTCACTTGCAGCTCCAAGGTAGGAGTATAAGTTCAAATTTCAGAGACCTTTCAGCCTGCGGGATCTCATTCTCTTATGAAATTTGTCGCCATCCTATACTATGTCCTTGATCGTCGCTGTTTCACATTTTTCGAAAATATTACTGGATCATGCCATAAAAGTCAATCGCTACATTAACACAAAATCTATAGAATTAGATAGGCAATATTCTTGCCAAGAAATTGATAGAAAATACGCTGACAGTCTAACATCTAACAAGTAATATAGTACAATAGATCTGAGAATCTTAAAATAAGCCTGTAAATGAATCATTTTCTTTGATTCACATGAATTCAAAAAAATAGAGAAAGGAGTTATTTCTGATGAATTACATTATCTACGATCTTGAATTTACGGTAAGCCGCAGTACTCGGTATTCTTCCGAAATTATTGATATCGGAGCAGTGAAGGTTGCCCCGATGGATGATGAAGGAAAGCTAGGGGTTGTTGATTCATTTCATACCTATGTACGGCCTTCCAACAAATCCGTTTTATCCACAGATACGATCCAATTCACCGGTATTACGCAGAAAGATATTGATGCAGCTCCTCTATTTCCCGAAGCCGTTCAGCAATTTATCGAATGGTTGCCAGATACCTATTATCTCTGTTCCTGGGGACCAGACGACAAGAGTAAATTCTTATCTCACTGCCGTACGCACCAGGTAAAAGTGGACTGGATCAGGAACCATAATGATATCCAAAAACAAATCTCAAGAGCACTTCGTAAAGAAGGCGGCTCCCGCCAGCTTGGACTAAGTCAGGCTCTTACGATGTGTGGTATTCCATTTGACGGCACCCAGCATCGCGCTCTTGATGACGCCATCAATACAGCGAAAATATTTATTCATCACTTTGAACACTTGAAGCTTGCGGAGAACAGTGCCGCCGACGAAGAAGGAACAAAATCCAAACTTGTATATTCGAGCGGAGATGATGATAAACATAATCCCTTTGGAGATCTTGCCAACTTGCTTAGACCATCTGATTCCTAATACGAAACGGGTTACTCCTCTTGATAGAAACAAAGCCAATTCTTGAGCCTCTCTCGTAATTGATCTCGGTAATACGGGGGCTCGAGTATTTCGGCAGCAGGTCCATAAGGCATAAGCCAGTCCATAAATTCTTCACTGTTATTCACCATGACTTCCAGTATCATATTGCCATCTGGTTCATGTATATATTTAGGCTTTACCAGAAACTCACTTCGTTTCATCTTCTCCACAGCTTCCTTATAAAACCTCACTTTAAACAAGGTTCGTTCCACCCCTGCATTGACAGAAAATGTGTCTTTCATGGAGATGTTTTGGGCATATATTTCTCTCCGGAAGGTCTGAGGCATGATCTCCGCTTCAAGAAAGCAGCTCATTCGAAATGACTCTACTCTTTCTGTATTATGACAATATCCGATTACATAAAAATGATTTCCCTTCGGTACTAAATGATACGGATCGATTGTTAGTTTTCGATTAGATTGCTCTATACTAACAAACCCTTCAACGCCCTTAATCGGCGAATCATAGACAGCCTGGATTGTATTCTGTGACAAAGAAGCTTGTATAATACTGACAATGACTTTGTTGTCCCTTTCATCCTGCCAGTGTTCCTCTGCTTTTCCAAGCCGAATGACTTCGGCAAATTGTTCAGCCCATTCGACTCGTTCTGTTTTCTTCTTTAGACTTACGGCCATCACTTTCTCATAGGCACTTTCAAAAGCAGAAGGTAACAATGGTTTGACTTCATCCATAACATCTGCCAGTTTTGCAAAGGCTGTCGTTTCTTCCTCTGACCAATTCAGGGGATAAAGTGCAAATCTGCTAATAAACTGATATCCACGTCCGTGCCCCATATTTACAACCGGAATATGCATGGCACTAAGTGCATCCATATCCCGGTAAATTGTACGCTCTGATGTTTCGCAACGTTCTGCTAACTCTCTTGCTAGAATTCCAGGCTTTGCCTGCACCAAGGTAATAATACGCATCAATCGTATGAGTCGCTCTGTCATGCGATGCCCCCTATAATAATACTATAGTTAAAAAGAACTAATTCGATGTTAACAGATTAGTAGTTCTTTGGACTTATATCGGTTATTACGCTTGTTTTCATTATGTATATTCCGTTATTAATCTAGATGCTATCTGCTAAGTACTGAATAATACGGATACCTAAACAGCAATCTTGTTGCTTATTTTGCTTCTTTATCATAATAATCCTTGCCATAAGATACTTGAAAACCGAGATTCTGCTCTTCTTCCACATCCACGGGATCATAACAAGATTTCTCATGAGTCTGTTCATAATAAAGGCATAATCGACTCAGAATATGAGCCTCTCGATAATACTCTACATCGCCCGTCCGTGCAGCTTGAATCAATAATCCATCGGTATGTCTTTTTATAATCTCTTTTCCTTCTTCACTTCTGCCTCTTTCAAATGCCCTGAGGCTCTGCTTCATAATTACAGTGGATTGACTGAGTATTACATATTTCTGTACCCGTGGGTCTGGTTCTCTTCCAATTACCCCAAAGTGGGTAGATACAAGCAAATTTATTTGTTCTCTTCGCAGTAAAATCCGTTGGTCTTGCTTAGTCTTCAGTGCACTCCAATAGGCGGAACATGCCGGTTTTTTCCCTGGAGATTGAGAACTTACCTCAAATTCTAATAAGAAAGATTTTGTTTTTCCTTTATATGCGTTACCAAGACCAATTACCCAGCCAGCGTCCGATTCCTTTGCCCTCACCCCATGAACCGTTTTAATCTGCATGTCCTTCTCAGGTTTAATTAGCAATTCCACTTCACGGAATAACAGTTTAGGCTGTGTTTTCAGTTGTCTCTTGGCCGGTGGTCCACTGCGCCATTCAATCAGCAAAAACAGTGAATTTTCGCCAGAAACGGGAATAGCTTCGCGGTTCCAAGTATAAAATACATCCAAAGATGAACTCACTACAATCTCTCCCCTCAGTTGCTTTACTTAAATACTAGCAGGATAAAAAGACAACTGATTGTCAGGGAACATATGTTCTTATACAAATAGTTGCAAATTTTTGTGTCTTTACACCATCCATTCGTTATTTTTCGACCTTATATGACAAAAAAACACAAATCTCACAGATCTGTGTTTTTCACCCTATCTTTTTTCATAATAAAAAACCGAACACGGGGAATTTGAATCCTATACCCGTTTCCGATCTGACCGTTCTTTCCTATCCGATGTTGCTCATTATGAAGCATTTTGATATTAACGACGTTTCATTTCTACGGTTCTTTTATTTTTATTAATCGGAGCGTAAGTGACCCCGTCCATAACTAATGCTTTTCCAACTGGTTTTTCATTAACCGTAACACGAATTGTTTTATACACTTTTTTATCTACTCTGCTTTCCATTTCTATATTTCCTCCTTATATATGACAACCACAGTTCATTTTTTCCCGAATTAAGACCTTTTTCTTCTAATTAACCTATTTGAAGTACGTTTAAACATATAAATTATTTTATTTTTGATATATTATATATCCACAAAAAAGGCATTATATGAAACAATAAAAAACATATGAACGTATAAAATAACAGTATTCCCTACTATTCTTTCTTTATTTTAGTTTAATAGGATATATAAGGTGGTGGATCTATGATAAAAAAGCGGCAGCTTCTACTCATGACACTAGTCATGTACAGTCTGCTTCTCATGGTTTCAGATGAGCGGGCTCAGGCCGGGTTTTGGGAAAATGTATATAACGGAGTTGAACAGTTTTCAAATCTGCCGGAGGAAGTAAATAAATTACAGCAGAGCTATGAACAGACGATGACAGAACTGAGCAGCGCCAAAGAAAATATAGAATCATTCCAGGCTCATAATGAAGAATTGATCGCACAGAATCAGTATCTCATGGAGCAAAATGAAAGCCTTACTTCCATGGTTAGTCAGCTGCAAAAAGCAGAAGAACAACGAATGAAGACACAAAAAAGAGTAACGACGACGGTAATAACAGCTATCGGCCTTATTCTTTTCTACTTCGTGCTTGTCCGTATCATTCGTTATCGTATGCAAAGACATTCAAGATTATAGTTTACATCCAGGCTTCTCTATTTCTAGAAAGGAACAGAACAAAAAATGCAAATATCTCAAGGACATGAAGCTTCTATGGTTACCGGACAAGCTGTTACTTTTTCTTTAGCAGAAGGAGACAAAATCCATGTACTTCATCCACAGCAGATTGTTGCTTACCGCGGGTCCGGTACGGGCAGAAATGATCGTCTCATGAATATTAGCGGAATGTACCGTAAACATAAGCTGATAAAGTCCGAGATTAGCGGTCCATGCCAGTTTGTCACTGCCCTGCCCCCTGGGTTCAGCATGAAATCGATCAAACTTGAAAAAGAAAGTGATCTGCTGTACGACTTCCGGCATTTATTCTTCTATAGTGAAGGGATTCAAATGCAGACAAAAATTCTTAAGGTCAAGAATATGCTGATCACCAGAGATGCAATTAAAATGAAATTTTCGGGTAACGGAGTGATCGGTATTCTCACGCAAGGTCAAGTCTGTGAACAAGAACTTCATCCCACTGCCCCGCTCTATGTGGATGCGAGCAGTGTCATCGCTTATCCGGAAAATGCAAAACTGGAACTCACCGTATATGGAAACCACCTAGCGAGTCAGCATATGAACTACCACTGGAAGATGACCGGGCGAGGTACGGTTCTGTTTCAGGCGGGCCGAGAAAATCGGAAACTGGAGAGTGATATAAACAATGACGAGGGGCTTTTTAAACGAATTTTGCGCGAAGTGTTACCTTTTGGAAATGTATTGATTAAGTAAAAGGTCTTCTATTGTGCCTATTTTCTGCTATAATACTACGAGTACGATAAAAACTAACGACAACTACAAATATAAATCCATGGATCATCATGCGGGATATCTGATTTCCATGGGAGAGGTTCGCGAACTCCCTCTATAAAAAACTATACAGATTGTCTAATAAGCAGGCTATTTACCTTCTCTGTGCAGTCAGCAGCTTTATTTTCTTTCATAAAGTGGCTGGTTGCTCATTTTCGTGTTCGTAAATGATGCCTTGTCAATCTATATAAGTGCCCTTCCATTTGGTAGCGGCCTGTTTTTTTGTTGATCGAGTAAGGAACTTCTCTTTTCTTCCGCTGATGAAACGCGATTCGTTCGTGTTTACTAATCCTAGAAGATAGAGAGGTTTTTTTATGTTTACAAATGAAAAAGCAATCGTCGTATTCAGCGGCGGACAAGATAGCACGACTTGCCTGTTCTGGGCAAAGAAACATTTTGCTGAAGTGGAAGTTGTCACTTTTGATTATGGACAGCGCCATAAACAGGAGATTGAAGTGGCTGCTGATATCGCTCGTGAACTCGGTGTGGAGCAAACGGTTCTTGATATGAGCCTGCTCAATCAACTTGCACCGAATGCCCTCACTCGCAGTGATATTGAGATTTCACAAGAAGAAGGCGAACTGCCAAGCACATTCGTTGATGGAAGAAACCACTTGTTCCTAAGCTTTGCAGCTGTTCTTGCCAAACAAAAAGGCGCACGTCACATTATTACCGGTGTATGTGAGACTGACTTTAGCGGATATCCAGACTGCCGTGACGTATTTGTAAAATCACTGAATGTCACTTTAAACCTGGCAATGGACTATGATTTTGTTCTTCATACCCCTCTCATGTGGCTGAACAAGGCGGAGACTTGGGCAATGGCGGATGAACTCGGTGCATTTGAATTTGTACGTGAGCGTACGCTTACTTGCTATAACGGGATTATGGGCGACGGCTGCGGCGAATGCCCTGCATGTAAACTTCGTAAAGCAGGTCTTGACGAATATACTGCTGAACGTGATCAAAAACCTTCTTCTACTGCTACAGGCGGTGAAAAGCAATGAGACCTGAGCCCGGTACTTTTCGGATTGTAGAGAAGTTGCAACGCATCGGAGAAGATATTCAAAAGGAGCAGCTGCGCTATCACCGTAAACGGGTCCTTATCAGCAAGGAATTTACTTTTGATGCTGCGCACCATCTGCACTGCTATGAAGGCAAATGCAAAAACTTGCATGGTCACACCTATAAAGTCGTATTTGGAATTAGCGGCATTCCCGGTGAGACAGGACTTACCGTTGATTTTGGCGATGTAAAAGAAATCTGGAAAACGCAAATTGAAGGTTATCTTGACCATCAATACTTGAACGAAACCTTACCGCTGATGAATACCACCGCAGAGAATATGGTCGTGTGGATCTATGAACAGATGGAAGCGGCTCTGCAAAGCGAACCTTACTGCTCCCAAATTAACAGCGGACGTACTGAATTTGTGCGTCTCTATGAGACACCTACCAGCTACGCAGAAGTAAGACGGGAGTGGATGATTGATGAGTAATACGCGTCCCATTCCTGTCCTCGAAATCTTTGGACCTACCGTACAAGGGGAAGGCATGGTGATCGGTCAGAAAACGATGTTCGTTCGTACCGCTGGCTGCGACTACCGCTGCTCTTGGTGTGATTCTGCTTTTACGTGGGATGGCACTGCAAAAGATCAGATTCGTCAAATGAGTCAAGAAGAGATTTGGCAAGAGCTTACTTCCATCGGAGGAGATAGGTTCTCGCATGTCACAATCTCTGGCGGTAACCCTGCCATCTTGCCTCAGATCGGTTCCCTTGTAGAACTGCTTCAGGAGCGCGGAATCCGCACAGCAGTAGAGACTCAAGGGTCACGCTGGCAGGATTGGCTTATGGATATTAATGAAGTAACGATCTCACCAAAGCCTCCAAGCTCTGGTATGAACACAAACTGGGATACCTTAGATGATATAGTGAAGCGCCTCGCGGATCGACCTTCGGATAAAGCCTACAGTCTGAAAGTTGTCATCTTCGATGAGCAGGATCTCGCTTACGCGAGAGAAGTCCATCGTCGTTATCCTGGGGTTGCTATGTATTTGCAGACCGGGAATCCAGACGTAGGCACGGGAGATACAGAGAATCTTGCGTCTTCTCTTCTCCACCGTTATGAATGGCTCATTGATCAGACGATGAATCTCTCTGATATGAACGATGTACGTGTCTTGCCGCAGCTCCATACGCTGGTATGGGGAAATAAACGCGGCGTATAAATATAAAATATTAAGATGTATGAAGGAG
This sequence comes from Paenibacillus polygoni, assembly GCF_030263935.1. Classification (NCBI taxonomy): domain Bacteria; kingdom Bacillati; phylum Bacillota; class Bacilli; order Caryophanales; family Paenibacillaceae; genus Paenibacillus; species Paenibacillus polygoni. Next base: position 1,031,334 of record NZ_CP127162.1, on the reverse strand, counting down.
ATATGAACATGGCTGGACGTCAATCCGATGAACTACAAGATATTACACTACTAGGCAACCAAGGAACTAAGTATAAATTTGAATATGATCCAAGCATTTTGGAAACTTTCGATAACAAGCATCCTTACCGGGATTACTTTGTGAAATTCAACACTCCAGAATTTACAAGCCTATGCCCGATTACAGGACAGCCTGACTTTGCAACGATCCACATCAGCTATATTCCTGACATTAAAATGGTGGAAAGTAAATCACTCAAACTGTATTTGTTCAGTTTCCGAAACCACGGAGATTTCCATGAAGATGTTGTTAACATCATTATGAATGATCTAATTAAACTGATGGACCCGCGTTACATTGAAGTATGGGGTAAATTTACGCCAAGAGGCGGAATCTCGATTGACCCTTACTGCAACTATGGTCGTCCAGGTACAAAATATGAGGAACTTGCGACTCAGCGTTTGTTCCAACATGATATGTATCCTGAAAATATTGATAATCGCTAATCTGTTAAGATTGCAAGCAAACGGAGGTAAGAGGTCGTTTCACTACGAAGTGAGGCACCTCTTTTTCCTTTTTTCCTCCAATATAGGGATTGCTTGATAAGTAAATGATGTCATATGATGTAGAGATCTACTGTTTTTAGTTTGTTAGCAGTTCCGTTTTTACTGAATTACATAGGAAAAGGAGACCTTACATGTCACTCAATTCACTGACGAAGACCGGTTCTGCTTCTCGGCCGCTTCCTCGTCCTGATGCCGGTTCTCAGACAATCTACCGGATTCTGATTGCGATCGGTCTCGTTCATCTGCTTAATGACTCGGTTCAGTCGGTTATTCCTGCGATTTTCCCTGTACTGCAAGACTCCATGGGCATCAGTTACAGCCAGATGGGCTGGATTGCTTTTGCACTAAATATAACTGCATCCATTATGCAGCCGGTAGTCGGTTATTTTTCCGATAAGAGGCCCACTCCCGCCCTCTTGCCTATTGGGATGGGCTTTACCTGCTCAGGTATGATTTTTCTTGCCTTTGCCGACAGTTACATGGCCGTCATGATGTCCGTTATTCTTGTCGGTCTGGGATCAGCCGCTTTTCACCCGGAAGGTTCTAAAGTCTCTCACATGGCTGCAGGAAATCGCCGGGGATTAGCTCAGTCTATTTTTCAGGTAGGCGGTAATGCAGGTCAGTCTCTTGCTCCACTCCTCACGAGATGGGTATTTATCCCCTTTGGACTGATGGGTTCTATCGGTTTCGCAGCTCTTGCTGCGGTGGGAATTGCAGTACAGATTTTTATTGCTAGATGGTACGGACAAACGCTGAAAAGCGGTGGATACGCTAGGAAAAAAGCAGCAGACGGCGTCATGAATCCTGCGGTGAAAAAGAACATCCTATATGCCTTTTTCATCCTGATTATCTTAGTATTCGTTCGTTCTTGGTATGTATCTTCCATCGGAAGTTACTATGCCTTTTTCCTGAAAGATACCTTCTCGCTGTCTACTCAAGATGCACAGATCTATATCTTCTTGTTCCTTGGAGCCGGTGCACTCGGAACTTTCTTTGGAGGACCGCTTGCCGACCGTTTTGGTAAACGAAATATGATCTTTGCTTCCATGGCTTTTGCTGCACCGCTGTCCTTACTGCTTCCTTATGCTAATCTCTTCTGGACGGGCGTACTTCTGTCCATCATCGGCTTTATTATGTTATCCAGCTTTTCGATCACCGTAGTCTATGCACAGATGCTCGTGCCAGGTAAAATCGGAACCGTCTCTGGGATGATTACGGGTCTTGCTTTTGGACTTGGGGGACTTGGTGCGCTTGTGCTGGGGAACTGGATCGATGCGGCAGGCATCAGTCCGGTCATGCAGGTGTGCAGCTTTATGCCGCTGCTGGGCTTCTTAACCTTCCTGCTTCCATCTGACAAGAAACTCGCCACTTGGACGGATCGTACTGTATAAATAGAAACGCCGCGGAGGTTTGTTGGTCAAGACCCCATTTTGTAGACATTGAAAAAAGACCCTAGGCGGTAAACTGGCGTCGGTACTCTACCGGCGTCAGTTTTTTTAGTTTCCGTTGTGGCCGCCTTCGGTTATAAAAACGGATGTATTTCTCCATTCGCCTTTGTGCCTCTGCAAGATTTCGTATATCATAAGGGTAGAGTCCTTCCGTTTTGAGATGCGAGAAGAAACTCTCCATAGAGGCGTTGTCTAGGCAATTGCCTCGGCGAGACATGCTGATTTGGGCGCCAACCTTTGGCAGCATGTCGTGGTAAGCATGAGACGTGTACTGGAACCCTTGGTCGCTGTGAACGACTAGTCCGGTCACGTCTTTTTGCTTGGAAAAGGCTTTTGCGAACGTTTGAAGTACCAGCTCATTATCATTACGCTCACTAAGTTGGTAGGCTACAATCTCGTTATTAAATAGATCTTTCACTGCCGAGAGATACAACCAGCGCTCGCCTACTCGGTATTGGGTCACATCCGTCACCCATTTCTGGTTTGGTTTTTCAGCCGTGAAATTACGCTTAAGCAGATTATCAGCAACACGCTCGGCTGCCTGGTATGTCGCGTTAAATCGACGTTTCCGGCGAATACTGGCTTGAAGACCCATGTTTTGCATCAGGCGTAGTACCTTCTTGTGGTTCATCCATACACCTTCATCCTGCCACAAGAATAGCTGGATCTGTCGGTAGCCATATTTCCCTTCATAGCGTTTGTACACCGTACGGATGAGTTGTTTAGCCTCGGCATCTCGGTCGTTCTTCTTCCGCTTTACATATGCATAGTAGCCGCTTCTAGAGACGCCAAGAAGTTGGCAATGTTCTGCTATTTGGCCGGTGGTCGCCGTTTGTTCGATGAGCCTGAAGCTTTGTTCTTTCCCTCCTGCATCCAGATTTTCAAATACTTTTTTAGCGTGGCATTCTCCCGTTTCAGCTGCTGGACATATCGCTCCTGATCTAAATACTCTTTTCGTCTTCCTCGTTGATCCAACAGACCAAACTCACCTTGTTCACGGTATTTACGCATCCAACGTTTCATTCGGCCCTGATCTTGAATTCCTAAATGATCGTTGATTTGCCGATACGTCCATTTTTCCTCTACGTGCAAACGGATTGCCTCCATCTTGAGTTCCTCAGAATATGTCTTAAACTTTTGACCTTTCATTGCCATAAAAAATACACCCCCTAGAATTTCATCGGTTAACCCAGGGGTTTTTCCAATGTCTATTCTAAGGGGTGCACTTCATTGTCCTTCCCGGCGTTTTTATTTTTTATTCGAGTGTATCCTCTGCTTGCTTCACTTTAGGATCCAGTTTATTTCTAATCTCTATTAAGAGTGTCACCATTTTATACAGGAAAAATAGAATGATACCTACGATCAAAGCAAGTCCGTAAGGAAACATAATAATGACTGCAAAGAAACTAATCACGACAAAAATAAGAAGATATAAAAGATCTTTTCCACCATTGTTCTCCATATGCAGCTGCCCTCCCATCTGAATAATTTTCTCTACTATAAACAATCGATTAGATACCTCAAAGTTAGTTTCTCTTTCTCATTACCCGATATTGCAGAGGTGTATATGCTATCCTGTACTTTGTATGAATGCATGAGAAGACACTCTCTTCTGAAAAATGAAGCCTTTAAACAATATCTGAAATCAAATATCCTCTTTGCCAAGTACACAGAATATTCCATATACGAATGTCAATGAAAAAAGGATGCAATCTGTTCATAAAATTTGTGATCTGAATCACAATTGAAACGTATTTCCTCTTTTATACTGGAGATATCAATAATAAAGCAGGAAGAAAAGAGGTTTTTACATATGTTAAGCAGTCACGATATTTCCATTATTAAATCAACGGTACCTGTTCTTGAAGTACACGGAAAAGACATTACTACATGTTTTTATAAAATGCTGTTTGAGCACCATCCAGAATTATTAAACATCTTCAACCACGCCAATCAGAAAAAAGGGAAACAACAAGCTGCTCTCGCTAATATGGTCTATGCAGCAGCCAAATATATTGATCAGCTGGAAGTTGTTCTTCCTGCAGTTAAAGAGGTAGCTCAGAAACACCGCAGTCTCGGCGTACTCCCTGAACATTACCCGATTGTAGGAAAATATTTACTACTGGCTATTAAAGAAGTGCTTGGAGATGCAGCAACAGATGAGATCATTCATGCTTGGAATAACGCATATGGAGTTATCGCAAGTGTGTTTATTGATATCGAAAAAGAAATGTATGAAAAAGCGGAAGGTCAAGAAGGCGGCTGGACTGGATTCCGTTCCTTTACCATAAATAAAATCGTGGAAGAAAACGAACTTATTCGTTCCTTCTATCTCATTCCATCCGATGGAGGAGCAATTGCTTCCTTTACGCCAGGACAATATGTGAGTGTAAAAGTTCAGGTTCCTGGGGAAACCTACACACAGATTCGTCAGTACAGCTTGTCCGCTGCACCACATGAACCTTACTATCGTATTAGTGTGAAGCGTGAAAATGGGGCTTTGAATACACCAGATGGTAAAGTGTCTAATTACCTTCATAACGTAATCAAAGAAGGAGACAAACTTCTACTGTCTGCTCCAGCTGGTGAATTCAAATTAGAACTTAACGATGATCGTCCTGTCGTCTTTATCGGCGGAGGAATCGGAGTTACTCCGCTCATGAGTATGATGAATACGGTTGTGAAGCAGCAGCCAAACCGCCAAGTCACCTTTATTCATGCAGCTCATAATGGAAAAGTACACGCAATGGGCTCAGAAGTGAAACAACTGGAAGACGTAAGCGAACACGTGACTACCCACTTCTGTTACAGCAACCCGCTCCCTGAAGATACGGGTTACAGTAAAACAGGCCATATTGATCAAGCTTGGCTGCAAGAAATTGTACCTACAACGGACGCACATTTCTATTTCTGTGGTCCACTCTCCTTTATGAAGAGTATTCGGGACAGCTTGATCAGCTGGGGTGTTCGTGAAGAAGACTTGCACTATGAATTCTTCGGTCCAAAAGAAGCCCTATAACCACCGGTTTAGATTTAATTAAATTCACCTGAACGCAAGAGGCGGTTTACCGTCTCTCTACGAAGACCGATCAACTGACCAATTTCTGCTTGGGTTAGGAGATCGGTCATTTTTTCAGGTGCAATATACGTTTCCATCCATGAACGGAGTTTGCGCAGACGCTCGGCAGGTTCAGTTTCGGTCACTTGATCGATTCGCTGCTGCATCATACGAAGTTTCTCTTGAAGCTTTAGAGCTACCTCCCGGTATTTCTCTGGATGTACTGCCAGAGAGTGATACCACTCTGCAGCCGGAATCACTTCGATTTCACAAGTAGATAAAGCCAAGGCTGAGCCAAAACTAGGACCAGGACTAATTAAACTATGATGAGGGAACATCTCCCCGGGAACGATAATATTCACAAGGAATGCGCCGCCATCCTCCTGAATTCTTATGATTTTAAGCATACCTGATTTGAGATGATAAAGAGGCGTCATATCCCCCTGCCGAAATAGCACTTCACCTTTATGTAGTATCATATTTGATCACCTTTAACTTATTATTTCTCTTCTCAAGCTTATGTTTATATTATTCTCGCCCTACATTGTCTATAGTAACAATAAAAGAAGCACCAGATTCATAAACCCCTTGTAAAGGACAGTTTACCACATCCGTGCTTCTTTTTTTTCATTCTGTCTTTTTCATCTGATCTGCTTCGATTTCTTCTAGGATGGGAAATAGATCATCTAACTTACTCATGTCTTTAGTTCCAAGTATCGTCTCTTTTCCGGTACTGGGTAGGTATCCATACTGGGATTGTCCTGCATGCGTAGAAATATAATAGAAAAACATCCGATCCTTGATCTTAGGTCGTTGCCCCACTTCACTTGATATACCGCTGTTCGTTATCCAAAATTTATTTTCATTTCCTCCAATTATACCACTCCATGTAAGCCAAGCCGCATTTCCTTTAACTTCAAAATACTCGGCAATCCCATTATCAATCCAAAAAAAAGCTTTGGACTCTCCTTCAGGAAAGAGTAATTTGAAAGATCCTGCACTGCTCTGACCTCCAGTGAGTTCTTTTAACGTAGTAATTCTCGGAATCGTAATCGCAGCAAGGCGAGCCTTTGTTATATCATCTGAATTCAAATCAGCTTTTGTCTTTTCATTTAACTTTGCTACTTGGACCGTTTTTGTATTTGCGTCCCAAGCTACATCACTGTTGAAATTCTCAGCAATAAATCGAATCGGAACCATAACCCGATTATCTTTAATTAGCATCGACTCCGACTGATTTGGTTTTACACTAAATGTCATGGACTTGGTCGGATGGGCAATCACCAGTGTTTTGGTTTTGTTGTTCCAGCTTTTGATCGAGATTCCTTCCAGCTGCTCAATCGTTCTTAACGGCACAAAAGTAGTTCCATTTTTAATAAAAGGGGCAACGTCTGTTTCTAAAGGTCTATCATTAACAACTACCGATATTGATGTAGCTGCTTGTACGGTTGGCACCATAAAAAACACGGCAAAACAAGTGAGAAAAAATGATTTCCATTTCATATAAATCAACCTCCATAGTGTTTTGGGTGACTTTACATGTAGTATAGACGCTATTACTATGTAAAAGGTTGTTATTTTAAGGCTTACTTTGATTCAATTGATTTTTAGTGAAGACGAACTCACCACGTGTCCAAAATCCTTTTTGTGTGTAACCATCCCGATGAGTTTTGGTCCCATACCCATGTTCTAAGTTATCTTCCCAGCCACCCTCATAAACCGTGCCATCATTCCATTCATAAGAACCTTTTCCGTTAAACATCCCATCTTTCCACTCTCCACCGTAACGATCACCATTAGCGTATTCCTTAACGCCAAACCCATATTCCATATCATTAAACCATTGTCCTTCATACTTAGACCCATCTGACCAGCGATAAACCCCGGTCCCACACCTGAGTCCATTCCTGATTTGCCCATGGTATGTCTCTCCTGATTCATATTCGATACCTATCCGATCTTCCTGTATACTTTCCCATACTCCTTCAACCTTTTTGTTGTCGATGTGAACTATGGATTGTATCAAGTTAGGTTTTGTCTCTCGTTCATGTTCGGATGGAACAGCCACTGTTCCTATTTGGGGTTCAAGCAGCAATGGAGGCGATACAAATTGGTCGTTTACGAAGGTTTTATAATACCAAGCTGTCAGATCATACATTTCTAGCATCAGTGTTTTTACTTTATTGGTTTCAATAAAAATAGAGCTTTCTCTAGTGTCCAAGTACGCTAACTTTTTCAGCATAGTGACCATCGGAATTGGCAGGATGTCGATTTCCATTAAAGCAGATAGATCATTAAAAGGTTCAGAATCATCCTCTTTAACATTCTCATTTTCGAGAATCTTTGTAACAAGTAACTGTCCTATCTCTTTCAGATGATGTAAAGCAATGATGTGATCTGTCTCCATTACACGTTCAGCATGATAAGCCAAGGAATAGATATCCGGCATTTCGTTCTCAAAGATTTTAAAACTCATTTGCCACCTCCCATTCTCTACCCCTTACTTCTACATCATTCTTCAGCTGACCTCCCATTAAAACCCAGAAACTAATTTAATCTTATGAAATTAAACTTGATACCTAAGTAGAAAAATAGCCCTGATCCAATAAATAGTCCCGCAAGAAGTAATCCTCCGAAAACAACTGTTTTTTCAGTTGAAGTCCAATTCCCTTTCATTTGCTCACTCCTTACTAAATGAAATTCAATGCTTACCTTATATGGTCCAGTTCCCTTAGAAGTTTATATAGATAATGCATACCGATAAGCTGCTTACGCAGCGTATTGTTCATCTCCTCCAAAGCCGATTTCGCGATTTGAATCGCGAGGCTGACATTCTGTTCCCTCACCTCACACAGCAGTTTCTTTATTGTCGGAATGTTATAACCTGAGTTCCTGAGAGTCTTGATGAGAACGATTTGCTTTAACGCCTCTGCATTAAACAACCGGTATCCGTTTGTTTGATTACGTTCTACCTCAAGGAGTTCAATTTGATTCCAATAACGGATGGCCGAAGCCGGTATGCCCGTATTTTGTGCGATTTCTTTTATTGTAAAACGCTCAGGTAAGAGGCTTTCGTTCTGTTCCCCTTTTGACTTATCTGTGTTTTCTAACATGCTCACTGCACGCAGCGCAATTTGTTTATCTTGATTTCTCCTCGCCTGAGCGTCATTAATGATCCACAAGGCCTCGTCAATTTCTCCTTAGTAGTCACTGGATCTAATTAGTTGATACGTTAATTCTCCAATCTCCAGTTATCCTTATAGGAGCATCTGCTTTAGCTTGTCCTTGAAAACTTGAGATGATTACTTCTATATTATCCTGAGATGGAATAACTAAATCCGCTTTAAATATTCGTTTTTTATCATTTTCTGATTTCACTTCTTCAAGCAGATTTTCCTCATTAGAGATCGTATAATCGGCGGGGATATCTGCATTAGAAACAAATCTAATGGATGTAGGATCGAGTAATTTCCCTTCTGAATCTTTAATCTCAAATTGACCAACTGAGAGCACTTCAATAAGTGCATAGGGTGCCTGCATTTTGTTCAGGATTTCTACCTCAATGGGAATAATGACGCTACCTTGTTCTTTACTGATCTTCCCTGAGGTTACCTTTATATCGTTAGAAGCCTGATTAAACTCAGTCCCTGTAACCGTGCCGTCCCATTTTTTAATATCTGAGAAGTAACCCTTTACTGCGGAGGCAAACGTCTCGTTTAAGGCTCCTACTGATCCAATGATAATTACAATGGAAGCTGCTACTGCTAATGATATAGCCTGCCTAGATTTCTTTCTTTTCTTCCTTTCATTTTCGGCCATTTCTACTCCAACCCTTACTCTGTCGTTCATAGAATCGGGTATTTTTATGTTATCAATTTCATCTTTAAAATGTTTCATACCGAATGCACCTCCTTAAGACTCTTTTTCATTTTATTTAACGCCCTGTATAGGATTGTTTTTGCTGAGCCTATGGGGATTTCCAAAATGTTAGATATCTCTTTGAAGGTATAATCTTGATAAAAACGTAATAGGACAACATTTTTCTCAGATACATCGAGTTCATCAATCAAATCCTCTAGTGTCAGGCTAAGTAAGATATTGGTATCTAGTGTTACCTCAGAAGTAATACTTTCATTTATGATTTGAGGCTCTATAGGAACTAGTTTATTCTTTTTACGAAGTAAATCTATTGAACAGGATATGGCTATCTTCATTAACCATGTTTTAAAGTACTTAGGTTCCTTTAGTGTCTTTATTGACTTAAAAGAACGGTATGCTGTTTCTTGTACAATGTCCAAGGCTTCTTCTTCATTTTTCACATTAATGTAAGCAAGTCTATAAATATCGTTTTGATAGCTCTGAAATAATGCTAAAAATGAATTTTTATCTCCTCGCTGGGCTTTTTTTATTTCTTTATGCCATTCATTCATGTTCTAAATTCCTCCCTTCTTTAAAAAGATCAGAATGGCTTCATTTTCTATAATTTTCTTCATTCTCTTATTAGACTTTGAGTAACCACTTTTAGCTTTAGAAATATAAATATTTTTGGCAGGTAAACGAAGTTAGTAAAAAGGAAAGAGCAGCTGCCAACCGGCAAACTGCTCCTTGCTATTATCAATTAATGTTTTTTCGTTACTTCAATTATTCATCTTTCAATTTCAGGACAGGAATACGGAATTTTTTTTATATAACAGATTCTGTCCACAATATAGGTTAAGACCGCTAAGTTAAAATGCCCTTATTTTACATATTCCTCTTTTAATATAGAATAATGAACACTATCAGTAAGTACGCCTCTTACCATGTGGTTTCTCCGAAGAGTCCCTTCATACTGCATCCCTAAACGTTTCATCATTCTACTTGAGGCCTCATTCTTTACATCGGATTCTGAAAATACCCGCTCTAAACCTAAAACATGGAAGGCAAGTTCTAGTATTAAGTTTGCGGCTTCATTCATGTAACCATTACCCCAATAAAACCTGCTTAGTATATAACCTAATTCTCCACTTTTGTTCCATTCATGCACTCTGAACTCAATCGTACCCATCATTTTATTGGTCTCTTTTAATACAATTGCATATTTACCAATTGGCTCTTTTAAAAAATAATTCTCTATTAGCTTCTTTGTTTGGTTTAAATCTACATGTCGATCATAAATGTATCGCGTAGTTTCTTCATCAGATGTATGTTCGTACATATCCTCCGCATCCTCAATTGAAACGGGACGTAATAGAATACGCTCACTTTCCATCTGACTGTGTGCATCCATCAAAAGATTTGTATTTTCCATGTTCTTACTCCCTTTATAATGAATTCACCTATACCCCAACCCTAATAATTTTCCATTTTTATACTATAATCTAATTTAGTTAGACCGACAAAGGTTAAATACAGTAATAATCAAACTTTACCAGACTCTCTTGATAAACTAACCTGCTGGTTTGCATAACTAAAAAGGAGCAGTTGCCAACTGGCAAGCTGCTCCCTTATGTGTTCAACTATTGTTTTTCCGTTAGTTCAATAAACTAAGTCTTTGGTACGAGGGCTAAAACTTCCTTCATATATCTAGACAGAGACTCTAGATGGTTCCTAACGGGAATATCTGTTTTCTTCTCGGTTAACTGTGCGGCTGGTACCATAGAAAGCTGGGCTGCAACCACGCTTTTCTTTGGATTTTCCTCAATAATATTTATCAATCCATTTGAGACAGATTCTATGTACTCATTTTTTTTCCCATGCATGATTAAATCAAAGGTATTCTCCAGAAGGGAAGACTTAACTTCAATCTCTTTACCCTTCATTCTGGAGTAGGATAATAATTGATTCATCGTTCCATCAACAGTGTTCGGATTCGTAAATGTAACTATTATTGGCTGATTCATTTTACAGATAATCTTCGAACAATGGCTCGTCAATTTTTATTATAGGAATCGGATAATAATGAAATTCTTCATTAAATATTGAAGTGAAAAAAGTACATGTAATTAAGATAGCATCTACATGGCAATTTGTTATCCAATCAAGTGTCTCAATAACTTTCTTTTCAATAATTTCTTTTGTGAAATCAGCATCCATTTTTATTCGGTCAAGACCTGGATCTACAAAATGAATTAATTCTACATCAAAAATATTTAGAGCTTTTTCAACGTGTTCAATATTTGAATAATGTGCATGAAAGCACCCAATTCTTTTCACACTTATGCCCCCTACGATTTTCATGTATTGTAACCATTTTGAATTGGATTTGTAAACTGTTTTATCATTTGAGTTGTACAATTATTCTGCTGATTAGCAAAAAGGGAGCAGCTGCCAACTGGCAAGATACTCCCTTTTGTTTTCACTAACGTTTTTCCGTTAGTTGAATAGTGGTAGGTGCGACAGCCGTTTTTTAGTTGCACAATTAACGGGGCAGTTTTGCGACAAAACACTGCATGTACAACATAAAGCAAACACCTCAACAGCGCGGTTTCTCTTAGGCCGCGTCTTTTGCATTTAATCCCTCCATAACAAACAACAAAATATATTCTACCCGGGTAATATTGACTTCTCATTTTTACCCGGGTAAAATTATTGAAGTATTCAAAGGAGGATGTACAGAATGAGAGATGGTAAAACGAGCGTTTACTGTACGGCATTTTTGAGTGTGAGAGTCGTCGCCAGTGGTACGTTACGGGACGTTGTTTCTACAGTGAAGAATGCTCTGGATGACAGGGACCTCACACAGCTGCTTATATTTGACGATATCACGGGGAAACAAATAGATGTTGATTTTCGTGGGAAGACAGATGACGTGCTTTTACGATTAGGAGAACAGTTTGGTGACTTGTCCGGTACCGAAATGAATCATCAACCTACACGGCGGGTCGGTCGACCTAAGCTGGGAGTTGTATCCGGTGAGGTTACTTTATTGCCACGGGATTGGGAATGGCTAAAGAGTCAACCTGGAGGAGCATCGGTAACATTACGAAGACTCGTTGGTGAGGCTCGCCGTGCTGGAGGAAAACAGAGTAAGTTACGAGAGTCACAAGAAGCAACATATAACTTTATGACAGCTATGGCTGGGAACTTCCATCAATATGAAGAAGCTCTGCGTGCACTGTATGCTGGTGATTTGGATCGTTTTTACCACTTCATCGATGACTGGACACCTGATATCAGAAACCATATCAAAAAATTAGCCTCTAATGCATTCCCTGAAGGGGACTTATAAAAGAAAGCATGTGTAGAGGTATAGAATTTATTTCGGAATAAAAAGGAAACTACGAAAGGAGCTTCACTATGACAGAGTTTAAATCTATTCGCTATATCGAACCATCACAACACGCCGGCAAGAGGTTTATACAGCGAGGCATTGAGGGCAGCGTCGTTATGTTGAACCTGATGCGTTTTCGTGATGTTGCCGATTACACAGCCAATCCTGAACTAACACCGGAGGTCCCAATCAGCGGTGCCGAAGCTTTCAACCGCTATATCGAGCACACCCTCCCATTTCTCCATGAAAGCGGAGGTGAAATCATGTTTCTTGGCGATGGCGGAGAGTTTCTTATCGGGCCCGAAGATGAAAGATGGGACCTTGTCATGATTATCCGCCAGAGTAGCGCGCAGTCGTTTCTTGCTTTTTCAAGTCATCAAGAGTACATGGCCGGTATCGGGCATCGCACTGCAGCGATCGAAGATTCACGCCTTCTACCTATGACAGAACTTCCGATAGCAAAATAAAGGAGAAGAACATTATTATGAACATCCTGAAAGTCAACAACATCGATTTGGCCTATGACAGTTTCGGTAACGAAAATGACGAGGCTATTATCCTTATCGCCGGGCTTGGAACCCAGATGATCCGATGGTCGGATTCGTTTTGTCGGATATTAGCAGCGAAGAGCTTTCGTGTAATCCGCTTTGACAATCGCGACGTAGGTTGCTCGACGCACTTTAGCCATTATCCGACACTGGATTTCAACGCACTGGCGACTGCTCTCATGTCGGGACAGCGACCAGACATCCCTTACACTCTATATGACATGTCCAAAGACGCTATTGGACTGCTCGACGCCCTATCAATTGACCGAGCACATTTCGTTGGCAGGTCGATGGGCGGAATGATCGCCCAGATTATAGCCAGTGAGTACCCTGAACGGGTTTTATCACTCACATCCATTATGTCCAGTACCGGTAATCCTGCTCTTCCGCAAACTTCCCCAGAAATTATGGCGATGATGACTAAACCGGCGCCGAATCCATTTGAGGATGAAGCAGGATTTTTGGCGCAAAAACTCTCTTTTGCCAAACGCATCGCCGGCACCGGTTATCCGTTTGAAGAGGATTCTTATCGGGCGCTCATTCTGGAGGAAATCCAGCGAGACTACGATCCAGGCAGTGTCGGACGACAAATTGCTGCTATGGCTGTCGCCGGTGACCGTCGTCCGCGGCTTGCGACCATAAAAGTACCAGTACTTGTCATTCATGGGGTAGACGATCCCCTGATTCTACCGGCGTGTGGCGAAGACACGGCTACTGCCATCCCTGGGGCCGAGCTAATGTTGGTGGACGGTATGGGACACGAAATTCCGCACCAACTGTATAGAGTAATCGCTGATGGCATAGAGCGGACGGCTCGTCGCAATTGACACATGCTTCCTTGAATAGTAATCAGCCGGAGTCCTGCGGCGTCCAATAGGGCTGAGTAGGCCCAGGGACAGAGGGTTGGTCAGTGTAATCCAGAGGCGCTTTTTCTGTGGAGATTTTCCAAACAGACGATGGTCAGATTCAGAATCGAATTATTCAAGTAATTGTCACGATAGTTGAATAACATTATTAAAGAGCAGGTGCTTCGGTATCCTGTTCTTTTTGTTAAACTATCCTGCCCATTTGCATAATAAAAGAGAGCAGTTGCCAAGTGGTAAGCAGCTCCCTGCTGTGATCGAACTAACGCTTTACAGTTAGTTGTACAAAATTACTACTCTTCTGCTCTTTTAGCTTAATTACAAAAAGCAATCGATCAATGCAATCGGCTGCCTTTGTAATTAATTATCAGTAAGAAGATTACCGACCTTATCAAAATATTTATATTTAAATGCAAGGGTACCATCCCTAGGTAGATCAATCCAAGTAACAGACTTCTGATTTATACTTAACTTTTGTTCAATTACTTGTTCATTTACCTCTAATTCCATTTTCGCAATATTATTTTCCTGATTAGTCACTATCATAAATTTTAAATTTCGTGATACATGATCGGATGTGCGAATTAAGAATGTAGTAAATGATTGACCAGCATGTTTTTCAATATGTCTCCATTCATAATTGCCTTTTTGGTTTTTAGAAAATTCAATATATGCTGGACTATTATTTGATAAAAAAGCAACTATCCTTGCATCATTAATATCTTTAAGCTCCAAAATCTCAACTGATTCATCTTCATAACCCTCAATAGATTTAATCACTTCTTGTATGGATTCTTTATCATTTCCATAAAGTTTATTTGTACTTTTTGAAAAATAAATCCCCATCATTGTTATCAAAATAAATAAAATTAAAACATATATCATTTTGTTTTTCTTTGATATATCCATATGCCGAATCCCTCCTTCTAAGGTAAGACCTCCAATGTTTAGCATTCAATATTACAAACGCATGTCAGATACATTTGTTGCACTAATCTGCCTCTGCCGGTTTGCATAACTTAAAAGGGAGTAACTGCCAACTGGCAAGCTGCTCCCTTCTGTTTTCTACTATTGTTTTTTCGTTAACTGAACAAACATAGATTCCGATAGTTGTAAGGTCGAATTTATCTTAGTTCAGATACCTATCAATGTGTTCCAATTCAAATAATCCACTCTCACGGATGAATTGCTTAAGTAAATAATTATGGCTGTTTCCATAAATGACAAGAATCCGATCATCTTCTGTAGCCAATCTAGCAATGTTGGAATAAATAATTAAGTTTCTCCTGTACCACCAACGTAACCAGAAGCTTCCGATATAATCTGGGTATTCACCGAAACGTGCTCTGTACCGAATATAGTATTGATGATCGAAAGCATTTATCTCATCATCGTTATGACTACGGATCATTTCCAGCACTGTTCCGGGTTTGAACATCTTATGTAGTCGTTCCGCCCACTCGTTTGATTCGTTGTATAGCTCAGGCTGTTTTTTTTCTACTTCTTCAAAGCCATGTTCCAATAAGTCTTTATCTGCTTGATCCAGATGCATGTAATCAGTCGCATAAATTTGCTCGTGTCCTAGATCACGAGCAATACGATATCCTAATTGCTGAATCTCGTTTGCCAGTGGTTCTGAATCGCCTGAAAGAAATTTCTGGTATTCCTCATTAAGCTCGTCATTTCGCTCTAGAACTTCCTCCACACACACCTTCGTAGGACGAAACTCCGCTATCCGCTGTGACAATTCTTGAATTTCTTTCTGACGATAGGGTTCAAGGATGTCATCTACATATCGAAAATGGAAGACACCCATCACTAACACAACTGGCTTGCTCCTCATACTTACCATCTCTCCTGTTTTCAGATAACTAATTCATAGCTATTCGCCTCCAATAAGTAAATTCCTTCCAGACAAGTGAATTGCTACACGATCCTGCTGGTTTTCATAACTAAAAAGGAGCAGCTGCCTATTGGCAAGTTGCTCCCTTCTGTGTTCAACTATTGTTTTTCGTTCGTTAATCGTCAGTTTACAGATAACTTAAATATCAAAGCCCATCTTGCGGTTTTTAAACGCTCAGGGGTAAAATCGACGGTTTCCCACTCATTCTTGTCTGTAGCCTGCATCCCCCATACGGAAACCGCTTCATTATCTTCAACATCCAGGGTTTGATTTAGTTGGATCGTATTGCTTCCATTAAGACTACTATCACGATCGATATAAGTAACCGCTGATGACGTACCATTTTTATTTGCAAAAGCTGAGGTAATTTCATACAGCGGTTTACTGCCTTCAATTGAAACTGTCTTAATCGATGCGATAAATTCGCCTTCATAGTCCTTTGTCTTCTCTAGTGAATCCTGCATTGTGGTGCTAATTGAACTGTATGTCTTCGTTTTCGTCCCGTTTTCCCAAAGTTCAATTGTAGCAGTAATATCATTTTTGCTTCCGTTATACTTAAATTTCACCGCACCCGACATCGTGCCAAGAAAAGGCTGGAACTTTCGTGCTTCTCCGGCGAATAAATCGATTGGCTCCACGTGCAAAGAAGTTCCTTCCACTTGTTTTGTTATTGTTGTTTCCGATGGATTAGATATATCCTTTGAGCATGCACACAGTATTACAGCAATAATAAGTATGGTACCGATGAACTTTAGCTTCAGCAAAGTTATTTACTCCCCTCCTGTTTATATTGTTTAATTTTACCATTAACCATACTATAAAATGTTAGCTTATTTAAAATTGAAATCCACATAACTATGGTCTATATAAATTAAGGTATGGACAAGAGACAAGCCTGTAACTATTAGTTATATATAGTAGGTGTAACTGGTGTGGATACATGGTTCCGATAGGCATATGTTCCTGTTCCTCGAAAAAAAGGCAACATAAAAAGACGCCCTTTGTCTAAGACATGTGAACAGAAGACGTCTTTTGGGGTCGCATCAAACAGAGAAACCCCGTTTTCTTATATTACCCTGCCAGCGGAGGAATTCCATCTGACAGTGCCTTTGGCTTTGCGAAGCAAAACAACGAAACAGTCAGACGGAATTCCAGAGCGCCCGAATTCCGGAACGTTATGAAAAAGGCGCCACTTCCGGCGTATATCCTGAAGGGATATTCGTCTCCGCAGAACGTTCTGTAATGACCTGCGGATACATTTTGTTAGGATCAGGTTGAATAATCTCATACTTGATGATCGCTTTTCCATTCTTACTAAGTTCTACATCTTTAATCTCAAGTCCATAGCCAGGGTTAGGGAGTTCCAGACTGATTTTTACTTTCACCGTCTTCTCGTCTATCGTTTGGGAGGATACCTCGGGTACCATTGCCTGCTGACCGCTTCCTGGCACAGTTCCCGGTGTTTCATCGGAGGAGCCGCCCTTTCCATATCGATCGATAAACTCTCTCGCCTCATAGACCATTTCTGCCGCCTCCATCCGAGTGAGTGTATCACGAGGTCTAAATTGTTCCTTATCATCCAGGCTGATTACCTTCATATTCAGTAAATTCTGAATCGAAGATGTATACTCAGGTCTGATCTCTTGCTCATCTTCGATGTGGTTGTAAAGTAAGATCACAGGGTATTCACCTGTCGTGTTTATTCCTTCGAATAGGAGGTTTGCAAATACTTCTCTCGTAAGAGCCTCTTCTGCGTCTCTCATTTCCGGTATAGACAATCCCTCTGCCATTGCTGCATCATAAGCTGCATGATACCATTTCGGGTTTCCCGGCTCTGTCGTCTCGTTTCCTGCGCTCAGATCAAATGCATTCACAATCATCTGAATACCTTGTGCTTCTGATAAAGTGCCTGCGGGATTGAACTTATTCGAAGACACTCCTTTTACAATCCCTTGATCGCGAAGCGACTGAAGCATCTGAACCTGTGTATCTAATGTAACATCGTCAAAAGCATAAGCTGACATCCCTCCAAAAACAAGGGACAAACTTAAAGCTGCAACTGAAGTTTTCACGGTTAAACGTTTCATCGTAACCTACCTCCATCATTTATAAACCTTTAACTTCCTCGCGTGAAACGATTTCCTGATTAAAGCAACTAGAGGTAATATGAAAATGGTTCGTATATGTTCTATTCTCTAAACGAGAAAATTCTGAAATTTGTTTCATGCTAACATCCAATCTGTAAGACTACTTCTATATTTCCCAATGACGATAAATCTCATTACAATCTTTTTTCCGCTTCGGTCTTCTTTCATAAAAGCTGTTTTTTGACCATGAAATGGTTTGACATTAAGGTGAATTTACTTAAAAATAAGATTATAATGTTCATCAAAATACATACATTAGAAAGGGCACGACGCTTTTTTAACAGACCAGCGTCCTGCCCTTTTGTGTCCGCAAACACTGATAAGGAGATGAGTGATCCGTGAATGATCGAAGTTTACTTCGTAACTATGTACAGTCTCACTGGCTTTCCTACCTTAGTGCCATTCTGCTAATCATTATCTCCAATGTTGATCAGGCCCTGCTCCCTCGTGTGGTAGGTCAATTTACAGACGAACTGCAAAGACAAACGCTCACCATGGATAAAATCATTCGCTATAGCTTGCTGCTGCTCATTATTGCAGTCTCCTACAATGCTTTATTCGGACTTGGACAGTTTATGATTATGCGGCTCGGCAGAAGATTTGAGTTCATTACCCGGCAGAAACTTTTCGGTAAATTTTCAGAGCTGAGTGACAAATATTTTGCAAAACAAGGCACAGGCAAGCTTCTCAGCTATGTAATGAATGATGTCACTTCCGTCCGGGAAGCGATATCTAACGGCATTAATCAGACAACGAATGCAGTATTCCTGCTGCTGTCTTGTGTAGTCATGATGATGATTAGCGGAATTCCATTTACACTCATTGCGATTAGTGTAGGTCCTCTACTGGCCATTCCTTTTCTAGTAGTGTACTTCGGACCACGTATTCGCAAAAGGTCAAAAGCTGTTCAGGAAGCGCTTGCATCAATGACAGAATCAGCAGAAGAACAGCTTGGCGGGATTCGTGTTACCAAAACGTTTGCAACGGAAGAAATCTCTCGGATCCGTTTTGGTGCTTCTGTAGATGCCATAAGGGATAAACAGCTGAAGCTGGTACGTCTCTCGTCTCTTTTCCAGGCACTGCTTCCGCTGCTCGGAGCATTTTCGCTCGTAGTATCTATTGTGGTAGGCGGATACATGACGATTCAGAATACGATCAGTCTTGGTAGTTTTGTAGCTCTGACCCTGTACTTGCGTATGAATATGGGCCCTCTCCAGCAGATCGGGAATGTGATTAATATGATGCAGAGGTCCGGTGCTTCTCTTGAACGTGTCAACAGCCTGCTCGCTGAAATTCCCGATGTACGGGAAACTTCGGATGCAAAACCGCTGAAGCAGGTAGAAGACATTCAAATTCAGGAACTATCCTTCAAGTATCCAGGCAGTAAAGAGTTTGCTCTTAAAGATATTAATCTCGTTATCCCATCAGGAAAAACCGCCGGCATCGTGGGACGAACGGGCAGTGGAAAAAGCACACTCGTAAAACTATTGCTCCGCATCTATGAACCTCCTGCCGGCACAATCAAAGTCAGCGGGACTGATGTTCGCAGTCTGACACTGGAAAGTTTGCGCTCCAAATTAGCTTACGTACCTCAAGACGGATTCTTGTTCAGCACAACGATTCGCGACAATATCGCATTCAGCAATCGAACGGCTACAATTAGTCAGGTGGAGGAACCTGCGAAACAAGCGATGATATTCGATAATATCATTCAGTTCCCTAAATCGTTTGAAACTCCACTCGGCGAGCGAGGTGTCACCTTGTCAGGCGGGCAAAGGCAGCGTACAAGTCTCGCTAGAGGACTCATGAAAAACTCACCTTTACTTATTCTAGATGACAGTATGAGCGCAGTGGATGCCGTAACCGAAACCGGTATTCTAAACCAATTAAAAAAAGATCGTAAGCATAAAACGACCTTAATCATCTCGCACCGAATCAGTGCGGTGAAACATGCGGACGTGATTGTCGTTCTTGAAGAAGGACGAATTATGGAGCAAGGTACGCATCAAGAACTGATGAACCTGGAAGGCAGGTATGCTTCTCTTGCGCGTATACAGGAGGAGGGATTGCATCATGTCTGATACGATAATAAGAGAGAAACAACCTCATAGCCGTCTGGATATGAACGAAGATAAGAAAAAGAAAGCAAGTGCATTCCGCTCCATATTACGATATGGCAGGCCGCACCGTTTTACTTTTGTTCTCATTTTTATCTGCTCCTTGCTTGGGATTGCTGCCGAACTTTCGCAGCCGTATCTCATTAAAGTCGCGATTGATGACCATCTGGCACTGGGCCGAACGGGGCTAACTTTTCTCATTCAAATTGCTCTTGTGTATCTTATCTTGTCGGTCATTAGTTTTATATTCACATATATTCAAAATAATCTGCTGCAGTATGCAGGACAAAACATTGTAGCTGCACTCCGTAAAGATCTGTTCACTCATATTACGAAGATGTCGATGTCCTTTTTTGATCGCAAACATAGCGGAAGCCTTGTCACCAATGTGTCGAGTGATACAGAAACGATCAGTTCTTTCTTTACACAGGTACTGCTCAGTCTGATACGAGATGGCATGATGCTTGTGATGATTATTGTTTTTATGTTTCAGCTAGACGTGACTCTTGCTCTATATTCTGTAGCTGTTCTTCCGTTCATTGCTCTTGTAGCCGTCTTATTCCGCAAATATTTACGTGAAACCTATCAGCAAGCAAGAACCCGCTTGTCGAGACTGGTTTCCTTTATCGCTGAGAACTTATCCGGCATGTTTCTCATTCAGGCTTATCATCAGGAAAAGGAACAAATGAAACAATTTAACGAGCAGAACGGAAATTACTTTTCGGCTAATGTAAGGCAGATTCGGTCTAACGTCATTTTTAACCGAACCTTTGATATTCTAGGGAATATCGCCCTTGTACTTATGATCTGGTTAGGCGGTAAAGCAGTTCTCGGTTCTTCACTGGAAGTCGGCGTACTCTATGCATTCATCAGTTATATTCGTCAGTTCTTCCAGCCGATCAACCAAATTACGATGCAGTGGAATACATTCCAGTCCACTACAGTCTCCATGGAACGAATCTGGGCAATACTCGGTACAGATCCCGGAGTGAAAGAACCGGAGGTAAGCGATGCTGTCACCCTGACAACAGATGATGTGAACGGACGGATTGATTTTAACGATGTCTCGTTTGGTTATCTTGAGAATCAGCCTATCATTCATAACCTGAATCTTACGATACATGCGGGTGAAATGATTGGCATTGTTGGAACAACTGGTGCAGGTAAAAGTACGGTCATCAGTCTGCTGAATCGATTCTATGATGTGAATGAAGGCAGTATCGAGATTGACGGTGTTGATATTCGTAAAATGCCGCAGGAAACGCTGCACCGGATTGTCGGGCTGATTCAGCAGGACCCTTTTCTCTTCTCCGGCTCGATCATTGACAACATCCGGCTGTTCCGAGAAGATGTGCCGAAAGAGCAGGTTATCGAAGCCTGCAAATTTGTAGGGGCAGATTCCATGATTCGCCGTTTAGCAGACGGGTATGATACGCATCTATCTGAAAGAGGCAGCGGATTATCTGCCGGAGAACGCCAGCTGATTTCTTTTGCTCGTATCGTTGTGTTCCAGCCGCGAATTCTCATACTGGACGAAGCAACCGCAAATCTGGATTCCCATACGGAACAATTAGTTCAAAGCGCGCTCTCTTCTGTAGCTGCCGGGCGAACTACCATTGTCATTGCTCACCGATTATCGACGATCATGCATGCAGACCGCATTCTTGTTATGCAAGAAGGCCGAATCGTGGAATCCGGCACCCACAAAGAACTAATGGAGCTGAGAGGAACGTATGAGGATTTATATCAACATGCACTAGAAGCGGGACGTGAAACGATATTCAAGGAAAAGCCACGAAATGATGCCGGGTAAGTTCTGCTTTATTCGTACGAAAGTACGTAAGTATGCAAATAGTAAACATAGATGCCTCAGCAGCTACCATGCTTCTGGGGCTATTTTATTTGTAAATGAAAACATTACGGAACCTTGGGCTTACACCTTATCTCTTTCCTAAGTCCTGTTTTCTGCTAATAAACCCATTTCCCGTTGCCAACCGGATGATTCTAACATTAGAATTATTGGGTAAATGTACCATATATTGATGGTATCCTTCTTCTGTTCAATATTTATGATGAGGTGAATGGTTAGTGACAAGAATTGTGGTCCCCCCAGAACGTATTCTCGAAATCTCCAAACAATTTACGCAAGCGTCTGAGATCAGTAAAAGCATGGTTACAAGTCTAAATGCGAATATTCTCTCCCTGCAAAGCCAGTGGTCTGGCATAACCCAGGAACGATTTTATCAGGACTTCCAGACTGCTCGTACCCAGATGGAGACATTTACTTCTAGAGTATCTTCAATTGGTACCGATCTTCATTCCATCTCCGTTAAATTTGCGGAAGCAGATGGTTCACAAGATACCGGAATTAGGACAGAAGGAAACAGCAAAGACGCATGGCAAGAACAAACGAAAGAGACCCTTTCGGATGCATTTGATAATGGTTCGAGTGCATGGAGTACCGTCAATGGTTTACGCGGAAATCTAGCTATGGCTGGGACTGCATTATACAGTGGACTAGCGAGCACACTCGTCTTAACAAAGACCGTTGAATTCAAACGGAGTGCGAAAAATCCAACCCGAGCAGTCATCCATAATGCAAAATGGGTAACCGGAAAAGGCCCCGACACCTTCCTAAGAAATATGGCAAGAAGAATAGATAAGCAATTTCGTCAGCCCGGTCTTGTTATGAAGGGATTGAAAGGATTCGATAAATGGGCTGGAAACCTCAAAATAGGGAAAATCGGGCTGGGTCTTAGTAAAGCAAGCAGTTTTCCAGAGTGGACTCGTAATGTGGTAGCTGGAGTACAAAAAGGCCAGTATGGAATGAAGATTTCAGCGATTCCAAAGATGATTAGCAAGAAACTCTTCCCTATTAACGTAGGACTCAATATTTTTGATGAAGGTATCAAAACTGCTGGGAAAATAAAGAGCGGAACCCTCACCGGAACAGACGTTGCCGTATCTGCCTCCAATGTCGTTATTAAATCAGCAGCTGCAGGCGCAGGTGCCCTTGTTGGCGGAACCCTTGGAACTGCATTTGGACCGGTAGGAACGGCAGTAGGCGCTTATGTTGGAGGTGCTGTGGGGTCATTCGCCGGTAAACATGTGGCAAGTGCAGCCGAAGGTGCCATCCGCTGGGCTAGCGGTTTCTTTAAATGATTCAAAAATACGAAGTTATCGCAAAGACCGGAGGTTGACCCATGCAATCGATATCCTATCGGCGAAAACTAGCTTTCGGAAAAGCAATGTCAACTCTCATTCTCATTTCCGGCTGTTCTGTGCTCGTATATGCTCTTACTGAAGATAACCTGGGTATAGGCGAAGCCATTTACTATGCCAGTGGTATGCTGATTGGTTTCTGGTTTTTCGGTCCTCAGCTCATTCGACTTTTGAGCCTCACCTTCTTTAAGAAGCCATTGTTCTCTTATGATCAAAACCATATC
Source organism: Paenibacillus polygoni (assembly GCF_030263935.1). Classification (NCBI taxonomy): domain Bacteria; kingdom Bacillati; phylum Bacillota; class Bacilli; order Caryophanales; family Paenibacillaceae; genus Paenibacillus; species Paenibacillus polygoni. Next base: position 1,007,986 of record NZ_CP127162.1, on the reverse strand, counting down.
GCGCTAAATGACGGAACCCTCATTCCCTGGAGTTCAATTCAGAAAATAGAGCTTCACGAATCTTCCATGAATAAGTGGGTGCAGTCGGTACCTCCTTTCTATCGATTGAAGCTGAAAAATAAAGAACAGGTGGATATCAACACCTACCATGTATTAAGTACTGACGAACTAAAAAGAACACTGAAAACACTTCGCCGTGTGCATAATGGGGCAAGTATAGAATAAAAATACCCCATCTCATAAGAAACTGGAGGCTAAACCCATGCATTCAATATCCTATCGACGAAAACTAGCTTTCGGAAAAGCAATGGCTGCTCTCATCATCATTTCCGGCTGTTTTTTGCTCGTATATGCCCTTACTGGAGATAACCTGGGTATAGCTGAAACCATTTACTATGCCAGTGGTATGCTGATTGGTTTCTGGTTTGTTGGTCCTCAGCTCATAGTGATGTTGCGCTTTAGTTTCTCTAAGAAACCATTGTTCTCTTACGATCATAACCATATCGTGCTGAATGACGGAACCCTCATTCCTTGGAGTTCAATTCAGAAAATAGAGCTTCACGAATCTTCCATGAATAAGTGGGTGCAGTCGGTCCCTCCTTTCTATCGACTGAAGCTAAAAAATAGAGAACATGTGGATATCAACACCTACCATGTACTAAGTACTAACGAACTAAACAGCACACTGAAAACACTTCGCCTTGTCCACAATGGGGCAAGTATAAAATAAGTACACAACAAACACAAACAACTACATATCTGCCAATGATCTGAGCTGAGCTTTCATCATAACCAATTATAGGAGGAATTATGGACAAACCATTAATCACGTTATCCATAGAAGAGTTTGGCTTTGCACTCGCATCGATGGGAGCCGAAGACGTTGCTGCCGGCTTACTGAAGCCGATGTACGGAGAACTATCAGAGCGTGAATGGGAACTGATCCTTCAGGCTGCTTCTCATAGTCTTCTTTCCAAAGGACTTATTGTCAGCTTAGAAGAGATGGAAATTGAATTCGTGCCGGATCTGCTGGAAATGCTCATTCATTTTGCAAGAAGCCGCAGGATGCTCCGGAGCTATTCGCTTAGGAATGATCAAGAAAAAGTACTCACGATTCATGCCGGAGAAGAAGAACAGCATGGTCAATACTTGTACCATCTCGCCGTAAATCAGCGAATTCATCTGTTTACTTGGACAGAACCTGCCGAATGGGAAGAAGAGTTATATCGATTTTATCTCAGTCAGGAACGTTTACTTCCTGCAGAAGCAACCAAACTTCGTATATCTGAATCTAGATGGAATGCACTCACTGCTATTACGCCGGATACAGATGTCTCTACTCTCGTAAGTGAATGGGCTTTAACCGAACCTGAACAACAACTCATCCAGGCCTGGAGTTCTGCTTTCATAAAATCAGGAAAAAACCTAGATAATCTCAGCATTCTTCATTATGGTGATAAAGAAATGCCGACTCCAGAACAGATGTTGTTACTGCTAAATGTTGAAGAGCATTTCTACAGCATCCATAATATTCAGCCTGATCCTACGTCAGAGCCTGTCATTGAAATTGAGTGTTCAACCGAACACACACTTCGTAAGCAGCTGAAAGATATAATTGAGGGTTTCGCTACGTCTTCTTTGCAACGGTAACCTTCTCTCCCCTCCTCTGCTTAGATCACAGTAAATTGTGGTATAGAATAGAGACATGTTTGGAAAAATACTGTTGATGTTCGGTATAAAGGAGGTGTTCCTATGCGTAATTCATCCAGTAATGAACCAACTAAAGCAGAGGTTAGCAATACGAAGCTGAATAAGATGCCTGAACCAGGAGCTTTTGATACTGAGTTTTCTGCTGAAGAAGCGGCTGAAGTATTTGAAAAACAACCCTCCGCACAAAAGAATGAAAAACAGAATTAATTTGTATACTTGAGCAAAATACGGATTAAAGATAAGCTTCGCAGCTGCTTCCGATCGGGAGTACTGCGGAGCTTATTTTACATAGCGAAATTTTTATAATCTCAGTAAATTAGTTATTGACCTATACGCTACGTATACGTTTACGATGGGATCTGTAAGGGAGGAGCATCCATGGAATATACCGTTCATCAACTCGCGGAATTATCTGGTGTCAGCGGCCGCACACTTCGGTACTACGATCAAATTGGCTTGCTGCCGCCAGCAAGAATCAATGCATCTGGCTATCGGATTTATGGAGAGCATGAGGTGGACCGGCTTCAGCAAATCTTATTCTATCGTGAGCTGGAAGTGAGTCTGGATGATATCCGAAAGATCCTAGAACAACCTGATTTTGATCCGGTAACTGCTTTGAAAGCACATTATAGTAAACTCACTAGAAAACGAGACCATCTCGAACAATTGCTCCATACGGTGAAGCTCACCATTGAAAGTAAAGAAGGAGGAAGAAAGATGCAGGACAAAGAGAAATTTGAGGGTCTAAAAGCCGAGCGAATTCGGAAAAATGAAACAAAATTTGGTGCGGAACTCAGGGAGAAATACGGAGACCGTGAAATAAACGATAGTAATGCCAAATTAAGAGGAATGAGTGAACAAGATTATAACCAGATGCAGGCACTTGAAGTTGAGATCATCGGTCTGCTAAAACAAGCTTTTGCGACAAATAACCCCGCATCTGAAGAAGCAGAACATCTAGTTCAGAAACATAAACAGTGGCTGATGTATTCGTGGAGCAAATTCTCCAAAGAGGCATATCAAAACCTTGCCGATATGTATGTAGCAGATGAGCGGTTTACTTCTTATTATGATGAGAAGGCAGGCCCCGGCGCAGCCCAGTTTCTAAGAGATGCGATTCATCATTACGTAAACAAGTCTTAGCGTCTGATTCGATACATTTTGTGGATTAGAAAAACCTCTGTCCCGAGAGCTTCCCGGAGCAGAGGTTTTAAATTTAAAAAGTAACGATTGTGTACTTTTTATACACTCACTTTGAGCCTGATCACGTTCCAGCTGGCTTTTGCCAATTGTGAAGTAACCGTTGTTCCATCTACTACTGCATTACCATTCGTATGCGGAGTCACGCGGTTCGGATTTGCTGCTGTATTCACAGCTTTCAGGTCGTCTGACTCTAGTACTGTGTGCTCGATCAGACGGCAGTCACCGAAACTGCGCAAATCTACTTCTACAGGAAGCGACTCTTCCAGATGACGGTTGACAGCGAAGATCGTGACTTCTCCCGCCTCTTCGTTATGTATCGCGATTGCTTCCAGATACGGAACGTCTGTAATCTCTTTTGTATCATACTTCGATGATTGGATCAGCGGAACAAGTGCCTGACCACGGCCATAAACGGAGGTGTGGAGATACGGATAATAGATCGTTTGTTTCCATGCTGCGCCGCCATTCTCTGTCATGATCGGAGCAATAACATTAACAAGCTGCGCGAGGCATGCCATTTTTACACGATCTGCATGTTTCAGCAAACTGATCAGCATACAGCCTACAAGCAGTGCATCCTCATGGTTATATACGTCTTCTAATTGAGGAGGTGCAACGCCCCAAGGTTCGATCTTACTGTCATTTTCATTGGAGTGGAACCATACATTCCATTCATCAAAAGAAAGGAACATTTTTTTCTTACTGCGTTTTTTAGCTTTGATATAATCGCAAGTTGCTGTTACCGTTTCAATAAATTGATCCATTTCTAGGGAACGCGCGAGGAACTGAGCTGAATCTTGCTCCCGATTTCCATAATATTGATGCAAAGAAAGATACTCTACATGATCATACGTATGGTCAAGTACCGTTGCTTCCCATTCAGGGAATGTCGGCATATGAATGCTTGAACTGCCGCAGGCAACAAGTTCTATGGAAGGATCAACGAGTTTCATTACTTTCGCAGATTCCAAGGCGATTCTGCCATACTCCTCTGCTGTTTTGTGGCCAATCTGCCACGGTCCATCCATCTCATTACCAAGACACCAGGTCTTTACATTATGTGGCTCTTTGTACCCGTGTTTAATACGCAGGTCACTATAATACGAGCCTGATTTATGGTTGCTGTACTCCACAATATTGCGTGCTGCATCTATCCCGCGTGTACCCAAGTTCACTGCCATCATGACTTCCGTATTCGCTTTTTTCGCCCAATCCACAAATTCATTAAATCCAAACGCATTCGTTTCTGTTGTTCTCCAAGCAAGCTCCAGTCTATGTTTCCGTTCCTCTTTCGGTCCTACACTATCTTCCCAGTTATACCCGGACACAAAATTCCCGCCTGGATAACGTACAATCGGTACTTGAAGATCCTGAATTAACCCAAGAACATCCCCGCGAAATCCAGACTCATCTGCCGTTTCATGCCCAGGTTCATAAATCCCGCCATATACAGCACGACCTAAATGTTCAATAAAAGATCCATAAATACGTTTATCTACTTCCCCAATTGTAAAATCTTTATCTACAACCATCTTCGCCTTGTTTGTCATGAGCTTACCACCTCTTTAAATTAATAAAAAAATTAATTCTACTATAAAATGTTACCGCTTACTTTATATTAAAATCCAAATATATTATAAAATCAACCCTCTTAAATCTATTTTTTCAAAAAACATTGGATTTATATGAATGCTAATTCTATAATAGTGGATATTAACTATTGAACGTTCAGGGGAGAATCGAAATGATTAGAGCAAATACAGATGAAAAGTGGCTTCCTCTCTATGAAGCGCTGGCTAGCAATGTACGTCTATCCATTATTAAATTACTTGCAGAGCAGCCGCTCAATATTAAAGAACTTGCAGCAAAATTAAACCTAAGCAGCGCCATTGTTACGATGCATGTACGGAAACTCGAGGAAGTCGGCATAACAGAATCCAAGATGATTCGAAAAAATGGCGGCACACATAAAATCAACTCCCTTTCTGTTGACTGGATCGAAATTGCAATGCCGCAGAAAGCGCAGAATTCTCGCAAATATCAAGAAGTATCTATCCCGATTGGTCATTATACTGAATGTGAAGTTCATCCTACTTGCGGGCTGTCTACTACCGAAAAAGTAATCGGTCAATACGATGACCCCAGGTATTTTCTTGACCCCGAGCGAGTGAATGCTCATATTCTTTGGTTTGGCAAAGGGTTTGTAGAATACAAGATCCCAAATTACGTTTTACAAGGCCATTCACTTACCGAAATTGAACTTTCCTTCGAGATCGGCTCAGAAGCACCAGGCGTGAATCCAAACTGGCCGTCTGATATCAGCTTTACACTAAACGGTGTAAAACTTGGAACTTGGACAAGTCCTGGTGATTCAGGACATGGACGGGGTGTATTTACGCCAGATTGGTGGCTCGATGATGTGAACCAATATGGACTTTTGAAGATTATTAGAGTCACCCCTATGGGTACTTTTATTGATGGACAGCGAATGTCAGATGTGACCATTACAGATATTCCGGTGAACCGAAATCAGTGGACTTTTCGTCTTGCTACGGCGGACGACGCTAAGCATGTGGGTGGACTTACCTTATATGGTGAAGGTTTCGGAAATTACAACCAAAACATTATTTTGCGGCTTTATCATGAGTGAACCTAGAATTATATAAAAAAAGACAACTCTTTGTTTGAAGAGTTGTCTTTTTGGTTTATTGTTATAGTGCGCTTCCTCCGAATAGGAAACGGTACTGCCAGTGTTTGCCTGTAATCGTATCAACACGAACACCGCCGGAGTCAGTGGAATACGTATGCAGCATTTTGTTATCTCCAAGGTAAATCGCTACATGAGTCACGGTCTCTTTACTCTTATCGACCCCTGAGTAAGAAGATGAACTTGAACCTTTATAGGACATGAAGAACATCAGATCTCCACGTTTAAGACTTGAGATTTTGCTCTTCGTATTTCCTTTATTTTTTACATAAGTAGCTTGTTTGCGGGAATCCGTTGGGAGCGTCACACCCGCACCATCTATAAAAGCACGTCTTACAAAGGAAGAACAATCGAAATATTTCGTACTGTTTCGGTCTGCACCATACTTGTATGGTGTACCTAGATATTTCATACCGGCAGAAATGACTTTCTCCACGGTTGCGCTGCTGGATGAACTGCTCGATGAGTCGCTACTTCCGCTTTGGGATGATCCGCTGACTGTTTTTGTATATTTAGAAGAGGAAGAAATATAACCCGTCACGCCATTGGAATCTTTTACTTTCCAATAACTTGAGCTGTATTTACTAACTAATGTAACTTTTTCTCCCTTTTGAAGCATCCGAATAACATCAGAAGAAGTACTTGGTCCTTTTCTAAAGTTAACACCGTAGATCACTTCTAATGTTGTCGTTGCCGCGTAGGCTTGATTTACAAAAGCAGGCATGTTCACTGTTCCAAGTAACAGGACTGCCGCAATGGATGCAGTAAGTATCTTTTTTGTAACCTTCATGTCGTAATCCTCCTGGAAGTCATAAGTTTTTGTCTATTCTAATGGCTTCAGTGACCATTGACTTGTCCCATTTTAGGCGAGGATCCAAACTTCATCATCAGACTTTAGTAACAAATTTATTTTTACTAATATAGTTCCTAATACCTATAATATTATAGAGTATTTTTTAATAATAAACCAAATATTCACAGACTTTTTATTTAAAAAAATGAACTCATAATCTGATATACCAACAAAAATTAACGATATACAAATATTATTTTACATAGTTCTTAAGACCTATGTATTACTTATCTGTTTACGTCAGTGGAAACAATTACTAACGCCTTTGGAACCGGTTTATTAAAAGTTACAAGAAGTTCGGTATTGATTTTTACCTTTTTGTAACTATTTATTTCTCTGGGCTTTCACCGCAGCAAATTGTTACTTCTTTAAGGGGAATCTTTTTCATATGAATTTAATCTTTCTTCATTACTATAAGGAGATGGGCAAGTTTTCTTTGCCCGGATTGGAGGTTTATTACCCTGAAAAAACCAAGAATTGAGGAGCTGACTCCTTTTAGGGGGCTTGCCTTTCTAGCAATCGTCATGCAGCATAGTCTGGCTGAATATATCTACCGAGCAGACATCCTCCCCGCGGATTCTATCATGCTCATGATCGTATACCATTTTACGCGATTTGGAACACCGACTTTTGTTTTTCTATCCGCCGTGCTTCTGTTCTATAATTATGAGCAAAAACTGCACTACCCTTCTTTCATTCGTAAACGGTTTGGCGATATCTATGTGCCGTTTATTCTATGGACATTGGTATACTGGATATCCGTTCGATTGATGATGTATACCAATTGGCTGGATGCAGAAACCTGGAAGAGTCTGGTTAGAGAGTTGTTTGCACCACAAGCTGGGTATCACCTATGGTTTATTATTATGGTATTTCAGTTCTATCTGCTGTTTCCATTGTTCCGCAGGATCGCAATTCAGATCAGAAACAGGCTGAAAGAAATGGAGCACAAACAACAAAATAGAATCGTCTTCGCGATCTTACTGATTAGCGGTCTTGCCTATGGCTATCTTCTATATCTCTCCTATTATCGTATGGGTCAGTGGGCAGTGGCCCCAGGAATAGGACAGACTTTGCTTAACCATCGTACTAGTATTTTTGTTATGTATATCTTTTATTTCATTCTTGGCGCTGTTTGTGCATTTATGCTTGATCGGTTCCGGAGCGTGATGGTAAAAATACTGCCTTGGAATGCACTGCTATCCATCCTTCTCTTTGTGTATCTTGCCTATGATGTACTGCGGGGTTCTGGAGAAACAATGAATTTAAATATCTCTAGTTATCTAAAACCAACGACATTTGTACTCATCTTATCGCAAATGTTTCTGATCTATGGTATCTTGCATCTACTATCGGTGAAGAGCACATTCTATAAACTCTTTACATGGGTTGGCCGATATTCCTTTGGTGGTTATCTGGTACATGCACTAGTAATTTACTGGATTTCGTCCTTTACACGGCCGCTTCAACTGGCAGGTTACCATCTTGGATTCACTTTGCTTACCTTCGCACTAACGGTCATCGTTTCTCTTCTCATTAGTTATGGACTGTCTCGTCTGCCATTTTCTCGTTATTTGGTGGGACTTGGACGGAGAAGAATACCTGCCACGACGACGAAGCAAGATAAGATCGAACCTGGCTTGAAAACACCTGTCACCAATTCATTAACAGAATAAACAAACAGAGAAAGCCTCACTAGAGTTATGCACAGGTGTATAACTCTAGTGAGGCTTTTCCTCGTTAATGATGGATTGCACGATTTTGACCTACCTATAGTCCTGATGAAAAGAACGTAAGCGATTCTAAATGGATTCAATTATTTACTTAAGATATATTCGATCTGCTGCAGTACATCTGCTGATAGCTTGATGCCGGAAGCTTTGACATTCTCCGCAACTTGCTGCGGGCGGCTTGCTCCGACCAGCGCACTGGCCACATTCTTTTGTCGTAAGATCCAGGCAATCGCCAGCTGGGGCATAGATATCCCGAGTTCCTCAGCGATTCTGCCCAGGTGTTTTACTTTTACAATCTTATCTTCTGTTATCCCGTCACGAACAAAATCCAGCTTTGCCGCGCGGCTGTTCTCAGGAAGTTCTGTGGCGGAATTATATTTCCCAGTTAATAAACCTTGAGCCAGGGGCGAAAAAACGACTTGTCCGATTCCTTTTTCCTCGCCGAAGGGAATAATCTCCTCTTCAATAGACCGTTCAAACATATTATACATGGGCTGATTAACGATAATTCGGTCCAGCAGATATCTGCTTGCGATCGCGTGGGCTTCTGCCATTTGAGCTGCCGTCCATTCACTTACACCGATATATAGAATTTTACCTTGGGTCACCAGATCATCCAGCGCACGCAATGTCTCTTCCAGCGGTGTTTCCGGGTCAAACCGGTGGCAGTAGAGAATATCAATATAGCTGAGTCCCAAACGTTTTAAACTCGCATGTGCTTGTTCCATGATATGCTTGCGAGATAATCCTTGATCATTGGGTCCCTCTCCCATCGGGAAATACATTTTTGTAGCAAGAACGTACGATTGCCTTGGATAAGGAGCAAGGCTTTGCCCTATTAGTTCCTCCGCAGCCCCTTGTTCATATACATTTGCCGTATCGAAAAAATTGACTCCTAGATCGTACGCCTCCTCAATGGCAAGAATGGCATTGTCCCGTTCCACGTATCCTCCATATGTAAGCCAGCTTCCCAGACTGATTTCACTAACCTTCAGTCCGCTGCTCCCTACTCTGCGGTAAAACATCCCATACCGCCTCCTACTCCCCATAATAGTGTAGAACATTGGCTCCTGAACAGACTTAAGTGGAGCTAATTCTATTTCATCGATCTTATGAAATCTGCAATTTTACTTATCACGATATCCATCAGGTATCCTACCTCAAACCACACGAGTAAACTGATAAGATAGATAAGCACCATATAATGATTAGAAGCGGAGCAGTATAAGGAAAAATACTAAATCCAGAAGTGGATACTGTCAAGCAAATCTAATCAATCAAAATGATTGCATAAATAAAACGACCTGTTCTTTCCCTCCCCTTAAGGAGATGGAGAACAGGCCGTTCTATTTTGTGCAAATTTGTTAAAGCAAATTAGAATCTTATTAGCTTTTTTCGGGAGACATGGCTTCATGACCAGGTCTTGGATTCATTTGCATTTTACGATGGATGAATTTCGTTAGATCTGGAGTCAATTCTTCCTTCAGATGATCAATAAGCTGCTTTTCACTGATTCCTTTGGCCTGGGCAATCTCTGCTAACGACTTCCCTTGCTTCAGTTCCTGATCAAGCTGATTTGTCGTCATTCCAAGAAACTTCGCTATGGATTCTCGGTTGATCTTACTTTGTCCTTTACTGCGGCTGGTATGTTTCTGTTTCAGTTCACCAATCGGTGTATGAATTACTTTATTTAATCTTTCACTTATCGACTCTTTCATCGAAACTGCTTGTTCTTTGGTTAAGCAGCCTGCTTTTACTACTTCATCAACACGCTTCTCCACAGCTGGCTTTAATTGCTCTTCAAGCTGCTGGCTTGTCATGCCTTTCGCTTTCGCAATCTCAGCAATGGTCTTTCCTTGCTGCATCTCTGCCGCAAGCGTCTTTGTATCTATCTTTAAAATCGTAGCTGTCTCTTCCATAAAATACAGGTAATGACCTGTACGTCCACAGTCCGCCGTATTCGGCTTCTCGGTCTCCGTAAGTACAACGTTAGGCTGCGCCATGACATAACTGCCCTGTCCCATGAGTAAAGATCCAAGCAATGCTGCAGATAGAATGCTAACGAGATATTTCTTCATCTTGTATTGTCCACCTTCCTGGTGCTTATAATGACTTACACCTTGTTATTGTGGACGAACAGACCCCTTTTTTATCCATTGCAAGAAAAATAAGTAGAACTAAGCTTGTTATTACTCCTTTATACGCCGGAAGGAAAGCGGATAACTGCTTCTGTTCCTACTTCTTTTTCACTGCTATATTCAATCGTGCCGTCCATCGCTTCAATAATCCGGAAGGTCACCATCATACCAAGTCCAGTTCCTTTTGTTTTATTAGAAAAGTAAGGCTCACCGAGTCTCTCCAGTTCCTCTTGGTTCATACCTATTCCATTATCCTGAACATGAATGACTACTTCCGTTCCTGCAAGATAAGCCTTAACCCTCACCTCTCCGCTGCCTTGCAGCGCCTCTATGCTATTCTTCATAATATTAATAAAAGCCTGTTTGAACTTGGAAGAATTGCCCCGGATCCACAAGTTATTTGGGATGTCCATGATGATTATGCCTCCCTCGAGGTTCGCCATCGGGATGAGGACTCCTTCAATATGATTGAACTCTTCCGATAGATTAATAAGTGCAATATGATCAAATTCAGGCTTCGCAAAAGTTAAGAAATCATTAATGATATCCGATGCTCTGTCCAGTTCATCTAATGCAATGCCTACATACTTTTTATTCTTGTCATCATCCTGCTTGCTCATCAGCTGCAAAAATCCCCGTGTGACCTGCAGCGGGTTACGTACTTCATGAGCAACCGAGGCAGCGAGTTCGCTGATGATTTTGATTTTTTCAGAACGCTGCAGTTCATTACTAACCGCCTCTAGTTCCTCTGTATAACGCACAACTTCTTCATACTTTCCAAGCAACCTTTGGCCTTTCACCGTCAAAATCGAACAGACAAAAATAAAAATGGTCCATTTCGATAGATCTAACTCATACCAAGGTACGGAATAATATAAAAACCATTCTATTATGGTGGTGAGTGCAAATATACCAAAACCAATGGAAAGCAAGGTTGCCCCTTTTTCCCCTTTTATCGCCTCTTTGATCGTCACATATAGCAAGACCAACAGTTCAATTACATAAATCACCCCAAAAACAGGGCCTGTTATAAACCTCATAAAAAGGGACATCTCTGGATACAGCAGACATGCTGCCGTACAGAATATATAAAACAGGGTATAAGCTACTAGATAGTTTCTCAGCTTGCGTATGATTCGTTTTGCCTCGTCTGAAGTAAATATTTGTTCAAAGCAATAAGCAAGCACAGGCAGTTCTATGGCAAAACAAATTAAAAAAGAATAGTAAAATAGCTGTGTCATATCCGGATAAAAAGTATAAATTGTACTGGAATTCATCGAGATGGTGAATCCTAAACAACCAATGAGTACGGATATTCCAAGCCATAACTTATATTTCAACTTATACATAAACATCGAAAATGCGATGATAATAACGGACAAAACGAGCAGTATACTCCCAAGGACCAGTTCATCTATCCCATCGCTCACATATTTCTTATTCAGGCTCGCAGAAGAACCGATCCAAATGGACGGATCGACACCGACCTTAAAATAATCACTATGCGTCCAGATAACAATAGTTCCCCCCGCATCTTGATTATGTAAGGGTATTAATAATGGATTTCTATTAAATTGATGCTGAGATCCTTGCTCATACAAAATATGTTCGTCTTTATAGACTCTAATCTGCTGACCATAGATACGTTTAAAATAAATGGCCATATCATCTTTTATATCTTCGGGCAGCTTTATTCTGATCCAAGCAGTATGCGGCGAGGACGATAGCTGTTGTTCTATGGGGGAATCAGCTTGAATGGTTGTCCACTCATCGTCCCCAGAGGTTAGTTCATCTATCGTATGACCTGTCCAATTCTGAGGCCAAGCCATCTCCCAAGAAGGTAACTTTCGGGACTGACCTTCCTCTGCTGCATGACTGACGGGTGGTGGTAATATGAAGAGTACCGATAGTAAACACAAGATGATGACAAACGATACCCTAGGAACAATCTTCATTATTCACACCTCAATAATTCAGTTATTATATGAATTCCTTTTCTTCTTTACCTTACAAGGATTAAAACACATCTTTATTTTTCCATAACGTCTGAGTAGATTTCGCTTTTTTCTCTTCTCGTCTTTGGGCTCGTTCTTCCTCATATTGATTCGTAATCATTTCTACAATCTTACGTTCCATAGGCTCTCTGTACTCTTCCCATACCAGACTCTCTTCATCTTCGTAGATCGTCCAGATGTCTGAGAATAAATAATCTCTGATCTCCACAATTTTCCCATTCCATATCCCGCCAGTCCAATATAAACCGCTAGGAGTACGAATGACCGTTCTTGAAAAACCTGGTGTTGATGCTTTTTGTCCAATTCGAATTGTTTCTACCATATTCCCAAAAGTAAACCACTCCATTAATCAATTCTCCCTTTCTCCGTACATATTTCTCTTTACATCATTACCTCTGTTCTTCCTCTGATTCAAGCTCCCTCAAATCGGTTTAAGAATGGGCAAGAACAAACTATGAGCATAGGTTATGAGAAGATAAGGAGGAGACGAAAATGAATGAATCACATCGGAATGTAGAGGTTGAACGAAGAGATGTTCAGAAAAAATCCGATTCAAGTTTAGTAGCATCCACCTTCATCAAGTATGCGGCTTACATCATTATTTTCTTTGGACTACTGTATTTCCTCGTAAAATATGTATTCCCTATGTTCTAAAAGGACAGTATATAACATCAGCATCAGAAAGGAGAATTCTTGATGGATAATAGACCTAAAACAAGCGAAGCCGATTTTGCTTATGATCGATATAAAACGTTAAACCAAGAGACTGAAAATATGGATATGATACCAGAAGATGATCTGAATTATGTGAATACGTATACCGAGCAGACGATCAGTCTTGACGAAGATACGCACCCAGCAGATGCAGAGACAGCTGAGCAAGGGATTATGCAGGATCTGCGTCCTATTTCTGCAGCAGATGACACCTGGGAAGCAGATGCTAATACTCCAAATGAAGAGCTTCTTCGTTCATCCGAGCCGGATCTTGCAGCTGTACCCGATGCAGATGAGATTGCAAAAGACAGTCCCATCGATCCCGTATCTCCTGATCCTGATGCCATGCATGGAACCGATCTCATTAATGGAGTCGGAAATCCGGATCAAACCTAAAACCAGAGCTTGTTTCTAAAAGTTTCTTGGTAACTATTTAAAGGTATGATGAAAATGATTCTTTTAAATAGTATAAACGAATATCTTACATCTGGTTACTGTTTTGTTCCTAAAATAGTAAAATGAGAGAAAAGAACCCTTTCCATTCAGATAGGGTTCTTTCCTGTGTGTCCAGTTTTGGGGTATGATAATCCTATTCGACATGAATCAAGGAGGAGCTTGTATGTTCGTCAAATCAAAAGGTTTCAAACTTCTATTTATTGTTTCCGCCCTTCTGCTTGTACTTGCGGGTTGTGGACAAGATGAAGCGCAAAATGATGAGCTTGAATTCGGAGGCATTGGCATTCCAAACGCAGATGCTTCGCATCCGGTGGCAACCATTGAACTGGATAATGGTAAAAAGATCGTCTTAGAGTTGTATCCGGAGGTAGCTCCTAATACAGTGAACAATTTTATCTCGCTGGCTAACAGCGGATTTTATGACGGTACGATCTTTCACCGTGTGATTCCAAACTTTATGATTCAAGGCGGAGATCCGGAAGGTACGGGTTCTGGCGGCCCCGGCTATAGTATCAAAGGTGAATTCACAAGTAACGGAGTGAAGAACCACCTGCTTCATACCCGCGGCGTCATTTCGATGGCTCGTGGGAATGATCTGGATTCTGCAGGATCCCAGTTCTTTATCGTACAAGCTGATTCCGCGCATTTGGATGATATTTATGCTAGTTTTGGTAAAGTAATCGAAGGTATGGATGTGGTTGATGAAATCGCAAATCTGAAAACGGTAAAAAAAGATCGGCCCGAAAATCCGCCGGTTATGACCAAAGTAACCGTAGATACGCTGGGTGTAGATTATCCGGAACCGGAAAAGATTCAATAAGGAAAAGACCGACAGGCATGAATGGGGTTCGTCCCCTTCTCTATGCTTGCCGGTCTTTTTTTAAACCATGTGATGTATGTGTTACACGAGAAAACAAATATTTTTAAAACAAGATGCGAACCCAACCCATAATCGAGATCCAGAGCGGTATACTGAGAATGGTGCCCCACATTAACCCTTTTAATAGCTGTGTATTATTCACTTCCAATATCAACGACCCCTTCACTGTTTAATTAGTCGTAGTATCGGTATTCAAAATAAGCTGTATACTCTGTCTTCTCTTGTTGTTTCTATATTTTACACCAATTTAAAGAAAGCGCTATCATTATTTCTTATAACTATTCCTCTGTTCTCTTTTTTAGACTATGCTTTCGTAAAGAAAGGGTGTAGATTTCAACCAAGAATCAGTTTCAACACCTTACGATTCCTGTTATACTTTTTACAGAAGCGAAATGGAGGGATCGTCATGGTGAAGAAAAAGAATGGATCCAGACCTTCACAGTCTGCACAGCGGTCTTCTGCTCAAGAAGGAAGTGCAGCCACACTAAAAGATTTGCTTAGTGAAGAAGTTCTTGGGAAGCTTAACGCACAGGCATCCGAGATCAAAGCAGCCGAAGCTGCTCGTCAGGAAGAGGCCAAACGTATTGCAGAAGAGAAGAAAAAAGCAGAACAAAAACGCCTGGATAACGATTTTGAACACCTGCTCGAGAATAGTTCGATGGATTGGAAAAAATTTAAATAAGACATGCCTTTTGGTAAATTCATCTATAGGCAGCATAACCTAAATCCCTGCACGCTCTTTTTTACAAAGAGAATGCAGGGATTTTGTATTTATTCTGATTATGATTCAAGTATCCTCCTGCGGGGGTATTTACCGTACATAAGAAAACACATTAGATCAATACTCACATAAATTTTAAGATATTAAGGGAGGAAAAAAGAATGACACTACGTCTAGAAAACAAGCTCGCAGTCGTTACTGGAGGAGGTGCCGGCATTGGTCAGGCAACAGCTATTCGATTCGCAAAAGAAGGAGCACGGGTGTTTTTGCTGGACCGGACAGTAGAAAAGGCAGAGGAAACTAAACAAATCATCGAGAAAAATGGCGGCCGCGCTGACGTAGTCGAATGTGACATTTCAGAGCCCAAAATGGTGGAACGCGCAATGAAGGAAGTTGCCGATCTTGCGGGAGGCAAGGTTGACATCGTTTTTGCCAATGCTGGAGTAAACGGCAAGCTCGCCCCTATTGAAACCATGGAAGTGGAAGATTGGGATCAAACCATGTGTATTAATATGCGCGGAACATTCGCAACTGTGAAATATGCCATCCCTTATATGAAAGATAACGGAGGCAGCATTATCATTAACAGTTCGATCAACGGAAACCGGGTCTTCTCAAACATCGGTTTCTCCGCATACGCTTCAACAAAAGCAGGTCAAGCTGCATTTATGAAAATGGCTGCACTGGAGCTGGCAAGATACAAGATTCGAGTGAATTCAGTTCACCCTGGTGCAATTGACACAGAGATTGACGGTAAAACGACTCGCTCTGAAGACTTGGAAGAAGTCCAGATTCCTGTTGAATATCCTGAGGGCGGACATCCACTCGCTGGTGAGGCCGGTAAACCAGAACAAGTCGCAAATCTAGTATTGTTCCTTGCTTCTGATGAAGCCTCTCACGTATCAGGTACGGAAGTTTATGTAGATGGAGCTGAATCACTGCTTCGAGGTTAAACTCCAAGTTACTAATACTTTATACGAATCCTCCGGATCTACTGCAAATCGGCAGAGATCGGAGGTTTTTTTGTACCTGCTGTTCTTCTATTAAGCCAGTAATAACGATGCAGCTCTAGTATGAAATGAAACATAACAAAAGTAAGCATAATATATACACACATGAGTACAATCGTCACCGTTTTTTCCGTTATAAACATGAGAGAGAGATTTGCAGCCAAATAACCGCCTCCCGTTAATGCGGCTATGGACAACCTTGGTGTTCTTCTCTCCTGCTTTCTCGTTTTATGGGGTGGTGATTTCAGCTTCCTGAGATGAGACTTGATGTAGTGGTACAATGCAAAACCGTAGGCAGCAAAAGAACCGATGGCGTACATTGGTGTTTTAAAATCAAGCCCTGTGTAAGCAAATTTCTGAGTGACAATGACGAATCCGAGTGAACTGACGATACCAAATACACCTCTGAATAAGACGTAGTTCAGCTGAAACTTACGCGGGGCAGCCATCAAAGCGAAAGCCCATATATTCATAACAGCAAGCGGCGGAAACAGGATATAGGCATATATCGGTTGATACGGTACACCTAATACAGGAATCACCAAGAATAGATTAAGGAAAAATAGTACGAGAATTCCTGCATTCAGTCTAATCCCGCTCACGGGATACAAGGTGAGGTAGTCCTTATTTATTTTTCCCCATTCCATATTTCCATCTTTCTTGTTAGAACCCGATTTCATGAACATCGTCCTCCCTGCTCTCCTTTCCCCGGTTCACTGCGCCCCAAGGAAGATAGAAGAAAAGTACATACAGCATAAGAAACAGATGAAGCGCTAATATCTCTTCCATTACGATATAAAACGGATAGGGACCCAGCAGATCCAGGATAGATGGCGTATCCGGTTTATGTGAGAGAAACATATAATTCGCTCCTGTCATCTGATTGATCAGCCACACAAAACCAGCCGCCACATTGAGCATGATAAAACCAATCGGTACTGAAATGAATGATAATTTTTCATACTCGATCCATGACATATAAAGAGCAGACAAAATAATCGCTCCATGGGCGATAAAAAATTGAATAAAACGAAAATGTGGAAAAGCATAGGCTAAGTTAGGGGTGAGCAAGGCTGCCAGTGCTCCGCATATTCCTGCATAAAACACAAAGGTATACAGGAGTCTGCTTTTTGTGATCAGCATCAGAATCGATAGCATAAGCGTAAGACTGCACAGTTCAAGCGGCAATGTATTTTTTATATCCCATAGCCCAAAAGCTTGATACCATATTTCGAGCATGAGTTGCGATATTATTAAAACGGCAGCAAGACTCCACCTTAGCACCTCTTTCAGCAAAGGTGATCGGCGAAACTGAAACCTAAATAAAAACAATAATAAAAGCAGCGCTAAAATGATTAGAAGAACCGTAACATGAGAACCTGACATATACTCAAACGTCTCGGCATGAAAGGGATCAAATATAGACGAATCACGTGAGATGAAGTACACTCTGCTCCCCCAATCTTTTACGTATCTTGAAATAAGTTTCTGAGAGCCAACCGAAATAACGAAACAAATCATTCGTTTGTTCGCTTAAGGGAATATTACACAAATCATTGATGAATTGGAATCTTTTCGGTTCTTTTTTGTTGTTTTATGTAGTAGGTATATCTATGAATTAGGCAGCCCTAATATCCTCGTCACTTTGGTAGATTCACTGCATATCATATGTTATAGAGAATAAAAAGACTGCGCTTTCATTTTATTTCCAACTTTAGGTCGGATTGATGTATACTATTATTGCTTGGTGGAAAGATGAAATTTTACAATAAACTATCGCAAGCTATATTTTACATCATAATAGCTTCCTACTGGAGGGAACGTTTGTGGCTGAAACGGTAAGAATTGAACGAGATTTTATTGGTGAACTGAGTATTCCTGCGTCTGCCTACTATGGCATTCAAACGATGCGGGCAGTAGATAATTTTCCTATTACCGGAGTACCTATTGAAAAAGAACTTATATTTGCTCTCGCCGCGGTAAAGAAAGCCGCAGCAATGGCTAACATGGATATGAAAATGCTTCCGCCGAGGATCGGAGAAGTCATTATCAAAGCAGCAGAAGAAGTCATGCAAGGTCAACTTCTGGATCAGTTTATCGTTGATTCCATTCAGGGTGGCGCAGGCACCTCCATTAATATGAATATGAACGAAGTCCTTGCCAACCGAGGACTTGAACTTTTATCTAAAGTGAAAGGCGATTATTTTCACTGTAACCCGAACAACCACGTAAATATGTCCCAATCTACCAATGATGCGATCCCTACAGCCCTGCGGATTGCAGCCTATCGTCATGCAGCGACGCTTTTACAGACAATGGAGCAGCTTCATGAAGGGTTTGTCCAAAAGCAGGTAGAATTCGATGATGTTGTTAAAGTGGGAAGAACGCATCTGCAGGATGCGGTTCCGATTAAACTCGGACAAGAATTTGGCGCCTATGCGAAAGTGCTCTCTAGAGACATGGAGCGACTTCAAGAAGCGTCCAAACGTCTTCTTTCTATTAATATGGGAGCAACGGCTGTTGGTACGGGGCTGAATGCAAAAACGGCGTATATCCAAAAAGTGACCGAATATCTCGGTGAAATTACAGGCTTACCTTTATATACCGCAGAAGATCTGGTAGATGCTACCCAAAATACAGATGCGTATCTAGAGATGTCTGCCGCACTCAAAGTATGTGCCGTTAATATGTCCAAGATCTGTAACGACATTCGGCTTATGGCATCCGGTCCAAGAGCAGGTTTCTCAGAACTTCTGCTTCCGGCAAGACAACCAGGTTCTTCCATTATGCCAGGTAAAGTAAACCCTGTTATGGTTGAAGTCATGAATCAGATTTCATTCCAGGTCATTGGTAACGATCATACGATCGCGCTGGCCTGCGGTGCAGGACAGTTTGAACTCAACGTAATGGGTCCTGTTATTGCCTTTAACCTGTTACAATCGCTCAAGATTATGAATAACGGAATGGATGTATTCCACCGGTTTGCCATTAAGGAACTGGATGCGAACCGTGACCATATCAAGCGAGTGCTGGATCAAAGTTTCACCATGATTACCGCTCTGAATCCGCATCTTGGATATGATGTAGCGGCTGGCATCGTAAAAGAAGCGCTTCGCACCAAGCAGACGATTACCTCCATTATTTTAGAGCGAGGACTGCTGACAATCGAAGAACTCCAAGAAATTATGCACCCAGAACAAATGACGACACCAGGTATTGCAGGTGAACGTTTCCTTCATATGGGATAGCTCATGCTAGAATGATAAAAGAAGCCATGTTTCCTCTTTAGAGGGCATGGCTTCTTTTATCATTCTGTTTTTTTAATAATGTTGATTCTCGATTCTGGTAAGATTAGAAATTTAGTATTTTTCCGAGACAAGTTTGGCTTGCGTGAACAAAAGTAAGTAGTCCCGTCCGCCTGCTTTGGAGTCTGTTCCTGACATATTAAATCCCCCAAAAGGATGAACGCCTACTAAAGCGCCCGTACATTTTCGGTTGAAGTACAAGTTACCTGCAAAAAAGACGGCTCTAGCCTGTTCCAGATGTGTCCGGTTTCTGGAGAATACTGCACCGGTCAGTCCAAATTCTGTATTGTTCGCATACCGCAATGCTTCTTGGAAAGATGAAGCCTTCGTAAATGCCACGACAGGACCAAAGATCTCTTCCTGCGATACACGCGAAGTAGGACTTACCCCCGCTATGATCGTCGGTTCGATGAAATACCCATCATTAATTTCTGCTTTTCCTCCAAGAACAATCTCCCCTTCTGTTCTTCCGATCTTGATGTAGTCTTGAATTTTTCGAAAAGCATGCGGATCAATCACCGGTCCGACGTTTGTCTCCGGTAGCAGCGGGCTGCCTACTTTTAACTTTCGGGTTAGGGCGATTACTTTTGTAAGGACTTCATCATATACACTCTCATGGATGATCGCTCGGGAGCAGGCAGAACACTTCTGACCTGCAAAACCGAATGCGGAGGCCGTAATCGCTTCTGCTGCGGCAGTGAGATCACTCCCTTCATCTACAATAATCGCATCCTTGCCGCCCATTTCGGCAATGACTCGCTTCATCCATTTCTGTCCTGGGGCTGTTTTTGCAGCCCGTTCATTAATTCGCAGCCCCACTTCTCTGGAGCCAGTGAAACTAATAAACCGAGTCAGCGGATGATCAACAAGGTAGTCACCGATTTCGCTCCCCGCCCCGGGTATGAAGTTAACAACCCCGCTCGGTACCCCTGCTTCAATAAGAAGCTGTACGAATTTTGCGGCAATAACGGAAGTCGTACTGGCTGGTTTTAGTACCACTGTATTGCCCGATACGATAGCCGCCGTGGTCATGCCTGCCATAATCGCAAGCGGGAAATTCCAAGGGGGGATGATGACTCCGACCCCCAGCGGCACATAGTACAGCTCATTATCTTCCCCTTCAATATGAACCAGGGGCTGCGGCTGTGCTAGACGCTGTGCTTCCCTCGCGTAGAATTCCATAAAGTCGATGGCTTCTGCCGTATCTGCATCTGCTTCCCCCCACGTTTTCCCCGCCTCGTACACCATCCAGGCAGAGAATTCATGCTTTCTCCGGCGAAGCAGTGTTGCTGCTTTGAATAAGTATCTCGCCCTCTCCGTGAACGTCGTATAGCGCCAATGTTCAAATACCGCCTGGGCTGTGACAATCGCTTGCTCTGCCTGTTCTTCACCCGCCTGCGATAAACTACCAATCACCTGATCTTTCTGGGAAGGATTTATGGAGATGGCTTTTGTTGTCGTCTCCATCTCCTTACCGCCAATGATCAGCGGATAATGCTTGCCAAGTTCGGATTCAACCAGCCTCAGCGCATTTTTAAATAAGCTCTGATTTCCTTCAGCACCAAAGTCAGTAAAGGGTTCATTTCGGAATGGAACGGGCATATTTGTGCCTCCTTCTAATTACTGGTCAGGCTTGTTCTCAATTTGCTGGCATGTGAGCTCCCTGCTTTGTTGTAAATGAAATGAGAAAAGTTCTGTATTTCATATGTATTCATCTTGACTTTCCCCCATACATATGAAACGTAGAAGGAGAGATGATACCCATGAAAATAGGAACCGAACTATACCGAAAAACGATGCTCACCGTCTCCAGTAATCCGCTGGTGGAGAAGTTGACCTTACGATACGGCAAGTCCTTGGCAAGAAAGTTTATTGCCGCAAGTGATCTAGAAGGAGCCATTGAAGAAGTAAAGAGACTAAACAGTAAGGGAATCATGGCCACATTAGACCATTTAGGGGAAGGAGTGACGCAGCTTGATCAAGCACTGAGCTATCGTGATGAATATATCCGGCTGATCAAGGCAATTGCGGAATCTCGGGTAGATGCGAATGTATCTTTGAAACCAACACAAATGGGTCTCGCTCTAGATAAAGAGATGGGGTATGAACATATCCGTGCCGTCGTTCGGGAAGCAAAATACTACCGGAATTTTGTCCGAATTGATATGGAGGATTCGCCATACACGGATGCGACTTTAGAAATGATATGGAAGCTGCACAAGGAACAGTTAACGAACGCAGGCACCGTAATTCAAGCTTACTTGTATCGTTCAGAACAAGATGCAAAGGATTGTATAGATCAAGGCATTCCCCTCCGGCTTGTAAAAGGAGCTTATAAGGAATCCTCTTCCATCGCCTATCAGAATATAAAGGATGTACTCTGGCAGTACAAACGAATCATCCAGATGCATCTGGATCACCATGTCTACACGGCTATCGCCTCTCATGATGACAAGATCATACGATGGACGAAACAGTATGCTCTGGAACACGATATTCCGAAGGACCGCTTTGAATTTCAAATGCTGTACGGACTTCGCATGCAGGAACAAGTGAAACTAGCAGAGGAAGGTTATCGGGTGCGATGTTATGTACCTTACGGAACGATGTGGTATCCCTATTACACGAGGAGGCTCGCAGAAAAGCCGGCCAATTTAATGATGGTATTAAAAAATATGGGAAAATAAATTAATTTCCTAATTGCAACTGATTCTCCTCACTTACGTTTCATGCTGCGGATGATTTTCTTCACTTCTGGACGAACTCGATTCGACTCCGTTATTTTCTGCAAAGCTTTATTATACGTTACTTTATCCAGAGAATTTGATTGTAGATAGGTCATCGTCTTCTCCGGTTTTTTAATAAAACAGATAGATATAGCCCATGCGACAGCCATTTTCACATAGTACCCTTCATGCTGAATTTGATCAAGCCGCTCTAATACTGCATCCAAGTATTGATCATCCACATAATAAGTAAGCATCATTACAATGGCAAAACGAAGCTCATATTCTTTTTCAGATTCCATATAGGGTTGTAGAAACTCCCATACACGTTCTTTATAAAGTAAAGTAACTTTTAATCCTGAACAAAAACTGTCGCACACAGACCAGTTATCAATCTTCGGTACAAAGGCTGCTACTTGATGCAGAATCTCATCAATATCCGCTTTATAATAACCAATAATCATACCGTGCAGCATATCCTCTTCGAACCATTCCTTCTCCGTCTGTTCAAAATATTCCTTCCAATTTTCCTTCGCCATATTTTTAGCTATTTTTCGAAGCACCGGCAGTCGAACACCGATAACATGATTAACATTTGGAATTAATGCGGAAGAAAACCTCTGATATTCTTTATCTGACAGTTCTAGTAATTGTTCTTTCAACGTCTTTTCCATGACAAGACTCCTTCTCCTGTTCAATAAAAAGTTCCATACAAACTTACTTCTAAATAATAACCTGTCTAGTAAATAGAATCACCTATATATTAATGGGACGGGGAGCTCTTTTATAAAATATTGAAGTGGCTAAAGGGTGACAGCAGATAAAATACCCGGGGATTTGATCGTTTGCAAAGGAAGTAAATACGGAGTTTTGGTGAATAGGTAAGGCTGCCGATTGGCAGCCTTTAAGCATCGAACTATTTACTTGCCCCATCAAGACCTTACATGGCTTTGGAGGAACTTTGGAGAATTCAGTTAACGTTAGTTTTATCTCGTGTTACAGCTTTGACCTAACCCTTTTCACCCACTTTTAGGATCGGCGATTTTGGTTGCAGTCAGAGTTTTTAACTTTATAATAAATTTGGTAAGGTTCATACCCAATGTCTCGGATTCTCCTAAGCTGAATGGAAGGATCCTGGTTGACCGTTTTGAAAAAAAATCTCCAGCTTCCCCACTCGCGCTCGTTCTCCATCTCAATTTCGGATGCGACGTCTTCGCTGTCGACAAATAAAATTCGTTCTTCTTCAGCTATACCCGCCAGTACCTCTGGTCCATAACGAAAGGCACCCATCTGTTTGTCTTCCGGCAATGATATGAACTGGATTCCTATAGGGAAAATCAAGGTGATTTTATCGCCATCTTTCCAGTCACGTCGAATAGAATAGAATTGGCCGCTTTCAGCGGTTTTTCCGTGGAGAACACCATTAACATAAACGAATGCTTCCGACATGATCCATTCCGGTATTCGGCAATGGACTGCAAATGCTTTTGGCTCTTTTGTATGTACGACAAAATCATATTTGCGGTATGGCGGGATATTTTCCTGATTCGCCGTTATTTCGTTGATTCCCTGATACCCTGAAGTATTCGAGGAATTCATCAGGCTCCCGCTCAAACGATCCTGTTGTTGTTGTATACGCACAGAAGCTCCTCCCATATCCGCAGTGACTTCAGAGTCGAAATACTGACAGATATATATGCCGTCCCCATCCTGATAATACAAGCCTCGATTCCATGCTGCATTCGCTTGGACCATCGTTCCATGACAGCAGAAGAAGCTGTCTGTCTCCGTGCTCCAATCCTTACGCAAGCCTGCTTTCATAGGCAGAAAATAAGTAAGCAATCCGGTATGAGGATATTGATGCTTATTGCCGTTTAGATGATACTCCTGGAAGTAGGCTTGCGCCATAATTCCATTGTAAATGTTATATTCGATATATTGTGCGTATGCAGGGTTAGCGGAATGACGGAACAAAAACTCAGCTAAGCGAATCATATTATAGACCGTGCAGTGTTCTTGGTTTTTATCCCCTAGACGAGCCTTCATTTTCATCTTTGGCATCCAAACTTCACCAGACGTCTGACCGCCTGTAGCCAGATACCCCCTCTCCGTCACCGCACAATTCCAATAGGCCTCCACGATATCCATCCATCTCTTTTCGCCCGTAACTTCATACGCACGAGCAGAGCCCAGCACTTCCGGAATAGTCGTATTCGCGTGCATATTCGTCAAAGGGTCCTTACCTTCCAGCAAAGGTTGAAAGAGCCTGCTTCGATAATATCGTTCTAGCAGTATCTTGTATTTGTCCTTGCCAGTGATATGTAGGAGATCCGCCCAAACCTCCAGCATTCCACCGGTTTCCACATCCAAAATGCGGTCAAACTGCTCTCTAGAAAAGCCTTTACTCCATTCTACAAACCAGTCTGCGAACAAATCCGCGATTTCGAGCGCCTTCACGTTCCCCACATACTGATAGACATCTACTAAACCCATGAGCAGCTTATGGAGATTATATTGGGGTGCCCAGACATTTTTCCCCTTCGTAATCCAGTGCAAATATTTCTCGGGAATCGGACCTACCCACTGCCCACCATTATCCTTTTGGCATTCCGCTAATTCTTCTATGATGACTTCGATCTTCGCTTTAAGCTCTGGGTCTCCTGTCTTGAAATAATGCATTGCCGCAGCCGACAGCCAGTGTCCGAGAAAATGACCTCTGAGTTGACATACGGGAGTTTCCCATCCCCCATGCGCTCCCTTCGGGATGTCCCTCCCCGTATAACGACCCGCTTCCAGCTTGTAGTTAAAAAGAAGATGGTCGCTGTCCAGCTTCATCAAATATGCCCGGTTTGCTGCCTCTCTACGTTTGATTTCCCCGTCGTGGATCAGAACACTTTTCCCTTTTAACTCGATCATCTAAGGCTTCCTCCAGTACTTTCGGAATGGTCTTTATCAAAACTGCCGAATTAAGAAAATATTAAATATTCCCTTCTGAGCCAGTAAGTGAAATCAGTCATTTTTTAGGATTGAAATAAAAGCTGTGAAAACAGATGGAGATCATTTTTCCATACCGGCCAGTCGTGGCCGCCTGGTTCTTTATACCAGATATGAGGAACATCGTTCTCTCTTAAGTAAGTATGCATTCGTTCACTATTAGCAATAAGATGGTCCTGATCGCCGCAAGAGATCCAGAGTAAACGAAGAAGAGATGCGGTATCGCCTGGGTTCGGTACGAGGATTTCAGGACTTTGGGTATTAGGTGCGGGAGAAAAAGCCCCGATCCATGCAAATCGATCCAGATGATGGAGTCCAATATTTAATGACTGGCCTCCTCCCATCGATAAACCTGCAAGCGCACGGCTCTCTCGGCCCGTCTCGGCAGAGTAATTAGATTCGATAAATGGAATCAAATCATGGAGTAAATCGAATTCGAACGTCTCAAAGGCTTTTATTTTTTCTGCATCAAAAATATCTCCCTCTGCTCTGTCATTTGGCATTGCACGACCATTCGGAAATACAACAATCATGGGTTCAATCTTATTGTCATTGTATAAGTTATCTAGAATCACTTGTGGAGCGGCATGGTTATACCACTCAGATTCATCCCCGCCTATACCATGTAAAAGATACAGAACAGGATACTTATCATCCGGCGAATATCCTGGCGGAGTATACACCATCGCTTTGCGCGAATTTCCAACAGTTGATGAAGAATATTCAACCATCTCAATGGTTCCGCGATTTAAATTTTCTCTATACTGGTCATAACCCTCAGGTGCTGCTTTTATCATTGTCATCTCACCTTTCAAGCCGAAATTGTATGCTTTTTACACACTACATATCCAAATGTGCCATTCGAATAATCATCAAATCCCGCCAGCTGCAGTTATCGATATCTGTCCCTAAATAACAACCTGCAACATTCTTTGGTGTCCTGTCGCTATTCAGACGGTCTGAAAAATCAAAAAATGATGACTCTCTGTCATTTGAAGTTGCTGGTTCTTTTCTTCCGTCCCTTCATTGTAGCGCTTTCAAAAAGAGGTATCCACCTGTCTTCAGCTGTTTGTATACCCAGCAAAATATAGTCATTATTTACGGGTGGAAATTCATTGATAGTGAAAAATTATTGAATATGATAATGCGTTAGTAAAGATTCATTCAATTGGTTTATTTTTATAAGATGCGGCTTTAACTTATCCAGAAGCTTCATTTTTGCACCTTTCAACTGGTCTGAAAAGATTAACGATTGAGTATTGGAGCTATCTTTCAGTTCCGTAAATGTTTTGTCCAGCGATCGCAGCTCTTCCGCCAGTGAAAGTAAATATTCTCGTGTATATTCATCTAGTACCTTTGGCGTCGATTTCCAATAACGATAACTAATACTGTACATTGGGTTCCATGTCGGACCACTTACTAAGAGATATAAGTCAATATCCTCATAATAAATATGGTTTATGATTTCTCCTTCTTCTTTTTCAGAAAAAGTATCACTAAAATTCACAAACATCATCAGCTGCTCATCAACTTCTTCGGCTTGAGTTTTGGCAGTTTCAATTAATTCTTGAACTTTAGCAGGCCTCTCGTCTTCCTCTGTTTTACTTAATGTTTCCAAAGTGTTAGCAAGCGGAAGTGGTGATACAGGATGCTTCACTAAGTATAGGAAACCAGAGTCGTTTTTCGTTTGATACATTTGCTCCAATTTGTTGTACTCCTCTTTGTACTTTATTTCCGCATTTTTATATACCTTTGTGTAAATCATCGTGACTGCGCCCAAAAGTATAACAAATATGATAACGTATGATTTCTTTGACACCTTATCTTCCTCCCGAGGTAAATTTACCCTGTTAAGGCTAACTTATTATCCGCCAAAAACAAAGCCAATATTTTCTATATCATTACCTATTCATTCTAGGACCGAAGCACTTTGGTCTACTAAAATGAAAACAAACCGAGATAAGATAAGCTCTTAATCCCGGTTTGTGCAGCGTAGATTATTTAATTTAAATCTATTTTAACAGGCACACATATTTCACAATAATCATCTAGGATCATATGACCCTTGTACCTTTCAATCACGGGTTTGTTATCCATCAGATATCCTCCGCTCTGTAACGCAGGGAAGATTTGAGTCCAAGCTTTCTGAATATCTTCTGCTGTATGTTTTAGCTTAAAAATAGCATAGTCACCACAAGGCAGCTCACTCTCACTAATGATATTATTCATTTGATAATCTTGGGGGATGACAATACAAGCATCATATCGGCATTGTTCAGGAGGCGTTGTTTCAGGATTATCCTGCGAAATTCCAAACAGGACAGCAGATTCAGTAAGTAAATTTTCCTCCTCTGCCCACTCCTTTAATCTTTGCATAACCTGGTTGTTATCAGAACCATAAGGACCTATTTGTCGTATATAGGCAATGCGAACACTTGGCAGCGTCTCAATATCAAACTTCATCTCTTCTTTCCTCCTCTTTCAACTGTTATTAGGTGCACTTCGAATGCTATCATGATATAAAAATTTATTCATATGTTTTTTTGAATGAAATGTATTCTCCAAAAACCTGGGGCTTGTTATGGCTTATTACATCCAGATAAGTACTTAGGCAAAAAAAACTGCAGACCAACTAGTCTATACTAGTTAGTCTGCAGTCTATATCACCTCAAGTAAGAGGTGACCTGCCTTTTTAATACCAGTCGGTTAATCGAGTTTGATCAAAATCAACGCCGTATACCACATCATTCTCTATGATCTTCCATGATTCCGCATTGACAACACAATGAATAAAGGTAGATTTAAACGCTTCAATCGTTGCAGGTACGGCCTTGATGACTCTTTCGATTGGTGAACCTTTGCCTGAATGGAAAGCTTCCACAGCCACTTCATTCGCTGCTTTAGAAGCAAGGTCAAAGCAACCTTGTAATTCATTTATTATAAATTGGTCAAGATGATTTGGAAACTTCATATATGCATAAATCGTTAGTTCAGAGTCACGTCTTTTTAAACAAGGGTACGTAAATTTCACTTTACCGAATGGGGTTTTAAAAGCATTTTTACATGCTGCAATTTTAAATTCTGGAACTTTGATCGCAAATAACCTTTTATTGATCTGTTCTATTTCCGTTAACGGCTGAAGGACTGGAAGAACGAACTCACTTTCAGTAGATACTAATTCATACTCGATATGTTCAGGGTCTGGCGTCGTGATAAAAAATTGCGGCATCGCCGCCTGAAGCTCTTTTTGAATATCAGAAGGCAGATCAATCAGATCAACTGCATCTCCGTGGTCTTCCACTTCCTCATAAGGAATAGGTTTATCTGATCGGTAAAAATTGTAGGCCCACTGTGCTTTTATACGGTTCATGGATATCCTCCTCGTGCTTATCTCTAGGCTAATGTATGCACTCCCCACGCCGTATGTGAATGATGCACAGATAGATGGTTTGCTATGGTACACTTAAGTATAAGGAAAAGATAGGAAGTGATAGTATTTGACCGGTTTTATTGGATTTTTGTTCATCATTTCAGGACTTTTTGCAGCAATTTCTCCTTATTCAGCCTGGTATTTATCTTATGGTTGGAGATTTAAAGATGCAGAACCGAGTGAGTTAGCATTAAGTTCAGAGCGAATTGTCGGCATTGTCCTCGTAATCGCCGGGTTTATTACAGTGATCTCCAGCTGTTCTGCGGGAAGCGCAGATCGACATTGGCCAGATCAATTCAATGAGAAACTTGCTGCAGGCGAGGTTCAAGAAATATCCATTGGTTTCGTTAACCCTGTAACCCTGACAACAGAAGAAACAACCGAAGTGGTCCATATGATGGAGGAAGCAGAACTTATACCTATGGATTCAAGTAATGTGTATGGAGCAAACAATTCAGGTTCAGTGATGTTCACAGATCAGACCAGTGTAGAAATCGTATTTTTCGGTAATTCTGGCAGAATTGAGTTACACCCAAATCATATGGATAAAATATATATCATTGATAGCGAAGATCTTGAAAAGTGGTATACGGCGAATTATTCAAACAAGTAACGTGAGGAACAGCTGCAAACTTTGATTCATTGGAAATAAGAGGTACACTAGAGAAGAAATGATTAAAGCGGATCGCAAAAAAGGAGATGGCCCGATATGGATTTTCAAACCAAGCTAAATAACTATGCAGAACTACTCGTGAAAGTCGGGGTAAATGTACAAAAAGGGCAAACTGTCGTCCTGAATATTTCCATTGAGTTACCTGAACTGGCTCGTGCTATTGTCAAAAAAGCATACGAAGCGGGTGCCTACAAAGTGAAAGTCAACTGGTCAGATGATGAAATATCTCGTATTCACTATGATATGGCGTCTGAGGAATCTTTCCTGGATGTACCAAAACATACCGCAGCAGAACGCATCGAACAAGCAGAGAATGGTGCTGCTTTTATTACAATTAAGTCCGATGATCCTGATCTGCTCGCCGGTGTATCTTCTCAAAAAATCATTAATGCGAACAGAACACTCAGCACTGCACTGACACGTTTCCGTCAATTGACTCAGTCCTTTAAAGTAAGCTGGTCCCTTGGGGCTGCTCCTTCTAAGGGATGGGCTGCTAAAGTCTTCCCGGACTTGCCGGAAGATCAGCAAATTGCGAAGCTGTGGGACGTTATTTTTCAAATGGTGCGTGCCGATCAGCCTGATCCGGTTGGTGCTTGGGAGAAACATATCGCAACACTCAAAGAAAAAAGTAATTACCTGAACCAAAAACAATATAAAAAGCTGCGCTACATTGCTCCAGGTACAGATCTTACGATGGAACTTCCTGAGAATCATATCTGGCTTGGCGGGAATAAAGAAAATGAAAAAGGCATCTGGTTCGTACCGAACCTGCCGACAGAAGAAGTCTATTCTGCTCCGCTGCGTACAGGTGTGAATGGAAAAGTCTCCAGCACGAAGCCGCTCAGCTACAGCGGGAACATCATCGACAACTTTACATTTACGTTTGAGAATGGACGTGTCGTTGACGTAACGGCTGAAAAAGGCGAAGAAACGCTGAAAGGTCTCGTTAACATGGATGAAGGCGCTCATTATCTGGGTGAAGTTGCCCTTGTACCGCACCATTCTCCGATCTCAGACAGCGGTGTTCTTTTCTACAAAACGCTGTTTGATGAGAATGCAAGCTGCCATCTCGCGATTGGAAGTGCCTATTCTGCATGTATCGAGGGTGGAACCGAAATGACTCCTGAGCAGCTGAATGAGCATGGTCTGAACACGAGTACAGTCCACACCGACTTCATGATCGGCTCTGCTGAACTCGATATCTATGGTGTTACTGCGGACGGAACAGAAGAACCTGTATTTAAAAAAGGAAACTGGGCGTTTTAATTCACGCTCAAAACGAAGAGGAGGTTGTTCCTTTTCACCGTATGGTGATTTCAGGCAACCTCTTTTTTATTGATACAACTCCCCATACTTCAATCTAAGGGGGAATATTTTATTTGGAAAGGAATCGTTCTCAGGCTCTTCCGCTATCAACAGTAAAGTGTATGATCTACACTCTGGATAGCCCCGCCTTCGTCAGGGAGATCGATGCATTTTTGAAAGAAGCTCCCCCAGTCGTGTCGGTCTTGAAGTCCTCTACTCCCTCTAGCATAATCAGAGGCTGAGATCGTTCTGCCATTGTACGGAGCACATACCAAAATTCCAAATCGCCCAGGCCCAACTGATGAAGCGTATTGCCTACTTTACGAAATAGACCATCAGGAGAATGCTCTCCAGCAGCAATCTCTTTCATTACCTCCTGCTCCACACTCCCTATTCCATCAGGTTCTGACGACAGGCGAGAAAGGTAAGCAAGATACGCTTCTTTTGCAAAAGGTAAAGCCGAGGTGTCGCCGTCCAATAACTGCCGCAGCTCATCTAAATCTCTTGATGCGTATGCTTTCCACAGTGCATCACCTAGCTGAAGCTCCTTGCTGCTTACCAATTGCCACGTACCGGATAGTGTCAGCAGCTGTTCTGTCGTTAACTGACCTAATCCGCGAAACCGTTCAATACCTGGAAACTCGCCGATCGTAAGCAGATTAAGCTTCGTATTCCCCAGATCTTGATGAGCGAAGAAGGACAACAGATAACAAAGCATCGTCTGATCGAATAGATCATGTTCGAACCATAATACTACCTCGTCGTATTGCCGGAACTTAGCGAGTTGCTCT
This sequence comes from Paenibacillus polygoni, assembly GCF_030263935.1. Classification (NCBI taxonomy): domain Bacteria; kingdom Bacillati; phylum Bacillota; class Bacilli; order Caryophanales; family Paenibacillaceae; genus Paenibacillus; species Paenibacillus polygoni. The sequence continues at coordinate 976,622 of NZ_CP127162.1, read as the reverse complement.
TCCTGTTGCTTACAGGTCATCCTATATTGTTCAGCAGGAATGCCTAAATTCTGCTCTAAGTACTTCGCCCGCACGGTGAGATGAGTATCCGTATTCATCTCCTTGAATACAGGTCCAACCGTATAGATCTCTCTCCAGACCAGAATATCACCTTGTAACGAACCTTGCTTCGATCTTACCAGAGTTATTCGTTTAATTGATGAAGGATTGTATTAATCAATATCAGCTTTCAACAAAATTAGAAACGATTATGCTCATAATTTAAAGTATGAGATAAATTAATATACAAAGTTGAAAAATTTTAATATCTACTTGGTCTGTTGTTAATGAGTTGGAGAGCATGTTCTAATTCTTTCTCAGTCACCTCTGGGAAGTCTTTTCCTTTTGGAAAGAACTCTCGAAGAAGCCTGTTTCCGTTATCATTGGAGCCTCGCTGCCATGAAGAATAAGGATCTGCAAAATACACCTTCATACCATGTGACTCTTCCAGTTGACGAAAGCATACGAACTCCTTACCGCGGACAACGGTAGCTGTTTAGAACTGGCATTTTAATAGCAGTCTACAGCCTTGTTTTTCGCTCGATACATGTAGCGACACAAGCCTTGCTTTTTCCTCGGCTAGTAGACGACCGTGTCTAGTTCCCAGTGCCCAAAGCTTTCTCGGGAACGAATCTCATTAGGTGGTTGTTTGATAGAAGTGCCTACGAGGAAAGCGACCTCGTCTTTCTTGGGGTTTCTGTCTCTTTCCCTTGTGTCTTAACTGCTGAACGGTTGTACGAATCAAACGCCCTTTATAAATCCAGTCGTAGATCGTTTTCAACGAAACCATGGGTTGTTCTTTCAGATCATAATGCATAGAGATTTGTTCAGGTGACCATGTTTCATGAAGTCGCTGATCCATTTCTTTTTCAAGTGTCTCTATCACTTCCCTCTAGATTTTTGAGCTTGGCGAAGGCGTCGGTACCCTTTCTCTGATGCTACCGCCAGGTAACCTTCCGGGCTCTGATTTTTCTTGAGATACCGACTGATCGCGGAGTGATGGCGGTCCAATTCGCGAGCAATGGCTCGAACGGACAGCCCCAGTTGATGTAATGGTTCTAGTTTACTGCGTTCAATTATGCTAAAAGGTGTGTAGCTCATGGTGGATTCTCCTTGTAGGTGTTGTGTGGTAACTCCATTCTACATGAATCTGACCATGGGCCATTTTTTATTCTGAACTAGGTGTCGCACTTCATGTTACAATCCGTCTTTTGATGAATTGTAATGAAGCTCTAGAAGAAGTAGCCAAGACGTGATCAAACGTAATAATGCCGAAGGATTTATTCTATCGACACCTTGGACGCTGATGCCACCCATATTTAAAAATTTGATTGCGAACCGAAGAAAAAAGAATAAGATAGTGAATCGATTAATTGAAGATCCTGGGTGTAAGCCCAAGCAAGAACAAGAAGCTCGGTTGCTGCAAAAAAGTAGGAAGAAGACCTACAAAACCTTGCGAGTACAGATGCCCATCACACCTGAGTGGAATGGGGGATGAAAAAGTGAAGGTAAAACTTAAATTGGTATGGGTATGAAGGGCACTTCGCAGTTGTATCGAAAGATCATATATTATTAGCGCATTACTTTCATCTGTAACCATAAATAACTCCCGCACGAGGAAGTACTTTATTAAAGTAAATAGCTAAGCGAAGTTTCGCAGTTGAACGAGAAAAAGTTTAATTGAAGAAATCCTTCAATTAAGCAACGTAAGACACCGAACAGGAGCAAAAACGAGATTCTATTTTATCCTCGTAACCCTGGTATACAACAGTGTATGAAAGCTCGTCTGGATTGTGTGAACAAACAATAAAGAAAGAATAAAACAGCATAAATTTCAAATAATATAATTACATTTGTGATCTACAATTTAAAAAGTAAATGCATCACTTATATGATCTATTTGTCGTTTTACGAATACCTAGAATTTCAAGAAAGTAAACGGCCATTCAAGAATCAACTTTACTGATTTCTACCTATATTTGAAGAATGGAGAGCTTATAATACCCAATACAAAAAAGGAAAATACAACCAGGAATAAAATAAAAGGAGAACTACTTTTTTTGTGAACTAAAGGGTAAACAACTAATATAGGGATTAAGTGCCAAGAATATGCGGATAGTCTATTCGAAAATGCAATGAATCCAAATAATAAGAATACGCTATTAAATGCCAAGTATATTTTTAAAATATGTGAATAAATCTTTTTATTTATATCTTCCATATCCAATTTATTATAAAAATATATTGAAATAACAAGAAAGAAAAAACTGAACAATAAAAATGTTATTTTATTTGTACTTCCACCAAAACCTTCAATTATATTGGAATTTGTGTAAGTGTTATAATATTCGAAATTATGAATGAAACTAAATCGAGAAATTAAATTATTTAAACCGGTAAAATATAAGAATGCAATTATTGACCAAATAATTAAAAGTGGTTTAAGTCTAATATTGAAAACTAAAACAAAGAGTAGAACCGCAGAAAAAATAATAGAAGTTGTATGAAACAGAGCAGCAGTTATTATTGAAAGATAAAATTTAATTGTATGCGGCTTTTCTATCCAGAAACCTATAGCTAGCAAAATGAACATCATAGCAAAACCCTGTCTCATACCATTAAAAATATAGTCATAAAAAAAAGGATAACTAAGAAATAGAAAAACAACATACATCCTCTGCCACTGAAGGAAAATTCTATTAATAGATATGTACATTATCATGAAGTACAAAATAAAACTAATTACCACAAAAGTTGAAGGGTTTGTACTAAAACGAGATATTGTCCACTGCATTATTAAAAAAAGGGGTTCCCAGCTAAAATATTGAAATATTTGAAATAAACCAAGATTATTCATTTGTTGGTAGGTATCTACATATCTAATCATATCACTAACATAGACATTCAATGAAGGTATATATGCTACCATTGTAAGTAACATTATCATAACAACGCTTCTAGAAGTAACACGGTTATTAAATACGGTGTTCCTAGGAAATAAAGAAGATGATAGGATAAAAAGTGAAACAGTAATAAAAAGAACCATTTAGTCACCTCAAAGTCTTTGTCTCTAACACTAAGTTTGAGAAGAAAGCTATTCTATTACGAACTTGCTTAAATAAAAACATCGCACGAAATCTGTTGTTCATCAACACTCTGGCAGGGAGTTGCAAAGCGTTTGAACCCCCATGAAGCTTCCCTATAATTGTACCCAAAACTAACTTTTTGTCACCTTTATTGTTACTTTGGTTCGACTAAATCCCTCGCTAAATGTATCTAGTCAATATAAAACTACATCCTCTTTAACGTAAAGCGCTTAAGTAGAAAATCATCGTACTTCTCCCTGAATGTAAACCAAGACCATAGTCCGATAGTAAAATATTATTACACCCTAACCTAGGATGTATACGGTGCCTATTGTATGTTTAGTTTGGGAATCTCACATCAGAAAGTCTCATGTAGTTTCTTTTAATCTATTGCTCTGAATATCGCTAGTAATTTCCAGAGATGATCTATTTTAGTTCATTTAACTTGGGATACTTTATTTAACATTTCCGACTTTTTAGTAGCTATCGCTTTTTTATACTCAGCCTTTACTTGTAAAGCCAAATCATTACTTAGTCCGTTTTTCTTGAGCTCAGCTTTCATCCGTTCTAACTGATCATTAAATACTTCATCAAGCTTTTTTTGTAGTTTATTAGCAGCACTCATATAAGTAGAAGAAATATCAGATAATGATCTACCCGATTTATAATCATTTAGTGCATTTTCAGCTAGTTTGTCAATTTTAGAAATAGCTTTTGACTCCAAAATATTAAACGTGGCTGTATACTTTCTTTCAATCTCCTTCTCTATATCCTTTGATTCTAAATTATGATCTCTTTTTGAACTTGATACTGAATTCGAGCTATTAATTTCCCCGATATCTTTTGCATTGCTAGAATTAGTAGTAGCAGTTTCTCCATTTGTATCTCCATAAATTGCTTTGAAATCATCTTTAGGTGAAGATAATCCTTCTATTCCGTCACTAGAGACTGGCAACTCTTCAGATTGAATATCAAATTCTGGAAAGTCAAAAAAATCCACCTCAACTCCAATGTCTTCAGCCTGCACATCTTTATGAGTAAAAAGGTGATATCCTCCCCAACCACCTCCAATAAAAATCATCATAATCAATAGAGTTATCCATAAACTTTTGCGAGTCTTTTTCTTGCCTTTCCTTCTCATTCTAAATCTAGTCATTTCATACCTCCTTATATTTAGAATTTAACAACTATAGAACTTGGAGGGCTAATAAAAATATATTAAATAACGAGACAAGTTGCTTAATTCTAATACAGCAAATTTCCTGGTATATCTAATAGTCAAAGTTTTAACATATCAATCTTAAATAATTGTAAGCCTTCCCCTTTGATATTTCAGATATGCTGCAACAACTTCATGTAATAGATTGGGTAGCATAAGTAACTAGGACGACCCCCCTGTTACAGATCAACACATTATTAAATATTAATTGGTTCATCAGAAAGATACCTATCAGTAAAAAGAACCACATATACTACAGGAATGTTGTTTTTAATGTGAAGATTTATTTTCACTTGCTTCCTTTTATTTTCTTCTTAACCAAGAGAGATAAAACAATTAATTTAGTGACGAACTGAACTATTGCCGAATAAATTAATGCTATTGATGCACCTTTAATTCCGTTTCCAGGAATTAATATATATGAAAAGAATAAAGTTGCTACAATCCAGGTTGCTGCCATATATGGCTGAATTTTAAATGCCCTAGCTGCAGTTATACCATATCCAAAACATGCTCCTGTATAATTAATTAAACCAGCTATCATTATTAACACGAAGACATCTATATACTTAGCATATTCTGCATCGTAAATTATTGTTAATACATCTTCGCCCCCAAAAAATGCAACGCAAACACCTAAAATACCTACGGTAAATCCTATTGCCATTATTTTCATTATTAACTTATTGAAATCTTTCATTTTATTACTCGCAAAATATTTCGCTAGTTTGGGGCTAGCCGATTGTGACAATGCATTTACCACTATATTTCCTGCTATAATAAGATATGCCATAGCAGCAAAATGGCCTAATGCCTTCGTATCAACATAATATTCAATAAAGTATCGAGGTAAATTAGTAGTCAATGATCCAATCATAAGTGTCAATCCAAGAGGGAATGATAAAATAACAATTTTTTTTATTTTACTCTTATTAAATATCGGTATTATTTTTTCAAAGTAAATAGCATTTCGAATATCATAGAAAATTAATACCGTTCCCCAAGCAATCGTCATTGCAAATGTACCTATTAATAAATTACCAGTAAACCGAATAGTAACTGATAAAAATATTAAAGATAAAATCCCCTTAATAATAATTGATGTAGCTATTCGGTCCATAACCTCATTTTTTTGAAGTAATCCAAAAATCACCTCACTTAATGATTCAACAATTTTAGCAATACCAATACATATAATAACAAGACTGATTTCCCATGGATAATTTAAACTAATAAGGAAGATTGCTATAAAAGCAATCAAAGAGGTTAATATGCGTAATCCAAGATAGTCGCCAAAAACATAAAGGTTATCTGTGTCAGTAGATTGAATCTCACGTAATTGTAAGTTTGTTAACATTAGAACTGGAGCAGTAATTGCCAAAGCAAGGGAGAACTGACCTACCATTTCGGGATCTCCGAATTTAGCCAAAGAGACTAGTAATCCCCACTGGGTAAGCGCATAAATCAAATTGCCAACGAAGGTCCATGAGAAATTTTTTTTTAAGGAAAGTGGATCTAGGATATTCCTATCTTTGTTTGTTTTAACTGTTTTAAACAAAACTTAATACACCTCAATTTATACTTGCTATGATAATATTAATTTATTCAGATGAATTGCCAATTCAAGCGCGACTGTTTAGAAGAAGGGACAGGGTACGGTGAGGCAGCTACGCCTATAGCGATTTCCATGAATAATGAAGTGCTATCTGAAATCTTAGTGGAGGTTACAGCCTTGTTTTTCGCTCTAAGCATGTAGTGGACACAATTCTGTTTTTCCTTGGCTGGAGACGACCATGTCCAGTTTTCCAGCGCCAAAACGTTTCTCGGGAACGAATAATAGAAGTTCCTACGAGGAAGAACACATAGAAATCTGCTGGGGAGATCGGTTTAACCAATCTCAACATTTTCCTCTGTCTACCTTCATCAAAAGGCTGGATTCTGGTGAAAGAGTTGGTATCACCGATATTAAACCATCTAGGTTCCACATTCTGAGCAAGAAGTCGAACTTCACATTACAATTCGTCTTCATCTTAATCTAAATATAAGGATTCCACTGAAGATGCTAGTAATTCTATATTATAATCCCCTTTTTCAAGTTTTGGATAATATTGATTGCGATCCACTTCTTGTATTTCATTAATAATATTAGCCCAATGCTCGATAGGTTCGTCTAATGAAATTTGTTTAACTAAATCTGTTATAAAAGCCTCTCGAGGTACTTTATTAGATGCTATACAATGCAACCCAGCTGCTTGAGCTTCAATTAATGCTAGCCCTAAACCTTCGAATAAAGAAGGAAAGACAAATACATCCATTGCTTGCATAAGTTCATCTGCATCATCTCTGTTCCCAGTTAAAATTACAGAGGAAGTAAGTTTATATTCATTAATTTTATCTTCTAATAATCCCCTATCATTTCCCTCTCCCACCAAAATTAAACAAGCATCCTCCCTAAGAGTAACAAGTTGTTTAAAAATGTCAATTAGAAACAATTGGTTTTTGACTTGAACTAAACGACCAACATGACCAACAACAAATTTATGGTTTATATTAAATTCTTCTCTAACTTTCTGCCTTGTTATTGGATTAAATTTATACTTATCTAATTTGATTCCGTTCTTCATTATCTTCCCACGATTAAGAAATACTTTTTCTCCAAATAAGAATACACCCGCCTCTTGGCTGCATGAAATATAGTCAGTAGCGTATTTCAATATCAATTTTCTCATAATAACTTGATAGAATTTTATATAAATGCTATTCCGCACCTTGTTTTTAGTGCTATGTGAATGTGCTATTCTTTTTTTCACGCCTACTTTCTTCGCCATTTTAAGAGCAAATCCTGAATTGAATAATGTATGACTATGAATTATGTCGTAAGGCCCATGTTCAATTAAAACTTTTTCAATTTCTTTTGAAAATTTGATATATCCATTAGATGGTTCATCAATATGAATCACCTTTCCTCCCAGTGCTAAGACTTCTTTTTCAAAAATACCAATCTTCTCTCCATATACCAAATAATGATATTCAAATTTTTCTCTATCTATATATCGATATAAATTCATTGCTACGTTTTCAGCCCCCCCCATACTCAGGGAACCAATTACTTGTAAAACTCTATTTTTTTTCATAATTTTTCTTCCCCTTCACTTAAAAAGAAGCCACCCTTAATATTTATAAATTGTTATATTTTTCCTTTCTTTTATACACATATACCCGTACAGAACGATATAAAAAGCAACAATAACATCTCCGTGTTTCACGCACCATTAAATAAGAAAATATAATTTCATCCATACTTCGGAACATAGATGCTCTAATGGAGATACGATAGTGCAATATTTTACTTACAATAAAATCAGAGACTGTAATATGTTTTCTATCAAAATAAGTTGCATGTTGACGATATATTCGTGCTTTATTTAACTTTACCAATCATCATGATTAATTTAGCGTCAAGAAAACCAAGTAGTATATATTTAGTCTTGTGAACAAACCCAGTCGCTCATAGTCACTGTATTAAAAGAAACTACTCATAATGCAGAAATTAAGTGACACAAATTATTTAGCCATAATGTTTACAAAAAATAGCTATTAGTTAAACTATTTTTATGAAGTAAAGTCCCAAGTGAATTTTTAAACTATAGTAATTAAAATCATCTATTTTACTGCAACACTAATAAAAGATGAAAATTTCTTCTTTTTTTAATTTTAAGATTAACAATGAGGTACTGAAAGAAATCAAATAAAAGAGTATATATTTCCATTTTGTTTCATAATTAGTGTTTATTTCTGTACCATCTCAATAGACTCAATGGGATAAGTCCTACTATTAATGGCTTTAACAAAAATATGTATCCTCTAGGTAATAAACCCATTGCCTTGAACCCTTTATACCTATTAATAGCAGAATGTATTCTATACCTATACTTTTTCCTTTTATAAGCATCTTCCCCTTCAAGATAATAATATAATGCTTTATTTAAATTGTATCCTCTATTGCCTTTTGCGTGTAATCGCATAAATAGATCTGAATCTTCACCTCTAACTGTTTCTTTCGCAACCCTGTATCCCCCTATATCATTTATTACATTTTTTCTAAACATAGTAGACGCATGAGTATATGGTAACCTATACAAAAAGTCTTTATTATCAGGAGAACTAATATATGAAAGCTTATACAGTAAACCTTCACTATCAGGGCTAAAATTTGATAGCTCTTCAATGTTATCAGTCTCACTTAATATGAACATTTTGGAACTTACAAAACCATAATTATTATTATTGTCTAAGAAGTATACTTGCTCTTCTAACCTTGTTTTGTGAGAAAAATCGTCTGCATCTTGTATAGCGATATATTCCCCTTTTGCTTCATTAATACATTTATTTCTTGTTGCTGCAGCCTTCAAATTTTCTGTGTTACGTAACAATCTAATTCTATGATCATTTTCCATCATGTTTTTTACTACCTCTACTGTTTTATCAGTTGAAGAATCATCACAGATTATTATTTCGAAATCTTGATACGTTTGATTTTGAATTGATGTAACTGCTCTTGTAATGAAACGCTCAGCATTATATGCGGCAATTATTATTGAAACCCTACACATATAAATCTCCTTTCCACAATTTTCATCCTATTAAGATACTATTCAAATTTATATTTAGTGAATAAAAATCCTAAGTTTTCACAAACTCCAATAACTATATCTTTTCTCTCTTATCTTCTTTTTATCTAAGATACTTTTAATATCAATTATTATTTTTTCCTCATTAGGGCAATCTTTATATAACCCTTCAAATATCTCAAAGGGCATACTCACGAATTCATTGTGGGCAACTGCAAAAACCAAACAATCAACATTATTTATTTCTTCAAGCTTTGTGAGTTTTATTCCATACTCTTTTTCTGCATCATCAGAATCAGCGATCGGGTCAACTATAATAGGCTCTATTTCATACTCATTAAGTCTTGTAATAATATCTCCAACTTTTGAGTTCCTTGTATCAGAGCAATTTTCTTTGAAAGTGATACCTAGTATTACAACCTTAGCATTCTTCACGATCTTATTAGCAATGACTAGCCTTTTTATAATGGCATCCGCTACAAATTCACCCATACTATCGTTTATTTTTCTTCCAGATAAAACAATTTGGCTATGATAACCTAATTTTTCTGCTTCATAAATAAAATAGTATGGATCAATACCTATACAGTGTCCCCCAACTAGTCCTGGATAAAATTTCAAAGCATTCCATTTGGTGTTCATTGCTTCTATGACGTCTTTTGTTTCAATTCCCATTCGATCAAATACCATAGCTAATTCATTCATGAACGCAATATTTATGTCCCGTTGGCTATTTTCTACAACCTTAGCTGCTTCAGCTACTTTAATTGAACTAGCTCGGTAAACACCAGCTTCAATTACTAATTCATATACTTTAGCAATCTCTTCTAGACAATTCTCATCCATGCCAGAAACAATCTTTATAATTTTTTCCAGAGTGTTCACTTTATCCCCTGGATTAATTCTCTCTGGAGAATAACCAACTTTAAAATCAATTCCACATTTTAATCCTGACTCTTTTTCTAGTATAGGAATACAAATATCCTCTGTAACTCCAGGGTATACAGTTGATTCATATACGACTAAAGAGCCTTTGGAAAGATTACGACCGATAATGATGCTAGCCCCTTCTACCGGACCAAGGTCTGGTGTTTTATCAGAATTAATAGGAGTAGGTACAGCTACTACAAAAAACTTTGCTTCTTTAAGCCTCCACTCTTCTGAAGTGAAATCTACTGATGTTTCTTTAATTACTTGGTTTCCTACTTCATTTGTAGGGTCTACTCCCGATTTATATAAGTTTATTTTATCTTTATTTAAATCAAAACCTAGAACTTTAATTTTTTTAGCAAAGGCAATCGCGAGAGGCATACCAACATAACCTAGACCAACTACAGCAATCTTTTCTTGTTTATTTACGATTTGTTCATATAAACTCACATTTCATTCCCCTTTATAATATTTTCTTTATTTCTTCCATATACTTTTCTATTACGATTTTTCGGTCAAATTCTTTTACAGCCTTTTCTCTACTTCTTTTCCCCATCAAATCTCTATCTTCTTCTGACATTCTAATAAATTTCATCATTGCATTTTTTAAAGATTGTACATCAGCAACATTACATAGAAAGCCGTTATATTCATCGTCTACGTTATCTTTGCATCCATATGTATTACATGTAATTAGTGGTCGACCTATTGCAGCTCCCTCTTGAAGAACAGTTCCCCTACCTTCTCCGTATGATGGTAATACAATACAACTTGATTTTTCCATGATGCTTGGAATATCATTTCTTTTCCCTAAATATTTAATAACGCCCATTTTCTGATACTTTTCCAATAATGTTACATATTTTGCTTCATCAACAAAGCCAACTACTTGAAATTTTATATCATTATACTCTAATAATATCTCTTCCGCGGCTAAGAGAAATTCTTCTATACCTTTATCTTTGAGGACTCTACCAACAAAAGTAAAGATGGTTTTTTTTTTGTTTAATGATTCCACATATTTAAATCTTTCTAAGTTAACCCCTGAACCTGGTACGGTGATAGTCTCATTAGAATCGTTTATTATACCGATTTGTTTATAGAATTCCTCGTTGTGATCGTTTAAAAAGAATATCTTTGTAGCAGTTTTAAAACCTATTTTATTTAATACTATAGCTATTTTTTTTTGCCACATATCTTGAATATACACAGAACCTAAACCCGTTACAGTATGTATTGTCTTTGATCTGCATATTCTAGCGGCAATCCCGCCATAAGTATTGGGCTTTATTGTATAAGTCATTACTAACTCAGGTTTGATTTCTCTAATTATTTTTACATATTTATACATCAATTTAAAGTCAGATATAGGGTTTGTGCTTCTCCTCTCTATAGGAGTCTCAATAATTTCACATCCCATTTCTCTAAAATAATCATTTTCATCTGATTTTGGAATTGAGAGATACACTTTAATGCCTGTTTCTAATAATTCACTTATTAATTCCTTTCTAAAAGCATATATCGTTATAAAATGGTTCGCTAAAATCAAAACCTTTTTCATTTTTTCCCTACCCTTTCTGTGTATTCCTTTATTTCGATGCTTATCCCTTCCTTAAAACTAAGGGGTTTATAACCAAAATCAGAGAAAGCTTCATCATGAGAATAAGCTCTATCTTCCCCCATCCTCTGAACCTTTTCTACATAGTCTACCCTTCCAACAGTGAAAATTTTAATAATTCTAGCAAAAAAAACTCCTAAGCCAATTGGTAAGCTAAAAAAATAAACTTTCTTATTCAAACCTTCACTAATTAATCTAAATGCATCTATCATTCTTATGGGCTTATCACCAGAAAGATTATAAGACTTGCCAATAGTTTGATCTGGAGAGATCAATACAGTATAAAAGGCTTTTCCTAAATCTCTTGCATTTACTGGTTGAATTAAATTCTCCCCATCATTAATAACTGGAATGATTCTAAGTTTATCAACTATCTTAATAAACTTGCTCATATTCTTATCACAGAGATCGCCGTAAATCATACTCGGTCTCAAAATAGTAATTTTGGTAAGAGAGTTACTATTTTGGGTTAATTCTAGGACTTGTTTTTCAATAATCTTGTATTGTTCGGACGCATATTTGAATTTAGAATAAATTCCTGTTGTATGCACCAAAATTACCCTTTCAACTTTATTCTTAATTGCATATTCAACAATGCTAGGAGAATGATGAATATTATATATGTGCATCACAGTACTAATTCCAATCAATGATTGCTCAATAAAATTCGAGTCTTCCAAATCACCATAGATCTTTTCTATTTTCAATTCACTTTTATCTAGCATTGAAGTATCACTAGATTCCCTAACAATGCAACGTATAGGACCTGAATAATTATTATTAATAAGTTCTTGCAAGAAGAATTTTCCCGTATGCCCTGTGATCCCTGTTATGAGTAACAATTCTTTCCTCCCCTAACTACTCTTTACTCTTTGGTAAGTGCAAATTCATTCTCAGTAGTATCAGTTCTACCTTCAACTACACCTTTGCTTTTAACAACATTAACTATCGTGCCAAGAAAACACTTCAAATCCATCTTAAAACTGATTTTCTTAACATATTCACCATCTAGCTTAGCCTTTGCTTTTATTGAAATTTCGTCTCTTCCGTTAATTTGGGCCCACCCTGTTAGGCCAGGCCGAATATCATTTACGCGATATATATCGCGTTCGGCAATCAGATCATACTGATTCCAAAGAGCTGGCCTAGGACCTATAAAACTCATTTCACCAATAAATATATTCCAAATTTGAGGCAATTCATCTAACGATGTTTTTCTTAGTATTTTTCCTATCCTTGTGATGTACAGTTCTGGGTCTTCCAATAGATGAGTTGGTGTGTTCTTAGGAGTATCAATTTTCATCGTACGAAATTTTAAAATATAAAAATAACTTTTTTTAATCCCTATACGTTTTTGTTTGAACAGAACTGGCCCTTTGGAGTCAAATTTGATTCCTAAAATAAGAGCTAAAAAAACAGGAGACAACACAACTAGGCTTATTGATGAAAGTAATATATCTAGATACCTCTTAATTTTCATATACTTCATTTACATCCTCACCTTAACCTTTTTAGGAAGTGGCTTGCTTATCCAGCAAGCCCACTCGTCAATTGTTTTCCTGCTTCTATTTCATCGTTAAATGCTTTTCGGTATTGAGTAATTATATCTGTGCTGTATCCACTCGCTTTCAGCTGATCTTCAGCATTATCTACAATATTCTCAAACCTCGCTGTTATTCTATCCAATTGTTGCTGTCCTTCGGCTAATAACTTTTTCTTGGTTGTTTCGTCTGATGCTGATAAATATTGTGTCGCAAGATTCAGCAGAGAAGATTTGCTCTCCTCTTGTAGAGCTTGGAGCTTTGCCTCTGTGGTACTTGTAATGGTCTCGTAAGATACATTGTTGTTACTTGCTCCTGTTCCACCTGAAGATGGTGGTGTGGTTATATTTTCTGAAGAATTAGATGAACTTGCTGTATTATTGCCTGAACTATTCTGACCTGATTGTGGCTTATTAGCCTGTTGTTCTTTATAGGATAATGAAATTCCTTTTACTGTTTTCGATTTCCCATCCCAAGTGATTTCTGTACCCGAGGCTATCGCCATAAAACGGACAGGAACATACAAGCTTCCTTTATAGATGAAGCTTTGTTGGCCGGACGGAAGTACTTTCTTCTCACCGTTAAACACATAATTCACCTTAACAGGTGTCATTGTAAAGACTTTACCTACACCAATGTCGTTTGAAGAAATTAACGAGTTCATTAGCTTTTCTTTTATAGATACCACCTGACTAGAAGTTGGCTCACTTACAGTCACTTTTGAAGATTTACTATCCCACTCTACATTCTTTAGTAAAGCATATGAAACAAATCGGAGTGGCACATACGTTGTGCCTTTATATATGAAGACAAACTGACCAGCAGGAGGTTGTAACACTTTTCCATCAAAATTAAACTCAACAGCCACAGATTTCACTTTCACGTTGTTAGCAGCTGTTGTTGTACTCACTGGCGTAATACTAAGTAACAAGGCTACAATCAGAACAATTGTAGAATACCTTTTGATCATGGTAGAATCCTCACATTCAGTTTAATTTTCGTTTCATTTTACGAAACAACTTCATACATCGGAACGATTTGATCTATAATTTCCTTAATAGAAGTTGATCCATCTGCGACCACTCGTTGTAATCGTAATATTTCAAGCTCTAAATGGCTTCGGTTCATTTCTGAAGGTTTACCAATAAAGATTCGGTTATGCTGAGTTGCTGTTATATTTTCTTCATCTGTTAACAGCTCCTCATAAAGTTTTTCACCTTCACGTATGCCTGTGAATGTAATATCAATCTCTTCGTATGGCTCAAACCCAGACAATTTAATAAGGTCTTCAGCAAGATTCAATATTTTAACCGGACTGCCCATGTCCAGTACAAAGATCTCACCACCGCTGGCAAAAGATCCTGCTTGTAAAACGAGCTGTACTGCCTCAGGGATTGTCATAAAGAAACGAACCATTTCTGGATGAGTTACTGTTACAGGACCGCCCTCTGCAATTTGTTGTTTGAAGAATGGAATCACACTACCCCGACTTCCTAGGACATTTCCAAAGCGTACAGCAACAAATTTAGTATTACTTGATGTGTTTAATGTTTGTATATACATTTCAGCAATACGCTTGGTTGCTCCCATCACACTTGTTGGATTTACTGCTTTATCTGATGAAATTAATACAAATCTCTCTACCCCATACTCATCGGCGCAATCTGCCACATTTTTTGTTCCAAACACATTATTCTTAACTGCTTCTGTTGGATTTCGCTCCATCAGAGGAACATGTTTATGCGCTGCTGCATGAAAAACGACTTGTGGGCGACATTCATCAAAAACACTATTCATTCGCTCCTTGTCTTGGATATCTGCAATAATAGTTTTTAGTTGAAGATCAGGGAACGTTTTTCTAAGTTCCATTTCGATAGTGTAAATACTATTTTCACCATGACCAAGCAAAAGTAGTTCTTTAGGCTCAAATCTTGATATTTGTCGACATAATTCGGACCCAATGGACCCACCCGCACCTGTAACAAGTACGGATTTATGATGAACATAGTTCATAATTCCATCCAGATCTGTTTTAATGGGATCTCTTCCTAGTAAGTCCTCTACACTTATGTCTCTCACCTTGCTTAATGAAACCTTGCCAGAGATTAGATCATTTAACCTCGGCATCATCTTCAATTTCACACCTGTATTTTTACAGATTGCCACGATCTCTGAAATCTGTTGTCTACTTGCCGATGGCATGGCAATAATAATCTCTTTTATATCTTTCTCTTTAACGACACTTGGAATATGTTCCCGTGTTCCTAACACAGGAATTCCCAAAACATGCATCTTGTACTTTTTTAAATCATCATCAATAAATCCAACAATCTTCATACCGAGTGCAGAACTACGAATCTCTCTTGCAATCAGTGTTCCACAGTTACCTGCTCCTACAATTAATACATTGTTAAGAACCGGATCCACTGCATTCCGGTTGGTCCGGATCCCTATGATGCGTGTAATAAAACGGTATCCTCCGACTAGAAGTAAAACGGTCTCGAGAGAACGAACCACAATAGAAATAGGTACGCGCTCTGGAAGTACCAATAAAGTTACTGCAGTAGACAAGACACCACCTATGACTACTGCTTTCAAGATTGAAATAAGTTCTTCTACGCTTGCATGCTCCCAAGCTCTGCGATACAGCTGGAAGTAATAAAAACTGATCCCGAACCCAATCGTTGAAATTCCAGCATACTGTATCATTTGCAGTCTATATTCCGCAGGGAAATCGCCGTAAAACCGGAACGAATAGGAACTTCCAATGCTAAACCAAACGATTAAAATATCAATAAGAAATAACGCAACAAGCCCCTTATTTAATTTCATTGCTTTGGCGCCTCCAAAATAATAAATTTATGTAATGCATCATTACCAATTTAGAATTGAGTAAGCGTTAATTTCCGTAGTAGTAATAGTAGTATTCTTCACTGGTTTTACGTTTAACATTGTTTAGGACTACACCTAGCATACGAGCATTCACACGCAGTAAATTCTCTTTTGCCTTAATTGCGATATCTTTTTTAACCTTACCTGAATTAATAACCAATAAGACACCGTCACTGTTTGATGCGAGTAATTGAGCATCTGTGACGGCAAGCACGGGAGGAGTATCAATTAGAATCATGTCAAATTGCTCTCGTAGCAACTGCATCATCGATTTCATTCTGTTAGAATTCAGCATCTCTGCAGGATTAGGCGGAATCGGCCCTGCAGTCATTATATACAGATTAGGCACTTCTGTTTGTTGAATAACTTCTTCCAAATCGCTCTGATTTGACAGCACCGAAGACAACCCTGTTCTATTGGTCAATTGGAACGTACGGTGCCCTGTTGGCTTCCTCATATCGGCATCAATTAGTAACACCTTTCGCCCATCTTGCGCATAGGTGACTGCTAAATTAGCTACAACCGTTGATTTACCTTCCTCAGGTCCAGATGAGGTTACCATAATTACTTGTGTTCTTTGATCGACGGAAGAAAAGTCTATGTTTGTACGCAGTGATCGGTATGCCTCTGCTATTGGGGAACGCGAGTTAGTTAAAACAATAAGGTGACGTTTTTTATTTTGTAATCGTGACATGATCTTTCCCCCCACTTATGGATGTTGAATAAGATTGGGATGATTCTTGTTCGTTTTGACTTACTCTTGTAATCATCGCAAGCGTTGGCATCTCCAAAAACTCTTTCACATCCTCTTCTGTCTTAATGGTATCGTCAAGATACTCAAGTACAAAGCTTAATCCCACACCGGCCATTAAAGAGACAACAAACCCAATCATTAAATTAAGTATAATATTGGGCCCTACTGGCTGTGGTCTTACTGAGGGTTCTGTCTTTGCCTCGTTTAAGATTGATACATTCTCTACATTAAATATTGTTGGTATTTCACTTTTAAAAACTTTCGAAATTGCATTAGCGATTTCTGCTGCCTTCACATAAGATAAATCCCGAACAACTACGGTCATTACCTGTGTGTTGTTTACAGAGTTTACGTTTATCTTATTAGATAAATCCTCAGTAGTTAACTGAAACTCGGGATAACTTTCCACAACTTGATCAAGAATTGCTGGAGTTTTAATAATCTCTTTGTATGTATTGATAAGTTGGATATTGGTATTGATTTGATTGAGGTCCAATTGATTAGTTCCTGAGTTTGACGGGGTCTGATTTACAACAATTTTTGTAGAAGCTTCGTATACCGGTTTTTTAATAAACACACTATAAACTCCGACAAGTGAACATATCAGTACCATAATAAGTACGATCAGCCATAATCTCTTTTGAATTACCTGAAAAATATCTCTCAAATCTAATTCACGTGACACGTAAGTTTCCCTCCAACTATATCTTTAATTTCATAACGCTCTTCAAATCTTCCATTAATATTGAAAGAAAATCGAGATTTATCACGTTTTAAAGAACACCTTCCTCCCATCCTCATGAGGGGAAGGTGTCCTTACACTCATTATTTTTTATAATTCATTGTCCGGTAAATCATTACGGCTGCTTCTGCGCGTGTCGCGTTTTTCTTCGGATTAAATTTACCATTGCTTCCTACTACAAGACCTTTATCAGCCGCAAAAGCTACTGCTTGTTTGTAGGCTGGCCCAATTTTGTCTGCGTCAGCAAACTGCTTTAGGATACTATCCGTGTTATCCTCATCTGTTACGTTTTGTGTAACATTAACCGCCCGAGCTATCATTGTCGCCATCTCAGCGCGAGTAATTTTATCGTGTGGTGCAAATTTAGTTGATGTACGGCCATTGATAATACCAAGTTCTACTGCAGCAGCCACATAAGGTGCAAACCAATCATTGTCCTTTACGTCAGTGAAGGATTCTGTTGCATAACTATTCTCCAAGTTAAGTGAGCGAATTAGCATTTTAGCAAACTCAGCACGAGTTACAGAATCTTTTGGTGCAAACACACCCGATGCTTTACCTTCAATAGCTCCTTTAGCAGCTACAACCTCAATTTGGCGTCCTGCCCAAGATTGTACGCTGGCAAGATCTTTAAATTTCACTTTATTTTCTACAACAGCATAAGTGGAGAGGGTGTCGCGCTGCTCTACAATAAACTTACCGTCTAGTACTCCGCCGTGGAACTGCAGAGCGTCTGGAACTTCCTTAACCACACTTAAAAGTTCTTGATCTACACTCACATTGCGAAGTGGAATACGTATAGTAACTGGCTCACGGAATGAGGTTACTTGTTTACCGCCTACTTCAAACAAAAACTCGTATACATCTGAAGCTAATTTCAGATTGCTAATCTGAGAAATAACAGCGTCGTCCTTCTTATTAATGAACAAATTAATCGAACCACTGAATTGACTGATTGGCAGTGTAAAAGTCAAACTATTAACAGTTAAAGCAATCTTATCAATACCAGCAGATTTCGCTGCTTCGATAATTGCTTTAGATAGCGGTGCATTTAAAGAAGAAGCGCCTACCGTTCCCAGTTCAATGGAAAGTATAATTTCACCTTTTTCATTTACTGCTGCTGCCTTGATTGCTTCATTTAATCTGATCATATCAGCATCATTCAGCTTAAGAGTTGCTTTGTCATTCACGATTTCAACCAATTTAGAAGCATCAAATTTCAACAGTTCTTGTAGTGAACCAGAAGGAGCTGGAGTTGTTGGAGGAGTTACTGATCCACCGCCTCCTCCACCATTGCTTGGAGGTATTGAAGATCCTGGATCTTTAGGCAACTCAATATTCACAGCTTGGATATATGCAAAACCGAGTGAAAGAACTGCATTTTTTACGATTGTAGGGTCGAGTTTTTTCTGTACGCTTGTAACAGTGCTTGCAATCATATCTTCTGTAATCCCTAGTTTATTAAGCGCATCTGCTGCAGACTGGTTGCCAACAGCAGTATTTAAAACACTGCGGTAAGCATCGCGGAGTAACTTATTACGAGCTTCACTATTGTTTAAAAGATCAGTCAACTCTTTAAGCGACTTATTTTTTAAAATATTTACGATTTGAGATTCGATTCCCTTGTTGCCAAATAGGAAGTTAGCTAGATCGTCTACTGTCAGGTCATCTACTCCGCCCGCTTCTCCGATCTTTTTAGCCGCATCGATATATTCCGTATTCTTACGAATCTCTACCAGATTTTCGTATGACGGATCATAAGTTAGTGTTGTTACCGCCTTAAACAAACTAAATACAGTTTCCTTAGAGACGCCTGCCTTGCTAGTCTGTGCAAGTAATGAGGCAGAACTGCTCTCAAATGCTATCAAATCGATCTTGCTGTCGATTTCCGAACGAAGAGCTCGGAGATTCGACTTATCTACTAAATCTAACTCAGCATATAAACGTTCTAGTTTGTTCTTCACGATATCCAGATTCGAACTTGCTGAAACCACATTAGCTCCCAATTGTTTAGCTAATCCTTCATTGCTGAGTGGTATTCCTGCTAATGTTGCTGCAGCCATACTAACTGCAAGTGTGGATAGGGTTACTTTTTTTCTAAATGACACTTTGCTTCACCTCTGTGATGTACTTTTTTATATTTGTCACAACTTAGATACTTAGATATCACTTTATACAAGATCCAAGTCATGATAAATCTTTGATTCATTTGATTGTTCGAAACATTCCCGACAGAGCCTTCGCGAAATTATTTCTAGGGAATCCACCTTTAACAATTTCATTAGTTGTAATTTCAAGATTGTCTACCAATTTTTTTGCATTGTTTTTAAGATAATTCACCATCTCAGGACCCAGCTTCTTCTCAATGACTTGATAACTGCGAGATAGCTGGAAGGGGCGACGTTCTAGGTCATGTGCATCTGTAGCTATGAAATGAATCAGGTTTTTTTTACACAGATCTAAGGAAAGCCTCTGAAGCTTTCCACCTGTTTCTCCTGTAACAGACTGAGCTGTTAACTGAGCTAGTGCACCAAGTTCTATCAGTCGTTCTAGCCGATTTGGATCACGAGCAATTTCAGCATTTCGTTCCGGATGTGCAATAATCACTTGAATATTCATTAAAGATAATTCATGGATAATATCTTCCATTGTTGAGGGGATACCAGACGAAGGTAATTCTAACAACATACATCTTGAATCATGAAGTGATTGTATCTCACCATCTTCAAAGTGACGCAATAAATCATCATGGACTCTGATCTCCTGCCCGGGGAAAATCGTAATATTCAGATCTAATTCTTTCAGTTTAGAATTCATCAAATCTACCATTTCAAGCACCTTGAATGATTCATTGATGTAACGCCCATTTCTGTGATGCGGTGTAGCTACTATGTACCTAATTCCATCAGCCTGTGCTTGCTTCGCCATAGCTATAGCCATGGCCCAATCTTTCGCCCCATCATCCATATATGGGAGTATATGACTATGTATGTCTATCATTTGAAAACTCCCTTAAAAGAATTGAAATCTATGAGTATAAAACATTTTAAATAACAAATTTCTATCTTAATTCCTTGATTTTCCTAAAATTACTTCTTCATCATATCAATATGTAGCAAATAATGAAAGACTTTGGATAAATTTCACAAACTTTTTTTAAAAAAGAATGTTATTTTTCTATCTTTAAGTTTGATTTTATAAAAAAAACAGCCATACATTATGCAAGGCTGTAATTTTCTTCAATATTTTTTATTTGATTTTTTCTTGTGACTTTAGACATATGTAATATGCGAGAAAAATCCCTGCTGAATCAATCATCATATCCGATACTCTTGCATCTCGAAAAAAGAACGGCTGTATTAGTTCAGTTAGAACTCCATAACCGATCGCGTAGATCAACCCTCTCTTATAACGTCCAAAGTTAGTCATCAACATAGACAGTATAAAAAAACCAAAGAAATGGCCTAGCTTTTGAATGATATACGTTCTTGAGTAACTTCGAGGAATCTGCCACAGTTCACTCCAGCTTGGATCATTATTGAAATTAAGCTGAATATGAAAGTTTGTCAATGCGGAGGCTACACTTTCTGTACAAGTTCCTATGAACAATAAAAAACACCATGCGATGATAAAGAGTCTTCTCACAGTTCGTACCTTTCTACTACCAGAATTTTAACTTGCGTACTTATGTAATTACCATATAGATTTTGTCGGATAATTTTGCTGTTTTACAGACAATTAACGACACAATATGGTGGTACATTTATTATATACTCTCTTTATCATACAATATTTCAAGGAGTGAATGGCAATGCCTAATTATTACTTCAAGGAGATCTGGACTCCTTTAAAAATCATCAATATACGGTTTTTCAAGGATGATGAACGTCATATGTGGATTAAAGTAGGACGGAAAGGCCGAAGAAGGTTAAAAAAAAATAGATAAGCTGAGTTATTATTTATATCTTTTATCCAGAAGAAGTATCTCTTGATTTCATGTTTAGACAAAAGTAGTGTTTTATCTGTGTTAGGATAGTTCCTTATCACTGTTATAACACCTTTTATATTATACCTTTAGATTTAGGAGAAGTGGGGTTCCTTACTACTTACTATTTGTTGGTATTCTTGTATAAACAATGATACATTTCGTCGCAAATTATTAGATTTCCAGCTCTGTTATCTGAAGCAATAAGGATTCTTGAGGGGTCCCCAGAAGCTCAGTGCTGTCTTAAAGCTTCCTGAGCTTCTACCTTTGCTTCTAACAGATAAATAACGAATATACACGTAGATAAGCGTTTTCGTAATTGCTCTATAGCCATTAAATAAGAAAGAGATTAGGTATGTATAGGATCTTAGCATTAGGCCCTGTATAGAGCACAGTACCTCACAGAAATAGAAACTTCGCTATTACCCACCCCATCAAAGGTTTAAGTAACATCTGCGTAATACTCATTTTCTCCTACTTTTAGATACCATTCTAATTTTATCTTCGTTTGGCTTAATTGTCGTATCCACCTCGCATATACATCTACTACTCCTAAACGCATGTAAATATTCAGCTGAGCTTCTTTTATTGCAGGTAGGTAAACATGTTCTAAATATCTAGTTTGATACTTACTATATCTTTTCTGTTGTATTTTATATAGTACCATTTGTAGATCTCCACGCAAATCAGATAAGAAAGTGGAGATTTTTTCCCGGTCCTTCTTGTTTTCAATCAAGAAAATAATGTATTCTATTCTATTTATATACGCTTTTAACGATTCATTTCCTCTTGATGAAGTCATCATTTTAAAGTTTACACTCCGATATATTATAAAATTTTAGACTTTAATACATATATCGGAAATAAACGACAAATTATTTATACATTTTTAAACAAAATACAATTTATTGTAGAAAAAAGTTGTAAATGTTAAGATCACCCGTTCTTTTATCTAGAATTATACAGCATATCTTTGAAACGCAGGTACCGAGCTGCTGCCTTCTGCTAAATCCTCTCAAGTAGAATTTTGAGGAATATTCAGGTGTAATTCAGCATACTCCGTCAAAACCGTGTGCTTATCAATCCCCCCAGTTTCGTAATTCCATAGTCCCCCTCAATACATTTCATACCCAACGTTTGTTAAACACGGCATCGTTTATTATGCTGTTACGAATATACCTGATGCGGTCTCTCCTACTTCTACTCTTTACAGAAAAAAAAGAGATTGCTCTCGTAGAATTCTACGTAAACAATCTCTGCTTTGTTTCTGCTATCGAATCATTATATCCCCTATTTTGGCGATGACATATGTGCCCCGGAAGCAGGAAGTTCTTCTTCTCTCATTGTATTGGAGTTCATCTGCATTCCCTGTTTACGATCTAGACGATGAGACACCGCAGTAATCACAAGGGCAATGAATGTAAACCCGGCCGCTACCCAAGGCAATGCCCTAAGCCCGCTAATATCAATCATTAAGCCGCCTACAAAAGAACCGATCGCTATCCCCAGGTTGTTTGCTACCGGCATGAGTGAGGTCGCGAAATCCTTTGCTTTTGGAACATACATGTAGGCAAGATCAATTAAATACAGCTGCGTGGAAGCATTCAGAATATAAGAAGTCAGCGCAATGAGAATCAGACTAATTAATCCGATGACCGGCAGCGCAGCCGTCAGCCCGAATAGAATAAAAATAACGGCTTGCAGGATAAATACAATCCTCAGCTTTCCTACATAATCCCCGGAAGCAATTCTTCCGCCAATGAGATTACTTACAATCGTAACTAGACCATAGGCGAATAACACCGTACTGAACAAGCTGCTTGGCAGCTGCATGACCTTACCCATGATCGGTGTAATATAGGTAAATACGGTAAAGATCGCTGCGGTACCCATGGCCGGAATAAAGAACGCAAGCAGGATCCGATAGTTAGTAAGGAGAACGAACTGTTCTTTCGCCGATACATTCACGATGGGTATATCTCTCGGTATGTAGATCCAGTTCAGTAAGAGGGCACCTGCCCCAAGAATAGAAACCAGAATAAATGTGGCTGGCCAGTCAAAATGTTGACCTACAAGGGTACCGATCGGTACACCAAATACATTTGCAATCGTAAATCCGCCAAGAATATAGGAAATTGCTCGTCCGCGCCTTGCTTTTTCCACGTAATCACTTGCTACCGAAATCGCGAGCGATAAAGAAAGGCCACACAAAATGGCAGTCACTACTCTCGTCCCCATGAGGAACGCAAAAGAGGTAGAGACCGCACTCAGCATATTTAGCACAATAATGAGCGTAATACCTGTTAATAGAAGCAGTCGCTTAGGCAAATGACCTAAGACACTCAGGATAAGCGGTGTCCCAATCGCATAGGCAAGCGCAAAACCAGAGATCAAAATACCTGCTGCTGCAAGCGTTACCCCAAAGTCACCTGCAATTTCGCTTAAAAGCCCCACGATGACATATTCTGTGGTTCCCAGAATAAATGCCATGAAAGTGAATGAAAATATCAATCCTTTTTCCTTTGGATATGGCATGGTTTTCTCCTTTATGTATCTAAATCTGTTCTTCATACAGCTTACGGCGGTAGTCTTCGATTCACAATGAAACATATTGCTCGTTTTTGTTACAATGTTATATATCTTGCTATTTTAGAGAGGAACGGATTACAAATGCCTGACATGAATGCGGGGATAACTCGAACCTATAAAGTAGAATTGGATGATCGCCTGCTGTACACAGGACACGTGAGCAATAACCCGGGCTGGCAGTTTCCAAGCCATAAGCATGAAGATCTGTTTGAGATACTGGTCATTAAAGAAGGAGAAGGCAAGTTCACCATTGGAGATATAGAGTATGATGCAGCTGAAGGTGACATCCTTATTTACAATAAAGGGATTCTCCATGCCGAGAAGTCTTCCAAAGACAAACCCATATATATTTGCTATTGCGGTTTTCACTCCCATAAGGAATGGATCATTCCGCCGGATCGTGACCCTGTTATTCGTGCTAACAGCTATTCCGCTGAAATAATCACCTTGATGGAACTCCTGTTCGAAGAATCTACGATTCGGGGCGAAGGGCATGAACAGATCTGCCAGCACTTGCTGCAATCGATCCTACTTCTTGTTTCTCGTATGCTAAGCAAGCAGACCCAATCGCCAGACACCGGCAGACAACAGATAGTCCTTGATATTAAAGAATATATAGATATGAACTATACCCAGCCTCTGACTCTCAAAAAAATGGCTGACCATTTTAATATAAGTCCGTATTATTTCGCTCATTTATTTAAAAACCGTTACTCCACCTCCCCCATTCATTACATGATTCAGCGAAGGATGGGAGAAGCAACACGGCTCCTTGTACAAACAGAGATGAGAGTATGGGAAATTGCCAAATTAACAGGATACGAAAATGCGAATTATTTCTCCATACTTTTCACGAAAGTGGTAGGCATGTCACCTCGTCAGTATCGCGATAACCATAAGAAAACTTTATCTTACCCCTCCAGAGAGTAGCCCTCTTGCTTCGCTGTAGGTAGAATAAACAACGACATCGACATACCAAAAAGACACTGGACATCATCCAGTGTCTAGTCACTAAACCGCCCGCGAGCTGCAGATTTCACGAAAATTACATTCTCCGCATACTCTTCTTGACGGCATCGGTGTAAAGAAAGAGATGTCTTTAGGACGATTATAGTAATCATCAGCAAGACAGGATTTCATTTCTTCAATATATCGTAAGGTCGATGCAGATACTTTATCAATATCTTGCTGCGTAGCCTGATAGGTTTCACACTCGCCTGTAAGCAGATATTCAACTCGCATCTCGATGTGTTCGTACGGAACATTATAGTGCTCATGAACATAAAGCGCATAGAGATATAGCTGATCTGTAAAATCATTCTCTTTGCCAGTCTTCCAGTCTACAATGACAATATGCCCCTGCTCATTACGGTACAGGACGTCCATCTTTACGTACACCCTCGTATCATGCAAAATCATATGATCCCATTTCTCGATCTCCATAATATGGGCTGCGCCGCTCTCTACTTCTTTCCATGTTCTCGTATGATACAGCTTGTCAACGACCGTTTGCATACGGGACTTAATAGAAGAAATTCGATCTTTCAGCTTGTCATCTTCATCATAATAGATTTCGGATAACATGGTTTGATATTTAGGACGAAGATGCCAGCCGGTCACATCTTGCGACTCTTTGTACGCCTGGTTAAGCAGTTCTCTCATCTTTTGGTATAAAAAAGAAGCCTCCGGAACCTTGCGTTCCTTATCCCAGCTGCGAATCACGGACTCGCACATCTGATGAGCCAGATTCCCAAATACGAGATAGAGATTGCTGAGCTGTTTTAAACGGTAGGTCTGGACTTGGTCTGGTTCTGCCGTTTCTAATTTCCACCCATTATGAGAACCGTAATAATGGTAATAATATTTACGAAGACAATCATCAAATATGGCGGCTCTAGAACCAGAGTATGACCAAGGAGGATACGTTGTTATCATAAGCATCTTCTGCCTTTCTTTGCAATCTGTCATCGCTTTGTTGTATTGTATTTTATCATAGAATAGAAATAGAAACCTACGGCGGCCTACTCCTGTTTACACCGTTTCTAAACAGAACAGGGCTCGAAATATGAAGGGGTTGTCACGTACATGGATCGTTACCCAAATCACCATTTGGAATTACCCGATCTAGAGAAAATTGATTCTCTCTTGAGTCAGGTTGATATCATCGGCAGCGTTGATAATGAACTTGTGTGTATTACAAATCAAGCTGCTGGTGTACATTGTATCGGCGTTGGAACCGACGCAGCTGTATTTACAATCGAAGCATATCCGCAATTTGCATTTAAAATATATTCTCCTGAAGCGATGAAGAAGAAGACGATTGAAAAATCAGTCTACGACCGGCTTGCCGGTTCTCCCTTTTTCGCTGTCTGTTATGGAGAAGGTGATCGTTATCTTGTGCTCAGTATGGAATCAGGACCTACACTGGAAGATTGTCTTATGGAGGGAATTCCGGTTCCTGAACAGGTCATTCTTGATGTAAAAGAAGCCCGCACGTATGCGGTAAGTGTAGGGCTTAACCCGAGAGACATCCACTTGAAAAATGTAGTCAATCAGAATGGTCGCGCCAAAGTACTCGATGTATCTGAATATGTAAAAGAAGGCAATGACCAGCGGTGGGATCATCTGGTCTGGGCTTATTACCACGTGTATCCACGGTTTAATCAAGTTAAGGTCCCGCAGTGGGTCATTGATACGGTTAAAAAGTGGTACCATCGCCGCAATAAAGCCTCGATGAATCTAGAAGATTTCGCTGCACGGGTAACTCGTTTATACGACAAAATGTCACGTAAAAAATAATTTTAAATCCCTGTAGCAAAAATACTCCCTTACTTGGTTTAAGGGAGTATTTTTGGCGTATGACGTGGTCTTGCCCTATTAGATTAAAAGCCGAAATGTAATGTCTTTCCTGTCTCTGCGAGTGTTTTAATGTTACTAAGAATCATCCACCAGTGACTCTTTGTACTTTCGTAAGAGGGATGATTTTCGCTCCACTGATCATTAATTAAAGTCAGCTTCGTGCAGTCCCCAACTGGCTCAAACAGATACGTCATTCGTGAGGCAAGCTCCTCGTGATTCTCCTTGTAAGACGGACCCGGATGTTCTAAGCAGCTAAACTTAACTCCAGGTTCATATGACAATACCTCTCCATATAGATGAACGGTCCTCTCCCCGTCCTTTCCCGGACCTACATATTGAAAGGAAGAGCCTGTCTCAAAAGAGGATTCAAGCGTACATCCATAGAATATTTTCTTAGTATTTTCAGGCTGAAACAGGGTATCCCATACTTGGTCTGGGCTTGCTCCAATATAAAACTCGTAATGCAAAACTTCCACTTTAAATCACTCCCTATCTCATTTTTCACACAGCAGTGTAGTCCGCTTTTTGTTGTTATTTCTTTGAAGTTGTACTCCCATCTTACTCGCTTGATCTACTAAAAGTATTGTAAAAACGCGACTCTTCGCTGGAGGAGAACCTTATGTCTAAATCAATAGATCAGCGCTCTCTCGGTCTGCTTCATCATGAATACGGCAAGCAGCACTTTACTCTGAAACGTTACCTTCCTCACGAAGAACTCAGCCGGTTTATTAAACATTACTGGATCGTAGAATGGAACCTCCCTCCTGGAGAGATGTTTACTCAAGATGTCATACCCAATCCTTGTGTGAACCTGGTCATTGAGCAAGGACGCACCTTCTTTTTCGGTCCTTCATCTACGAAGTATGGTCATCAGCTAAGAGAGGAAGGCTGCGTATTTGGCATCAAATTTAAGCCGGGCGGCTTCTATCCGTGGATTCAAAAACCAATTATCGGTTTAACACATGCCCCTATTCCTGCTGAGTCTCTGCTTCCTCACTCTAATCAGGAGCTGGAGGACATATTTCTAAACAGACAGGTATCCCATAATGAACTTGTCCAGCAAATGGATCAGCTGCTCCTTCCCTTGCTGCCGTCTGTAGACGAGATGGGTCTCGAAGTAGAACGTATTACGACCTATATACAAGATCATCAAGAAATCACGAAGGTAGATGATGTGTGCACTTATTTTCAAATCAACAAACGAAAGTTACAGCGTCTTTTTCAGCAATATGTCGGTCTGAGTCCCAAAACAGTCATACGACTCTACCGCCTACAAAATGCAGCAGAAATATTAGGCCAGGGAGACACTCTCCAACTTCTGAAGCTAAGTATGGATCTTGGCTACCACGACCAGTCTCATTTTATTAAAGACTTTAAAGCCGCTGTTGGAACGACACCAGAAGCTTATGTACGCAGAGAACAAAAGAGGATCACCCGGCCCTAGCCGGTGTGACCCTCTTTGTTTTTTCTGTTACTGCGCATTTTTTGTTATATCTGTTACTGCGCGTACTTTTTGTTATATCTGTTACTGCATACCTATAGTTACATTACCGTCCCTGTAATACTTGTTCCGCTTTTTTTGATTTTATAAGAGATAACCTCTCCGCTCCAGAAATGGAATTTTAGAATCACTTCTCCGTCATTTACTTCATTGAAGAAATCGGGTTTGAGTGTGATTTTTCCAGAATCATAAGAAGGACTGAATGTATATTCGAACTCCTTATAGGAAGTCCAGTTCTGCGGACCTGCGTTTCCTCCACTCGTATAGACCGCTTCCATGGTAGCAAGCAGATCGCCGTTAAAAGCAGTAGGAATGGCAAAATCACTCATTGTTCCTTGTTTATTTTGCAGCTGAGGTTTTGCGTTCACGATCACCCGGAAATTCCAGTCTGCACCCTTATTGAACTTCGCTTTGATCACGGCATTAACCCCATAGTTCCCTGATGAAGTCAGCTTCGTTAACTGGCTAGCTTTTATCGTAAGAAGCTCGCCGCTGAGCGTGTAATCTTGACCAGATACCAGCTTTTGCCCATTCACACTCAGTTCGCTAAGCGTGTTGCCGTTAAGACTCAGCTGAATTTGCTTGTCCTCTACTGTCGCTCCTTTTTTCACGAATATGAGATCAGATGCCGCTGTGGAAGAACGTGTTGTGATTCCCGCTTTAATTGTGTTGTAGAGATCTTGGTCTGACCAAGTATAAGCCGTTCTGCTGAAGTGCTGTCCATTATCCCACAGCATATGTGTAATGTTTTTCTGTTTTAAGTAATTTGTAAGATATTCAAAAAACTTAAGTTTTTCGCCTTGTTCAATGACATTCGTATTTTTGTCAAAACCAAGGAGCCCATACTCACCTACAATGACAGGAATTCCTTTTGCAACAAAAGTGTTATAAACGTTATCAAAAGTTTGTTTAATGTCATTCTGGGAGTCTGTCTCAAAGCGTGTATATCCAGCAATGTTTACACTAAACGGCCAAAAGCCGTAGTAATGAACTGTCGCAATAATATTCGTGTCATTCAGTTTGGAGATTGTACTGTACAGTGCACTCATTCGCTCCTGAGTTGGTGATGCCTCAAGTGTTGATAACACGAGCGGACGAACCGCATTTCCCCCTCCAGACTGACGGATAATCTTATGGAATGAAAGATTCAGCTCTTCTAGCATCTTTAGTTGCTTCTGCTCATCCGTTGTTCCGCCGTCGGTAAACCGGGGTTCATTCACACTTTCAAACATTAGCTTGTTCGACGAATTTTTGAAACGATCGGCAATTTGAGTCCATATTGCATTGTATTTGGCTAGAACCTGATCATGATTTTTCTCCATATGGCTGATCCAGACCCAAGAATCGTGATGAACGTTAATCATGACGTAGAGTCCTTCATCCAAAGCCCACTGCGTCACTTCCTGAACACGGTTTAGATAGGAAGCCTCTATCGTATAATTCGGTGCTGCTCCGATGTGGGAATCCCAGGTCACTGGAATTCGAATACTTTTGTACCCCTGTGCTGCAATTTTCTGAATCAATTCTTTCGTTATGCGCGGGTTCCCCCAAGCAGTCTCATCTGCACCTATGGCATCCAAAGAGTTTCCAAGGTTCCATCCGGGCTGCATATCACTTACATAGGACTGAATACTCGTGGCTGCTTGTACCTTATCCATTTTCAAACTAGAAGCAAACAAGGAAAAGACGAGAGTAAATGCCAGAGATAACATGAGACTGGATTTCCATTTTCGATTCAACCTTATACATCTCCTTTTCGTTTGTAAATTTGTAAGCGCTTACTAACACAACATAACATATAGAGCGAATGCTGAATACCGTGTTAATTATCACTATAATCATGTAATATTACGACATTTTTATGAATTTAGTTCATAAGCATCTGTATTTTGAGCCTTAGTGCTTATCTAAAAAAACAAAAAAAGGGCCTCCGGACCGACCCGGTATGACCCTCTTTTGTTAAAAATATTTAGCCTGCTATAAGTCCTGCTTTGTATTACATTACAGTGCCTGTAATCGTAGTCCCGCTCTTATGGAGTTTGTAAGAAAGGATCTCTCCGCTCCAGAAATGGAATTTCAAAATCACTTCTCCATCTTTCACTTCGTTAAAGAAATTAGGTTTCAGCGTAATTTTTCCATCCTCATAAGAAGGGCTGAATGTGTATTCAAATTCCTTAAAAGAAGTCCAATTCTGTGGACCTGCGTTTCCTCCATTTACATACACTGCTTCCATGGTAGCAAGCAGATCTCCGTTAAATCGAACCGGAATTGCAAAATTGTCCGTTGTTCCTTGTGCATTCTGCAGCTCAGGTTTACTGTTTGTGATCACACTGAACTTCCAGTCTGCCCCTTTATTGAACTCCGCAGTAATTACAGCATTTACCCCATACTCGCCTGAAGCTGTCAGTTCTGCTAATTTCGCTGCTTTAATGATAAGTTTCTCGCCAGAAAGGACATATTCTTTCTCTTTTTTCAGATTCTTTCCATTCACACTCAGTTTCGTTAACCGATTGCCGTTTAAGTTCAGTTGGATCTGCTGATCCTGCCCATTAGTGCCTTTTTCCACAAAAATAAGATCCGTCTCAGCGGTAGCCGAGCGTGTCTTCCGTCCTGCTTTCATCATGTCAAACAGGTCCTGATCAGACCATTTGAATTCCGTTCTGCTAAAGTGCTGTCCGTTATCCCACAGCATATGGGTAATATTCTTTTCTTTTAGAACATGTGTAAGGTATTCAAAGAACTTCAGTTTTTCACCTTGTTCAATCGTATTGGTACTTTGGTCAAAACCAAGCAGCCCGTACTCACCTAAAATTACCGGTATACCTTGGGCAACAAAGGTGTTGTAGACGTTATTAAAAGTTTGATCGATATCATTTTTTGTATCTTTTTCAAAACGAGTATAACCGGCAATGTTCACACTAAACGGCCAGTAGCCATAGTAATGAACGGTTGCGATGATGTTCTCATCGTTCAGTGTAGTAATGGTACGATAAAGCTCGTCCATACGTTCTTGTGACGGGGATGCTTCAAGTGTAGATAATACGAGCGGACGAGTGGCGTTGATCCCGCCGGATTCACGAACTATTTTATGAAAAGATAAATTCAGCTCTTTGAGCATGTCTAACTGTTTGGCTTCATCCGTTGTTCCGCCGTCCGTAAAGCGAGGTTCGTTCACACTTTCAAACATCACCTTGTTAGACTGATTCTTAAAGTGGTCGGCAACTTGCGTCCAGATCGCATTATATCTAGCAAGCACTTCGTCATGTTTTTTCTCCATATGGCTGATCCAGACCCAAGAATCGTGATGAACGTTAATCATGACATACAGCCCTTCATCAAGAGCCCACTGGACTACTTCCTGAACACGGTTCAGATAAGCAGGGTCCACGGTATAGTCTGGCGCTGCTCCGATATGGGAATCCCAGGTCACTGGAATTCGAATACTTTTATATCCTTCATCTGCAATATTCTGAATTAATTCTTTCGTGATGCGTGGATTGCCCCAAGCCGTCTCATCTGCACCTACTGCATCCAGAGAGTTTCCAAGATTCCATCCTGGCTGCATATCGTTTACGTAAGATTGAAGCTTAGATTTGTTGCCTTTTGCTGCGTCAGCTTGTGTAGGGCTCAAGGTAGAAGAAAACAGGGAGAGAACGAGTGCAAAAGCCAGAGAAAGCGTAAGCGTAGATTTCCATTTTCGATTCAACCTTATACATCTCCTTTGGTTACACATATCTTGGAAGCGCTTCCCAAAAAGAATAACATATCCATACATTCTTCACTACCCTGCGAATTGGTGACCATTTCATATGTTAATTAGTGGAATTAATTTCAAATCTCTTTAGTTATGTATTTAATTATGCCTATGTAACTAAAAACAAAACCCTTAGATCATCGTAATTCTCATTACGTGGTCTAAGGGTTTGAGTAGCTATATTCTAGTAAAACAACTCGAAAGTTCTAGTGTTCGAGGAACACGAGCTGGATAAAGAACAAAATTGCAAAAACATAGAAGATCGGATGTACATCTTTCCCTTTCCCGCGCAGCAGTTTCAGCAGAGGGTAGAAAATAAATCCTACGCCGATCCCTGTTGCAATACTGTGTGTAAGCGGAGTGAGAATAATGATGAGAAATGCCGGGAAAGCTTCCTCCACATCAGACCATTTAACCTGGCTGATTGCATTAATCATAAAGTAACCTACAATAATAAGCGCCGGAGCGGTAATTGCGGAAATGCCGGATAATACACCGATCAGCGGCGAGAAGAACAAGGTCAGTGCAAGCAGGATACTTACCACTACTGCAGTAAGACCCGTACGGCCGCCTGCTGCTACCCCTGTGCTGGATTCAATATAAGCTGATGTCGGGCTTGTACCGAGCAAAGCTCCTGATGTTGTACCTACCGCATCCGCCAGAAGTGCTCCGCGTGAACGTGGGAATTTACCCTCTTTGATAAGGCCCGCCTTCTCTGCTACCCCAAGCATGGTGCCTGTTGTATCAAACAAAGTAATTAGTAAGAAAGTAAAGATAACGGTGTAAAGTCCACTGGAGAATACACCTGCGATATCAAGTTGGAAAGCGGTTGATGACAGCCCTGTTGGCATCGATACGATGGATTCTGGCATCTGAAGCAATCCCATAAACCACGCAATAATGGCCGTAACCACCATCCCAATAAATAAGTATCCTTTTACGTTATATGACATAAGCACCACGGTAATGAGTAGTCCAATAATCGTAAGCATGGTCATTGGATCTGATAAATTACCTAGTGCAATTAGATTCGATTCGGAGGCAACAATAATTCCTGCATTTTGAAGTCCAACCGTAGTAATAAAAAGTCCGATCCCTGCCGTTATGGCATGTTTGAGGCTGCCCGGTATGGCATCTAGCAGCATATATCTAAAGGAAGTTAGTGACAAAATAACAAAGAGCATTCCGGCAATGAATACTGCACCAAGTGCTACCTGCCAAGAAACTCCATATCCTGCTACGACACTGTATGCGAAAAACGCGTTAAGTCCCATTCCCGGCGCAATGACGATTGGATAATTCGCACCAAGTCCCATAATGAGTGTGCCAATGATACTTGCGAGCACGGTAGCAATGAATACACCGTTGAAATCCATTCCTGTACTGCTGAGCATACCCGGATTCACAATGACGATGTAAACCATTGTAAAGAAGGTCGTGAGCCCCGCAATGATCTCTGTCGGGATGGTCGTTCCTCGTTCTTTTAATTTAAACCATTTTTCCATCTGAAGCTGTGCCTCCATGACTTGTATTATCATTCGAATCAAAGCAAAAAATCCTAATTCTTCATATAGGATGAGAAAATATAAGCTCCTATATTCGTAAGTAGGATGTAAGTTACGAATGACTGAAGTGTAAATCATTATTGTATTGATAATTCATTCCTTTATCCTGTCTACACTTTGTAAAAGGACAATAACAAGAATATTAAATATAACAAAAGAAGTCAACTATTTCACAAAAAAATTAAGGTTAATCCCGAACTTTTACAGCCCCATATGCTTCCATTATTCGCTTTTGATGGAGGTTCGGATGAAAGAAGGCGGTACTTGTTTATACTTCTTAAATGTCCGGCTGAAGTAAGAAATATCATTATATCCTGAAGCAAGCGCCACCTCTGATATGGTCATTTCTGTATTGCGAAGCAGATATTCCGACTTATTGATTCGGAACTGATTGATATACTCGGTCACTGTCTTGTTCGTCAGTTCACTGAATAAGCGGCTGAAATGAAACCGGGATAACCCTGCCTTATGAGCCAGCAGCTCCACTGATAGTTCCTCCAAGTAATGTTCCTCGATGTATTTAAAAATAGGAGCAAATCTCGTTAAATTTTTGGTGCGGCTATTATACTCAGCACTCGGCATGTACTCTGCTATATGTCTACGGAACAATAGGGTCAGCATCCGGTACATACACGATTTAATGGCCATTTCATATCCAAGTTCTTTCCTCTGGAATTCTTGAAGAATTTGTTCAAATGCGGTGCGAAGTTCCGAATCATCTGGAATGTGGTTTTTGAACATGACATTATTCTGGGTCATTGGAGTAATGAACTTCGTCCCCACTGCATCCGGCGATGGACTTTGTAGTAGAGACAGATCCGTGATGAGCGCATTATACAGTACGTGGCCCGATACATTGATTCCGTGGTGCAGGTCATTACTATTAAGGACGATCAGGTCCCCTTCTTTGGCTCGTGTTTGCTCCGAATTGCATTCGATAATGGCTTCGCCTTTTGCAAAATATAAAATTTCCATATGTTCATGAAAATGAGGATGAAATAAAATTTGCCCTTTTTCAGTTGACTCACAATAATGAAGCTTCAGTGGAAACTGCGGATCAGGCATATCCATCGGTTCCCGTAAAGCAGCGTCTCTATGCATGGGCCATCCCTCCACTCACCGCACATTTGTTCAAATAATCAGCAACGCTCTACATGGCTTTCCCCGCAGGGTCTCCCTACAATAAAGGTAATTCTAGATGATAGAAAACAAAGGGGATAATCCTTACACTTCTGTTGTCTAGTATATCCTATTCTAGAAATTGAAGGGAGCACAAATTTACATATGACAACTCTTAAAATTGGCGTAATTGGTGCTGGGAGCATCTCACAATATCATCTAACACCTTACAAAAACAATCCAAATACGGTTCTTCATGCGGTATGCGATATGAATGCCGATAGGGCCAAACAAACCGCTGACAAATACGAAGCACTATATGCCTATAGTGATTACAATGAACTGCTTGCTAATGAAGAAATCGATGCCGTCAGTATTTGTACATGGAATGATACTCATGCGGAGATCGCCATTGCAGCTCTAAAAGCAGGTAAGCACGTGCTGGTGGAGAAACCACTTTGCCGTACCGTAGAAGAAGCTTATAAGATTCAACAAGCAGTACAAGAATCGGGTAAGATTCTGCAGGTCGGTTTCGTTCGCCGTTATGATCCGAATGCACAGATGCTTCGCTCTTTTATCGATAATGGCGAATTTGGTGAAATCTATTATGCCAAAGCATCTTACATTCGCAGACTCGGCAACCCAGGCGGCTGGTTCTCGGATTCAAGACGTTCCGGCGGCGGACCGCTCATTGATATCGGTGTCCACGTGATTGACCTCTGCTGGTATATGATGGGCAGACCAAAAGTGAAATCGGTTACAGGCAATACCTACCGTAAGCTTGGAGATCGCTCTAATATCAAAAATCTCTCTTCCTATAAAGCAGCCGACTATAACCCGGACCAGCAAGATAATGATGTAGAAGATTTAGCAAATGCACTCATTCGTTTTGAGAACGGTGCTACCCTGATGATCGATGTGAGTTTCACTCTTCACGCAAAGGAAAATGAAGGTTCAGTGAAACTATATGGTGAAAAAGGCGGCTTTGAGATCGATCCAGAAGTCGTCATCGTTACGGAGAAGCATGACACAATTATCAACATCAGCCCGCAAACCGACAGCAAAGGATTCCAATTTGAAAAAGCATTCCAAGCAGAGATCGATCATTTTGTAGAATGCGTTCAGACAGGTAAACGGCCGATCAGCCCTGTGGAAGACGGCGTAGAAGTCATGAAAATTCTTCGTGGTATTTATGAATCCGCAAGTACAGGAAAGGAAGTATACCTATGAAACTTGGACTTAGTTCCTACAGCTTGTATCAAGCGCTGAACAAAGGAACGATGACGATTGCAGATGTCGTTGATTTTACAGCGGATCATGGCGGAGAACATATAGAAATTGTACCGCTTGGCTATAACCTGACCGAACAGCCTGAGCTGATTGATCTGATCGTAACAAAAGCCGCAGAGCGCGGTCTTGAAATATCCAACTATGCGATCGGGGCCAATTTCCTTGTAGACAGCGAAGAAGCCTGCCAGCAAGAGATTGCACGCGTAAAAAAAGAAGTCGATATTGCAAACAGGCTCGGCGTGAAGTTGATGCGTCATGATGTAGCTTCCTCTCCCGATGTATCTATCGCCCATTTCAATGCAAATATAGACCGGCTTGCTGCCGCTTGCCGGGAGATTGCAGAATACGCTGGTACGTATGGCATTACCACAAGTGTAGAGAATCACGGTTATTTCATTCAGCACAGTGACCGGATTCAGGCTCTGATTCACGCAGTGAATATGCCCAACTTCAAAACGACACTCGATGTAGGTAACTTCCTATGTGCAGATGAGCCGCCGCTTGCGGGTGTGAAGAATAACCTTCCTTATGCATCCATAGTGCATATTAAAGATTTTTATGTTCGCCCTGCCGGGGAGAATCCAGGCGAAGGATTTTTTAGATCCACTGCCGGTAACTATCTGCGCGGAGCAGTGGCGGGTCAAGGTGACATTCCGCTGCGCGACATCATTCGGGTTATTAAATCTTCTGGTTATGACGGTTATATAAGTCTTGAGTTTGAAGGTCTGGAAGACTGCACGTTCGGGGCTCGTAATGGTCTAAGTAACGTAAGAAGGTTTTGGGATGAAGCTTAGGGTAATGTATTTCTGAAAACTACCATTCACACAGTGAATAAGGAGGTATAATCTTGTCCTTACCTAATAAAATCGGGGTTATCTCTGACAGTTTCCAAGCGGGTCTTCGAGAGGGGCTGAGGAAGTCAAAAGAAGTTGGTGCAGAAGGCGTACAAATCTACGCTGTATCCGGCGAGATGTCCCCCGAGAATCTATCAACTGCCGCACGGAAAGAACTGAAAAGCTATATTGCAGATCTCGGACTTGACATATCGGCTCTCTGCGGCGATCTTGGCGGTCATGGATTTCAAGATGCAGCGGTTAATCCGGAAAAAATCGAAAAGTCTAAACGCATTCTTGACCTCGCTGTAGAACTGGGAACGAATATAGTCACCACACATATAGGTATTGTTCCTGATGATGTGAACGGTCCCATCTACGCTGCAATGCAATCTGCCTGTGAAGAACTTGGGGTCTATGCGAAGAGTATGAACGCCTACTTTGCCATTGAGACGGGACCTGAGCGCTCTGCTCATCTCAAAGGATTCCTGGATACACTCAGTACAAACGGCGTATCCGTTAACTTTGACCCGGCGAATATGGTCATGGTAACCGGCGATGATCCGGTGCAAGGCGTCAAGGTTTTGAAAGATTACATCGTCCACACCCATGTGAAAGACGGCAGACAAATAAGACCCATCGATCCTAAAGAGGTCTATGGTTACCTTGGATATGAAGGCATGACGCATGAGAAGATTGCGGAGATGGCTTCTTCCGGAGCTGCATTCCTGGAGGTTCCATTAGGCGAAGGCCAAGTAGATTTTGATGCGTACTTTGCTGCACTCCAAGAGATCGGATATAAAGGTTATCTCACGATTGAGCGAGAAGTCGGTGCTTCACCGGAAGAAGATATTCGGAAAGCCGTTCAGTTTATTAAAAAGTATCGCGGGGAGTAAAACGAGATTCATTGAGGGGCTATCTTCATGCCGTTCCCAAGCGCGTCAAAATACAAAACGTTTTGCTTCTTCCCAGACCCTTTCTCCGACTTCGCCATGATGAATGCTGTAGATATAATAAAGAGATCTGCCCATGATGGGTAGATCTCTTTATTAATATTCTTTATTGATACTCTTAATAGAACCGATAGAGTCGTACCCCATGTGGCGGCACAGTAGCCTGAAGTACTCCTTCCGCAAGTTCAGCTTGTGCTCCGCTCCACAGTTCATTTCCAGCAGTGCTGTCTCCGAGACCGATTTGCTCAATATCCAAGTCTACTGAAAGCAGACTCTCACCGATATTGAATATTGCCGCGTAGCGAGGTCCTTCGGTGTCTTCGGCCGTCCAAACAATGAGGTCTCCTTGGCGTAATGCTTCTTTGGCTCCGCGGCTCTCCTGGTGCATGCGCAGAACCTCACGGTTTGTAAGCAGTGACAGCGTCCAGTCATCGCAGTCTCGTAATTCGCCCCCAAAGATGAGCGGCGAGCGGAAAATGCTCCAAAGCGACATCATAGTTAGCTGTTCGTCACGTGTAAACCGGGTCCAGCGGTCCGCCCCTCCGCCATCCACCGAGCGAATGCCAATGTGACCGAGCGGCAGCATGTCACAGTCAGGCCAGGAACCTGCCTCGGGTATACCATGCCATGTTCTGCACCGATCGAACATATCCAAAAGGAGCGGCCACTGATCCCAAAAGTCATCTGTGATACGCCACATGTTCGCATGCGAAGTGAAAAACTCCGCATATTCTACCGGAGCAGGACCAGGAGATAGGCTTAACACCATAGGCCGACCGCAGTTTTCGATCGCTTTTGCGATCATTGCGATCTCCGGCTGATGGGTGTCATACAGCCTGGAAGCTGCAATATCATCCACTTTTACCAGGTCAACGCCCCATTCTGCGTACAATTCAAAGAGAGAATTGTAATAAGCCTGTGCCCCTTCCTTCGACGCATCCACGCCATACATATCCGTATTCCATGGACAGATCGAATTCGTATGCGCTATATCGCGTGCTGTCGCCGACGTACCAAGAATGGAAGTGCCCGCATGGGCCGCTTGCCGAGGTATGCCGCGCATAATATGTATACCAAATTTAAGTCCAAGGCTGTGTACATAATCGGCTAACGGCTTAAATCCTTGTCCATCTGCCGCGGAGGGAAAGCGGTTCTCAGCAGGCATGAGCCGGGAGTATTCATCCATTACTAGTGGAACAAACGGCCGGTATTGTGAGGAGTTCGCATGAGGCTCGTACCACTGAATATCAACGGTAATGTAGCTCCATCCGTATGCTTTGAGATGCTTTGCCATGTATTCCGCATTGCCCCGAATTTCATCTTCTGTTACGGCTGCACCGTAGCAATCCCAACTGTTCCAGCCAAGCGGCGGTGTAGACGCTATAAGCTTATGATCCATTTTCAAAAGCTCCTTTACTGTTTAATATTGCTCTTGCTACCTCTTGCTATGTTTAGCATAGTAAAGGAGATTCGTAATATCTACAGTAATCTTAAAAGCGGAATAGTAAAATATTGCGGTCAGTCAAAAAACAATTTGCGATAAGCAAGGCAGTCGCCCCCACTGCGAAATTCTCCCGGTGTAAGGCCTGCCACACTGCGAAATGCTTTAATGAAATAACTTCCGCTGGAGTAGCCAATCCGTTCGGCAATTGCCTCTATGCTAAGGTCAGTTCCCCGAAGCAACTCCATTGCTTTCTCCGTACGGACACGCGTCAAATAAGCACCTGGCGTCAGGCCCGTACTGGCCGAAAATCGGCGGATCAAGTGATATTTCGATAGAGAGACATATTCGGACAGCTGATCGATACTGATCATCTGTGAATAATTTGCTTCAATAAATGCAGCTGCAAGCCTTACATTTTCAGGCCAGTTGTCCCTGTTCCGCAACGTTGTTACCTGTAGTCTCGCAAGTTCTGTCATGAACTGATAGACGCAAGAAGATGCAATCAAGGGATCGATAATTCTGCCCGCTGCCGCATCCGCCACGATCATTTGTAATATTCGGACAGGCGCACAATCCATAGGCAGATAAGGAGTCTCCCCCGCTTCTCCCAGAAATTTGCGCCAGTGGGGCAAGATCAGATTGGGCCGGAACAGCAGGAATAGAAAATCCCAAGGCTCTTTTGATTTCGGGTGATAATAATAGCGGTGAGGTCCTGGAATTTCAGCCAGAAAAGCTTGTCCAGCCGTGATATAGTGAGTTTGGTTCCCCGACTCATATACCCCTTCGCCGCTAATCGTATACTGGAACAGCAGAAGAGGCCCATCGGTTCGCTTCAGTCCGTCCCAATGATAAGAAGGGTTGGTAATCGAATCATAACCGGCAGCAAATAACACGCACAGCTGAAGCTCCTTATCTTCGGCGAACCGAAAACCATAGGTACCTTTGGGGATGTTCATGAATATCCTCCTTATTGCGAAGATGCTCTTGCAGTGAGAACAGTATGTACTAATCATATGACGTAATCTTTAATCTAGCTATGAAAATCCACTTCAAGCAAAAGAGGTTAAGAGATCCTCCGAGGCAATCGAGATCGATTAAAACGCTATATATAACTAAGTATTCATGTAATGTATAATTATGGTAGATTATTATTGATAGATCAATTTCACAACTCATTAAAAGGAGGAATACTGATGCGTATGTCATTTACCGTCCTGATTCTTTTGTTCACTCTCATCCTCTCTGCCTGCACATCTAATGATAGAGATTTAGACGATGCGATAAAAGTAGCAAAAGAATACAAAACGATTGAGTATAAAGCAGATCAACCGGGACCGAACGCAGAGATATCAATCGAGGATATTCAAGCGAAACAAGAGGCCGTTAAACCACTGACGACCACTGTATTCTATGATCAAAATGTGATCACTCGTACATATCAAAATGGATTTCTTATCGCGAATTACAAACAAAGTAAAGTTGAGATGAATGACTTAGAACTCACTAAGAAAATTCAAACAGATCAGGAGATCGAATTAAGTTACACAGGGACACTCACTTTTGGAAATGAACATATTGATTTACATGGAGATATAACGATGGTGAAAGATACGGATACTTGGAAAGTAAATAAGGATGTATACAACTTTGAGGAAATTGTACACATCCTTGATGAGATCATATCCAAATAAAATATGAAGAGACGTAAGATCGTAATAGATGGTTCAAACGATCAATTTCATTCATTGGTCGTTTGCAAATTCTATTCAATGACTAGCCTATTTTGCTGGTTTGCTCGTAGATTTCGAATCCTTCTTCTTCATGATTACCAACAATAAATTGTATATGATTCTGGGAAACAATTAAACTATGTGTCTGCATCTCCTGTTTTTGGTTGCTATGTTTCACCCCGTTCAGGATAAGTCCATCTGTGACACCTGTTGCACTAAACAAGCAGTCTTCTGATTTTACGATTTCATCAAGTAATAAAATATGTTTTGGATCGCTAACTCCCATTTGTAAACAACGTTCATATTCCTGCTCAGTTTGAGGCATAAGTTGTCCTTGGAAATCACCATTAAATCCTTTTTGTGCGACCGCTGCAATTACGCCTTCTGGTGCTCCGCCAATCCCAATGAATAGATCAACCTCACATTGTTCTATCGATGTAGCCAAAACTCCTGTGATATCTACTTCAGAGAATAGTTTAACCCTTGCACCTTCCTCGAGTACATCATTAATCCATTGTTGATGGCGCGGGCGATCTTGGATCATTACTGTTAATTCGTTTACCTTTTTCCCCAATGCTTCTGCAACCCGGTGCATATTTTCTTTAAGTGAATCCTCTAAGCAAATAGCTCCCTTTGCTTTCTTGCCGCATGCTATCTTTTTCATGTACATATCTGGGGCATGCAGCAGTGTCCCTTTCGGCGCAACTGCTAATACAGCTAGTGCTCCATGCATCCCTTTAGACACAAGGGTGGTTCCTTCAATAGGATCAACAGCTAAATCTACTTTTAAATCTTTACCTGCTCCTAATTCTTCACCTATATACAGCATCGGTGCCTCATCCATTTCACCCTCACCAATGACAACGGTAGATGCAATAGGTAATTGATTCAACACATTCCGCATTGCATTGGTTCCCGCACGGTCCGCCTCTATTTTATTGCCACGACCGATCCATGAATACGTATGAAGTGCAGCCATCTGTGTAACCTTCATAAAATCATTAGTAAAATGCTTAATTTGTACAGTCATTTTCCTCATTCCTCTCAAAAAAGACAATAAAAATCACCCATCCTTAAAAGTATGTTTTGTAACATCATTCAATTAAGGATGGGTGACGAAAAATTACACACATGAATCAATCTCATAACTTATTAAATCAATTTATAACTCAGGAAAGATATTATGAAATTGATTCACATACAGAAGATTTTACGGTTTGCAGGAATACTTCTAGAATCGCTGCTGCTGATGTTGCTCCTGGATCTTGTGCACCAATGGAGCGTTCACCTAAACGACTGGAACGGCCGCGTTTTGAAAGCATATCCTTTGTAGAAGCTGCACCATCTTTAGCAGATTGCACAGCAAGCTCGATCGATTTAATAAAGTTGCCTTCTTGCTCAAATGCATCTACTAAGGTATTACGTGCGGGAATTAATGCATCCATCATCGTTTTATCTCCAAGTTCCGCTTGTCCGCGCTCTTGAACGCCGTCAACGAATGCCACCCAGTAATCCTTCCATGCCGTATCAT
Organism: Paenibacillus polygoni; assembly: GCF_030263935.1. Lineage (NCBI taxonomy): Bacteria > Bacillati > Bacillota > Bacilli > Caryophanales > Paenibacillaceae > Paenibacillus > Paenibacillus polygoni. Next base: position 934,017 of record NZ_CP127162.1, on the reverse strand, counting down.
CTAATACTTCTTTCCCTTTTAGCGCTTTTGCACCGCGCATGAAACCTGTAGCATACAGCGGGCCGACAGATGAACCCACCGCACTCAAAAATGTACGTCCCGCAGTCGAACTCAATTTCACACAATCTTGTTCCTCTGCTAACGGTCCTTCAAGCTGTTCCTTAACTGCTTGCCAGCCAATTGACATCGTTACCCCATGATCTCCATCACCAAGTTTACGATCAAGCTCGCATAAATAATCTTTTTGTTCTTCTATCATCTCTACAACATTCATTAAGAATTGTTTGAATTGAACTGCTGAAATCTCCATTGTCGCTCCCCCTATCGTTGTACGTACATCGGACAATCCGCCGCGAAGTCTATCATTTCTGCTAATTCATCATTCAGTTTGGCAATGGAAACAGATGCCCCGCCCATTTCTAACGAAGTACTGTAGCTTCCAACAAAGGAACGATGAATGTGAATGTTCTTACTCGATAGAATTTGCTCAACTCTTCGGAACATAATATACAGTTCCATATTTGTTGTCGAACCTAGACCATTCACCAGAACAGCTACCTTGTTACCGCTTTCAATCGGCATATCTTTTAAAATATCTTCCACCAAACGATCTACTACTTCATCAGCCGTTTGTAATTTCCCCTTTTCAATACCAGGCTCTCCATGATGTCCTAAGCCGATCTCCATCTCATCTTCTGCTAGTTCAAAGCTAGGCATCCCTGTTTGCGGTAAGGAGCAAGGTGACAGGCCAACCCCCATCGTCCGAGTCACATCGTTCATCTGTTTAGCTACACGAACAACATCCTCAATGGAGTATCCTTTCTCAGCCGCTGCTCCTGCTGCCTTAGTTACAAAGAATTCTCCTGCAATACCACGGCGCTTGTGCATCTCCTCTTTAGGTGCTGAGGCCACATCATCCGTAACAATAACGCGTTCTACTTTAATATCTTCTTCAAGATCAGCAATTTCTGCTGCCATGCCGAAGTTCATTAAATCGCCTGCATAATTCCCATAAATAAAAACGACACCTTGTCCGTTATCTATTTTTTTGGTTACTTCAACTATGGGATCAGGTGACGGGGATGCAAAAATATTTCCTACAGCCACACCATCAGCCATTCCGTAACCGACATATCCCATAAAAGCCGGCTCATGTCCTGATCCTCCGCCAATCAGTACACCTACTTTGTTTGTTTCTTCTTGGCGAACGGCTACCAGCGCTCTTTTATTTTCCTCTAATTGCTTCACATAGTTAGGAAAGGCTTTCACATAACCTTCGATCATCTCATCGACAACATTCGTTGGGTTGTTCATTAATTTTTTCATTACAGCGAAACCCTCCCGTTCATGTAGATCTTTTCTTGTTCCGAAATCTGCTGCACTTTACGGGCAGAATTTCCTCCAGGGAACGTTGAGCTTAAGTACATTTCAACCACTTTTTTTGCTGCTTCAATCCCGATTACTTTTTCGCCTAAAGTAATAATTTGTGCGTCATTACTTTTGCAAGCTCTCTCTGCAGAATAAACGTCATGAGTGGTAGCGGCTCTAATCCCTGGTACTTTACAAGCTGCGATAGCCATTCCTAGTCCGGTGCCGCAAACAAGAATCCCTCTGTCCAGTTTATTCGCCATGATGTCTGTTCCTACCTCAAATGCAACCCCAGGATAATCAATAGCTGTACAATCATCTTGTGAGCCGTAATCTACAACTTCATGCCCTAATTCTTCGATATATTCCCATAAAGCCTGTTTTAATCCGTGAGCATTATGATCTGAACCTAAGCCAATTTTCATGTTACGTCCCTCCCCTTCATTCCTATCTATTTATTTATCTTTTTGTTTTCCAATAATTACAACACTATTTTCACATAATATTCTTTCATTTGTCAATTTTAAACTTTCGTTTACTTTTGTTTATTATCGATAAAAGAATATAGACTGAATATTCTATTGTTTTTATGTTAATGAGCTGGAGCTACTTCTGCAGATAATTGTTCTTGCTGTACATCTTTAGGCAGCTTTACAAAAATCATAATGAACGTGCTAATCACATGCATTGCTATATAAGCCCAAATCACACCTGAAGCACCTAAACTTCCAATGAGTGCACCAGCAATAGCGGGTCCTAAAAATGTACTTAATCCAGCCCCTAAATTCAGAATAGACATGGCTGCTCCGCGATTTTCAGGTGCTAGCGACGGTACTAATGCAGAAAGCGGCACATAAGCAGCCAAACACGAACCAAAACAAATGGCTGCAGTGATCGTTAACAAGTAATTCGCACCGAAGAAGTAAGGGAAATAGTAAAGGCAAGCCAATGATACAGCGCAACCTATACCTCCGATCCACATCACGGTAAATTGCCAGCCAATTCGGTCTGCTGCTGCCCCCCAAATTAGATTAAAAACAACATTACTTGCCCATAGTGCTCCATAAATTTGAAGCCACTGTGACATCGTAAATCCTGAATCAATCATATAAGCAGGTAGAAATACGACCAGTCCATATGCACCGGCTGTATTGATCGCGCGTACAATTCCGCCTAGCCCAACTTTGGGACGTTCGAAAGCAATAGTGATCCCCTTAGTTATTTGCTTTAACGCCTGTTTTATAGTTAACTCTGTTTTCTCAATATCAGTCTTGCATAATAAAATACCAAATATAGAGCCGATTGTTGTGAATGCCAAGGCACTCCAAAGGGTATTCATTTCTCCTAAGATTGGTAACGCAAAACTAGAATAATAAGCTCCGAGCATATTTAGTCCGCCCGCAAAGGACACCCAAAACCAGCCTACAGCCGTACCCAGTCTTTCAGCCGGTGCATAGTAAGTAATCCATACTAGAAAAGAATAAGCAAATAAAGGATAACCAAGACCACGCAGTGCATAGGTTGGTAACATGACCGATAAATTCATCGTTGGAATACCAACGGTTAAGAAAACCAAGGTACCCAGTACGAATAGGACAAGCCCGGTAATCATCATTTTACGGGGACCATAAATTTCAGCTAATACTCCCGACAGCCAAGATGCAAAAGCAACTGCAATCCCATAAAAACTTAATAGGGTTGCTACCTCTTGGACTGTCATGTTATTTTGGGTCAGATAGGTTGAAAGCCAACCTTGTTCTAATCCATCACCGATCATAAAAATCAAAACACCCAAGTAACCCATCATCATTTTTCTGTCCATACCTAGTTTTCCAACTGATACAGCTTGCAAGTTCGATTTCATACAAGGTTGCCTCCTAAGATGTGCTGGTTTATAGATTTGGATTTAGAACAACCTTTAACGAATCGCGTCCACTCTTCACTAATTCAAATCCTTTTTGATACTCTTCCAGAGGTAGAATGTGGGTTACAACGCCTTCTGTCGGCAAGTCCCCGTTACTAATCCCTTTAATAACTGGTTCATAGCAGTATGGACCAAGATGAGATCCCAAGACATCTAGCTCTTTACGGTCTGAAATAATAGACCAGTCCACCGTTACTGGGTCTTTAAATACACTAAATTCAACAAAACGGCCTAACTTACGAATAAGCTTCAGTCCTTGTTCAACCGATTTTTGAGCACCCGTTGCTTCAATATATACGTCACATCCATACCCATCTGTTAAATCGTTAATGATTGTATAGATATCATCTTTCGCCGGATTCAATACCATATCTGCCCCGAACTGTTTTGCCAATTCTAAACGATCTTCAAATAGATCAAGTACAATTAACTTGGATGGTCCGGATTTTTTAATGGCACCAATCATTCCTAGACCTAATGTACCTGCACCTGCTAAAACAACTACATCTTCCAGTTCAATTTTGGCTCTTTGTACTGCATGATAAGAACACGCATATGGCTCAATTAAAATAGCTTTTTCGATAGGCAACTCGGTAGGAACTTTATAGTTAATTCCTTCCTTCGTAAATTTCATATACTCTGCCATACCGCCATTCACATTATTTTGGAACCCATATAGATCATGTTTTTGACACATCCAGTATTGACCACGCTTACAAAAACGACATTCTTCACAAGGAACGATCTGTTCCGAAATGACGCGATCACCTAATTCAAAATCATCCTTCACATTCTCTCCGATAGCTACCACATGACCAATAAACTCATGCCCCGGAATCATCGGTGCTTTAATATATGCCGGCTGATCCGCATCCCCCCAGAAACTTGGTGCACCGTCATATGCTTTTGCATCACCTGCACAAATACCGCATGCTTCTACTTTTATTAGAATTTCTCCTTCTCCAACTTTCGGTACCGGAACTTCCTCTAAACGATAATCACCAGGTTCATAGGCAACAACTGCCTTCATTGTTGTAGGGATATCCTTCACACTTTTCACTACTTTTTCAACTACGACTTCATTGGTTTGAATAGTACTCATTTATTTTCTTCCTCCTTCGTATGATTAAAAGCGCTTTCATTCTTTCGCTTGCTTTATATTACCATCTTTTTTTTCGAATTTCAATGTTTTATTTTTGTTTTCTTTTGTTTATTTTCTTTTCTTTTCATAATAAAAGAAATCGTTTACAGTATATATAGGCCTGTTTTTCTTTTTAAGTTCATTGACGTGTTTATTCAAAATATAGTTTTCTTATTCGATCTAGCAGCATCATCATATATAGGGGGTGTTTAATAGATCACTGTTTTTCCATACATACTCTGTATATATTTAAGATGAATTTCTGTTTTGTCTTTATTTTAAGACTAGAGTATGGTATGAATAGGATGTAAAATGATTTATGCAGATACTTTTTTTGGCATTTATCTATGTACACGTAATCTTCCCGTTCTCTTTTGTTTCTGCTGTAATGACTATGTTATTATGAAGAAAACAATAATAAATAATAAAAAACAAAAGGTGATATATGAAAAAGATTTTTGCTCAAGAACGTCACAAACTGATTTTAGATAAATTAGCGCAACAACGCAGTGTCACAATTAAAGAACTTGCTTCTTCTTTAAATGTATCTGAAGCTACATTACGAACGGATTTAACCAAATTAGAACAACAAAATCTATTACGCAGAACGCATGGCGGTGCTATTCTCGTTGATCCTAATGAACTAGATACCAGCTTCTCCACAAGACAAATGAAAAACAAAGATGAGAAAGTTGCGATTGCAAAAGCTGCGGTGAAAACGATTTTAAACAATCAATGTATTATGCTGGATGCCAGCTCTACTGCATTAGAACTTGCACATCAACTTAAAGATTCACCTTATCGGCTCACCGTAGTGACAAGTGGCTTAAAAGTAGCGATGGAACTCAATGACTCCCCTCAGATTACCGTCATTTTATTAGGAGGGATCGTTAAACAAGGTTCTTGTTCACTGGAAGGGACACTTGGAGCGGAAATTTTAAATAAAATCCATGTGGATCAGCTTTTCACATCTTCCAATGGTTTTTCAGAAGAAGCGGGATTTACAGACTTTAGCGTGTACGAGGTAGAACTGAAAAAAAGAATGGTGAAGGCTGCAACGAAAACAACCGTTTTACTTGACCACACGAAGATTGATCGCAATTCCATTGCCGCCTTTGCCGAAATCACGGATATTGATACTTTCATTACAGACCAACCTGTTTCAGACAAATATGTAGAGTTATTTAAGAAGCATCATATTGAGCTCATTGTTACGGATTAACTCATTACTTAAAAGCGAGGGATTACTATGAAATTCACGGGATATGACAAAAGCTTTAGCATTGAGGATAAAGTAGCTATTATTACAGGGGGAGCAAGTGGTATTGGTTATGCTGTTGCTCAGTTATTTTTAGAAAAAGGGGCTTCTGTTGCCATCCTGGATTTAAAAGACGATGTTTCCGAGGTTGCGACTGCTTTACATACCTCGAGGGCTATTGGTTTACCTTGTAACGTAACAGACAATGAAAGTATGGAAGAAGCCATTCATCAAGTGCAGTCTCATTTTGGTAAAATTGATATTCTTGTTAACTGCGCTGGCGTTGTTTTCTTAGATGATGCAGAGAATATTTCAGATACGTACTGGCAGAAAACATTAGATATTAATGTAACAGGAACTTTTAAAATGGCACAAAAAGTCGGGAATATTCTCATCAAGCAAGGCACCGGCGGAAAAATTATCAATTTAGCGTCCCAAGCTGCTTTAATTGCCCTAGATAATCATGTTGCTTATTGTGCAAGTAAAGCCGCTGTCTTGGGTATTACACGTTCTCTTGCATTTGAATGGGCTCAATTTAACATTAACGTGAATGCAATTTCACCAACCATTATCTTAACCGAACTTGGGAAGAAAGCTTGGGCTGGTGAAGTAGGCGAACAAGCGAAGAAAGAAATTCCTCTCGGTCGTTTTGGTTATCCTGAGGAAGTGGCAGCTGTAGCCTTGTTCTTAGCAAGTGATGCCTCCAACATGATTACGGGGGAAAACATCGTCATGGACGGTGGTAACACTATAAAATAAACAGGGTAATTTTACCTTCCCCCTGTCCTTTTGAAATGCAGCAAAGATAGTAAATCAAATTATGAATGTTAACGCATATAGAGAGGCTTATCCAGAAAGTGTTCACTAACACATCTGGGTAAGCCTCATTCTATGCTATTGCACTCCACTCTTTTGATACGAACTCCCCTTCTTTAGATATTTGCTTTATTTTTTAGATATCCACTTCATTTTTTCGAATGTCTCGCAGGAAGCTCCTCTCTACACAGCCACTGTGCGATTCATACGCTATACAGAGGTGTTCATCACTGCTTGGCACCTTATGTATCATCATGCAAGAATAGGCTTAACTCTCGGTAAATCTCGATAATCTGTTTCATCGGCATACGCACGAGCCCGCTTGAAGAAGGTGCCACGAATTCATGCATTCCGGCTACAAAAGGCTCGGGCTGAAACCCCCAATTCACTTTGGTTCTTTTCGTGTATTGTGTATATACGCCTTTCCCTACAAAACAAGCCACTTCAGGGCGATACTTCTCCAGCTTCTGTTTCAAAATTTCTCGCCCTTCTGCGTACTCTTCCTTCGTAATATCATCAATGCCGACGGTAGGTCTTGCAACAATGTTGGTAAAACCATACCCCAATTTCAACAGATCCTGGTCTTCTTTTGCTTCATATAAGCGCGGAGTAAGTCCGGATTGGTGCAAGATTCGGTAAAAATTATTTCTCGGATTCGCATAGTGATGTCCGGTCTCACCTGACTTAATACTTGGATTAAAGCCGATAAATATAATCTGAAGCCCATGCTCCAGATGATCGGATATGGGTTCCATCTGATATCCTGCTCCTTTATTTCTTGAGTCTGATTGTTACATCTTGGTGTTAATAGATTACCCAAGCGAGTCTAAAGAAAACGTAGTTCGTTCATGAATACTTACAAAGAACTGTTCATTTTCCGTTCCACAATTGCACCAAGATGCTATAATGTAACAAGTATTTCTGAAATATTCAGAAAAAAAGTGAACCTTTTTATAGAAAGAAGCTGACAAACTCATGATTTTAGACATCTTGCTTGAAGTTGTCCTGCCCGTATTTGTACTAATTGGTGTAGGCTCATTAATGCAGCGTGTGTTTGAACTCGATCTATATACACTCGCCAAAATTAACTTTTACTTTATTACTCCGGCTGCCGTGTTTATGAGTATGTATCTATCGGAGATGTCCGGTGAACTGCTTGGAACAATAGCCCTTTTTTATGCAATGTACTCTCTTATTCTCTATTTAATCGGCTGCATTGTGGCGAAATCATTCAAGTTCAACAAAGGAATGAAAGCTGCTTTTAACAACAGTATTATGCTGGACAATGCAGGAAATTACGGAATGCCGATTAGTGCACTTGTATTCAAAGGTGATCCGCTTGCCGCTTCGATTCAGGCTTTTATTATGTCGATGCAGAGCTTGCTGACGTTTACATATGGGGTACTTTCGATTCAAGGGGCGCAGCTAAAAGGGAACTACCGCAGTCTCGTTATCGGGTTCCTCAAAATGCCTGTTCCTTACGCTCTATTACTCGGTATTCTGTGGAATGCACTGGGTGCACCGCTTCCTACTTTTCTGTCGATGCCATTAACTTACGCTCAGCAGTCGATGGTTGCTGTCGCGCTGTTGACCCTTGGAGCACAGATTGTAAAATATCCGCTTAGATTAGGACGGGTCACCGTATATGTCAGTATGTTCATTCGTCTGCTAATCGCTCCTGTGATCGGCGTTACACTTGTATATCTTCTTGGACTGGAAGGAATGACAGCACAGGCCCTGATTATTGCTTCGGGTATGCCGACTGGCGTTAATGCTTCTATCCTGGCAGAAGAGTACCGGAATGAGCCTGACTTTGCTGCTCAAACCGTTCTCATCTCAACACTGTTTAATGTCATAACGCTGATTGGACTCATTGCACTTGCTCGTACTTTTTAATCACTTGGTAAGCTCGTTTTCCAAGGGATTGGCTATGTAAAATGTAAAATAATCCTCTTCCCGTTAATGGGGAGGGGATTTTTTCGCAGAAGAAGTCCGGCAACGGATCTAGTAAATGTCGGAGTCTTTTTATTTGAACCCTGTTCCTTAGTCTCTTAATTATCGAATTCCCCTGTCTCCTGCAATTGCACATTTTTGTACGAACAGGAATCAAACTATGTTATGTTGGGATGAAGGCATTAGTATGTAATGAATACGACCCTGGACTTATGATGAGGATGTGACTATATTCCATGTTTTCTTGCTCGAATTGTTCCTCTACGGAACTGATTTACGAAATAAAAATGACCGGAGAACACAATCTTTCCGTCATAAAAGATATTATCCCTCATCTTTTAGCCCAATCCTCGATCACGCGTTACACTTCTGATACACTGTTCATTCGCGAATCGGAACTAAACAGCCTAAATGACTTTTTTCAGGATCATATGCATTTAGATCATATCAAATTCCGTATCTTTGAGGAGCAGTGGCAGCCTTTTCGTAATTGGACTATGATGCAATCCCTGCAGTGGGTAGATGAAATCATTATGCAGAAGCGAATCACCTGTTATGCCCAGCCGATTGTTAACCAAGAAGGAGCCGTCATGGCTTACGAAATGCTGGCTCGTTTTATTCACGAAGATGGGAAGCTTTTATCTCCTTTACAAGTGTTTGAAGCAGCAAAAACTCGGGGGCGTCTATATGCTCTGGATAGACTATGCCGAATGGAATCCGTGCGCGCATCAGCCGGCTTGCCTGGATTTATATTCATCAATTTTATTCCAACGTCGATCTATTCTCCTGAGCATTGTTTAACCTCCACTATTCAGACAGCAGAAGAAATCGGTGTCTCTCCCTCTAAATTTGTCTTCGAAGTCGTTGAGACCGAAAAGGTAGATGACTTGGAACATCTGAAGAATATTCTCGGCTTCTACAAAGAACGCGGATTCAAATATGCACTGGATGATGTAGGTGAAGGATATAGCACGATTGAGCTTCTGCGAGAGATGAAACCGCACTATATGAAACTGGATAAGAAATATGTGCAAGGAGTGGCAGGAGACGAAAACAAACAAAAAGTAGCACAGACGATGCTCGAGGCAGCATTACAAGTAGATGCTGTTCCACTTGCCGAAGGTATTGAAGAGCCCAGTGATTATATATGGTTACGTGACCGGGGATTTCGCCTATTCCAGGGATACTTATTCGGACGACCTGCACCTATCGATACCTTTGTTTTATAATTCCATATAATTCTATAATCTTTCAAATCATTTTTAAATTCCTGACGAGCCCATGTTCCAGATCACTGGACATGGGTTTTTACGTATTATTTTACAGCGAAAAGAAATCTCTTCTCTCCTCCTTCCATATGTGATAAAAGTCCTTGAAAACCACAAAATGATATGCGCTAAACAACACGAATTTACATGGATGAACCTTACTCAAGATGGTATGATGCAAACACATACTATACCAACTTAAATAGTAGGCTTTATTAGATTATCTGAACCCATTCAGGATAGATAACTCTATACAATGTCTGCTCTACTTTTGAAGAAATAGAAGCTCTACATAATAAGGAGGGTTTTATATTTATGAAAAAGAAAAAACGTTCGTCTCTGGTGATGCTCACACTTGCACTCTCCCTTGCTCTCAGTGCATGCGGTGGAGGAAATAGCAATTCTTCCTCGGGAGATCAAGTGAAAATCAGCTTCATTCACTGGAATAGTGATGCAGAAGTATGGAATGAAATTATTAGTAATTTTGAAACTGACAATCCGGGGATTGAAGTATCCATGCAGACATTTCCTTCGGAACAATACCAGACTACTGCACAAGCGAAGCTAATGGATGGTTCAGTTGGTGATGTGTTCGCCTCTTTCCCTGGTGCACAGTTTGAATCCTTGGCGAAAGCAGGAATTTATACCGACCTTACAGGTGAATCTTTTGTGGACAACTACAAACCAGATCTCATTAAATCTGGCGAAAAAGAAGGTAAGCAGTATGCTCTCCCCTACAATCTGATCTATAACATTCCTGTATATAATGTAGGTTTGTTTGAGAAATACGGACTGACTCCCCCTGATGACTGGGAGGGATTCCTTGCTCTATGTGAAAAGCTCAAAAGTAAAGGGATCATCCCGCTCGCTTTCCCGGGTGCCGATATCGGACCAGGACAGTTTATGAACCCGATGATGATGAACAATGCACCGGATGAAGAGATTTTTGCCAAGCTAGAAGCTGGAGATTCAAAACTCACGGATGAATGGTGGGTGAAGACGCTGGCTCAGTTCAAGGAACTAAATGACAAAGGTTACTTCCAGGACGGCGCACTGGGTACGAACACCGATGGGGCGATTGCTCTTTTTGTTCAGGAAAAAGCAGCTATGCTGGCTACAGGATCTTATTCCATGTCAGCCATACTGGCAGGAAATCCAGACCTTAGTCTAAACCTGCTTGCACCGATCACGGTAGCTTCTTCGGAAGCCAAATATGAAGGCATTCATACAACAACCTTTATGCTGGGCGTGAATAGTAAGTCTAAGCACCCGGAAGAAGCCAAGAAGTTCCTTGCCTATCTTAGCAGCACAGAGGTTGCGAGCAAGGTAGCCAATGAAACAGAGCAAGATGTTCCTGTAAAAGACATTGAGTATACAGCACCTGCTCTGCAAGCGATTAGTGACTGGAGTACGAAAAACACCCGCTTCCAGCCGCGTTATCTCATCAAGAGTATTGAGATCCAAAAAGCCGTAACAAGCTCGATTCAGGAAGTGATTTCAGGTATAACACCGGAGAAAGCTGCTCAAAATGCACAGGTTATCGTGGATCAGCAGCTAAATCAGTAATTATGGGCGTACGTAAAACGATCTATTGGTTCTTCGTTCCCGGTCTGCTTCTTTATCTCACTTTTTTTATCTACCCCACTCTAAAAGGGCTGTATTATTCCTTCACGGATTGGGACGGGATGTCCGAAACTTTGAATTTTGTTGGTCTTCGAAACTATGTGAATGTAGCGGAGAACACGATTTTTCACAAAGCACTGTTTAATAATCTCAAGTTTATGTTTAGTGTCGTTATTGTTCAGACCTTGGTTTCCCTTGTACTTGCTCTGCTGTTAGTTCGCAATACGAAGGTAAACATTGGACTACGGGCTCTTTATTTTTTCCCAACGATCCTATCATCGGCAGCGGTTGGTTTCATAGGAACTTATCTGTATGATCCTAATTCAGGTTTACTGAATGCTGTGCTGAATCAGATTGGTTTATCTTTTCTATCTAATAACTGGCTGGGGGACCCGTCCATCGCCATTTATTCTGTCGCAGGGATTCAGGCGTGGGCACATATCGGGCAGATGATTATTTTGTTTGTTGCCGGCCTGCACGGGATACCGGAAGAATTGAATGAAGCTCCGAGGCTGGACGGGGGAAACCGCTGGCAAATATTCCGATTTGTAACTTGGCCTTTGCTCGCACCTGCTGCAACGCTGGTCATTGCCTATACGACAATCCAATCCTTCAAGGCATTCGACTTGATCTATGTCATGACTCGCGGCGGCCCTTCATACTCTACTGAAATTTTGTCAACCTATATCTATTCAGCAGCATTCCAGAATTACAATTTCGGACATGCTTCGGCTGCTTCTATTTATTTCTTAGCTATTATTGCGCTAGTCACTTTCGTGCAATTCAAGGCACTCAGGTCCGACAAATTACCAAACTAACGAAAGGAGGAATTCTTTATGGTCTCACGCATACTCCGTAAGCTGCTTCTTCTTATGTATGCAATCATTATTTTGCTTCCACTTCTGATGGTTGCTGCGGCAACGATGAAAAACCAGCAGCAATTCTATATGAATCCACTTGGCCTGCCTTCCTCCTTCTCGCTAGAAAACTATCGTAACTTGTTTGTTGACCAGCCGATGATTGCCTATTTCAGCAACAGTATCATCGTTTCATTTACGGCAGTACTTTTGCTGCTCATCTTAGCCAGCTTGATTTCCTTCGGACTGTACCGTCTGTCTAATAAATTTGCAAAAGCGATCCTGGTTCTATTTGTGGTAGGTCTCATGGTTCCTTCTCAAGTGAATATGATTCCGATTTACTCTTTTCTCAGAGATATGGGACTTACGAATAGCCGGACAGGACTTATTCTTGTCACGATTTCGCTGTTCATGCCATTGTCCGTATTTATGATTAGCGGGTTCATGAAATCTCTGCCAAGAGAAGTATTTGAATCTGCGAGTATCGATGGGGCAGGCGAAGGAAGAATGTATATGCAGATCGCCATCCCGCTGGCTGTACCTTACCTCGCTGCAACGGCTACTTTTTTATTCGTATCGGTATGGAATGACCTGCTGTTCCCGCTGCTACTCATAACAGACAAATCAAAAATGACACTCCCGCTGGCACTCCTTCAGTTCCAAGGAGAGTATTCCACCAATTATCCGGGACTGCTCACAGGCGTAGTGATCATCTCCCTGCCTATGCTGTTTATGTTCTTGTTCTTGCAGCGCTTCTTCATATCGGGAATAACGGCGGGTTCATTGAAAGGATAATAAAATCAATACACACAAATGCACAAAAGGACAAGCTAAGAAAACGATCTGTCACTTGTCCTTTTGTTTATCTAATTTCCATCCCTTACTTGTATTTGTTACTTACCTAATCTGTTACCTAATCTGAATGGACACATCCTTGCTCTGCTTGCTGACGGTACCGTGCAGGAGAAATACCGGCATAGTTCTTGAATGCCTTTGAGAAAGAAAACAGATCCGGATAACCCACGGACTGAGCAATCTCTCCAAGCTTATAAGAGCTATGGATTAACAAGGATTCTGCTTCATTCATCCGCAGCTGCTGCATGTATTTCATTGGCGAAATGCCGTAAGTTTTATGAAATATTTTTGTAAAATGGGTACGTTCTACTCCGACATAATCAGCTACACTTTTGATTGTGATGCCACCGGCGTAGTGAATTTCAAGATATTCTTTTCCTTTTTGTACCCAGGAAGGTTCTCGAATAACATCCGGGGTTACTGACCTTGGCACCGTTAGAGTAGCAAATACCCGCAATAAGAATGTCAATCTTTCTAGATCTGAGTAATCTTTTTGTTCGTTGTAACAGGACTGGAACCATTCTTCCATCACATGAACGGTTTCTTCTCGTACACCTTTGCTGCGGTGAGGTCTTGCCGGACTCAGCCCCGTTCTCTCCAGAAGGGACAAGGCCTGCTTACCGTCAAAAGCAAAAAACATTTTATGCAGAGCACTCGCTTCAGACGTGTAATATTCATGGGTCACCTGAGGAAACAAGCAAAAAAGATCTCCGGGCTGGAGCGGATAGATTACCCCATTCTGAATAAAGGTACCTTCCCCCTCCAGTACCATTATTAAATAGTAGTAAGGTGTGACGCGCGGTCCAATATGGTATCCAGGCTTTGCCTGATTGGCTCCAAGACGAATGGGCCAAGCTGCGCTTGCCTTCTCATAAACCGAGGGATTAAAGAAATGGATTTCCAAAAATTCATGATAATCATCTTTCATATTTTGAAACATTGTATCCCTCCCCATACCACAAAATGATAAATTTAACTCCCCCTCAATTGCTATGGTTTCGACTGTACAACATTGTTATTATCATTATTATACTATTCCTACCTACTTAGTTGACATTACTAAATTCATCATACGGATGAAATCTGAATAAGAGAAGTCTTTCTTAAAAAAATGCATTTCCCATAGAGAACATCACTATCAAACAGAGGAGATTATAATTATGAGTGAGACAAAGTCTGTAGAGTTTGGCTGGTTTATTCCTACGAATGGAGATGGCAGATATATTGGAACAACGCTAGAAAGAGAGCCTTCCCCAGAATATTTTATTCAGGTGGCAAAGGCAGCAGAGAAAGCAGGTTATGAGTTCACCCTTATTCCCGCTGGCGGCGATTGCTGGGATGGATGGATTGTAGGTTCTTGGGTGGCGGCACATACGACAAAGCTGAAACCGCTCATTGCAATGAGACCTGGGCTTATCTCTCCGGTACTTGCCGCACGTATGGCATCGACACTGGATCAAATGTCGGGCGGCAGAGCTCTCATTAATGTAGTCACTGGGCATTATCCGGCAGATCTTAAAGCCACGGGAGATCCGCTGCACGGCAGTCATGATGAACGATATGAGCGCACGAAAGAATTTTTAGATGTAGTTAAAGGGGTTTGGGGAGAAGATGGTTCAGCCAGTGGATTTAATTATGAAGGACAACATTATCAAGTTGAGGGCGGCGTAAGTAAGCCAGCTGCTCTCCAGGATCCGCATCCTCCTCTGTATTTTGGCGGAAGTTCTGTTGCCGGAAAAAAGGTGGCTGCTGAAAGTGCAGACGTGTACCTGATGTGGGGCGAACCTCTCGAATGGATTCAAGAGCAGATGGCAGAGATGAAGCAGCATCTTAAAGATCTGAAAGAAAGAACGGGTGTTTCTCGTACACTCCGCTACGGTATTCGTGCTCAAGTTGTTGTCCGTGAAACGGAAGAAGAGGCTTGGAAAGCAGCGTGGAACATTCTTAGTAAAGTTGAACCCAATCAATTAAAGGATCAAGAAAAACGACATGCCAAAACAGACGCTACCAATCAAAAACGCCAAATGGATCTGTATGAACAGTCAAAGGATCAGGATTATATCATCGGACCTAACCTCTGGTCCGGACTATCAGCGGTACGCGGCGGCGGAGCAGTTGCTTTCGTAGGTACACCTGAACAAGTGTCTGACCGTCTGATCGAGTTTGTTGATGCAGGTGTAAGTTCCTTCATTCTGTCGGGATACCCTCATCTGGAGGAGGCAGAGATTACAGGGGAACTGCTGATGCCTGTGGTGAAAAGAAAACTTACGGAGCGTGCGATTAGCGTAACGATTTAATTTTTTTTCGAGTGCTGCAGTGGATTACTTCTAACCACCTTCTCGCTTCCATACCATCATAAGTTCGTTGAACGACATACAATAATTCCTTGAACATCTACAGACACATAGTGTACTATATTTGTAATGCGTTTTATGGATAAATTTTACAGTAAAATGCTATACTAATTAAGGATCTAGTCAACTGTGGTTTCCTGTCTCAGATTTGATCTAAAGGAGCTAAGCTGATGAAATTGCTAACCATGTATCAATTCGCAAAATGGATATGTATTCTATGTGTAGGTACGCTCATATTCAATGGTTTCTTGTATTATGAGTTTCAAAAGCAAGAACTCCTGTACAGTCTCGTTCCCGCCATTGTGCTGTCCTTAATTACAGGTATGTTCTTACTCACTGCAGCTAATAAAAAAGCTTGAGCATTTCATAGTAAAAAGCGTCTTCCAACTGGTCATAGCCCCGTCAAGTAGACATTAAAAAAAGAGGATTTTCCATTTACGCGGCGACTTTTTCCCGGAATTCGATTGGGGAGAGGTCGCCGAGTTTGTTTTGGAAACGTTCCTTATTGTAAAATGAAATATACTCCGTAATTTGGCTTCTTGCTTGTTCCAGATTATTAGGCTTTTCCAAATACAGCTTTTCCGTCTTTAAGTGGGAAA
Organism: Paenibacillus polygoni; assembly: GCF_030263935.1. Lineage (NCBI taxonomy): Bacteria > Bacillati > Bacillota > Bacilli > Caryophanales > Paenibacillaceae > Paenibacillus > Paenibacillus polygoni. The sequence goes on along the minus strand of NZ_CP127162.1, from coordinate 918,001 downwards.
AGAACGACTCGATACAAGCATTGTCATAGCAGTTTCCACGTCGGGAATGACTCCCTGTCAACTGCTTCTCTTCAAGCAACTTAGCATAGCTTTTCGAGGTATACTGAAACCCTTGGTCCGAATGGAGCAAAGAGGGTCCATCTTTTAGTTGCTGCACAGTGTCCATAACGAGTTTTAGGTCATTGCGCTCGGAGAGTTCCCAGGCTACTATTTCGTTGTTATATAAATCCATTACAGCCGAGAGATAAGCAAATTCATGCCCAATCCGGACATATGTAATATCTGTCACAAGCTTCTGCACAGGAGCAGTCGCAGAGAATTCCCGATTTAAGACATTAGGGAACAAGGCCGATGGTTTGCGGCCACAAAACGGACGTTTCTTGCGAATAACAGAACGAATCTGAAGTTCTCTCATTAAGCGACGGACCTTCTTGTGATTCACAACGAAGCCTTCTTTTCCTAAAGCAGTACGCATTCGCTTGTAACCGAAATACGGACGAATTCGATGAATGCTCAAGATGTGTGCCTTTAGATCTGCATCACGATTTGCTCGTTTCTCTCGATGAACTAAATTCTTCTTCCATTTATAGTAGCCTGCACGTGATATTTCAGCGATTCTACATAGCCAAACTACGGGAGCCACTTTGCTTATTTCTCGAATGGACTGGCACCGGGCTTCGAAATCCAGCTTCCCTCCCCGTGCAAGTTTGGATTTAGCTTTTTTAGATATTCTACCTGCGCTTTCAGATATGCATTTTCTTCTTCCGCACTACTAAAATGCTTCTTCGCCCAACGTCCCCGGTAATCCTCAAACCCCTCACCATTTTGGCATTTACGAACCCATGTGATAATCTGGCTCTCACTTTTGATTCCAAACTTCTCCATGATTCGACTGTACGTCCACCCTTCTTCTACTCGCAAACGGACAGCCTCTTTCTTCGTTTCTTCACTATATCGATTAAAAGTTTGACCTTTCTTCGCTGACATAACAAAAATCCCCTCCGGTTTTCCAGTGTTTGAGTTCATTGTAACATGTTCTCTTTTTTCACTGTCTACCATGAGGGGATAATACCAAACCTGTTAGGTTAGGAGACGCTTTTTATTATGATTTATCCTCGTTCTCTTTTACGAAAAAACCTTTGTACACACATTCATCCACTGAATTGCTTCTTGTTCTCGATGTGCCTCTAAGGATTTATATTTTTTGGCATTGTATTAAATAGATATAATACAAACTCTGCAAATCGTCTCTACCAATACGCATTCCTCTATATATAAAGTTGTGAAGTAAGAAGTAACTAGTATAAAATAGGAAGATATCCATTTATATGGAAATAGAATGTTTATGCTTTTTTTAAAATTGTCACAGCCCCCCTGTAGAGAAACTTACATAAGTAAATGGAGGACGAATGCATGAGTGAAAAACGTGTCATTACTGCCGAAGATCTGTACCGCCTAGCCTGGACCAGTGATCCATCTGTATCCCCAAATGGGGAACGCATTGCTTATGTATCTAAAAAGGTTAATCCGGACCGAGATGGTTATCACTCTCATATCCGTATACTTGAACGGAACAGCAACGTAGATATCCCTTTTACTAGCGGAGAACAAGACAGCACACCTCTATGGTCCCCTGATGGAAGCAAGCTGGCCTTTTTACGTAACAAAGAAGGGCAACGTCAAATTTGGACAATCGCTGTAAATGGAGGAGAAGCGCAGGTTGTTACCTCGGCGAGACATGGGGTCAGCGGATATCAATGGTCACCGGACAGTTCGCAGCTGCTGTACCGCAGCCAAGTTCCTTCCGAGAAAGAAGAGTCTTATATAGAACAAGATGTTAGTAATACATCAAAGACCTCCCCTCCTAAACCGCTGGAAGAAGAAATTATAGATCGCTTGCGATACAAAGCAGACGGCGGGGGACGTTGGAATGGCCGCAGATCTCACTTGTTTGTACATACACTTGGAAATACGGACGCAGCTCAGCTAACAACGGGTGATTACGATATTGGCGATTTTTGCTGGTCACCAGATGGAAGTCAGATTGCATTCACATCGAGTATAGCGGAAGAACATAGCCAAGAAGATCTCGATCTAAGTCTCATGAACGACGTCTATGTCATAACAAATAGCGGAGAAAATCGCCGTAAATACACATCGTCAAGTACAACCATTTATTCGGTTTGTTTCTCTCCGGATGGACATTCTTTAGCCGTGTTTGGGAGTGATCATTCCCACCTCAATGCCACTCATGCTGGACTGTATATCCGATCTTTAGATGAAGATGCAGCCTGGAAACCGCTAACCAAATCGTATGATATCCAGCTAACAAACTCCATGGTATCTGATATGCGTTCCGGTATTCGATCCAATGGCCCAGTATTTAGTGAAGACGGTCATTATCTTTATGCTCTTGTTACACAAGAAGGCGGTGTCCATCTTGCAAAGATTGCCGTAAACGGCGAAGGATATGAATGGATATCGCACGGTAAGCGAGATATCTATCAATTCGAATTGTTGAAGGGCGGTCATTTCGTCCTCGCAGCAGCTGACCTCACTCACCCTGGCGATTTATATGAACTCGATTCCGAGACAGGTCAAGAGAACCGGCTTACACAGCATAATGAAGAATTGCTAAACGAGCTGATCATTGCGACTCCTGAAGAGTTCCAAATGGAAGCTTCGGATGGCGCCTTACTTCAAGGATGGATTATGAAACCGGCAGGTACGAAAAAAGGAGACAAAATCCCGACCGTGCTTGAAATTCATGGTGGGCCGCATGCCATGTATGGATACACCTTTTTACATGAATTTCAGTTGCTCGTGGCAAGAGGATATGCGGTAATCTACACCAATCCGCGCGGCGGGCATGGATATAGCCAAGAATTCGTGAGCAGTGTACGAGGCGATTATGGAGGAAGAGACTATCAAGATTTAATGGAATTCACCGATTATGCGGTAGCACATTATGATTATATTGATGAAGAAAGACTGCTCGTTACAGGTGGAAGTTACGGCGGTTTTATGACAAACTGGATTGTTGGTCATACGAATCGCTTTAAGGCAGCGGTAACGCAGCGTTCCATCTCCAACTGGATTTCATTCTATGGGGTAAGTGACATTGGTTTCTTCTTCACAGAAGATCAAATTGGCGGAAATGTATGGGAGAATACAGAACTGCTATGGAAACACTCTCCGTTAGCATATGTTCATAAAATAGAGACGCCGCTCCTTATTTTACACGGCGAGGAGGATCTTCGCTGCCCGATTGAGCAAGCAGAGCAGCTGTTTAATGCCTTGAAACGTTTGGGCAAGAAAACACAGTTTATTCGTTTTCCTAAAGCAAACCATGACTTATCGCGCGGCGGTCATCCTGGACTTCGGGTAAAACGTCTGAATCATATTGTTCGCTGGTTTGATGAGCATAAAGATCTGTAGAGCCGTATCATAAATCAGTTACTTAAACATAAGGAATCATCCCCTCTTTTAACCAAATAAACGAAAAAAGACAGCCAGAACAAATCTTGTTCTGGCTATCTTCCTTTTATAGAAACACATCGTACCTTGTCATGCTTCTAGATCAACTGTTTGCCTGCTCCAGCTATAATTTGTTTGACCTTCATTTCCAGGCTGATGATGCTCTCTTTCTGGGCAACAATCTCCCCCGCAATCGTTGCGAGCTTTGTTAGCGAGGCGAGCACTTCTGCGCCTTCTTTCTTCTTCACAATGACATTGAAGTTTTTCATTTCTGCGGTGAATCGTTTTTTCGCCGCACTCATATTGCTTTTCGTAGATTTGATCTGCACTTTTACGGGGTCTTGTTGAGCGAGTGAGTTTTTCACCTTTTTGACCGCTTCATCACGGGTTTTCTTTGCCGCGCTAAGCTTGGCCTGCTTTCTTCGAATATCTTCTTTTGCCAAGGTAACCGCTACTTTTGTCGTATCCACTTGTGCTTTTACGGCAGCAGTCAGTTCCTTGTTTTTTATTTTTCGAGCGAGAGCCAGCTCTTTGGTGAGTGAAGAGTATAAGGTGAACAGCGGTTCATATCGTTTCTTGGTACTCGTCACATCTTGATTAAGTGTCGCGATTTTGTCTGCCTGATGCTGCTTTAACTGAGTACGCAGTCTAGCTTCCGCTTCTTTGTTCTCATAATAGATAGCTGAGGTCTGCTGTGAAAGCGTAGTATCTTTTTGCTGAAGACTAACAAGATTGGCTTCTTGCTTCGCCAAAGCCTGGGCGATCGAAGTCGCTGACGAAGTTTTTGTTTGTGCGAGCATCTTCTTACCGGTAATCGAAAGTTCAAAACCAGCTGCTTCTACAGACGGCATCACCGTCATCGTCATGAGCAAAATCCCAGCGAACAAGGAGATCACTCCTTTTTTACATATTGATCGTAACCTGCTTTTTCTGTCCCTCGTGTTGTTGCTATTTCGTTCCAAGAGCATACTCACTTGTTCCTTCTGCCTGCTGCATACCTTTTCTTTTGTCACTTGATTACCTCTTTCCGGATCACCATAAACGCAAAAAAACCCGCAAGAAGAGGCTGATTCGCCTTCTCTTACGGGTTCTTCCCAAATATGCCGTTCCTGTTTAATTTTTCTGTCCTTTTATATATACTGTATTCTCTCTCTAACCGTCAAGCTAATCTAGCTCTGTTTAACCCTTTTTTAACTATTTTTCTTTTTTATTTCAGCGATATTTTCCATGTTTCTTTTTACTGTAATCCCTCAGGAAAATCCTCCAGCGACCAGATGACGACCTCTTTGTTATTAAGAGTCACTTTTACGAGGTAAGGAGTATCCTCCCTACTTTTGTCTACGTACACATCAAAATACTGCTGATTCAGAATGATATTCTCCTTATCCATATCCTCCGTTACCCGAGTTTCACCTGCAAGTTTAGCCATATAAGCGTAATAATCCAGTGCAGGATTGTTAGCGTTCCGTTCTAGCACAAAGCCAGTATTATTAATATTACGTGTAATGGTCATAGAAGAGATATCCGATGGAGTCATGCGCACTTGATCGGCATACCCTTTTTTCTCCAGCCATGCTTCAAGCTCCGCAAATGATTTTTCCCAGCTTCCATAATAATTATTATTTCTATTTTCAATATTAATAAAATGAAGACCTGCCCACTCTTCCTGTTTTCTTGCATCCATCTGATCTTGATAACTCATATTCATTATTTCTTGAATAAACAGCTTTTTCAATTTTTCGATTTCTTTTGGTTCATTAATCTTAATCTGCTTATTTAAATATGGATTATATACCTCAATACTAGATGTCTCAGATTCATTTAATCCCTTTAAATTATACATCAGCTCTTTATAATAGGTACTTTCCATAAGCGGTTTAAGATAATCACCGAACTCTGATATTTTAACAATATATTTACGCAAAATCCTGTGTCCATTATTTAGTTCATATCCGATGGTAAAGCCCAGAGTATCTCTGCTATACTCTTCATTCTCAGACAACTTGCCCTCTTTATGCTTTTCTACTATTGCCTCATGCAGCTTAATCACTGCTGCATTGTACTCTTTATCTTCTGTGAAATAAGAACTTATATTATTGTCAATCCGCTGTCCTGACGAATCATATTTATTAATAAATGATAGATAAGAATCACTATAGAGTACACTCTTTACATCCGCTTGTTCAGGAACACGCGACTCATATCCACCAATACCCGATACTGGAATATACAGAATAGCCGCCAAAGTAATCATGTAGATTACACCATGTACAAGCACCTTTCGTGTAAACACCAGCCAAGTACGATGAAGGACCATCTGCACAACTAGATATCCGAATACTCCTCCAAGGATATAGCCGAACATCAGCATTACTCTGCTGTTGTCTCTCATTCCAGACAAATAGAGTCCGCCAACCAAGGAGCAGAACAGCATCACGAGAACAATAAATAACGGGGTGAGAAAACGATAAACAATCGTCTGACTTGCCGCTGCCCCGTCTCTTTTGCGATAAAGAAAATATCCGAGTCCCAAGAAAAGAAGGGATAATACGAGATACATCGTAAGTTCAAACCAGCCAAAAGGTTCTCTTGAAGCTCCCGCAATGCGGAGCAAAGGGGTTACTTTTTCTAATGTGAACAAGTTACTGTACCCATTTTCAAAATAATAGTCATGAAATCCGAACAAAAACTGACGTATATGCATTATACCCAGCACCATGAGCCACGCGGGTGTAAATAACAGCCCATAGGTAAGGACCATCTGAATCAACGTTTGTCCAAAACATATCGCCATCAAGATGGTAAAAGCACATACAAATAGCCCCAGAATCGTGTATATAATTCCAAACTCCCATACCATCGTAAGATCATACACGTAATAATCAGCATAGGGCCGAATCAGTGCAGATAAAACAGCTGTGATCCATACCGGAACCGTAATGAGCACAAGTGCACTGCATAGGTGTGATGTTAACAGCTGGCTCCTTGTGATCGGCAGTCCATGGTAGAGATCCGACGGCGCCTTCGCGTGAAGATAACGAAAGATAAATGTTCCAGCGAGTACGGGGAAAATGAGCAATAAGACAAGTGATATTCTGTTTGTTACTTCGTATAATGAGTTCAATTGTTGAACCGGCTGACCTTCACGAACAGCAAACAACATAAGGAATGGAATGAAAAATAGCAGGGCAAGCAGATACAAGATTCCGATCCATCCATACTGTTTCAGGTCTTGACGAATGATGGCTTTATTGAAGTACGACCTTATGGATGTCATAGCCCACGTCCTCCATTTCATAAATAAAGATTTCTTCCAGTGTTAACGGCAGTACATCGAGTAAGTAAGGCCCATATGCTTCAAACACCTTCCTTACTTCTTTTTCATTACCTTTTACAATAAAAGTTTCTACACTGCCTCGTTTCTCGCCGTGGAGAATGCGTACATTGTTAGCAAGTGACTCTTCATGAGATTGATCTCGAAAAGCAACCTGGATTTTATGTGTATCTGCTTTCAGGTCATCAAGGTCCTTCTCTACAATCAACTGGCCGTGATGCATAATGCCGACATGATCACATAAATCTTCAATTTCTCGCAGGTTGTGAGAAGAGATGATGACGGTAAGTTCACGTTCAGCCGCTTCCTGGAACAGCAGGTTTTTAACCTGTCTGCGCATCACGGGATCGAGACCATCGATGGGCTCATCCAGCAGCAAAATATCCGGCATACAGCTGAGTGCCAGCCAAAAAGCAGCTTGCCGCTGCATCCCCTTGGACATCCGGTGCAGCTTACGTTTCCTATCCAGTTTGAACACCGCATCTAGCTGCTGATAACGTTCATCACTCCAGCTGGGATAGATTCTTTTATAAAAAACAGCCATCTGATCCAAAGAGGTCTGCGGAAAAAAGTAAGGGATATCCGACATGAAAATGATCCGCTGTTTCAGTGCATTATTCTCATATACAGGTGCACCTTCTACATTCACACTCCCCTGATCCGCTTGATAGATACCTGCTATTGTCTTCAGTAATGTCGTTTTACCTGCCCCATTCGAACCTAACAATCCAAAAATACTCCCTTTTCGGATGGTCAGCGACAATTGGTTGACTGCCGCTTCGGTCTCAAACAGTTTGGTAACTCCAGATACCTCAATCATGGTTTTCCTCCTGTTCTTTGATATGAATCTCGTTCTTTACGTTGTTATAGAGAAGTGTAATATCTGAGTCTTTGATGCCTAGATACACTGCTTCTGCAAAGAGCTTCCGCAGCTCCGTCTTTACTTCTTCTCTCCGCTTATCATCCGGTCTATGTTCAGGTTTAGCAACGAAACTTCCTTTTCCTTGCAAAGAATATATGTAACCTTCTCTTTCCAGTTCCCGGTAGGCTTTCTGGATCGTGTTGGGGTTTACTGTAAGTTGCCCAGATAAATGCCTGACGGAAGGTAATTGTTCATCAGGCTGTAGTACACCCATCATGATCATCTCCTTCATTCTCTCGATTAGCTGTTCATATATCGGCTTGCGACTGCGCACATCTAACTCAAACATGTGATGCCTCCTTTCTTAACAGATTGTTCTTCGTCCTAATCTCTGTTGACTGAACTAACTGTACTACAACTCATAATACAGTATGTTTTGGTCTTGTCAATCTAAACCTTCCGATAGAAAGTGAAAGTGCTATAATAATAAGATCAAAAATTTACTCTCGTTATATCTCGTATGTACAAGATATATCACCTTACTAGAGGAGATGAGCTATATAATGACCTCACGCATTCTCATCGTGACTGCAGTAGAAGCGGAGCAAAAAGCAATTGAAAATGGCTTGCCTGCGGGTTTGTCAGCAGATGTTCAGGTGATTGCAGCAGGAGCCGGACCCGCAGCGGCTGCAGCTGTAACCTCTGCCGAACTTGCTAAGCATCCGTATCGCCTCGTCATTAATGCTGGGATCGGCGGCGGCTTTCCAGCAGAAGCCGAGGTAGGCTCGGTTGTCCTTGCGACAGAAGTGATCGCAGCTGACCTAGGCTCTGAAACTGCAGAAGGATTCCGCAGTGTAGATGAACTGGGTTTTGGTAAATCAAGTGTGCCTGTAGATCGTACCGTCGTTCAAAGATGGGCCGAGGCACTTCAAGGCGAAGAAACCCATGTTTATACAGGGCCCATTCTTACTGTGTCTACCACAACAGGTACAAAATCTACAGCCGATGAACTGCAAAGACGCGTACCCGGTGCTGTCGCAGAATCAATGGAAGGTTTTGGCGTGGGGACCGCGGCAGCACATTTTGGAATCCCTTTTGTCGAGATTAGAGCTATATCTAACGTAGTAGGACCGCGCGACCGTGAAGCATGGCGAATTCCTGATGCACTAAGAGCACTTACACTGGCCAGTTCAAAGCTATTGGAGGTTTTATAAATGAAAATTGTATATTCCCCGTGTCCAAACGACACGTTTGTCTTCCATGCACTCATACATGGGCTCGTTCCGAATACACCTGATTTTGAAGTAAGATATGCAGATATTGATATAACGAATGGTCTAGTAACAACGCCAAATGAGTATGATATTTTAAAAATCTCATATGCTGCACTTCCTTGGCTGTCAGATGAATATCGCTTAATTCCTTGCGGAGGAGCTCTCGGCAGAGGAAACGGTCCACTAGTGCTTACAGCAAATTCAGATACAGACCCAAGTTCGCTGCAAGGAAAAAGAGTGGCTGTCCCAAGTGAACGCTCCACTGCCTACTTGTTGTTCCGATTATGGGCAGCTCAAAATGTTCCCGGCGGCATTGGTGAAGTTGTAGTGATGCCATTTGATCAGATTATGCCAGCCGTTCGTGATGGACAGGTAGACGCTGGTCTCGTCATCCACGAGGCACGTTTTACTTACCCTTCTTACCATCTTCAATTGATGGCTGATATGGGAACCTGGTGGGAAGCAGATACGGGACTTCCGATTCCGCTCGGTGCTATTGTTGCCCGCCGTTCCCTTGATCCTGCGCTCATCACATCTTGGATTCAAAGCTCCATTGATTATGGATGGAAGCATCCTGAAGCATCTCGCAGCTATATCCTAGAACATGCGCAAGAAATGGACGAGCACGTAGCCCAGCAGCACATTGACTTATATGTAAACGAGTTTACTAGAGAGCTTGGCGATGAAGGTTATCATGCGATCGAAGCTCTGCTCGGCCGCGCTGCTAAAGAAGGACTTGTTCCTGAGATTGATTTTTCTGCCTTACGCAGTTAACGAAAATACAAAAAGACGGTAGGCGAACTAGTTTAGGCTAGTTTGCCTGCCGTCTGAAGTTTTACATCTAGATTCACCTACCATCTGAAGCTTTACATATAAATTACCTACTCCGTCTGAAGCTCTGTATCTAGATTACCTACCGTCTGAAGCTCCACTTAAAGTGGAGTTTTTGTCTTCTTCTAAGCAAAAAGACTTTTCGAATCTTGATCAGATAGAAAATGTCCCATCGGCAGGTTCATATAAAGGGAGTATTAACGTAAATGTTGAACCTGATCCCAGCACACTATGTACGGTAATGGATCCCTCGTGATCTTGCGCAATTTTTTGACATAATGAAAGTCCAAGACCTGTGCCCTCATCTTTTGTTGTATAAAAAGGATTAAAAATCTGCTGTAGCATTTCTGGTGGTATACCACTGCCCGTATCTTGAATCCGTATGATTGCATTTTGTTCTAATCTGCTGACTTCAAGGTTAACCTGCCCCGGGGTATCCATAGCTTCCAGCGCATTTTTCACAAGATTCAGCAATACTTGCACGATCTTGTCTCTGTCCATATAGATGTAAAGTGAATCATCCTGAATATTTAGCAGCAGTTCATGTCCACGTGATATAGCATCCGATTCTGATAAGGAGACGACACGCTCCACACATACTTTTAAAGATTCCGCCCTCATGTTACTTGCATGCGGTTTCGAGAATTGTAAAAATTCTGCTGTGAGTTCGGTAACCCTCGTGATCTCACTCATGATGACATCATACCAAGGCTGAATGTTATAGGATTGTACTTTAGAAAGTTGAACAAATCCTCGAATCGCGGTTAGCGGATTACGAACTTCATGAGCCATTCCGGCAGCAAGTTCACCTACTACCTTCATTTTCTCTGAACGAAATAAATCTTCTTCGCGCTGAAGCCATTGTTCTCTGCGAATACGAAAGAGCTTGTCCTCTGCCCTTTGAATTAATTGATTGAGATCATCCGTCTCTTCAGGATAATGTGTAATACTGAAAGACACCTGATAACCGAGTTCATCGGGTTCCAGCAGCTGTGCAATATGCGAGGGAGTGTAACATTCTGAGGGGATGAGAATCGCATACCGATCGCCGGCATATCTCGAAATTCCGAATGCATTAGGGAATATAGACTTGAGTGCTTGTCCAACGGTAGATAAGGCTTCATTTCCACTTTCGAGCCCATCATGATTAAAAGATTTAAAGTTCTGAAGATCAAGCAGCGTCAGGTAAAAGGAGTGTTTCTCTTTAACAAGTTCCTGTATCTGATTCATATAACCAAAATAATTAAGCAGTCCTGTCAAAGGATCATGTGCGGCAAGATAGCTGTTTTCCTCAAGAAGCTTTTGTTTCTCTGCTTCCCCGCGCAGAACATGATGAAACACAATGACAACAACGACAGCAGAGATGAGATCAAATATAGTTACAAAAAGGGTGTAAGTACCAATGGGGACATAGGTCAGGCGAACGATCGTGTACTCTATAATAAGCATAATAGAGATAGGTAACGTTTTGCGATAACTTTTTTTCTCGTCAAAAACGCTGAGCATCAAGATATAATACAGTATGACGCACCAATTCAGCTGTGAAGAATAGTGGAATAACCCTAACATCAGCCATTGAAACTTTTTAAGTACTGGAAATTTGGCATCGAGTAAAACACTGCTCAAAAACAAAGCCGCAAACAAAAACATAAACGGTTCATTATGAGATGTACTTAGCATACAAGAAGAGATGATGATAAAGAAACAGCCTAAAGGAAAAAAGATTAGTTTAATTCGACGTATTAACAACCAGCCGCACTCCCTCATGCATGTACTTTGGATTATCATTTCCAATTATTGGACAAACATAATCTGTATTATATACTACTATTCCGAATTTTACTGCAGAATTATGGCAAATAAACGTAAAACACACTGTTTTTTGCATCCCAAGTAACCTGCTCGAAGAGCGGCATCAAGTATTCTCTACATTAGGTTCTTCTTTCCTCTCTTCTCTTTCAGTTCAAACGTATTAAATCCCTCCTTTAATTTCTGATTAATCTCTCTAATCTTACGTACATCTTCATAAGAATATCTACGGCTTCCTCCCTTCGTTCTAGCCGGAAATACAAGCTGCCTTTCTTCATAGTATCTAATTTGTCTCTCCGATAGTCCGGTTAACTCCTTCACCATACCAATGCTCATAAGTTGATTATCCAACAGACCCCACTCCCCATGTCATATTTTATATCATTAATCGAGTCTGCTTCTTTTAAAAAAGTGATTATAGAGTGAAATGATAAGAAGAAAGTGTCGGTATATGATTTCGGACTTTTATTATGGAAATAATTGTATGTAATTTTTCTGTTAAATTCAATATCTTTTGCAAAATAAAATATAACATGTTAGATTTTCTACCAATCAATATCTCAAATGTTGCTTTTTCGCAAACATCAGCTATATGACAAACATGCAATAGGAGCTACCTAGAGGCAGACACTGCCAAGGAGGATAAGCTAATCATTATCACTAAATTACAAAAAAATCCCCTTCACCAAAAACAGGTACCTAACGCTGTTTTCGGTAAAGGGGATCCTTATCCCTATTCATTTTTACATCGTTTTACCCTACTCGCTTCGAGTAAGAAATGCTTTTGTACGCTCCAGCTTCGGATTGCCGAAGATTTGTTCTGGAGTTCCTTCTTCTGCAATCTCACCTTGATCCATAAAGATTACGCGGTCCGCTACGTCACGGGCAAAGTTCATTTCGTGCGTAACAATGATCATCGTCATGTTCTCATCAGCAAGTTTACGAATAACGCGAAGTACTTCTCCTGTCAGCTCAGGATCGAGCGCCGAAGTAGGTTCATCAAAAAGCAGGATTTCCGGGTTCATCATCAGCGCTCTGGCAATGGCAACACGCTGTTTTTGCCCGCCTGATAGATTAGCAGGATACGCATCCCCTTTATCCGAAAGACCCACTTTCGCAAGCAGATCAGCCATCCGCGGCTTTAATGCTGCTTTGCTTTCTTTTTTCACCACTTTCGGAGCAAGCTCCAAATTCTCATTGACTGTTAAGTGTGGGAACAGGTTAAAGTGCTGAAATACCATGCCCATGCGAGCCGTAATCCGTTTGATTTCCGCCGTACTCACATACTTTCCATCCGATACAATGGCTTCGCCACCGATGCGAATGCTTCCTCCATTAACCTGTTCCAGATTCACTAAGCTGCGAAGCATTGTACTTTTTCCAGAACCCGAAGGGCCTATTACAGCCACTACTTCTCCCGGCTTCACATTAAAATCTATCTTCTTTAACACATGCAAATCACCAAACGATTTTTGTAGATTTGTCACTTCTATCATATTTGTCATTACAAGACATCCCTTTGTTGTTTATTCAAATTTGTACTTTCTCTCCAGCGCCTTGAAGATCAGCGTCAGCACAAGTGTCATTAATAAATAGATAATGGCGGCAATGGCAAAAGGTACGATCGTTGCGTCTCTGTTCACTGCCGTTTGTGCAAAATGAAGTACTTCCGGTACAGCTACGGCGTACAATAATGCTGTATCTTTCACGAGTGTGATTGATTCATTTGCTGTAGATGGAAGAACAACTCGAATCATCTGCGGTAAGATAACTTTGGTTAACGTCTGAAATTTATTCAGTCCAAGGACCTGCGAAGCTTCATATTGTCCCTTGTCGATTGACAGCAAGCCGCCTCTGAAAATTTCCGCAAAATAAGCAGCATAGTTAAGTATAAACGCTAGTCCTGCTGCAACTGCACGATCCATCACGAGATGCTCCCCTATAACAGGCAGCATAGGTAGTCCATAACAGAAGAACAATAATTGCAATAGCAGCGGTGTGCCTCGCATCACATAAATGTACGTATGTGCAAAAGCAGACAACGGCTTAAACTTACTGTTTGCCATCAGGGTAAATAAAAATCCAAGCGGAATAGACAAGATAATTGCTGCGAAAAATAGTAAAAGTGTTGTCCGTGCACCTTCGAGCATCGGAAGTGTAATACTCCAAAGATAATCTAGTGTCATATTTCTCAGGCTCCTAAGTAAAAAGAAAACCGGATAAGAAACTCCCGGTTTTCAATCCTATTAAATGAATTTCTTACATCAGTTCTAATATGATTGTATTCAGTGTTATATATGAGTCAGCTAGGCTTAGCGAAGCACCTTATCTTCTCCAAACCATTTTTCCGAAATCGTAGTAGCTGTTCCTTCTTCAATCAATTCGTCTATTGCGGTTTGCAGACTTGTCAGCAGTTCTTCATTCCCCTTCTTCACACCGATTCCGTATTCCTCTGGAGACAACGTTTCATCCAAGATTTTATACGTTCCTTCTTCAAGAGACATATAATAGTCAGCTACCACTTCATCAATGACAACCGCATCGAGGCGACCGCTCTTCAGATCACTTAGAGCAAGTACATTATCGGGGAATTCGGATATACTCTTGATCTGATCTTTGATTGGATTCTCACTCAGTGCATCGGATGCAGAAGAAAGATTTTGCAGCCCTACTTTTTTCCCGGCAAGATCAGCAAGTGTTGTAAGTTGTGAGTCAGCCAGCGTTACGACAACCTGACTATTTTTAAGATAAGGCTTCGTAAACAGTACTTTATCTTTGCGATCCTCTGTAATCGTATAGCCGTTCCAGATCAGATCAATACGTCCGCTGTTCAGCTCTGATTCTTTGGAAGACCAGTCGATGGGTTGGAACTCTACTTCTTTACCCATTTTTTCGACTGCTGCTCTCGCATAATCTATATCGAATCCAACAATCTCATTCTTCTCATCCCTAAATCCCAGCGGGGCAAACTTATCGTCAATACCAATGACAATCTTATCTGCCCCGCTTCCACTTGTATCACTTCCGCAAGCTGCAAGAATAACAACCATTAAACTTAAACTCAGTGTAATCCATAGTGACTTTTTCATGTTGTTTCCCTCCGTTGTATCTATCTCAAAACGCTTTAGTTCGCTACCATGTTACTAAGGTGAAACTATCATATCACAAAATAAGGGAAGCTGCCAAGAGGGAATGAAAAGCTGTAGTACTCCAGTGGCAGATAGGGATTCTGATCGTCGTTGAAGCTCGAATGTTCCAGTGACAGGTGTGAATTCCGATAGCGGTGGAGCTCAAATGCTCCAGTGAACAGATGGGAGTTCCGATAGCGGTGGAGCTCAAATGCTCCAGTGAACAGATGGGAGTTCCGATAGCGGTGGAGCTCAAATGCTCCAGTGAACAGATGGGAGTTCCGATAGCGGTGGAGCTCAAATGCTCCAGTGAACAGATGGGAGTTCCGATCATCGTTGGAGCTGAATTCTCATGTAGTCCCTCTAGATGTAACCATCCAGCTCCAAATACAAACGCTCTGCTTCTTCATCCCCATTCTGTCCCTTACGCGATCGGCCTCTTCTATTATTTTTATAGAGCAGGGAGATAAGCTACCGTTCCTTTATACCTCACTTTAAGGAAAAGATAACACCACAGCTATTCGCTCGTAGTTTATGCGAACTGTTTCCACTTTAATTTAGCCATATAAAAACTGCACTTCATCCGTTATATGATATCTATTGGATGAAGTGCAGTAATTTTTTTTGCAAACAGTAAGATAGCTATAGGAAATTCCCTATAATTCTCTATAATTCTTAATTACTAACTTATTAATGGTTTGATATGCTCTGAGGCCTTATTAAGCTTTTCAACAAATTCCTTAGAATTCTCATATTTTTCAGGTAATTCGTTTACAAATAGATGAATTTGGCTTTTGAATTTGGCATGATCTTCAAAATTAAAATCATCTTTGTTTGTTATCTGATTTCTTACGAGTGGTTCATATCGAGTCCTTAGTAATAAAAAGTCGTTAGCAAGTATATCTAAATCAATAGATCGAGGAGCATTACTTTTAAAAAGATCCAAGCGAAAGCTTGAAAAAACGAAAGATGTATAAACATCAAACATACCTTCAGCAATTTTATCAGGTTCTTGATCCTCTTGAATTAGATCCAAACTACGATCCAAGGTCTGGACGCTTGAAACAAAACTCAAGTAATATTTTGATTCCGACTCGTTATCCGCCTTATTTTTGTTAATTAGCAAGGCGATTAATAGTAGACAAAGAAATATGAGTACAAAGACAGTTACCCTTTTTTTCATATATTATATAATCCTCCTATCTTATTGGTAATTTTGTACAAAAGAAGAAGACAATTTATCATATAATCTCCTGGAATGACAGACATTTTTTTCAAGATCGTATTATTAATTGCGTAGTTTATACAAAAACAAAAAAGGATAGAGATTCAGAATTGCTCTGATTCTCTATCCATATCCGTGTCATCATTTTAATTATCCGTGTCATCACATCACGTTCTTTCTATTCCTTCTCCCCTTTTTGCACCGTCACAATATAGCTTTGTTTTGCCTCTACAAGGAAGGAAATAAGTCCGTTCCCCAGGTCAGTGGTGCTTACCTCCAACCCGCCAGCTGTTCTCACAATAAGAACTCCTGTATTTATTCCTTCTATACAAATGGTACAAGTCCCGGATTGATCGGGCTTTATTTCTGCTTCTTTCAGCTTACCTTCAGTCCACGAAATAGCAACTTCGTATCCTCCGCGTGCGCGAAGTCCGCGAACACTTCCTGTCGCCCAAGCATCTGGAAGTGCCGGCAAAAGTTCAATATATCCTAGATGGGACTGAAGAAGAAGCTCAATAATTCCTGATGTTGCTGCAAAGTTTCCATCAATTTGGAATGGCGGATGTGCGTCGAACATGTTCGGATACACGCCGCCGCTTTCATAGCGTTCAGAACCGTCCCTTACAAGCTGCAGCAGATTTGATATAAGGCGATGCGCCCGGTTTCCATCTTTGAAACGTGCCCACAGTCCGACTTTCCAGCCGAGACTCCAGCCCGTCCCTCCATCACCGCGCCGCTGCAAAGATACTTTCGCAGCCTCCATGAGCTTCGGTGTATCTTTTGCTGTCAGCTGGCGCCCTGGGTATACACCGAAAAGATGAGACACATGCCTATGGTGAACATCTTCGTCTTCATAGTCATGAAGCCATTCCTGCAGCTGTCCATACTTCCCAATCTGCAGTGGAGGAAGTTCATCTCTACGCTGCTGGAGCTCTTTTGCAAAATCCTCATCTTCACCGAGAACAGCAGTCACTTCGATAAGATTCGTGAATAGATCATGGATCAAAGCCAAGTCCATTGTCGCTGTCGTAGTCACCTGATGTAGTTCCCCATTCACGCGGAAGCGATGCTCCGGGGAGGTCGAAGGTGCCGTATACCAAGAACCATCCTCTCCTTGAATAAGCCAATCCAGACAGAACAAAGCCGCTTCCTTCATGATCGGATACGCTTTATTTTTAAGGAAATCGGTGTCTTGTGTAAATACATAATGTTCATATAAATGCTGGCACAGCCATACTCCGCCCATCTGCCATAATGCCCATATCGGATCTCCATGTCCAAAAGCACCCACCGGTCCAGTCTGTCCCCATAGGTCAGAATTATGGTGAGCTACCCATCCGCATGCGCCATAGTTAATCTCTGCTGTCTTCTTACCATTAACGGAAAGTCTGGTAATCAGATCGATTAGAGGTTCATGGCACTCGGATAAATTCGCTGTTTCAGCTGGCCAATAATTCATTTCTGCATTGATGTTCAGCGTATAATTACTGCTCCATGGTGCTCTCGTTTCGTGATTCCAGATTCCTTGCAGATTGGCTGGTTGTGTTCCTGGACGCGAGCTTGATATCAGTAAATAACGGCCATATTGAAATAAAAGCTGAACCAAATACGGGTCTTTCCCGCCATATTTTACGATACGCTCATCGGTAGGCAGATCTTCTGACTCCAAAGCTGGACCCAGATCAAGTGATACCCGATTATACAGCTCCTGATAATCTTCTACGTGACGATTCCGCAGGTCTTCATATTCATACGCAAGGGCTTTTTCCAGATCATTTCGTGCATGGAGAGACTCATCTTTGCCTTCTTTTCCCGGAGAGCGGTCATAACCGTTAAAGCTTGTCGCACAACTAAAATAAAGAGTCGCCTGATCTGCACCTTCTACCCTGATTCCAGTAGCCTGCGCTCGTGCACTTCCTCCTTTATGCTGAATCGCGAGTCTCCCTTCAAAACGCATGGCATCCGTCTCACCTGATTTGCCATAACGAATGGGATCATCTGCAGGGTAATAACTTGGATTCACAATCTCGGGCGCGTATCCTTTGATAATCGCCTGGTTCTCTTCAGCCTCTGTTTCATGACGAAGAAGACTGCTATGACTCGCATGGAAAGACAATCTTCCCGGTACACTTGCTTCTAGGTGAATAACGATAACCTGATCAGGATGAGACACAAAGATTTCCCGTGTGTATGTTGTATCTGCGATACGATATTTCGTTTTTGTTATTCCATCCGTTAGATCCAGTCTCCGGTTATAATCGGACGTGATATCTCCATGATCAAACGTAATCTGTAAATCTCCAAAAGGCAGATAAGACTGTGTGTAAGCTCCGAGCATTTCCTTCGTTAGCTTGTCTGCTTCCGCATATTTCTCTTCCTTAATAAGTTGTCTCACCTTCGGAAGCACTTCTTTGGCACGCGGATTGTTCCAATCCTTGGGTGGACCTGACCATAATGTATCTTCATTTAGCTGTAAACGTTCTTGCTCCACACGCCCAAACACCATCGCCCCTATTCTTCCGTTTCCAATCGGCAATGCTTCGGTCCATTCCTTAGCTGGACGGTTATACGTTAAATACATATCGTCTCCTCCAAGCATAATCACTATTGATATTACAGAAAGGCTAAAAACGTTTTAGAACACCTTTCACCTACGTTATCTAGGTAATAAAATATAAATCTTATCTTTTATGTAAGCGGATTCCACTCTACTAGTATCGTCTTAAAAAACGGTTAAAAAAGCAAGCCTTTAACATCATTTCTTTTTAGAAATACATTTAAAATACTTCTTCATTAACAACAAAAGGCCACTCCCACGGCGGGAAATGACCTTCCAGTAGAACCTAATATACTTTATGAATCACATCTTCAAAATCAGGTTCCTGCATCTCTACGTCTGCAAGTTCACCCCATTCGCCAAGCTGAGCCAGGATTTGCATCGTACCAATGCGGTTCCGATTGGCTTCTACCGTAATCGTTCGCTCTGTATGGTCTATGACCTTGACCGCTTCGTGATGAAATTTAGCAACATTTGAACTCTTGATATTCTCAAGATACGATACTTTTATAATAGTAGGCAGACCGATATTCTCCCTTAGAGACTTCACCGTACCATCATAAGTAAGCTGTCCATGATTAATGACCATTACTCTGCTGCATAGCTGTTCGATATCATCCATGTCATGGGTTGTCAGCAGAATCGTTTTTCCGAAATCTTTGTTCAACAGTTTCAAAAATGAGCGGATATTGCGCTTCGCATTCACATCAAGCCCGATCGTTGGTTCATCAAGGAACAGAATATCCGGATTATGAAGCATCGCTGCACCTAGATCGGCACGCATCCGCTGTCCAAGCGACAATTTGCGTACAGGTGTATCCCAGAATTCTTTCAGGTCTAGAATAGCTGCAAACTCTTCCAGCCGTTCGTGTTTATCCTTATCATCCACACGGTACATTTTGGCGAGGATATCATAACTGTCTTTTACCGGAAGGTCCCACCACAACTGACTGCGCTGACCAAACACCACTCCAAGCCGTCTTACGACTTGTCTTCGCTGCTGATGCGGATCCATTCCATTTACTCGTACGTTTCCTGAACTCGGATGAAGGATACCTGCTAACATTTTTATCGTCGTCGATTTTCCTGCACCATTCGGCCCGATGTAACCTACAAATTCTCCAGGTTCAATCCGGAAACTGATATTCTGAACGGCTTGTTTGACCGTGTATTCTCTAGAAAATAAAGCGCGGAGTCCCGCAAAACTCCCGTCTTTCACGACAGGCGTTTTGAACTCCTTATGTAAGCCTTGTACTTCGATCATACCCGACGCCTCCTTAGCTACCTGTACTCTGATATTTTGTCATGCCAAATTTCCAAAACCGCAGGCTGAGGGTGAGAAAGCCTATCGCTGCCAATAGAATGATGAGAAAAATCCACGGCCCCCATTCCCCTCTCAAGATATAAAGAGCAGGTACATAATTGACTAGACCTACTGGCAGCACAAAAAGGAGCATTCCGGCAAGCCATTTCGGATAAAGGGAGAGTGGAAATCTTGCTGCCGTACCCGCTGCATCTTCCGTAAATGTCTGGAGTTCGCTGATTCTTGTCGTCCAGAATCCAATAGTCGCAGTAGCAAGGCCAATGGAAAATAAAAGAACGGCCCCCGTCAAGATCACAAATAATGACTGAGGTACAGCAATCCATCCAATCTGACCGCTATTCATCATTCCATGAATAGACCAACCAAAGACAAACCCTCCCTGCAGCCACTCCCCGAGCATGATACGAAAGCGCTGCGGCAGTAGAGTGAAAAGAACGGGCAGCGGTCTTGTTAGCAGCTGGTCCATATCTCCGCTGACTAAATATTTTTCAAGATGATGTACTTCGTTCGCAATGGAGCGGTACACCGTTTTTGATAAAGTCATGATGGAAAATAGATAACCAACCTCATAGATATTCCAGCCTTGAATGGCTCCAAACCGATGAAGCACAATCGCAATCATCAGAAATTCAGCAATTTGAATAAAAGCGGCGAGAAAAGAACCGAGAAAGAAATTGAGTTTGTATTGCATGGAACTTTTAATGCTCGTGCGGATCAGTAATACGTAAAGTTCTAAGTAGGTGCGAAGTGGATAGAAAGTGGTATGTTTTTGTGATGAATGTGTCTCCGTATTTGTGTTCATCCTCCCTGCACCTCCACTTTTCTGCGAAGATAGTAGGTAGCAAGAAAACAAATCAGCGTGAGCAGCAGCATCCACACCATGGTTCCTAATAGTAGAGAGCCATCCTCATAACCAAGGTAAATGCGAGTCGGTACATACAGAAGATACGGATAGGGCGACCACCAGGCAATCGTTTGGAGAATCTTAGGCAGCCATTCAATAGGGATGAAAAATCCCGCAAGTAAATTAATAAGTGCATGGTTAGCCCATTGCAGCCAGCTTGATTCGGTGGTCCACATCGCAGTGACTCCAATGAGATAGTTGATACAGATTCCCATGTAAGTAGCTCCGAACAAACTTGCCGTGGTTAAGACATACGTCATTCCGTTCTCTGGCAGCCTAAGCTTGAAGGCAATGAGATACACGAGATAGATAGGAATGGACTTGTACAGAAACTGATAGAGAATCTGCCCCCATTCTCTAGACATGAGATGTGTAAAAAGATGGACAGGCCTCATCAGATCCATAGAGATATGACCTGTTCTTACAGACTCCGGGATCCCCAGGCCATTCGTAAGAAAAGACGTTACCCAAAGAGATGCTTGCGTAAATGCAATGTAACTGACCATCCCCTGCGTTCCGTATTCTCCAAGAGAGCGCCCTTCCCCAATTCCAATCCAGATACAGGCGTACAGATAACCGAATAAAGCACTTGCGACATTGTGCACCATATGTGCACCGCGATACTGCAAGTTTCTTGCATAGGCCTTACGGGCCAGAGTGAAATAGAGCAATGAATACACCTCCGATAAGCTTGGTTGAGACGCCAGCCGTGCGTCTACTTCAGACAAGGTGAAATGCGAGAAGGCCACTATCATACCAAATATGGAAGGGAAATACAATTAATTTATACAGGCAGAAATTTACGGCATAGAACTTTAAAATATACAAAAAACCACCGGGTCAAAGTTGTCTCCTGCTTTTCATAATATCTCTTCCTGCGCTAGTATCAGAGCTTTAAAATCTGCGCAGAAGAGATCAAAGCAGCAGCCTTCCTTCTTTGTCCCGATGGTCTTATTCATTTAATTATTGATTTTATTATTGATTTTATTACGATCATTTCAAATCAATTATAGTTTCTTTAACTGTAAATATTCTTAATTGAAATTAAAATTATATCCTTATAAATCCTTCTTGCGGAATCGCAGGACTCCCCATACAAAAGCAATGGCAGCATATAGCATCGCATAGATCACAAAGGTGCCCGATGGAACATCTCCGATGAAAAATCCGGATATCATATGGCTTACATTAACGATACTGCCTAGTTCATCAAGACCGATGAGTCCATGCATCATTTTTCGCTGCAACGCATCCACTGGCATAATGATGGACATGAGTCCCGAAATATTAGACAGCGTATTACCGATTTCTTCTGCGCCAAAGGCCTCAAAAATCCCGATCTTCTGCACCTTCTCCAGCATACCGCCAAGCCAGCCTGCTCCAAATAACATGGTTATAAACACACCGTTTCCGAGCGATGAAAATTTAGTAGAACCGAGCATCGTAAGTGAAACGAGCAGAACAATAATGAGCGCAAGCAAGAGCAGTGCCTTAACATGAACCATAAAGTCTTTAGGGATTGCTGCATGGATATCCGTAATGACCATAATTGCTGTATATAAAATCAGCGTATAACAGCAGAGCAACGTGACAAATCCGAGCCACCGCCCAATATAAAACTGTGTTCTTGATATCGGACGTGTAAGCAGCGCCTGCATGACTCCTTGCTCCGCTTCCCCAGCGATCGAAGAGAATGAGCTAAAGATGGAGAGCAGCGCAATGACAAAACCAGCAAAGAAGAAGCCGATCATCATCATGAGAACTCCCGTCGTATAGTTAGTAATGATAGAATTGTCATCCGAAAACATCCCAAAGCTCTCACTTCCTGCGACAGCATCCGCAATAAACCAGTAAGCAATGAGGAATAGTATCGTAAGAATCATAGCGAGCACCATAACCCGCTTACGAATCATCTCTTTCCAGGTCATCTGCATAATGAGCATCATACGTCTCGTTCCCCCCGATGACTAAGCCCCTTCACTGCCGTTAAGAACCAGTCTTCCAATTTACCACTCTCTTTCCCAACTTCATAAAGCGTAAGCCCTTGTTCAATGAGTAATGAATTAATCCATCCCGCCTGTTCTTCATTCTGTAATTCGGCTTTGAGCCAGACCGTATCATGTCCTGAAATAACAAGTTCTTGCTGCGCTGTATTAGTAGAAGAATCCGGCTTATGTACCGTTTCTACTTCAAATTCAAAACCCGTTTCATCCTGAAGCCAAGTTCTAACAAGCGGTGTATACCCGCTTACTTTAAAGCGATAGGTTACTTTTTGCTGAAGGACATTTCCTACATCGCCCGTACGTAGAATCTCCCCATTATTAAGTAGTGCAATCTGGTCACATACCGCTTCTACATCCTCAAGCATGTGGGAGTTCAAGAAGATGGTCTTACCTTCTGCTTTCAATTTCATCAGAATAGAGCGAACCTCTTTACGCCCAACAGGATCAAGGGCTGAAGAAGGTTCGTCCAGAAAGATAATATCCGGATCACTAACAAGCGCTGCCGCAAGTCCAAGACGTTGCTGCATCCCTTTAGAATAGTTCTTAATCTTGCCTTTTCCCCGGCTGCCAAGTCCTACCTCATCAAGCAATTTTGGAATTCGCTCTTTGGCTGTTTTTGTATCTACTCCGCATAGTTTTGCATGAAGTTTAATTACCTCTTCTCCTGTCAGCCATTCTTGATACCTGAATAACTCCGGCAAGTAACCAATCCGCTTCTTCGCTTCCAGACTATGAATCGGATGTCCAAAGATGGTTGCCGTTCCCTCTGTAGGATGAATCAGACCAACCAGCATTTTCACAAAAGTGCTCTTCCCTGCTCCATTCGGGCCGAGGAAGCCAAAGGCTTCCCCTTTCTGAACGGTGATCGATACATCACGGCAACCACGACCATTATCGAACTCTTTCGTCAATCCTTCGGTATGAATAGCTGCTGTCACTGGTTCATCAGCTCCTTGATTTCTTCGATCATTTTCTCTTTTGTATCGAACAAAGTGTACCCCTTCAAGCGATACACCACATCATTTTTAGTCCATGTAGCCGTATAATTAACAATCTCTTCTTTACCTGATTCTCCATAGTAATTGTCACTATTCTGTTCTAAAATGACAGAATTGCCATCAACACTTATTTTCTCAACAGTACCATTAGTAATTACTGGAATCGGCAGTTTTCCGTTCAATATCTGTTCCGTTTGGATTGCTGACTTCATTCGATCTGGCAATAGTGGAAAGTTCAGCACTGCTTTTACTGCATCTTCAATTGCCACAGAAGAGTCTACGTTAACTGTCGGAATTTTTTGTTGATATAGAGATGCGCTTTTTTCATTGTCATCTGTTTGATAGATCTGATATAGCGTTGCCGGGACCTCGAATGTAATGACCTGACCATCTAGTGATTTTGGCATAAGATCATCTGCTCCCAGTCGTTTCATCGTTGCATTCACTTTAGGTATATCCAGCTTCATCGTTATCGTCTGTGAACTGTTCGCAATTCCAGAATGCTTCGGATCAATCAATTCATCAGTTACGGCCTGTAACCCGATCATATTCGCGATCTGCTCTGCTGTCTTATTCTCCGTTTTGAAGTACTCCCCAGATTCACTCGTAAAGGTTCCATACTTATTTATAAACTCTTGCTCCCCGGCTCCTTCTGAGATCGTGTTGAACAAGTTCATCAGTTCCCCTTCATCTACCGATGTGACTTCCTCCATCCGGAACTGATTAAGGATCGCAGCAAGTGCTTTATCACCAATAGGTGTTGCTACCATCACGCCGGCAATCGCTGCAGCAGCTGCGATGCTGATCCACTTTTTAGCAGGATGTCTCTTTGATTTCTTCCTCTTTGGCTTATTGTCTTGATTCTTATTCATTAAGTTCTTATTATCTTCATTTATCTTCATTTCTCTCATCTCTCCTTTGAATGTATTTGTGGAAACTCGATTTGTTTGATCTATTTCTAGCTCTTCTGATTTCTTCATATCCAGTTGGCTCGACGCCCAAGCTGCCCATTTGGGGCTCATCTCCTCTTTCTGGAGCTTGGATGTGAGCTTTTGCCATGCTTCATCTATCCGTTCATTTTCGTTGTTATCTTTTATAGAGGTCATGGATTCATTCAACTCCTTATCATTCCATATTCTCGTGAGGCGAAGATCCTAAGTCACCGATTTTCTTAGTACTTTCCGTTTCAATTTATTCGTTGCGCGGCTTAGCATGGAGCCGACAAGTGGCGGTCTTATATTCAGTTCCTCGGCAATTTCAGCGTAGCTGTAACCGGAGTATTTTAGCATCAGCACCTTACGATCTCGTTCAGGCAGCTCTTCCATCCACTTCCGAACTTCTTCTTGGTCCATGCGCCTAAGAACTATTTCCTCTCCGGAGGCTATCTGCTGCCCCATATCATAATGTTGCTCCTGTTTATCTTTTAATTTTCGCTCTCTAATTTGTTTACTTATATAGTCATATCCGATGCGAGTCAGTACACGATGTAACCATGCACCCATTGCAGCCGGATCATCAGGCGGATTACGGTATAACCTGATAAAAACTTCTTGCGCAAGATCTTCCGCCGCGGCTTCATCCTGAACCAGTGCAACGAGTTTACGTCTCACGATCGGATAATGCTCTTCAAACACGGTGCGGAAAATATCAATTTCTGGTCCTTCCATGCGTTATTCGTCTCCTTTCAGCTGCAGCTATCTATAAGACGGACCTTGTATTTATTTTGTAGCACTAAAATCATTTTTCAACATATCTTTAGTTGCTTTAATGAGTTATGAGAGTAATTCACTTATTATAAAATATCAAACAATGTGATTCAGCGTTCAAATAAATTGATAAGAAGGAGATGCAGAAAAAACCTCGAATTATAGAAAATATGGAAATTTTCTGGATAATAACTTGCTGATGAGCGTGTAAGATTAGTTCATTGTTAAACAGATAACAGAGGCAATAACAGTGCACTCAGCTCGTCCAGATAAGGAGAAACAAACAGAATTTCCTTCTTATTACTTCTTAAAACAACCATAATTCGACATAAAATGATAGATTTATAAATCACTTAAGATATGAGGGATAAACATGTTCAGTTCAACGCTCGCTATTCATGCGACAGCTATTATTCATCCAACAGCGGTAATCGGAGAGAATGTTACAATTGGCCCATTCAGCATTATAGAAGAAGGAGTCAAAATCGGAGATGGATGCCAGATTGGGAGCCATGTTCATATTGGTTCACACACACAATTAGGGAAGAATAATCAGATATTTCAAGGTGCTATCATTGGTGCAGTCCCGCAAGATAAATCATGTAAAAACGGTGGAGATCGCCTGATTATTGGTGATAACAACACAATAAGGGAGTATGTAACAATTAGCAAAGGAACACACAAAAGCGATGGGATAACACGTGTAGGAGATGGCAATCTTCTTATGAATTACGTTCACATCGGGCACGATGCAATACTTGGTAATCACATTGTCATTGCTAATAGCGCTCAATTAGCGGGACACGTGGAGATTGAAGATTGTGTATTTATTGGCGGCCAGGTTTGTATCCTTCAGTTCTGTAAAATTGGTAAGCTTTCCATGGTCGGTGGGATGAGCGGTGTTTCCCAAGATATTGTACCTTACTCTTTTGCTAACGGTGAACGCGGAGATATATGTGGTGTAAATATTATCGGGTTAAGGAATGAGGGAGTATCCAGGGATGAAGTGAAGATCATAAAAGAAATACACTCTATTTTATTTCGCCAGAAGTTATCACTAGCTAAATCGATCGAAGCAATAAATGCCTTACCTTCATCGGAATGCAAGCACCATACACTCCAATTCATTAATAAATCCACACAAGGAATCGCAAGAATGAACGATAAAGTTCACTCCTCCTAAATACTAACTAAATAGCAATAATGCACTCATGCTTTATTATTTATTATTTTCAGATTACTCAAAAAAGCTGCCGAGGAATGGCTCCTCAGCAGCTTTTTTCGTTTAGGTACCGGAGAGTCAAACCCTAATAAATCGTCCGGTTCTGTTCATCTGCAATCCCTGATTTACGATAGAAATACGTATTAATAATATCTCGCCATTCTTTAGAATGCTTATGCTGATGTTCAAGTCGTGCCATTACACCTGCATAACGCTTCGCATCGATTTTCCCTTCCAGACTGCTCCACTGCTGAATAAGATTCTCTACTCCTTCTACTCCGGCAAAGTGAGTATCATAGATATGCTGAATTACCGTACTTCCTGAATGTAGCTTGTGCGTATAAGGCACATGATGGAAGAAGAGCAACAGCTTATCCGGGCAGGTCACAAGCGATTCATATCGTTCGGCATTTTCCGGGAAATATTGACCTGTGTACCCTGTACCGTCTTTTACCGTACGATTCACCCCAATTCCATCGCAATCGGCAAAATGATACGTACCCCAGACCGAGTATTCATATCCATCCACGTTAGGACCATAATGATGCTCTGGATTAACCATCCAGCCTACTCCAAGCGGAGAAGTATAACTTTCATAGATTCCCCAAGACGCAGCAAGCATGGAGCTTACCTGTTCTACAACATCATGGTCATTTCCAAATGTCTGATGGATCCACTCCGAGGTGATCTGTTGTTCTGACAGATCTGGATTCCAAGTCAGTCGTCCATACCCATACAAATTCGCTTGGGCTAACGTATGTCCTGTCCAGTTCTCATCATCTCCGACATTAATTACAGCTGAAATCCCGCTGTGTGCATACGGATACAGTTCGCCAGACACTACTTTCTTAATCTCGGATTTGGCACCTTTGGCGTATGTATCAAAATCAAGTATCTCTTTCCACTGCGGAATTAAATAACAGAGATGCCTTTGCTGTCCCGTATATTCCTGAGTGATCTGGAATTCCAGTATTTGATTCGTATTTGGCATAGCACCAAGCAGCGGTGATACCCCTTCACGCACTTGGAAATCCATCGGCCCATTCTTAATCTGCAAAATTACATTATCTTTAAACTGTCCATCCAGCGGTTTGAAATGATCGTATGCTGCTCTTGCCCGGTCTGTTGTTCGATCCCGCCAGTCTTGCAGGCAGTTATATACAAAACAGCGCCAAATCACGATTCCGCCATAAGGTTCCAGTGCTTCAGCGAGCATATTCGAGCCATCTGCATGGGTTCTTCCATACGTAAAGGGTCCGGGTCTATGCTCCGAATCTGCTTTGACTACAAACCCGCCGAAATCTGGTATTGCATCGTATATTTCCTCCGCTTTTGTCTTCCACCAGGCACCGACTCTTTCATCAAGAGGATCAGCCGTCTCAAGTCCTCCAAGCTGAATCGGGCTCGCATAATTGACACTAAGGAATAATTTAATTCCGTACGCTCTAAAAATCCCCGCTACTTTCGCTACATCCGGTAAAAACTCGGACGTAATCAGCTTTGTCTCTACTTTATGGACGTTTACATTATTAATAGAAATCCCATTAATCCCAATCGAAGCCATCATTCTTGCGTAGTCCCGAATCCGCTCATCATTTTGCACAAACTGATTATCTTTGAAAAAAATAGACCGTCCTGCATATCCTCGTTCAATCGAACCGTCCATGTTGTCCCAGTGGTTCATCATACGAAGCGGATTTTTCGGATTTTCGATAATATCCAGCTGAGGAAGTGTCTGTCCCTCTGACTGCAGAAGTCGCAGCAGATGGAACGTACCATACAGCAATCCCTTCTCTGTTTTTCCTATAATATATACGGCTTCCCCTTCTTCTTGCGGCAGTGACCTCAGGGCAAACCCTTCCTCTCCCAGATGCTGAGAAAGTTCCTTTGTCTGTAACGCTTCAGGTAAATCTTCCGCAGTAACCATAGCAAGCTGAATATGCGGACCATGAGCAGCAGTCTCAGATAGGTTCGCTGTCGCTATTAGTTCAGGTTCATTTCCAGTCATCTGGAGAATAGCATAACGGAGTTCCCGTATGGCGGACTCTGCTGCTTCTCCTGATGCGGAGCTATGTCTTACAATTGTGGATAAACAAGGTAAATCCTGTCTTTTCTCATATCGTAACCAACCTTTGTCGGCCGAAGAATAAGGAAGCTGTTGTAACTCAGTCATGAGGTCACTCATCCTCTCTATTTCTGAAAGTTTTTTTAAAGCCAATGAATGGATTATGAAATGGATTCAATTAGACAAAATAATGCGGATATTTCTCTAACAAGAAATCTTGTTCCACTACAGCGAGCCGCAAATGATCCTCCATGATTTGAACAGCCTGTGATGTCTCTTTGTCTACAATCAGCTGATAGATTTCCTTGTGCTGAGAAATAATATTGCCCCAGTTCAAATCTTTGGATAATCTGAGCATACGAAGCCGATTGAAATGAATGTTGAGCTGTTGCAGCATTTTCCATGTTCGTGCTTTTCCTGTACCCTCAAACAAAATCTGATGGAACTCTTCATCCAGCTCATAAAGTTTGTAGACATTATTTCTGCCTGCGCAGACGTCCTGCAAAGCAATATTGGTTTCCATCCGAAACCTGTATTCTTCATCAAAAGATTCACATGCAAGAGCTACAATCTCTCTCTCAATTTTCTCTCGTATGAACCTCCCTTCTTCCACATGCGCCAGATTAATCAGGGATACCGAGCTTCCACTTTGCGGCACAATATCTAGCAGCTCTTCTTCTGCCAGTTTCATAAAAGCCTCGCGTACCGGAGTCCGGCTGACATTCAGTTCCTCTGATATCTCTTTCTCGGAAATTTTCTTGCCCGGTTCCAGTTCCAAGTGCATGATTTTATCTTTCAAATAATGATAAGAGTAAGCCCGAGTAGACCCTTTGAGCTTCTGTTCTGTAGACATATGGTTCCCTCTTTCTTCTCCAATACTTGTATCTATCTCTAGTTAGCTACTATGTCACAGCACCTTAATGACGGGAGATGCGGGTATAAAATAAACCGGAAGATCCGGAAAATGATCTCGAATCTGCTGAGCAACTGCCTTCATTCCCGGCTCTTCACTAGCCGCATGACCAATCAGGATTTGTGACTGCGGGCTTCCTTGACTCACTGCATCCTGTACATATTCGGGTGTTTCCCACTCAGGTCCTTCTCCAGCTATTAGTAGATCGATTCTTTGTTCCGTGAATAAAGGAAGCGCGATATTACCCCCGCCCCGATAACCGGAAGTAAGAGCAATTTCACAACACTTTTGTTCACTGTCTCCAGCAAAACGAACATAAGGAAGATCAAGTCTATCTTTCAGATGTTGAACGATCTGCTGCACGCTGAGCGGCTCAGGAAGGGTAACCAGACAAGCATACTTCAGATGGCTATGTTGATACGTATCCCAGTCTAACGCTTGTAGAAGTCCATGCGTGATGATATCGGGAACCGCTTGATGCGGACCGTCATGATATCGATATAAGATCATTTGGTGCGATTTAATCTGTTCCTTTTTTCTTAAGATGACAGGGTCATTTATTTCCTGCTCTTCAGCTCTGCTCCCATGATGTTCATAAAACACACCTTCATGGGTGATGAAAAGATTTGCTCCAAGCTGTGCTGCTTTCTCAATCGTCTCATGGGAAGCAACAAAGGAAACAGCCACTCCCTGAACCTTTTGTTTCATATTCCCCGTGATAAGCCCATCCACCGTAGAACCTTCAGGTCCAGATGCAAGAGGAAGCACATCCATTACTTCTTGAACGGTCAATGACAAATGATCACCTTACCTTCTGTGAATTAATTCTGATAACGGAAAGCTTATTTTCCTTCTTTGTACTCTTTATATGTTTTGTTTGCAAGTTCCAGATACTGCGTTAGTCCTTGGCTTTCCAGTTCTTTTACAAAGGCATCAAACTCGGATAAATCTCGGTCACCCAGAATAAATTTGAGTGTATTTTGATCTGTATAATCTTTAAGCGGTGTACTGAGGAGTGTAACTCTCTCACGTTCTTCTATAGAATACGGGATTGGAGGTTCTGCTGGAAGGACCTCTTTGACTTCTTTCATGTCATTTTGGAACTTCAGTTCTTCTTCACTAAACATAGAGTGCAGCAAATCCGTCGTCCCGCCATAGGCGAATACTCCACCAGAGAAACCATAATCAATACGTAAATCTTTTGTACCTTTTGGATTCAGACCATTGAAGTTAATATCATCAGCGAGTTTACGAACCCCATTTTCTTTCGTATATGTCTCTCCTTCGACTCCCCATTTCGCAAACTCTTGACCTTCATCGCTGTAATACAGCCAATCGATAAACTGGAGAATCGCTTCGAAATTTTCACTTTGTTTTGCTTTTGCAGAGATCATGACACCGTTCTCCAGTCTTCCTCCAGACATGAGCTGACCTGCCGGCCCGCCAGGCACCGTAATTTTGGCAACAGAGAACTTACCTTCACCAAGCGTTTTATTCATATCATTACGGTGCAGAACAACGGTTTGAGAATTCCCATTAATAATAAACGATTTCCCGTTTATAAATTTTTGAATAGCCTGATCATCGTCTTGAGTAAAGCTTTCTTTATCCAATAGACCTTCTGCTACGAGCTCGTGGAAATAAGTCAGCATATCCTTATACTCCTGTGTAGCCGCCGTATATACAAACTCATCTTGTTCCGGCTTGTAAGTCAGGCCGCTTCCAAATCCCCATCCGCCTTTCGTTCCAAATCCAGTTGAAGCAACATTCAGTGTGCTTAGGAATTTAAAACGATCCGAGAATGGGATAGAGTCCGGGTACTCTTTTTTAAGCTCCTGCATAACCGTCTTCAGTTCATCCCACGTCTTTGGTATGGCAAGATTATGTTTTTCCAAAATATCTGTACGCACGATCAGCGTATAATCTGGCCAAATTTCTTCGTGTAGTCCCGGAAGAACATAGTATTTTCCGTCTTCTTGGCGAAGACCTTCTAGCTCCGTATCAAGGCCCCACTTCTCTACTTTATCCTTGAAATTCGGCATCAAGTCAATGTAGTCACTGACAGGCAGAATCGCATTAGAAGAGACAAAAGCCGATTCTTCACCTGGATATGTTTTAGGAATAACTAGTGGTGCATCACCCGAACTTATGAGCAAAGATCGTTTTTGAGGATAATCACTCATCGGTACAATAACAGGATCCAGCGTAACACCGGTCATTTCTGTGATTTTCTTAAATAACAACCAATCTTTTTTGTAAGGATAAAGCGGCTGATCACTATACATAATCGATAGTTTAAAAGGTTCTGTTGCTTTAAAGGTTTCTCCTACGGCGTAGGATTCCATTGCTCCTTTATTTTGGATCTCTGCTTCTTTTCCGCCCATACCATTACTGCAAGCCGCCAGTGATAGACTGAGTATAGCTGCAAGTGCTGTTTTTCCCATCACGCGAAGAGAAGGTTTCTTCATTTTGTTGCCCCCCATAATTTGATGATTCACTTACGATTGAACGATCTTGTCATGTCTTAGGTGTTAACCCTTGACCGATCCAAGCATGATACCGGATACAAAATACTTTTGGACAAAAGGATAAATCGTTAAAATAGGTAAAATCGTCAAAACCATGGTGACTGATTTGATGTTAGCAGAAATTTGAGTCAAATTATCAGCGGATGTAGCTCCTGCCGAAGTTCCTCCCGTAGCAGCAGCAATCATATTCCGAAGGTAAATCGTAACCGGGAACTTTTCTTTTTGATCAAGGTACAGAAAGGCTGGAAACCAGGAGTTCCAGTGCCCAACGGCATAGAATAGAACCATCGTCGCCATAACCGCTTTACTAAGTGGCAGAATGATACGAAATAAAATCCCGTACGTACTTAGTCCATCAATAGCTGCGGCTTCTTCTAATTCTTCCGGCATGTTCTCAAAGAAAGATTTCATAATGAGCATGTTATATATGCTGATTGCCCCTGGAATAACAAGGGCCCACATGGAATTACTGAATCCAAGGCTGTTAATCAGTACGTAGTTGGGAATCAGTCCGCCATTAAAAAACATAGTGAAGACGGCAAACATCGTTAGAAACTTGCGCCCCATGAGTCTTTTTTTAGATAAGGCGTAGGCAAAAATCGTAGACAAAAACATAGAAATAGCTGTTCCCACTAAAGTATAAACAACGGTGTTTTTGTAATTAGTCCAGAACATGTTGTCTTTTACTACGGTCTTGTAAGTATCGATATTAAATCCTTTCGGAATGAGATTCACCTTTCCCGAATTAATATAGGCTTCACTGCTGAACGACTGTGCGACTACATTGAGAAAGGGATACAAAGTGATAAAGACAATACATAGTAAGAAGACCGCGTTGCAAGTTTTGAATATTTTATAGGACATGGATTCCTTCATATCTCACTCCCCCTTACCATAAGCTTCGTTCTGTCAGTCTGCGTGAGATGGCATTTACCGAGAAAACAAGGATTAACCCGATAATGGACTCAAACAGACCAATCGCTGTTGCATAACTGAAGTTACTAGACCCAATTCCGACACGATAGAGATAAGTGGATATCACATCCGAAGTTTCGTAGATAAGTGGGTTGTATAGTAAGAGAATTTTCTCAAATCCTACCGCAAGGAAACTTCCCATATTTAGAATGAGCAGCGTTACGATCGTTGGTAAAATGCCTGGAATCGTTACATGCAACGTCTGTTTCCAGCGATTCGCCCCGTCAATTCTTGCTGCTTCATATAGGGAGTCATCAATTGTAGTGAGTGCTGCGAGATAGAGTATGGCCCCCCAGCCCATGCCTTGCCAGATTTCAGAAGTAATATAGATGGTACGGAACCACTCCGCACGTTGCATAAAGTTAATCGTCTCACCTGTGAAGAATTGTACTAATGCATTGATGGAACCATTTGTGGCAGTCAACTGCAGAATCATCCCTGCGACGATAACGATGGATAGAAAGTGTGGGAGGTAAGATGCTGTTTGCACAAATTTCTTAAACTTTTTGCTCTTCACTTCATTAAGCAGAAGGGCAAAAATAATCGGCATCGGAAAAGTAAGAAGCATCGTAAGTCCGCCTAGAATAATCGTGTTTGTGAATACTCGCCAGAATGTCGGATCATGGATGAACATCTGGAAATAATGCAGTCCTACCCATTTTTCTCCGAAGATACTTCCTCCAGGTACAAAACGGCGAAACGCAATCACATTTCCAATCATCGGACCGTATTTAAATATAAGTAAGTAGATAATAGGCAATACAAGCAAGGAGTATAGCTGCCAGTCTTTGCGAAGAAGAGATCCTATCATTTGCAGTTTGCTTTTAGGTGCCATTTTTATTTGGGGCTGTGTACTGCTTACGGTTTTCGTATCCATGTTCATCATTCACTCCAATCCATTTAAGCTCGGCCCTGACTGGTGTCATTACGGTTCTTAGAATCTAAGTTTCAACTCACGAATGAGCTCACGAATGAATATCCTCATCACCCGATGAGTAACCCTTCTATTAAATCTGCGATTCAAATCCCCCTTTTCTATTAGATCAATAGGTCTCTGCAATAGACACATTCCATATTACATAACGTATCTTTGGACCCACTCATTTAAAAAAAGCGCTTACAATACAGCTTTTAAAACAACACCGCTTTTTCAATAGACTCTTTACAAAACGCCCCTTGAAGAACAAGCAAATACGGAAATGCCTCAAAACTAACTTCAGCTGCTTTTGAATACTAGTCATACTAGTATGTTAGTTGGGTTTATTGTAATCTACCATTTCCATTAATTCAATATATTTCTTATAATTGGTCCCTATTTTTTTCTAAGGCCCTCTAACCGCTCCCATTTGCTCACAAAAAAGCACCCTCAAGAATCAAGTATCCTAACCCTATGGTTAGTTACCTATTCTATAAAAAGTGCTATAGTTATTTATCTATTCTTTTTTTGATATTGCATGAATTAGACGACCCGCCATCTTCACCATCTCTTCTTCACTTAAAGCGATATTTGCATTATCTTCCATAAAGTATGCTGTGGAAGTTGATTCATCATACCAAGCGATTCTGGTGTTAAAGTAAGTATTACTTGAATCATGCATAATTAGTGCTTGCTGTGTATCTATCTTTATTTTCCTGCTTATCGCGCCAGCTGGTTGAGGTACCTGTAGTCCTAGACCATATGAAGCCATAACTATTAGACTGTTTGGTTCATTCTTTGTAGAAAAGTAGAGATGAACGCTACCGGCCTTACTCCACTGCAGAGTCTCTGAGATGATTTTCTCGTTGGTTCCTATTGCCTTCGAACTAAGCCTTTGAAGCAGCTTATCATATTCAGAACCTTCTCCATCTCCAGCTGAAGGATATTTCGGCCAGATTGTTGCAAAATGAAACGTGTATCCTTTGGATAAATAGGAGGGGGATATCAGATCTGGTGCATTTGTACTTTTTGCTTTCTTATACAACTCGTTGATATCGTAATATTGGATGGGTTTATACTCATAAAGAATTTTAGTTGGGCCAAGATAGGCTTGCAAGTCAGTTTCTATGGGGAAATATGCTATGAGTTCTCCGGGTTTGGCTTCTGGTTTCAATTTTTCTATCCGTTTAGATTCTTTTGAATAATAGTTACGATCTTTCATAGGATACGTGTCAACGACGACTTTCCCCTTCTTATTATAGATTTTCGCAAATTCCTCGGCAGCATAGGTTGTTACCGAAGCAATACACACACAGAAGAGAAGGAACAAAGACACTGTTTTCCATCTATGGTTACTTTTTTTCTTCATTGTTGAGTTCGTGATCTGATCTATAACACGAGGGGCGACCGAAATATGCCTAATTTCTTCGTCCGTGACACTATGCCGCCTTATGCTTTGGTTTTCATTAGTGAAAATGTCCATTCCTCCTCATCCTCCCGCTCCATCCATGTTTTTTTCACTTTCATCTTTGTTCTGCTGATTCTTTTTCGGACAGCTTCTGAGCTGGTTCCTGTGATCTCCGATATTTCTTGATAGGTTTTTTCGTGAAATACATGAAGAATAAGTAGACTCCGTTCCGCATGACTGAGACTGAGAAATACTTTTTCAAATGCAGGACTAAAAATACTTCGCTCATGAACATCCGTATTTGTTTTGCTTCGCTCCTCCATAAAAAGCAGAGACTTAGCCTTCTCATATACTTTTCTTTTTCTGAGGATATTAATACAGTGGTTATAAGCAATCTTGTACAGCCAGGAGTTAAAACTATACTTCGGTTTATAGGAATCAATCGACTTGTACGCCTTAAAGAAAATCTCTTGGATCGCGTCCTCCGCATCTTGTTCGCTGTTCAAAATCCGGCTGCAATAGATGAATATCTGCCTTTCATATTGATGTACAATATAACTGAATTTCTCGATGTCTCCAGCCTTCACGTCAGCTATGTATTGTTCCATTCGCTCCAGTGCCCTCTCCCCCTTTCTGCTTGTTTATCTATATAACAGTTGTGAACTTAGAAAACGGACACAGTGAACTAAATATATAAATTCTCTTTAAGTACATTACTTCTAAAAATGACCCCTAATACGTTGCTATGCCGCTAAAGATAAGGGATTTTAAAACCATTCATCACAACAAAAAAGACCCTGATAATCTATCAAGGCTCGCATCTCCATCTCGTATTAATACTCCAGCTTGTAAACTACTTCTCCCTCAATTATACGACCATCTGCTGCAAATCCTAACTTCTCATATAAAATCTTTGCCCAAGTATTATCTGGTTCAAAGCTTATGTAGATTACCTCATGCTTTTCATCCTCTTTAATCCTGTCGATTAGCTTCTCCATTGCAGCCTTGCCATAGCCTTTTGACTGATACTTCTCATCAATCATTACACGGTAGATCCAGTATTCCTGATCCTCATCATCTATACAGTACATTGTAAACCCTACTAAAAGGTCATCGTGATAGATCGACAAACAGATACACTCCGGAAATGCCTTAGCCTGTGCCAGAGAAAACAAATTATTCGCTACAAACTCTTTCTGTCTATCTGCCACACCCAGCTTAATCACATCAAAAAAATTATTTCTATCGATCTCCCTAAATTCAATCATATTCTATGCCCCCATAAGTTATCAGTTCCACCGAATTGATCGTGCACAGCCCTGTCCGCTAATTCAGCTTTATACAAATTATAGAACCCTGATTCTTTTGGTATATCATGTCATAATTAGCAACAATCAGACAAGGGAATAATTAATTAAACTCAAAATTTCCTGATCAGCTGCAAAAAAAAAGAACCTAAATTTAGAATTCAAGGTTATCAAAAAGTAAAATTCGATTCGATTCGTTGCAAAGTTCATAAAAATATGCAAGCCTAATAGCTTGCATTAACAATAAAGCGGATTGACCATTATTTTTTAGGTATTGTTATAATTTCTTATCCATTAACATCAAAAGAAATCGCACCGAACTTTTTATCACATTTAAAATATAGCAAGATAAGTATACAACGATCCTGGTATAAGCAAAAAAAAGAAGGCAACCCATTTTATTGGTGCCTTCTCTTCTTATTTCATCGAATTTCTGTCGCTTATTCAGTTGTTGTCGTTTCGGTTGTTGTCGTTTCTGTAGGATCAGTAGACTCAGTAGTCTTTGTTTCTTCAAGTTTATTGGTTATCTTTGCATTGGAACGCAGATCAGACAACCATGTGGAAGACAGTTCGCTAACTTGTTGATCTACTAGCAATTTGCGAATATCTTCTTTTTTATCTTCAAGTGTTGGATTTGCAGCTTCTTTATAATCTGTTTTCTTAATAAT
Source organism: Paenibacillus polygoni (assembly GCF_030263935.1). Lineage (NCBI taxonomy): Bacteria > Bacillati > Bacillota > Bacilli > Caryophanales > Paenibacillaceae > Paenibacillus > Paenibacillus polygoni. The sequence continues at coordinate 880,567 of NZ_CP127162.1, read as the reverse complement.
ATGGTAACCATGATCGGACTTGACTGGTTCACTGATCTCATTGATTTCCAAGGAGAAAGCTGCTTTCTCGAACTCTTCTACCATTTGACCTTCACCGAAGAATCCAAGATCTCCGCCATTCGTTGCTGAAGCTGTATCTGTAGATTTCTCAGATGCCAAGGCTGCAAAGTCTGCTCCTCCATCCAGCTCTTTCTTAATCGCTTCAGCTTCTTCCTTCGTTGCTACAAGGATATGTGAAGCTCTTACTTGCTCTGGAGTAGCAAATGAATCTTTGTTCTCTTCGTAATAGGTGCTAATATCTTCGTCTGTCACCTTCGTTTGCGGCTCTAAAATTTTGCGGATTTTCACTTGAATTTCCGTGTTTTCCTTGAGGTCATCAAGTGTCATGCCTGATTGGGCAAGAGCTGAATTTAGGGCTTCTTCACCGCCAAATTGCGTCTTGAGCGCTTCTATCTCAGCGTTCACATCTTCTTCTGTAATAGAGACGTTGGCCTCCGCTGCCGCCTGGTCAATAAGTTCCATAGTAATCAAATTATCAAGTGTGGACGTTCCACCAAGTGTCACCAATTCACTATATAAGTCGTCCTTTGTAATCTTAGTACCGTTGACTGAAGCCACAGCTTCATTGTCTCCCCCAAATGGAGGCTTGATTAGTACGATAACAAGAATTACAGCAAGAACTCCTGATACAATCATCCATACTAAGCTGCTTTTTCCTTTTGTAGTAACCTCAGAATGATCATCTGCTAACGTCTCCACATTCTCCTCTTGCATTACTGTCTCTGGAGATGTTTCTTGCTGTACTGCTGTTTCCTGTTCTTCAGTTAAAGAATCTTTCTTTTCTTCTTCGTTATCATTTTGTAATGGTTTATTATCCAATTTTTAAAAACTCCCTTCGCGATTTCCTTCTCACTCTATTAAATATAAAGGTTTTATAAAACAAAACATTAAAATAACATAAAAATTTTAAAAAATATCATTTTCATTCACTTTTCACCAAAAGATAGATACTGATTATTCCACATAAAGATTTGATAGAATTAAATTAATAATAGAGAATTAAATACAATATAAAAATCAGGGCTACCCGCCCATTAAATGGAACCTTCAATATTAGTTGATGTCTAACATTCAGGGTTTAATTCATAGCGTGTGTTTATTGTTTTGCGCGTTTCATACACTCAACTGACTAAAGCCATAATAAAAAAAGACCTTCTTAAGGTCTCTTAATAGTCTCTCAACAAGGTCTCTTTTGCAAGTTTGCGGCTAATAAACACTTATAAGTTTCTATATGTCAAATTCTAAACCAGCAATCTTCCACTCTTCGTTAAACTTTATAAAACTTAAATGTAGGAATGTTGGAGGGATTTCAGGTTCACCCTTTAAGTCGGTGTAAAATTCCCTAATAAAGATCTGAAATGTATTTGATTTAGGATCATATTCATACCCTTGGATTACCCAATCATCGAGATGAATCTTTTTTTCATTATTAAATAACAGCCACTCATCACCGTTAGCATCTTTAGCGTATAACTTGTTATCTTTTTCTTCAAGCATAATGTCGTCCAATAACAATTGGCGTAGCTTTTCTATATCTCCTGTTGTGTGAGCTTGAACAAACTCCATTGAAATATTACTTATAAAAGCATAGTTTTCTTTTCTATATGATAATTATCGATCTTTGTATTCAGTTGCTGAATCGTTTGATTTAATTCCTATATCTTTTTTCTTTTTCATTTAATATTTCCGTAAATTTTGTTTTTTCTTCTTCCAGGTTACTTTCATATTCTCCTAATGAATCATCTTTCTGAGAACAAGCGGTAAGCAGCGTTAAGCTACAAATAGCAACAATCCATAATTTCCTCAACAGATTCTCCTACTCTCTCACTTCATTAGAAAATCAATATTCCAAAATGACAAAGCTAAAGAAAATACAGCCCTACAACAAGTACAAATAACATGACTATATTAAATACAAACACATTAAATACGAACTGTCCTCGATTCCTAAAATAACTGCTTTAAAGCTTGCGATTATAGATAAATTGAAAACGTATTGCTAAGTAAAGTAGATAAAAATATTGACAACGATGCCATGATTCCTAGAATATATGAAATCCGAATTATACCAAAGTTCTCTCCCCTTTGTCCTTTCATGGTTACCTCACTCCTAGAATCCAAAGGGTGCCCTTATTTTACCATATATAGATTTGAACAACCTAAAAAAAATACGCCCTCTCTTGTTAGTCTTATCTAACAAATGGGGCGCAGTTCAACCATTAATCCGGATATTCTTTTATTAACACTGTTTGTTACAATTACTAACCGTATTACGGACCGTCGTAACGATGGTCCCAAAAACATAAGATCCTTCCGTAAAAGAAAGACCTGAGAATACATCCTTACTCTCTTATAAATGAAAAAATAATAAAAACCCCTTCGCTTTCACGAAAAGGTTTACGAATGAAGCGGGTGATGGGAATCGAACCCACGCTATCAGCTTGGAAGGCTGAAGTTCTACCATTGAACTACACCCGCGTATAAGTATCGGGATGACACGATTTGAACATGCGACCCCCTGGTCCCAAACCAGGTGCTCTACCAAGCTGAGCTACATCCCGTAATATATATTATGCCGGTGAAGGGACTCGAACCCCCACGGTTTCCCTCACGATTTTGAGTCGCGCGCGTCTGCCAATTCCGCCACACCGGCTTATTTTAGTTTCTTATTTTAAAAGAAGTTAATGGCGCGCCCTGAGAGATTCGAACTCCCGGCCTTTTGATTCGTAGTCAAACGCTCTATCCAGCTGAGCTAAGGGCGCAAATGATATAAAAGCGGACGACGGGAATCGAACCCGCGACCCTCGCCTTGGCAAGGCGATGCTCTACCGCTGAGCCACGTCCGCAATTAAAGGATGCGCGTGAAGGGACTCGAACCCCCACGTCAAAGACGCTAGATCCTAAGTCTAGTGCGTCTGCCAATTCCGCCACACGCGCATGTAAATATATGGTGAGCCATGAAGGGCTCGAACCTTCGACACCCTGATTAAAAGTCAGGTGCTCTACC